>JBEKQC010000015.1:0-90880 GCA_049520095.1 Terriglobales bacterium
GAGCAAGGCGGAGACGATTACCTCACGAAGCCATTCGCCCTCCCGGAACTGCTGGCAAGGCTGAGAAATCTCCTGCGCAGGTCCGCGGTTCCGCAGAATGAATCGGTGCGTCTGCAAGCTGCTGACTTGCAGCTTGACCTAGTGCGTCGTGAAGCACGGCGGGGCGATCACTTGCTGCAATTGACCCCACAGGAATTTTCTCTGCTGGAGTATCTTTGCCGGAATGAAGGCCGCGTGGTGACTCGCACCATGATTCTGGACCACGTCTGGCGGATGCGGATTGATCCCGCAACCAACGTCGTGGATGTCCATATTTACCGTCTGCGCAGTAAGGTGGACCATGACACCCCGCGGCCACTGATCCACACAATTCGTGGTGTTGGTTATGTTCTCAAGAATGCCTAGAAATTTACGCGCTACCGCCGCATGGCGAATCTCGATTTGGACAACTCTGGCGTTCGCGCTCGGAACCGCTGTAGCTTTCTCCATAGTTTATTTCCTTGTCGCTCAGGGTGTCCGGGAGCGCAGTGACACTTGGCTTAGCGGCGAGGCTGAGGTTCTAGCTCAGGTCTCGGCCGATACTCCGAGCGATCACCTATACAAGCGGATAGTTCGAGAAGTGGCTGAACTTGCTACTCAGGAAGTGCCGGACGAGCGCAATGCCCGCGGCGAAAGGCTAAATTCCGTCTTCTTCCTAGCAACAAACCCCAATGCGAGTGAAGGTCCGTTGTGGGTAGGCCCAAGCTCCAAGGATGCTTTTATCGCAGCCATTCAACGGGCGAAGCTGATTCCGGGACCTCCGAAGTCCATGACAGTGGAAGGATATCGACAAACATTTCGAGTTGTCGTGAAGGCGCAAAACGGAAGAACTGTTTATCTGGGACTCTCGGATAGTGGCGCCAAGCACATGCTGCACACATTGGCCCGTCGTTTTCTCATGGTCTGGGGCGGCATGTTCCTACTCGGTTTTGTCATCTCTTACTGGAGCGCACGTCGTACTCTGCATCGGGTTGAGCGAATTACGGAAACCGTAGCGCGAATTGGCACTGAAGACTTAGAGGAACGCTTGCCCGAACCTGTGAATTCGGATGAGATTTCGCGATTGGCGAAGACCTTTAATCACATGCTGGACCGGCTCCAGTCTTCGGTGAATCAACTTCGCACCGTGACCGGCGGTATCGCTCACGACCTGAAAAGCCCTGTAACCTTGATTCGCGGAACGCTGGAATCCGCACTGTGTAATGAAGGAAATGAGAGGTGGCGTGATTCGGTTGGAGAAGCAATCGAGGACTTGGACAGGCTGTTGCAGTTGCTGAACACCACGTTGGATCTCGCCGAAGCGGAGGCGGGTGCGCTTCACATTGATCGTGGCCCAGTTGACTTCTCCGATGTCGTGCGACAACTGGTTGATATCTACCAGCCGGCTATGGCCGAGCGCCATCACGAAGTGACAACTGACGTCGAAGAGCACGTGGTCGTGGATGCTGACTCGACTCTGCTGAATCGAGTAGTAAGCAATTTGCTTGAGAACGAATTGACCCATTTGCCAGCTGGATGCCGAGTAAATATCCGGCTCCATTCGCATCAAGGTTCAGTAGAACTGGCGATTGAAGACAATGGCCCAGGGTTCCCGCCTGACATCGGTAGCCATGCTTTCAAGCGATTCGTAAAAGGAAAACACTCTCCCGGCCATGGTCTCGGACTCGCTTTTGTGGAGGCAGTCGTCCAGGCTCACGGCGGCGCGGCTAGGATCTCCGATCGGGCGGGAGGCGGTGCTGTCATAACTTTGTCGCTACCCGTCAGCGTGCTCCAAGTGGCATAAACGCGACATTTCTGCGGGCGTCCAGAATCCCCCAGCCAGCACCTCACCGGCGGGTAGTGTCAGTTTGATCGCACGGTCTTGTCGCAGTCTACCGGTAGTGCTCAAGGTAATACAGCGCCCAAAACGCGAGAACCAGAACGGCGGCTGGAAATGCCAATGGTCGCACGCTTTGCAGAGGATGGCTCCAATCCGCCGTTGCGAGGAAGAATAAGAGCATCAGCACCAGCGCCACGATTGATAGCTGAAAGATGTGTGCCGCCGCGCCTTCGTCCGGTTGGGGCGGCTGAGTGTACCCGCTAAGTACCGCAAACAATGCTGCAAGAGACAGTACGATTAGGACTTTGCCGCTAACGCGGTTGATTTGCTGCCCACGCATGGCGTCACTTCCTTCCCGGCTTGTTGTCACCGATTCGATTTCGTCTTTGCGATCTTCCCCTAGCTTCTCATTTACGCGAACGGGCGCTCAGTGCCTAAACAACTTGTTGCGCACGTCGGGCCAGAACTCTTTCGCCACATTGAAGAACGTATCCAGAGCGATTTGTTGTCCCCACTTATTTGCGGTATTTCCAAATGATCGATCCGTGGTCGGATAGTAGAGGTTGGAAATCCCTGCTGCCACAGCGTTCCCGGCCAGCTCTGATGTGTTGAAGTGGTTGCGGCCGTCATCGCCCCGAGTGATGACCTCCCGGCTTATCGCGAATCCCGTTCGCTTCCAAAATCCGCCCGTGCCTCTCACGAAATAGCGAGGATCCTGGTGGAGAACGACTGGAAACAGTCCTTCGCTCATGATGTTGCCAATTGCTTGATCTGCGAATGCTCCTCCGTAGTATTTGGCAAAGCCCTGCGCTCCTGTTCCGAACGAGCCGTACTGCTTCTGCGCCATGGATAGCCCAGCAAAGATGCCAGCCACCAGAAATGCCGAGGGATCGAAAGAGTCATCCAAGGCAACTCTCATCTTTGCGTCCGGCGTCAAGGGTTCGATTTCCGCCGAGTTTTCGTCCGCGCGATAGTTCGGAATTATCCAAAAGATGTGATTCTTGCTCGGTTCATGTTGTTGAGCGCTCTGTGCAAGGCTTGATGGATGCGATTGAGCCTGACTTGAGCTTGGCGCATCCGGGAGCGTTGACGATTCCTGACCAATCGCCGCCATGCCTCCGGCCATGAAATTTACAGAGATCAGCAAACGGCAGACCATGGGAACAAGTGAAACCGACAAGGCCCCGCGCATTCTTAAATTGATGCAGCTTGCCTGGCCGTACGAGGGAATATGAACAATCTGTCATTTGTTTGCCACGATGAATTCATTGTGTAGCTGATAATCTTTCTCATGGTGCATTGTAAGTTTAACCGGCCAGTGGATTACGAACTTCGCATGGCAGCGGTGTGGAACGATCTTGCGCCCGCTTCTCTTGTGGCGGTTGTCTTGCTGACGGTTATCTTGGCTGCACCCCTCACCCGTGCGCAAGACAACTACGAAATCCAGGTGTACGGGTCCGACTTGGTCGATCCCGGACACACTATGGTCGAACTCCACAACAACTTCACGATCGACGGCTCCAAAACGGTCGTGAACGGTGTTTATCCCACCAATCACGCGGAGCACGAGACCGTCGAGATCACCCACGGTTTCAATGACTGGTTCGAGTGCGGCTTTTACATCTTCACTTCCATAACCGAGGGCCAGAGCTGGCAATGGGTGGGAAATCACATCCGGCCGCGCGTTGCTGTGCCGAAGAAATGGCACTGGCCCGTGGGTGTGAGCCTCTCGAATGAAATCGGCTACCAGAGGCGGCAATATTCCGTAGACACGTGGACGTGGGAAATCCGTCCCATCGTGGATCAAAAAGTCGGCCGCTGGTATTGGTCCTTGA
The DNA here is from genome assembly GCA_049520095.1 of Terriglobales bacterium. Classification (GTDB taxonomy): domain Bacteria; phylum Acidobacteriota; class Terriglobia; order Terriglobales; family Acidobacteriaceae; genus Acidiflorens. Next base: position 3,694 of record JBEKQC010000015.1, read on the forward strand.
ACCCCACGCTTGGCCGGTCTTTCCACGGCGAAAGCGTGAACCAGGGCGTTGTCTTTTCGCCAAACTTCAAATTCAGTTACGATTTGACTCCGAAAGTCGCGGGTGGGCTGGAATATTACGGTTCGGTCGGCCCGGTGACCGGATTCGATGCGGTCTCACAACAGCAGCACCAGATTTTCCCGGCGATTGATTTGAACATCGCACCGCAATGGGAAATCAATTTCGGCCTGGGCGTCGGTCTTACGGGCGCGACCGACCACCTGATTGCCAAAATGATTCTGGGTTATCGCTTTAACTTCTGATCGATATAAGAGGAGCGCACAAGTGATAAAGGGTGTTGTGAATCGAGCCATGGCACTACGACTTTGCGCAACGATTCAGCGCCGACCGCCTGATTTCCGTCACCGACGCGGCCAATAATCTTACCCAGTACGGCTATAGTGAAGGCAACCTGACGAGCATCACCGACGGGAACAACCACCCACCTACCTCACCTACGACCCGCGGGGTCACGCGGACGACCTTGCAGCCGCGCCGCTCGTCGACACCTACGGCTACGGCCAACTCTATAACCTGACCGCTAATGCCATACGATTCAGTCCGTCTACGACTTCAGCCGAGTTTTGGACACCAGAGAGTCTCTCTGCCCCATTTCTTCTTTCGCTTCAGACAAGCCCAGCCATGGCGATCCCGCGGCAATGATCCTGTTGTGACCCCACTTTCCTCGCCTTGTCGCCTTACCTAGTGAATGCTGAGATCACACAAAACGGCGTTCAAATCTCTTACCCGAGGAGAAACAAAATGAACTCCAAGAGCACAATTTCGCTAATGATGACGCTCATGCTGTCCTTGCTGCTGGTTCCAGCGGCACAATTGGATCTGTACGCGCAAGCGCCCGCACCGGCTGCGTACGTCGATCTGGACGCGGTGCAACTCGACCAGCTCGTGGCCCCGATTGCTCTCGATCCGGACTCGCTGGTCGCTCAAATATTAACTGGCGCCACGTATCCGGACCAGATTGCCGCGGCCGATACCTGGCTGAACCAGAACATGAATCTGCCCCCGGATCAGCGCGCGGCCGGGGCGAACGCCATGTCGTGGGACCCGGCCGTCAAAGGTCTCATCGAGTTCCCCGCCGTTCTCGACAATCTGGCCAAGAACACCGCCTGGACAGCGCAGCTCGGCAACGCCTATTACAACCAGCCCGGAGACGTCATGAACGCGGTCCAGGCCATGCGGTTGCAGGCGCAGCAGTCGAACGTGCTAGTGACAACCACGCAACAGCGGGTGGTAGTAGAAGCCGGCCTGATCGAGATTGTGCCGGTTAATCCCGCGGTGATTTACGTTCCCTATTACAACCCCTGGCGCATTTGGGGCACGCTGTTTGTCGCCTATCCCGGCTTTGTTGTGCTGCCGCCTCCGCCCGGCATCGTGTGGGGAGTCGGACTGGCCTTCGACCCGGGCATCGCGATTGGAGTCTACGCTGGTTTCGGTTGGGGTTTCGGCGCATGGGCGCCGGCATGGGACGGCGGGACCGTGATGTTTGGTGGCAACACCTACATTTCGAACAGCGTGACGGTCTGCAATCACGGCTATTTTGGCGGCCACGACCGAGGCGCATTCGAACATGGTGGACGTGGCGTCCCCGGAGGCTATCAGGCCGCTGCTCATGCGGGGGCCGCCCGGTCGGCCGCTGCTAGAGCGTCCGCTGCTCGTAAGCCATCCGCTGGCCATTCGGCGTTCGGAAGTCATTCAGCTTCCGCTGGTCGCTCGGCTTCCGCTGGTCGTTCGGCATCCGCCGGCCGCTCGGCATCTGCTGGCCGTTCAGCATCTGCTGGTCGTTCGGCTTCCGCTGGCCGTTCAGCATCTGCTGGCCGTTCGGCGTCCGCTAGCCGTTCAGCATCTGCTGGTCGTTCGGCTTCCGCTGGCCGTTCAGCATCTGCTGGCCATTCGGCGTCCGCTAGCCGTTCAGCATCTGCTGGCCATTCGGCGTCCGCTAGCCGTTCAGCATCTGCTGGCCATTCGGCGTCCGCTAGCCGTTCAGCATCTGCTGGCCATTCGACGTCGGCTGGACGTTCAGCATCCGCTGGTCATTCGGCGTCCGCTAGCCGCGGCGGTGCATCGGCGAATCGCGGTGGGTCATCTGCCAGCCACGGTGGAGCGATGGCGAGTCGCGGTGGATCATCTGCTGGCCACTCCGGTGGCGGTGGTGGCCACGCTTCGGGCGGCAGGGGCCGAGGGCGGTAAGCAACCTAACCTGTGGCGCGGTATTCAAGGCTCAGGATTTATAGCCAGGAATCCCGCGCCACTTCTTCCACCCCGAAACTAGTGAATCTGACTTAGTGAGCGCGGTTTCTCTATAAATTCCTGGCAAAGGAGCACGGCAATGAAAGCAAAATCAATCATCGTATTTGGACTTGCGACGGCAATCGTTACATCAGCATTGGTATTCGACGGAGTGAAACACGGCCATACCGCGAACAACAATCAAGCAATCTCGCAAAATCCGGTGACGAACGCCGCCTCGTCGAACTCTTCCGACCCAGCGACCCAGGATCAGCCGACCGGGGACCAATCGGTTGCTCCTGCCAGTGACACTACGACAACAACGGACCCCGGACAAGACCAGGCGCCGGACGCTGTTACCCAAGCGCAAACCGACGCGGATGCATCCGCTGCAGATATGGCACAGCCTGCTGCGGATGCTTCAGAACCCGCTGCGGCACAACCCATCATTATTCCCGCTGGAACCACACTGACAGTTCGCCTCGGCGAAGCGCTCGGCTCTAGGGTCAGCGAGGTGGGCCAAAGCTTTTCAGCCACCTTAGATCAGGACGTCGTAGTCGGCGGTCAGACAGTGATTGCCGCAGGGGCGAGTGTCGCCGGCAAGGTCGTGTCCGCCAGACCCGCTGGAGCGGTGGCCGGTGAGGCCAATCTGCAACTCAAGCTCACCTCGGTCAATGTCGACAACGCGAATCTGCGTCTGGCGACGTCTGTCCGGAGTTTTGGCCCCAAGATTAAAGGCAAGAACAAGGTGGGCAGATTCATGAAGGGTCTGGTAAAGCGGGCTTCGGGCGAAGAAAGAGAGGTTCTCCTCGCTGATCAGTCCGCATACAGCTTCACTTTGCAGCGGCGCTTGCAAATCCAGTAGCCGGTCTGGGCGATGGGCACTGTAACCGCACACCTGCCATCGAACCAGATCCTGAGAATTAGCCGCCATTCTTCGGAAATGGCGGCTATCTTGTTTGGGCCGTCGCTGATTTCGCGGACAGCCCCGCCGCTTTACTCGCGATTAAACGGAAGCCTCTGGCCTGCGCTTGTTTTCGGACATCCGCAAGCAGGCTATGCCCTGCCGCGACCTTGCCCGACGCGGTCTCCACTTCGCCGAGGGCGAGCTGCGCCTCCAGCTGAAATCCGACATATTCAAACTTCTTTGCGCTCGCGATTGCGCCCTGGAGAATCCGGATCGCGTCCTCCGGTCTGCCGGCGGCGGCTTGCACCCGTCCTTCCACAATCGATGCCCTCAGGCGGACCGAAAAATCCTGGCTCCCAGCCAGCAGATCGTGAACCCCTGAAGTCTCCTTTTGTGCGTCCGCCAAGTTTCCCTGCGAAAGCAAAATGCGCGCCAGCAAGATGCTGGCGAGGATCTCGTCGTCCCTGATCCCCTCTTTCCGAAATTCCTCCCTAGCCTCTCGCAGTGAATTCTCGGCTCCGATCGCGTCTCCATCTTCAAACGTGAGGAGGGCGAGCGCCATTTGAGATTCTTCGACGTTTCCTTTCTCCCCGATTTGGGTTCGCAGCGTGATCGACTTGATGTAGTAGTCGAGAGCGGCGCTCAAATTTCCCTCCGCCGTCGATACGTCTCCCAGGCTGTAGAGTGCGTACGCGACTCCGCTCTGGTCACCGATCTGCTTCGACAGGTCTTCGGCCTGCTCGTACATCTTGCGAGCGCCCTTCAAATCGCCCTGCCAGCGAAGGACTTCTCCAAGGTTGTAGAGCGCCGTGCTGGTTCGCTCCTGGTCGCCGATCTCCCGCGACGCCGCGAGCCCTTCCTCCAGCATCTTCTTACCTTGTTTGAGGTCGCCCTGCTGAAGGGTGCGCGCGGCGATACTGCCCAGAACAGCAGCCGCGCTGTGCTTGTCACCGACCTCTCGGAAGGTAGCCAACGCTTCGTTCAACATCTTGATGGAACCGGACAGATCCCCCCGCTCACCTAAGGCGTTGGCAAGATCGTTGAGTGTGGTAGCGGCAGCGCGCATGTCTCCGATCTCGCGCTGCATGGCGAGCGCACGGTTGTAGGCGTCGGCAGCTTCCGCAAAGTTGCCCTGGTCAAAGCGAACGATGCCGGTGATGGTCAGCGCTTTCGCCACTTCGGCACGATCGCCTGCTGCCTCGGAAATAGGCGCTGCTTCCTGTGCGCTGCGAAGCGCGTCATCCAGCATGCCCTGTTTTTCGAAGGAACGCGCTTCCTGATTAAGAGCGCGCGCCAGGAGCAGCGTCGCGCCGAGATCGCGGGCGCGGCTGGCAGCCTTTTCGGCTGCGGCTTGTTGTTCCTTGTATGCTCCTTTGATATCAAGGATGTCAGCCTGCTGCAGAGCTATACGAGGGTCGTCGCGATCAGGAGCGGGCAACTTCTGTAGTGCTGCCAGCGTAGCCAGAGCCTCATCCACAGTTCGAGCCTGTTTCTGGGCGGTCGCCAAATGCAATCCGTACTCGAGGTTATCGGGAAAGAAGTCGAACAGCGTGCGGTAGATCTCGACCGCCTTATCCCATTTGCGATTCAGCTCCCAGTCGCGGCCTTCAATCCACAACCGCTCCTCATGCGAGAGCCCAGAAGAAAGATCGAGAGCCTGTTTCGATTCCTGCCGCGCTTTCTCGTCATAGCCCATGGCGGCCCATGCATCCGCCAGGGCGGAGTGTCCGGGAGCGTAGTTGGGATCTGCAGCTACCGCGCTTTCCAGCAGATCGCGGGCAGCCGGTGCATTCGCTACGCGAAGTTTCGCCAAGCCTTCCGAATACAGACGCACCGCTTCGGGATTTGACGGTAGCGAAGCTCGTACCAGCGCCGCTTCACCGGGCGTGATTTCGCCTACCCCAAGTTTTTGCCGGAGATCTGCCGCGGCTCGAGTCGCAAGATCGTCCAGATCGCTCTCGCTCCCCTTTTCGGAGACGGTCGCAGCAATCTCGCCGGTCTTGGTGTCCTGCAACCAGAGGTCAATTCGAACTTGCGCTTCGGACACGCTTCCCTGGTCCAGATAGGAGCCCAGTACCACGTAGTCACTTCCCAAATACTTTCGAAGACGTCCGAGTGTGTCGCCCGCCAAAGTTTGCTTACCGGTCAATCCAAGGTCCGCGCTGGCACGGGCAATTTTCTCACCAGGGAAGGTGCGCAGCTTCCCTCCCGCCGCGAGCTCCGCGGTCAACATTTCGGGCAGGGCTGTCGAAACCCACTCCGTATCGGTCCGCCCCGACAGGTTGTGAAAGGGCAGCACCGCAACCGATGGCCGAACCGCAATCGACTGTATTTTTGCCGCTATATCGGTTGCGGGGGGAGCGCGGTGACGAATCCTCGGAATGAGGACTGCGCCGCCTGCGATCACGAGTATCAGGGCGAGCAATCCGAGCACCAAGCGAGGCTCAAAGCTCCACCTCCCGAGGTGCTTGGTCTCACCTCGCAGTGCGTCGGCGACTTCTTCCCCGCTTTGAAAACGGTCTTTGGGGTCGCGCTCGAGACACTTCAGGATCACGGATTCCCATCGCCGGTCGAGATCTGGAACCAACGTGCGTGGCGGAACTGGGTCTTCCTTGATCCGACGCACCGCCATCGAGAGGGGCGTAGCATCTTCGAAAGCCCGGGTTCCAGTGACCATCTGATATAGGACCAAGCCGAGCGAGTAGACGTCGGAGGCGGGCGTCAGATCTTTTCCTTCCACCTGCTCCGGCGACATATAGGCCGGCGTGCCGAGCACGCTTCCGGAGCCCGTGACCGAGGCTCCCGGATTGGATTCCTTAGTCGAACGCAGAGCGATGCCAAAGTCCGTAATGACTGCCCGCACTCCCTTGGCTTTACGGACCAAGAGCACATTGCCGGGTTTGAAATCCCGGTGCAGAACGCCCGCCGAGTGCGCGGCTCCGAGCCCCGCCGCGATCTGCAGGGCTATCGATCGTGCATCGCCTACGCGCAGACGCGGCTGGCGGCGGAGAAACTCAGCCAAGGTTTCGCCTTCCAGGAGTTCCATGGCGACAAACATGACCGAACTGCGGCTCAACTCACCTGCCCCCTTGGCTGGCTGCCGAAACAGGTCGAAGATCCTGCAAACATTGGGATGGGTGACCTTGCGGGCGAGATGGACCTCTCGCTTGAAACGATCCAGCGCCCTTCCATCATGCAGCAGTTCACTCCGAATGGACTTAAGAGCCACGCGCTCGTGCAACTCTATATCGTGCGCTTCGTAGACTTCGCCCATGCCGCCACGGGCCAGGAATCGGGTGATCCGGAACCGCTCGGCAACTAATTCGTTTGGAAGAAAAGATTGGCTCGGTGCGGGGGGGGGAGAGGAAGCTCTCCCGGGAACTGCGGCCTTGGAAAGGAAACCGCCCGATTCAACATGGTGGGCCAGCAAGCGCTCGACCTCGCGCCGCACAGCGGAATCCTGCGCAGCCCCGGCAAGGAACGAGGTTCGCTCGGCAGGAGCTTTTTCGAGCGCAATCTCAAACAGCGCTTTGACGTTCTCCCATTGCTGCGGCGTCAATTCCATGGCGCTCTTTCAAGTCGGCATAGAGCCAGGCTTTCGCAACGCTCCAGTCACGCTTGACTGTCTTGGGGGAGACTCCAAGCACTTCGGCCGCTTCTTCGACGCTCAAGCCGCCAAAGAAACGCAATTCAACCACACGGGCCTGCCGGGGATCAATCTTCGCCAAGAGATTGAGAGAATCATCCACCGCCAGCAGTTCGTCCGCCTGCTGTTCAGAAAAGACGAATGCCTCGTCCAGAGATACTTTCTTTTGTTCACCACCGCGCTTCTGCCGCGAGTGCCCCCGAGCGTAATCTATCAGGATACGGCGCATCAACTGCGCGGCTACTCCAAAAAAATGAGCCCGGCTCTGCCAGTTGACCGATCGCTGCTCGACCAGCTTCAAAAACGCTTCGTGCACCAGAGCCGTAGCCTGCAGAGTGTGGTCGACTCGCTCCCGCCGCATGTAGCTGCCCGCCAGCCGCCGCAATTCGTCGTACACCAGCGGGATGAGCTTCGAGGCGGCACCATCGTCCCCGCGCGTCAGGGCGGACAACAACAGCGTCACTTCCTGGTTCTCGCTCATAGCGGGACCTGCTATTTTACGCCTGGCCGTTCCCTTTAGGGTAAGGAAAACTTACTATCGAGCCACCTCCCACAACCTCGAAGCTCGGCCACTGGTGAGTGGGTCCATTACACCCCCCGCAAGGCGGTTGAGAAAGGAAGTCACCGGGCGTAAGATTTCGGCTGCTCAGCGGGACCGGTGTAATCGCCGGAACGCGTTTCAAATAGTCCAAGGATTTCATATGTCGACCGTACTATGCCGTGCCCACGTTTTGGCGCTTCTGCTTCTTGTCACAACTGTCGCCGCGCAAGAGCTGCCGAAGTCCCAGCCGCCGGTATGGAGCGCCAAGCCCGATGTCGCTGCCTTCGAGAAGATGGAAAACGACCGCCTAGCGGCGGTACAGCGTGCGATCGATAAAATCGTCGCGGTTAAGGGTTTAAGGACAATCGAAAATACCCTGGCTCCGTACGACGAAGCGATTCGGCAGCTTAATGCGGCAAGTTATTTTTCCGGTTTGATGCAGCAGGTGCACCCAGATGTGGCGTTCCGCGATCATGCAACCACGATGACCACCACAGTAAGCAGCGCGCAGACGGCGCTGTCGCTGAATCGCGACGTTTACCAGGCGCTGTCAAGCTTGGACGTGTCCAAGGCTGATGCCGTAACCCGTTATTACGTCCAGCGGCAGCTGCTTGAATTTCGTTTGGCGGGCGTGGACAAAGACGATGCGACTCGAACGCGGCTCAAAAAACTGAATGACCAGCTCACCGAAGATCAGTCGATGTTCGACCGCAACATCGCAGACGGCAAGAAGATCGTAGAGATCACTGATGCCTCGGAACTGGACGGGCTACCGCAGGATTACATTGACGCTCACAAACCCGGAACGGATGGGAAAATCCACATCACGACTGACTATCCCGATGTTTTCCCGGCACTGACTTTCGCCAAGAGCGATGGACTCCGCCGCCGTCTCTGGGAAGCCTTCCAGTCCCGGGCGTATCCCAAGAACCGCGATGTGCTCAGGGACATGATGCAGACACGCTATGAGATCGCGACGCTGATCGGCTACTCCTCCTGGGCAGATTACAACGCGGCCGACAAGATGATCATGAACGGCAAGAATGTTGCCAAGTTCATCCAAGACTTGGACGCAACCACGCGACCAGTTGCGGAGCGCGAGTTTGCCATGCTGTTGGCAGAAAAACGGAAAACCGATCCCGGAGCGACCGAGATCCCCAGCTATGACTTCTACCGCATCTCAGAACTCGTCCGGCGCTCCCAGTACGACTTCGATTCCCAAACTGTCCGCCCCTACCTGCCGTACGACCGGGTGAAGAAGGGGGTTATGGACACGGCCGCGACACTGTTTCACATCAGTTTCCGCCAGGAGCTGAATGTGCCTGCCTGGGACCCATCTGTCGAAACCTGGGATGTGATTGAAAACGGCAAAGCGATCGGCCGGATTTATCTGGACATGCATCCCCGGCCAGGCAAGTACAGTCATGCCGAGATGGCGCCGGTACTGGATGGGATTCGCGACAAGCAACTGCCGGAAGCCATTCTGGTTTGCAACTTCCCGGCACCGACTGCGAATGATCCAGGCCTGATGGATTACGGCGATGTGGTCACCTTCTTCCACGAGTTCGGCCACTTGATGCACTGGACTCTCGGCGGACGGCAGTCATGGGCGGGAATCAGCGGCATCAGCATGGAATCCGATTTCACAGAAGCGCCTTCGCAGTTGCTGGAGGAGTGGATGCACAGCCCCCAGGTCCTTGCCTCCTTTGCTCACCATTACAAAACCGGGGAGCCGATTCCCGCTGATCTGGTGACGCGCATGAACCGGGCTTCCGCCTTTGGACGCGCAAACGGTGTTGCCCGTCAGGACGCCTATGCCGCAATTTCATACGACATCTACAAAGACAATCCGCAGAAAGTTGACCTCGACGCACTTACTCTCGATGATTTAAGGCATTACGCCTTGTTTATTCCTATCGCTGCCGACGCTCACATGTATGCGTCCTTTACCCACTTGGGAGGCTACTCTTCCGCTGTCTACACCTACATGTGGGACAAGGTAATTGCTGAGGATTTCTTCCAGCAGTTTGACCAGAACAATCTGCTTGCCGGCGATGCTCCCATGCGCTACCGGCGCCTGGTGCTGGAGCCTGGCGGATCCATGTCTGCCAACGATCTGGTGAAGAACTTTCTCGGCCGCGCGCAGAACATGACCGCCTTCCAACGCTGGATGGGCGAAGAGTTCGAAAGTACACCCTAGAGCAAGCCGTCTTGGTCGCACCTACGCGATGGCAGGTGATACGGTAAGAGCGAAGAGTGCATACCAACATTTCTTCGCGCTCTGGAAAGCCGCCGAACCGGACATCCCTCAGGCGCTCTGCATAGCGGCACGCACCTTGGCCGGCGTGAAGGGTACCGAGCGCAGCCGTACTCCCACCGCATCGAACACTGCGTTCGAAATGGCGGAGGGCACGACGGCAGCGGACGGTTCGCCCGCGCCCCAGGGCTTTTCCGTCGGCCGATCGATCAGTTCGATGTCCACGTCCGGAATCTCAGGGAACGTCAAGATCGGGTAGCTTGCCCAGTTGAGACTTGTCACCCGCGAGCGGTCGAACGTGACCTCCTCTTTTAACACGCGGCTGACGGTCTGCGTCACGTTGCCTTCGACCTGGTTCCTGACGCCGTCGGGGTTGATGATCTGGCCGCAATCCTGCACGATGGCAAAATGCTTGACGCGGATTTCGCCGCTCTTGCGGTTCACCTCCACATCGGCGACCGCTCCGACATAAGTACGAGCAAGCTCATACTTGATATAAGTAAGACCCCGGCCGGTAGCGCCGTCGCCGCTCTTTTGCTTCGCCTGCTTCGCCGACGTCCGGCCCTGCCACTGGGCGAAGCTTCCCAGCCGCTTCAACAGTTCGACGCCGCGCGGATCGTTCAGGTAACGCAGCCGGAACTCCAGCGGATCGGCACCGACCGCGGCGGCTAGCTCATCCATGAACGATTCATTACAAAAAGTGTTCTGCATGCGCCCCGGGGCGCGAATCCATGATGGACGGAGCGGAGTCTCCGCCAGTCGGTGCGCTACCGTGCGCACGTTGGGGAAAGCATAGGGTATCGCAGTGTTTTGGATGACGTTGCCGGGGACCATTCCGGTCTCATGCGGCAGGCCGGCCAGTTCGGCTGCCACCAGCTTGACGTTGCCGGTCGCGCCTTCAGGAACGTAAAGCTGGGAGTACCAGGCGATAACGTTGCCGTTCGTGTCGAGCCCAGCTTGAAGGTCCATCAGCGTCGGCGGCCCTTTCGGATCCCAGCCATGTTCGTCTTCGCGCATCCACTGCACGCGCACCGGCAGCCCCACGGCGCGTGCGAGCAAGACGGCGTCGGCGGCCGCGTCTTCATGCCCGTTGCGACCGTAACAGCCGGAGCCTTCGACGTAGATAGCGCGCACGTCAGTGTCCGGCAACGTGAGCATGGCCGCGAGCTGCTGGCGCAGATCATGCGTCGCCTGACTGGAGGACCAGCAGGTGAGTTTGCCTTCCTTGATTTCCGCAACGGCGCAGGAAGGCCCCATGGAGCCGTGCATGTGGATGGCGAAGTTGTAGGTTGCGCTGATCCGTTTAGCGGCTTGGTCGAGCGCCGGCTCGGCGCTGCCAACGTTGCTGGTGACATCGTCCTTGTTAACTTTGGTGGCGCGGACATGCTCCCACAGTTTGTTCTGCTCCGGCAGGCCTTCCCAGTTGGACCAGCTAGCCTTAAGTTTCTGCGCCGCCCGGATGGCGCCCCACTCGCTCTCGGCCACTACGCCCAGGAAATTGCCTTGGCGCACAACCTTGACCAAGCCAGGAACGTCCTTGAGCGAGCTCTCATCGACGCTCAGCAACGTGGCGCCGATGGCCGCCGGCCGCACGACACGCCCGTGCAGCATGCCGGGCACCTTGAAATCGTGCATGTAGGTGAACTGGCCTGTCATCTTTTCCGGGATGTCGAAGCGGGGAACTGACTTCCCCACGATCTTGTACGTCGCTGGGTCCTTGAGCGGCGCCTGCTTGTCTACCTTCAGAGAAAATGTCTTGCCGCCGATCAGCTCGCCATAGGTGATCTGCTTTCCGCCGCTTCGCGAGCGCACGGTGCCTTCCTCGACGCTGAGATCTTCGGCGGGCACGCCGAGATGTTTTGCCGCTTCCTGCAGCAAGGCGCGTCTGGCGGTGGCGGCAGCTTGGCGGATCTGCACGCCGCCGTTCTGGATCGAGAGGCTGCCCCAGGTTTTGCCCTGCGCGGGCGTCAGCGCAGTATCTCCCTCGACGACCTGAACGTGATCGAGCGGTACGTCCAGCTCCTCGGCGACGATTTGAGTCAGCGCCGTGCCGATGCCGGTGCCCAGATCGACCTTGCCGGAATAAAGCGTCACGCCGCCGCTCGAATCGATCGTCAGGAAGGCATCCACATCGTCAAGTGCGACGGTCTTCGTCCCTGTGTTTGCCGGAGTTCCGCTCTGGGCGAAGGCCGCGTCAAACGTAGAGGGCAGAGAGAAGCTAACGATCAGGATGCCGGTGCTCTTCAAGAAGTCGCGGCGGCTTGATTTGGTGAGCAGCATGGCCGGGCCTCCCTTCACACGCCGGCAGCGGCGCGCTTGACGGCGCGGACGATGCGCAGATGGGTACCGCAACGGCACAGATTGCGGGCAAGCGCCTGCTTGATCTGCGCATCGCTGGGGCTCTTGTTAGAGGCGAGAAAGGCGACTGCCTCCATGATCATGCCATTGATGCAGTAGCCGCACTGCGCGGCCTGCTCCGCGATGAAGGCCTTCTGGACGGAATGCAGCTTCTCGGTCGTGCCCAGGCCTTCCAGGGTCACGATCTTTTTCTTGCCGACCGCTGAGAGTGGCGTCACGCACGAGCGCACCGACCGGCCGTCAAGGTGTACCGTGCAGGACCCGCATTGCCCGAGGCCGCAGCCGAAGCGCGGCCCGTGCAGTCCCAAGTTGTCGCGCAGAGCATAGAGCAACGGCATGTCAGGATCATCGACCGTCACTCGTGTTGCCCGACCGTTGACGTGGAGTGGAATAGCAGTGGGCATCGCCAATCCCCCTTCCGCAATGGTGCCATCCGCACGACGGGACACCGCGCGCGGCGCCACCGTATCGGCGACTTTACACTCGGATTGGGGCGATATGCAACCTGGAACTGCCCACCCGGTGGAACGTTCAGTTCCCGTTCAGCCAGTCGTTGGGAAAAAGAGGAGTGGTGCTGAAGAGTCGATTGCGCGAAGAGCAGTCGTCGCCATCCTGGCCGAATATCCCGACTGTAAGATTGCACCATTGCGCGAAGCAACGCGGCTACATGCTGGTCACGTTGATGCTGACCGTGGCGCTCATCGCTTTCCGGGACAACCGGGAGTCGGTGTGCAGGGGCAAGGACTCGTTGGACAAGGATTCGGCGGACTAGGGCAGGGCCAAGCGCTAGTGCCGAACACCGGCCAAACCCCAGTCGTTCCTCAACCTCAACAAAACCCAGGGCGGGCGCCGCCTCAACAGTAGATTTCAGAATCGCAGCAACAGAAAAGCAAAGCAGTTGCCGTCCCTCCGGCATGCGAGCAAGACGTCGTCTACTTTAGTTCGATGGGGACGCTCACGGTACCAAGGAGTCCACTGGAATTGTCGCGGACGGCGAATTTCACTTCATATTTGCCGGGAGGGAGATCGAGCTTCTCAGGAATTCCGAGGCCGGTTTGCAAGGTTTTCTGCATCATTTCTGGCTTGAGTCCGGTGGCGATGGCCTGCGCTGTGGTCGCAACGCTCTTGCGGTTACTGTCGAACGCAAGCGCGATAACCTCGAGGTCGATCCCATTTCCCTGTTCGCGGTCGATGGTTATGGAGTTGCCCATCACGCCCAGCATGAATTCCGCAGACCTCTTCCTTTCGGCGCCGGAAGTCGGAAGTGAGTCACTGGCGGACGGCAAGAGGCGGGCAGTCAGTCGCAAGCCGGTGTATTGGACGGGCGATGCGAGCGCATCGACCAGTTGTTTTCGCCGGAGGTCGGCAGACTCCTGGATTTTCGGCGTGACGTAGAATCCGCTGCGGTAATGTACGCGGAGACCGTCGCCGGCAACTTTCACTTTGAGTTTGCGCCATCCGGGTTGCGTGTCCCCTCCAAGGTAGTAGCCGAGCAGATAGTAGGCCCGCGAATCATCGACGGCCTCCGCGAAACACTTTTCCAATTCGTCCACGGTGACGCAGGCTCGGCCGCCGGTGGCGTCGGCAAAGGCGTGCAGGGTTAATCGTTGCTGTGCAGCTTTGTCGTAGGGCAGCCGCATTGCCGATTTCGGGCCATTGATTCCTTTCATATTGTTAATTTGGGTGGAGGAGATTCCGGAATTCGCGCTGGGCAGATTTCGAGTGCTGAAATCCAGGGCATTCAAGTCGACCGGATACACGGCGATGTTCGCGGAGTTCAGAGCGCGCCAAGCGTCTTCGTATTCGTTGCGCAAATCGTCGCCCTGGCGGGCGAAGGATTGCGGGTCGTCGATTGTGAACGGAAAGCCGGCGCTGGCCCAAATGAGCGTTTTGCGGCCGGGAATCGCTTGGAATGCATGCGCAAGTTGCGTCATGCCAAGCAGCGTTTCGCGGGTTGCAATGCGTTGGTAGTTTGTGGAAAGCGTGTCGGTGAAATCCTGCATGAAGGTGCCTATGAGTTGCTCCTCGTCGGAGCCTTGTTGTTCTTCCGAGGGATCGTCGGTGAATACTTCCGGCGGCTGAGTCCCCTCCTCCGAACTCAACGACAGCTTGAGTTTTTGCAAGGCATCGATCAGTACCCTGGTGTCGGCGGTGAACGGATGCAGTTGATGGAGGCCGCTGCCATTAAGGCCGAAGAGCGCCATGGGTTCGTCGTGCGATGCGCTGCGCAACAGGTAGTCGATGAGCTGTCTCTTCGCTTCCAACTGTCTCATCCAGGGCGTGTTGATCGTGTCGAGGACAATGGCGGTCAGTCGCCAAGGATGTTCTTCACCGGGGAAGAAGTTGGAGTAGCCGTCCAAAGGGGTGTCCTTGCCGTGGGCAACCAGTTTCTCGGTTTCCGTTTCCTCGAACACGGAGACGTTGCGGACGCTGCCGTTTTCTTCGATGCGAAACGCCCCTTTCTGCAGGCCGGAAACGTGCTTACCCGATTTATCGGTCACGATGACGGGCACCAAAACCAAATCCGTGCGGGCGGTGAGTTTTGCAAATTCTTGCGGCGGGAGGGCAACACGATTTTCGGTGACAGCTAGCGCGGTCTTGGTACTGGATTGCGATGGCTGCTGCCTAACGTCCTGTTGGCCGAGCGCGGGAGAACAAATGATGAGCAGTAAGGCGAGGAAGAACTCGGGTCGGAGCATCGGGTGATCCGCGGTCGGAAAAGAAGATCGAACGCCAGTGACTCTAGCATAGATGCACCCCTAGGGATCAGAAGAATCGAATTTGTAGGACCTTGGGGGTAGTAGGAATTGAAGCCCGAAGTAACCCAAGAAATAGGACTGATTGGGACGGGTGCGTTCGAGACTGCGTCCAGCCATGAAGAGGAGGATCACGGGGCGGTGGATTTTGTAGCGAGCGCCAAGTTCGAGAGTGGGCTGGTTGTAAAAAGGGTGAAAGGTGCCCTGGGAATAGAATTCCACGTCCCCTTCGAATCTTGGAGTGAAATCATGACCCACGACCAGGCCGGTAATCCAGCCGTCTGATCCCTTGTGGACAAACTGATAGCCGAGTTCGTAGTCCACATCAACCGGGCCGATTTTCTTGGAGAATTCGAAAGGCAAGAGGAAGGCATCGCTAGCGGGGGTGACTCCGCGGCGGACGGCGTCGTTGGGGTTGTCGAGGAAGAGCTGTGGGAAAACTGAAATGGCGAGGCCCGCCTTGCCCGCGTCGTAGAAACGCCACTTTAGTCCGGGATTGGATTGACCCAAGCCGAATTTAGTCGCGGGATTTTGAACTCGTAACCAAGCGTTCTCGTAAGTGAGTTGAATACGATCGCCAACCCCGAAATTAACGTCGAGGTCGGGGATGTGGGAGACGGATTGATTGCTGTAGAAAAAGGGCATGTAACCGAGATTGATTTCCCAATTGAGATTGCCTGGGGTGCCTGGATCGTTGGTGTAATAGGGAGGTCCGCCCTGCGCAGCATCCGGCGCCGAGAACGTGGCCAGCATCGCGATCAACAACGGGACTCTGAATATGCGGACCGAGACCCCTGCGCGGAGCAGCGCAACGAGGTCGACTATGGATGCAGCTTCCTTTTTGACGTCCAAAACGATTACTTGCCTTGCGCCGCGGTCTTCGCTGCTGGCACCGAAATGGCGATTGAGTCGGGTTCCGTCCAGAGGGCTGTGCCGCTTGTTAAGTCGAGACGGTGCATGGTGATCTTCGCGCTGCCGCGATCGACTTCCACCTGCAGGTAGTGGTAGTTCACTTCCTTGCTCCGGAAAGGATCGTCCTTGGCGCGTTCAATCGGATAGGCGTGCGCTCCCGCGCCTCCTGTCACGAAATAGGTGACGCCGCCGTGTTCGTGGCGTTCGTAGTTATGCACGTGTCCGGAAAAAACGACGATGCGTGCGCGGAGGTTCCGCTGCCGCGCTTCCAGCATTTTGGCCAGCTTTTGCTCCTGAGAGCGGGCCGAGTGTCCGCCACCGAATAGCTTGGCATCCGACGAACTGGTGTAGGGAGGATGGTGAAGAACAATGAACAAGAGGTCCACATCGCCAGGAAGATGATCCAGTTTCTGGGCGAGCCATTGTCCTTGCGGGCCGGAGGTCTCGTCCTGAGAGCTGTCCAGCACCAGCACCATCGTGTTGGCGCCGCGGACCGAATAGTAGCGGCTGTTCTTCAGGTCGGGAAAGCGCTCGAAATAATTGGCGAGCGCAACTTCCTCACTGCCGTGAAGATCGTGGTTGCCGAGCGCGGGATAAACCGGAATCTTTTTCTCTCGCCACACCGCGGTTTCGCTGTCCCACACCTTCCAGTCGTCCTTATCGTAGCCGTTGTAGACGATGTCGCCTCCGAAGGAAATGAAGGCCGGGTTGGTCTCGGCGATCGCCTTTACCAGCGCCTGGCGCGCGGCCGGGTTCGCCGCTTCGGTGTCCTTGGGATCATGGAAGCGGGAATCTCCATAGGCGACGAAGTGGAAGGGCGTGCTGATTTGCAGTTGGAGCTCCACCGGCTCGGTTTGCGATGCCGCCTGCGAATGTGAGCGTGAGCAGGCGACGCAGGCGAGGAAGAGAATGACGATGGACAAGTTTTGCAAGAATTTCATTAGTTACCTACCACGAGCACTTCAAACTGTCCCGCTTCCGCCGTGGAGAGGAAGAGACGATGCGTTTTGGGATCAAGCGCCATGGTTTTTGCCTTGGGCAGAGTCTTAACATTCTCGACAACCGAGTATTTGTCCGGGCTGTCCTGACGAATCACGGTGATGGTGCCTTCCCCGTTGGAATTGAAAACGAGCCGGGAGCCAGGATCGAAGGCGCTGGCATCCACGTGGTCGCCAATCGGAAGCGTAGCGATCACTTTTCCGGTATCCGCGTTCATAACCGCCATAACTTTGCTGCGGCAGCCGATGAACAAGCGTCGATTGGGCCGGTCCATCGCGATGCTGGAAGGCGATGCACAAGGCGCGGTCGGCCAACGTTGCTCGACTTTCATTGTGCGGGAGTTGATTTTCAGCACCAGGCTTGCATCCTCCACGTTATCGTAAACATACCCTGAACCGTCGGCCACAGCAAACTCGGGACCGCCACCGAGATCAACCGTTCCCGCCACTTTTCCGTCCGCTGCCTGAATGGCGGTGGCGCTGTTGCTGTCGCCATTGAATGCAAAGACTCGCGACGTGGCGGGATCGTAAATGATCGCGTCTGGCTTTTTGCCGGTCGGGACTTCTGCGATCGTCTTCAACGTCTTCAGATCGAAGATGGTGACGGTTGAGGACTGGCCGTTGCTCACGAATCCTCGTCCCAGTTCTGGCGCAACAGCGATGCCATGTACGCCCGGAGTGTTCTCGATCTTGCCGACGATTGCTCCCGAATCGACATCGAGCACTTCGACCTGGGTTCCGTGGGAAACATACAGACGGCGTCCACCTTCATCGACGGCAAGATAGTCCCAGCCGCCTTGGCCGGCAATGGGAATCTTTTTGGTGATGGCAAGTCCCTCGGCAGACGCGGGGGAGGGGCTCGCAAATGCGAAGGCCAGCGCGAAGACCGCTATGAAGAGTGCGAGTTTTCTGCTGGATCGGTTCGAGTGCGGATCATTGTTCTTCATCTGGATGGGCTCCTTATTTCCTGACCGGGTTAATTCTCAACGATGAGTTCGAAGGCACAAGTCTACGCAAACATCCTGCGGTTCCCCTGAAATCGGGGAACCTTCTGGCAATACTTGCGCCATTCGTCAATATTCTCTACGAGGCTCCCAGCGCAGGCCGAAGGAATATGTCGGGCTGTAGAACTCGCGCTGGATGACGTAGTCCGGGCTGCCGTTGTAGAAGCCGAAGACTTCGTTACTCAAATTCAGACCTTGCACAAGGAAAGTGAGATCCTTGCGCACGCGGTAGCTAGCTTGCGCATCCACCTGCAGGTGCGGGTAGAAATAGACGTCGCCATTGGGACCTCTCGGCCCCAAGTCGGGGCTGCCACCTGGCTGGTATTGATACTGGTAAATGCTCGATCCGTTGTAGGAGAGACCTACGCGAGTCGAGAAGCGGCCGCGGTCGTATGTGGGGCTGACGTTCCAGGTGCTGGGCGCCTGGCGCTGCAACGCGGGAGTGTCTGTGCGGCCAGGAAGCGGACCGGAGTTCGAGGTTGTCCAACTGTAATTGGCGGAGATGCCGAGCCCGCTCAGCCCCCCTGGCAGGAACCCAAGGTGCTGGATGTAAGCAGCCTCAAATCCCGCCAGCCAGGCGTGGGTGCCATTGATGACCGTACTGGTAATGAATCCGGCATAGGGACCACTGTTCGCTGGCAGGTTCTGCGTGTAGTAGATAGGGGCGCTCAGCTGTTTGTAAAAGAAGCCACCCTGGATTTCGCCGAAAGGCTTCAAGTAATGTTCATAGAGCACGTCATAGCTATTGGCGTGTTCCGGTTTCAAATTGATGTTGCCAAAGGCGTACGAGTAGGGATTGGTGCTCTCGTCTAATTCGATGTACGGAATCGTGTCATAGGGGTTGGGGCGAGAGATTCCCCGGCCATAGGAAACGCGGAAATCGGAGTCGTCCGTCAGCCGGTAGCGCAGTTGAGCGCTGGGCAAAGGATTCCAGTACCAGTTGTTGGCAAATTGTGGCAGCGGCGGAGGAACGTAATTGCCCTTGATGTCGTCGGTTATCTTGAAACCTAGAGTATTCAATTGAGTCGCTTCCACGCGAAAGCCGAGCTGAAGACGGAAGCGGCCGGCATCGACCGTATTCATCGCATAGGCGGCGGAGATGCGCTCGGTATACTCAAAGTTGCTGGGGAACGAAGCAAGGGCGGTTGCGCCTACGTCCAGCGCAAGAACGCCTTGACTGACGAGGTTATTAAGATCGCCGGTGATCTTGCTGAAAGTGGTAACGGGTCCGAACCGATAATCGTTGAAGTAGTAGTTGGAATTCGTAAAGCCGCTCAGGTATTGCGACATCAGTGGCGTCGCTGGTGGATTCGCCAGAGGGGTCTGGTCATAGGTCGGAGAGAAGGCATTCTGGCCCTTATGAGCATTACGTTCCTTGAGTCCGAATTCAAACGTCGCGTTATGTTTGCCCAGATGATAGTTGGTTGCGTAGGATATCGCGCCCTGCAAGTTGACCTGCGACGTATTCCCAGACGTTGTGTTCACGTCTGCCAAATTCCAGTTTGCCGGGTTGAAATAGGGCGAGCCTGGGGCGGTGCAGGCTGGCGTCCACTGCGGAAGATACGGATTGGTGGCGGGAAGGTTATAGCATTGCAGAGTAATGTTTGGATTCGGTACGAAATCGGACCCTGGGTTTCCCGCTGCTGCGGTCTGAAGCGAGGCCGCCGCTGACAACTCCCAAGCTAACCATGAGTTCGTAAAGATGTGTTTGCCACCAATGGCTAGCGTCCCGATTCGATAGTCCGGAGCGCGATTTTCGTTGGTATAATGCGGAGCGGGGCATGGGGACCCGGGTGCTGGTACACAGCCAGTATCGTCGTTCAGGGTGTACACCCACTTGTCGCCATAGTCCCTGAAATCGGAGTAGAAGTAGTGCAGATAGACCCCGGCTCCATCGCCAAGCTTGTAGTCGAGCCCACCACCGAAACCATATCGTTTGCGCCGGTACCGGTATTCACGCAGATCGATGCTGGCATAGCTCGGGACTGCCGTGTCGTTGGGACTCGGTTCAATGTCGTCTATTCCGCGCCCGTTGTAATCAAAACTGCCGGAGAAGAGTGCTCCAAAACGCTTCTTCTCCCCAAACCGTTGACCGACGGTTCCGCTGACCTGGCCAATGGCGCGGGTATTCACAATCGGAGTGAATCCGCCAATCGTCGCAAGTATCAAGGTCGGCGTATCACCGGGAGTCTTGGTTACCAGATTCACTGACCCGCCAATAGCGTCGGCATCCTGATTCGCGGATAGCGTTTTGTTGACTTCGACGGACTCGACAATATCCGCGGGAATAGTGTCGAGTTTGATCTGGCGCACGTTGTCCTCAGGCGCAGGAACGAGCACTCCGTCGATAGTCACAGTATTCAAACGGGGTTCGGTTCCGCGGATCTGGACGTACTTGCCTTCGCCCTCGTCACGCTCCAGGGTTACGCTGGGCAGGCGGCCAACGGCGTCGGCGATGTTCGCGTTCGGCAGGGCGGTAATCACGTCCGAAGGCAGGACTTGAAGAATGTTGTCGGAAGTACGCTGCCGGTTGATGGCCTCAGCTTCGCCGTGCGGGCGGTCCGCAATCACCGTGACTTCTTCGCGCTTGCCGGAGACATCCATCCTAGCTTCGACGCGGCTTGCCCGCCCGGCAGCGACCGTGAGCTGCTTCGTGAAATCTGTGAAGCCAACGTACGAGATTGTAAGCGTATAGTTGCCGGGTGGCAGCCCAATGAAATTGAACTCCCCCTGGCCATCGGTGGCGGTCAGCATGTCCCCAGGTTGCAACTTCACTCGCGCACCATCGAGTACGGCGCCTGCCATGTCTACAGCGCGTCCGCTGATGGTTCCATGACCGCTTTGAGCCGATGCCACTACTCCCAAGAGAGCGCAAAGGGCGAGCAGGGTTGGCACTTTGAAGATAACAAAGAACGAGCAGGATAAGTGCTTTGGCTTCATAAACTTCAACTCCTTAGAGAACCAGCACCTCGAAACCGCTTCGGGCCTGACGCCGGTTCCTGCCGGAATGCAGCTTGCTCAGGAACTTGAGGTCTCTCTGGAACAGAAACTTCCGTCGCTCGAGATGACTAGCCATCGTAGGTGGGAGCTGTGAAGCAGTTATTAAAGAAAGGTTAATAATTTTTCAGACTCTATCCGCCGAGCATGTTCGCGATCTACCCTAGTGCTTGGCTTTTTCGACAATTGGAGTTCGACAGGTTGTTCCATGAAACTGCTGGTGGTAGAAGACGAACTGCGGATGCTGGAGTTGCTGCGCCAGGGTCTGAGTGAAGAAGGTCACACGGTTTCGTGTGCGGTGGATGGCAGCGCTGGATTGCAGATGGTCCAGGAGGACGACTTCGATGTCGTGATTCTCGATGTGATGATGCCAAAGATCGATGGATTTGAGGTGGCAAGGCGCATGCGAACCGAAAACAATTACACGCCCGTGTTGATGCTCACTGCGAAGGATTCTGTTCCAGATGTCGTTCATGGGCTGGACCTGGGCGCCGACGACTACATGACCAAACCGTTCTCATTTGACGAACTGCTGCTGCGACTGCGCGCTGTGCGTAGAGCTGCGGTTGCTCCGCGGACAACGCTGCTCAACGTCGGTGATTTGTTCTTGGATCGTTGCACGCGGGAGGTTTACCGCGACGGGGTGCGCATCAGCCTGACGCGCACCGAATATGGTTTGTTGGAGCGGCTGATGCGCGACGCTGGGGAAGTTGTTGCGCGGGAAAGTTTGATTTCGTCTCTCGGTCGCGAGGTTGAGAGCAACACGCTGGACGCTTTTGTGCGGCTGCTGCGTAACAAAGTCGATTGTATTAATGACGACCGGCGAAGGCTGATTCACACCGTGCGCGGTGTCGGGTATGTGATCAGTTCGGACTGGCAATCATGAAGAAACTCTCCATCGGCTTTCGGCTCACCTTGTGGTATCTGGCAACCTTCGCGGCCGCCCAGCTTTTCTTTGGCGTCGGCATGTGGCTCGTTCTTCGGCAGGACTTGTACAGCGTTGCCGATGATGCGCTGACCGCCCAGGTCGATGACCTGACAAACTTCCTGAGAACGCAGAAGAAAAAAAATATGACCGCGCTCAAGCTTCGGGAAGAAGCCTCCGAAGCTTACTCTGTAGAACACTCCGGCGACTTTTTGCAAATTTACGATGAGGATGGAAACTGGATTTTCCGCGCCCCTTCGCTGGAACAAAATCGATTCGCGCCGCTAACGCCTGCTGTTGCCAAAGGTTCTTCGTTTCAAAACTCTCAGCTCGGAAATAAGCCTTTTCGTTTCATTACGCAAAGAATTGACGTGAATGGCCGCTCTTACATCGTGCAGACAGGCGTTCCCACCGATCAGATCATCGCGACGCTGTCTCTGTTTCGGCGTTATCTCCTGATGCTGGCTCCGTTATTGCTGCTCGCCGCTGCGTCCGGAGGATACTGGCTTAGCCGCAAAGCCTTGAGTCCGGTGGATACGATTACTCGGACTGCGAGGAGCATCGGCGGCAGCAATTTAAGCGACCGCCTGGAGAAACTCACTACAGGCGATGAGCTTCAGCGGCTGTCGGACACGCTGAATGAAATGCTGGCGCGCATTGAAGGCGCTTTTCTCCGCGTAACCCAGTTCACCGCGGATGCTTCGCACGAGTTGCGAACGCCCATCTCGCTGATTCGCACCGAAGCGGAAATTGCGCTCCGGAAGTCACGAGGGACCGAGGAGTATCGCGAAGCTTTGCGCCACATTCTGCTAGAGACGGAAAGAACCTCGTCGCTGGTGGAAGAACTGCTGTCGCTCGCTCGCGCCGATTCCGGGCGTGAAAACTTGCACCTGACGCCTCTCGACTTGCGTTCGGTGATTAAGGGAACCGCGGACAAATGGCGTCAACTGGTGGAGTCGCGCAATCTGCAATTCACGCAAGCTATCGCGGATTGCGAGCTGCCGGTTTTGGCGGACTGCACGGGTATCCAGCGATTGCTGGCCATCCTGCTCGACAATGCCGTCAAGTACACGCCTTCGCCCGGAGTTGTCGAGCTGCTGCTGAAAGCACGGGATGAGAAGGCCGTCATTACTGTGCGTGATTCAGGAATCGGAATCGCCGAGCAAGATCAAACCAGAATTTTCGAACGTTTTTACCGTGTAGACAAGGCAAGAAGCCGTGAGCTTGGCGGAGCGGGCATCGGCCTGGCTATTGCCGATTGGATTGTGCAGCAGCACCGTGGATCGATCACCGTTCAAAGCTCCATCGGTAACGGATCTACCTTTCTCATCGAGTTTCAACTGCAACCGGCATCCGCAGTTTTGGATCTATCGCAGGCACAAGTGTTCAGGGACTACGCGGACAATTCACCAGAAAAGCCTCGCGGTTGATCAGTCATCCGCGAGCCTTCGAGTCACAACCTTCGAGCATAGCTGCCCCGCGGCTCATGCCAAATGCAGATCCGTGTTTCGTTGCATTAAAGTGCGTAGAAGTAGTGTCAGTCGGGCCGTGGGACTTTCGACCATTCATACGATTGGCCACAACTTTTCTTTTGCTAGTTGGCATGGTGCCTCCAATATCTGCGTGTGACGCAACCAACTGCTGCCCATTGACCTAGTTCTTGAGTTTATTGTGACCAGCTGTACACATCGAATGCGAGAGCGAAATTGAAGGATCAAGCCGTGCACGAGATGTCACGCCATAACACATTGCAGCTGAAGCCACGAGCAGATTCTGCCACAGCAGCCACGCAAGGGCGGAGTCTACTACTGAAGCGTTGGCGGAACACCATTTCCACTGAGATGGCAGGCTGGACCTGGGAGAATCGAGTTAACACAACCAGTGACAAGGTGGATGCCGGGGGTCGCTCGAAGTCAGTGATGAGTTTGCGGGGTAACGGTTCGATTATGTTTTCACGGTCTGTGACAATGCCAAAGAATCGTGCCCTGTATTTCCAGGTGACGGGAAAAAGGGCACGAGAGCTTCGAGGACCCGGCGGCTGTCCCGGTGGATCACCAACTCGGAGTCTTTCGAAAAGTACGAGATCAGATTGCCGAACGACCGCGCAAGTTTGTTCGCGAAGAGTCCTAATTCGGCCAGTAGCAACTCTGGGCCCGCGACTTGATACGGGGCCCGAATCAGTCCCGATGTCATCTTAGCGAGCTATGGGCAGCCATCGCACACCGGGGTTCGCGCGGCGTAATATCCGAAGGATAGCTGTCCGTTCTGCTGTGCACCCTGGGTCACCAAGTCCGTTTCGACGAAGAAGCCGTGGCCTGGGTCAATGATGTAATAATCCACCGCGATTTGCGGGGTGAAAACTACACTGCTGAGGATGTTGTTGTTGGTACCGACGAGAGTGCCCGGAAATAGACCGTTGGAGGTTGGCATAGAGAAACTACCGGTGAACGGTTGGTCCGGATTGGCGCCAAAAGCAAGATTGATGTCCGCAAAACCGGACAAAGAGGCGGGCATGGCCGCCGGGTTCGCATCCATCTGCGCGGTGCCGTCGTTTTCGCTGCCATTCTGCTGGGTGAAACTAAACCCGTAGTCGCCGCTGAATGTGAGAGGTGCGGCCGACTGCGGGTAAGCGATTCCCGTTCCAACGGATGGGTAATGGGTGTCCCCGCCCTCGAGGACCAGCGGCGGGTTCCCGTTGCCAGTGAGATAAAAAAAGATTACGGGTTGATATCCAAATTTTGGGTTGGGGTTGAAGTTGTTGACGGTCAAGCTTGCGCGACCGGTTCCGCTGGAGTCGACAGAATACGTTCCCCCGAAAGAGGCACTAATCTGGGCGCCCGTTTGTGGCTGAGCACTCGTTCCTTGAACAGTATTTAGCAGCAAGAAAGTGTCGGTGAATCCATTGGTCAGGTTGCCGCTGCCATCGGCGGTGAATACGCCGGCTGCAGTCAAGGTAGACGGGTCGATATTCCCACTACTGAGGTCAACTCCAGAGAGACCGAACACGTACGTCCCGGAGAACGACCCGTTGTCTGTAAAGGTGCCAGTAGCATCTCCTTGACCGATAGCAAGTCCAGCGGTCGAGCCAAAGCCGGTACCGGAGCTGTTGTCGCTCTCGATCAGCTTTATGTGGGTGTTGTCGACGATATAGCCTGTGAACTGGATCTTGGCAGGCGGATTATTCGGGCTAAAATGGGCGGTTAGATTCATGGTGACACCGCCGAATGAATCGGGGGGCGTGAGTGTACCTGAAACCACCACGCCTGCAGTCACTTTGAACTCGAGGATCTCATCGCTCACGCTGCCGTTTCCCGAGATTGTGTCAGGCGAATCAATGTTAAGAACGCCGCCGACGGCCAGCGGAAACATTTTGGCAATCTCAACACCGCTAACCGCGAAGGCATAGCCACCTGAGGGTGCCGTGACGGTGCTGGTCTGCAAATCCATGGTTCCGGCGGCAGAGATGGTAAGAGTGTTCGTCGAGAATGCGGCAATCAATGCCTTGGAAGGAGCGGGTGGTGAAGCTGTGGAACTCGAGAGAAACACGACACTAAAGCTTTCTGTGCCAATGTCGGTGTCGTTGTTCGGGTTGATAGTAATTGTTCCCCGTCCATCACTGCCGAGGAAGTAACTGCCGGTGAGATTGGTATCCATCTTAGTTACCAAGGTGCCGAAGGCTGGATCCACAAAGTTGACCGTTTGCTCACCTGACGTAATGTTCCCGTTGCCGTCGAGGGCGATCACTCCTGCAAACTGGTATGGGTTAAAGCTAGAGTCAACTCCTTGGGCTTGGAGAACGTAAGTGCCCTTGATGCTGTTGTCAAACGTGTAGATCGCGATCGGAGCGACGACGTTTTGGTAGTGGTCTGCAGTCGCGAAAGCCACAATTTCGACACTCATGGTGCTTGTGGAAATGGTTGAGGGCGCGGTATAGGTTGTAGCTATGCCGCTGGCGGTGTGCGGAACGCTCAGCGAGCCGCAGTTGGGTGGGTTCTGGCATGTCAGAGACCAATCTACTCCGTAATTGTTTGGGTCGTTGCTAACCACCGCAGTGAGATTTTCGGAGAAGCCAACGGCTAGCGATCCTGAGGGCTCGGGCTGAAAAGCGATGGAGACCTTAGATGCCGGCGGTGGCGGAGGAGGATTTTGTACATTCGTGTTACTTCCTCCGCATCCGGCAAATGATGAAATCATTGCCGCCGGTAGAAGAAAAAGAATCCATCGTTTAGCCGCCACTGCGTACCTCCTTGAATCGAGTTACATCGTCCTGACCGCCAGCTCCCACACGAAGAACAAGCCTCCGCGAGCTATTGCCCCGTGCCCCGCAGGTATATAACTTGGGGCGCGCCGTTTGGTTCCGGCGAGTAATTAATGATGATCATTCCAGGGTCGAATCCCACGATGCTGGGTTTGAACATTATGGTCAGAGTGCAACTGCTGCCGGGCACCAGCGTTACCGGGCAATCGTCAGTCTCAGAGTAGTTGCCTTGTACCGTAAATTTGCCGACGAACGTTACTGTTTGTGGGCTCGCCAGATTTGGATCGTTGAGCAGAGTAATCAGCAAAGGGCTGCTGGATTTGGCTACTGCCTGGTTCCCAAAATCCAGGCCTGCGCTGGGAGACATTCGCAGTGGGCTTGGTATGTTGGCTTTCAATTCCACGGGAAAACGTCCGCTATCGATTTCGCAGTCGGACGCTATCGCGCCATAACACTGCACTGTGTTTAACTCCAGAAAGTAATCCAGACCGCTGTTTATGTTGGTATTCGGCTGCGGTACATATGTAATTTGCAGGCTGCAACTGGCTTGAGGAGCGAGCAAGGTCCCCGTGCACGTATCCGATGAGATCTGGAAATTTGGTAGCTTGGTGCCAGGATCGCTGTCGCAACGGTAGAAGACGGTGGGCGGGGTGGTGCCGGGATCGGGAGTAATCTGATAGACGTCATTGCTAACCACTTGCAGCCCAGCCACTGGGCTGTTGGCTAGTCGTGGGGACGGGAGCGTGGTGTGGCTAGTTGCGGTTTGATTCACGCATGGCGCTCGGCTCAGGATCTGCAGTGGATACCCACTATTGTTGGTGAATGACAGCATTTGCGGAAGGCTCGCTTCGGGGGGATTCAGTTGTTCCTCCGCACCGAAATCGAGTTCAGGAGTTGAGGGTTCGATGGCGCTGAGCCCGAGGCCCGTGATGGGCACAGTAAACGCAGTATCGTTGTCCGCGCTCACGGGGCTGTTCACTGTTACCTGCACGGCTTGAGCAGCTAACGGGCACCATTCCGGCGCAGATCCAGCGGTGGACGGCGGATTTCCGAAGGGCAGCCATGGGCAGCTTTCCTGAGGTGAAAAGGTTACAGTAATGGAACAAGACTGGCCGGCAGTGAGATAAAAAGGCTGCCCCTGCGTTGGGACACCTCCGACGCCGCAAGCGTCGGTCTCGGAAAAGCTAGGCAGACCGTTGAAATCGCTCTGGCCGCCAAATAGATAGGTACCGTTGTTACTGAAATTCAAGGTCAGACCATTCAGAGTAGAGCTGGAGTTATTGGTCAGCGTGATCGTCTGCGTCGTGGCAGCCGACCCCAACAATTGAGCGGGGAAGGTTATGACCGCGGGAGATAGCGTGACCGGCTGCTGGCAAGCGGTTGCACTTCCCAACCCCAGACAGATGTTCCCCGCGTCTCCAGCCACAGTTGTGTTAGCAAGGCTGCCCGGGCAGGCATTTGTGGCCACTAAGTAGGTTGGTTGAGGCCCGTGCAGAATGTAACCGCCGTGCACGGAGTCGAAGGTAACGGGATTAACGCCTGTACTTCCAAATGAACCGGCGGGTGCACCAATCTGACCGGCAATCGATCCGTTCGTGTTGATGATCTGCAGAATGACAGAATTGCCGCTGATTTGGCCGTTGACTGAGGCCACAGAGAAACAAGGATAGTCGCTAAGATTGGTTGTCGGATTTAGAAATGTCAAAGTGCCCGTTACTGTCGCGTTGCTGGCGCCGATGTTCTCTCCTTGGGAGAGCGCCCCCGACACGATGAAATCTTGATTGTTCAGGCCCGCGCTGCCGCCCGTGCTGTGAAAGCTCCCCTGAATCGGCCCCGTGATCGGCGGCACGGAGATTGCGCTCCATTGCAGTCCCGTTTGAGCAGTTCCGCAAGGCGCACCGTCGGCTGCTGTGCCGGCGGTTGACGTGTAAGTACCCACGACGGTCGAGCCGCCCGAACTCAGCATTCCGGTGAGCATGAAAGTCTGTGTGCCGGCCACTGCCGTGAGGGTTACGTTCTGGCCGCTGATCGTTCCGGTGACCGCAGCCGATCCGCTGTTGCACGGGAACGTTAGTTGCGGCAGCGAGACGGCGTAGACCGCGGCTCCCGTCACCGCGCCACTGTCTTGCAGTAAGAACCCGCCCTGCAGGCCACCCAGGAACGAACCGTCGGGGGGAGGCCCCATCGTGAACTGCCAGTTGCCCGAAAGAGTTAGATTGTTCTGCGCGCCGGTCGAAGAATTGCCGCCTCCGCACGCCGAAAGCATCATCGTGCCGGCCACCAACAAAACCCACACAGTCTTAGTGTGTCTTCCGCCAAACCGCGGCCAACTCCGTTTATGATTTGCGCGGCGTCGTGCTCGATCTTTAGTTAATGTCTCCATGATGTTCCACTTCCTAAAAACCTAGTTTGAGACCAAACTGTATGGTGCGAGGCCGATGCGCATCCAGCGGATGCAGAAAGGAAGCCCCGGTAACGCAATCGGCGCCGCTGCCTCTAAACCCGGCGGAATACAAAGGGCCGGCATAGCAACTGATTATGTTGTTTCCAGTGCTGCCCGGATTGTCGGGATCGTAGATCCGGAACTGAGTGTGATTGAAAACATTGAAGGCCTCAGCGCGGAACTCAAGCTGGCCGGATTCCCGGATCTTGAAATGTTTCAGCAATGCCAAGTCGACGTTCGTGCGCCCCGGATTATTCAGGAAGTTTCGCCCAGCGTCTCCGAAGGTGAGACCCCGCGGAGCCACAAATTGCGAAGGATTTCCGATGAGCGGGCCAAAGCTTTGAGAATTGTTGAAGGGCGCGGCCAATCCTTTTGCGACGTCGGGGTAGGACGCAGCGATGCCGAGCCCGCTGGAAACTCCGGCGTTGTCGGTCAGGGAAATGCCGGTATTGCCGGCGCTGTTGATCACGGTGAACGGCGTGCCCGACTGAAAAAGCGTTACTCCGGAAATTTCCCAACCGTCGAGAAGCTGATTCGCGAGCGCGGAGCAACAATTTGCCGGGGGCGCGTTCGCATCCTTCGGAACTTCGTTGGCCCAGTCCATGAAGTGGCGAGGGAAATCCTTCAGCGGCAGTTGATACACGTAGCTGATTGTGGCCAGATGACGTTCGTCAAAATTCGAGCTGGCCCGGTTCTCCCGCAGGTCGTAAGAATTGACCAACACCGGATCGCTTCGATCCGAAGCATCGTCGAGAGAGTGGCTATAAGTGTACGAGATTCCGAGTGTGAGCGATCCGCTGGTGTGTCGCATTGTGCTCTGAAGCGCGTGATAACTCGAATTGGCCACATTCTGCAGCGAGAAAATTCTCCCCAAGCCTGGGTAAGGGCGTCCCGGGAGGGAATTTACGTTGGGCGTGTAAGTATTCGTACAAGCTGCCTGCAAATACATGTAGGCGGGGTTTTGCGGCGTCACCAGCGTTCCGTTCTCCAGAAGAAACGGAGTCTTGCCATCTCCGGGGGCGTTTCCGATACCTTGGGTTCCTCCTCCCGGAGGAACGTTGCAATCCGTGATGGTTAGTGGCTCGTTCGGCCCGAAAGGATTCTCGCTTGCCGGCAGCGGGGGCAGCTGGTTGAGCTGACGTTCGATGGTTAAATGCGTTCCCTTGCTCCCCACATAAGCCAGGTTGATTACAAAAGCGCTGGGCAGCTCTCGCTGAATCCCGAAACTCCATTGTTGAGCGTAGGGCCAAATCGCTTTGGTTGGAATTGAAGTGACGTCGGGAGGAAAGGCGCTGCCGGACGGAGGCGCGGATCCTCCACTAGCGCTCGCACATGCGCTGTTGCTGGGGTCAAACGCAGGTCCGTACCCAACGTCACCGATACACGGGTAGCTGACAGGCAGCGGTTGCGTCATGCTCAGAACAACCGGAGCGCTCGCCTCGAGGGAGCCGGTATTAGCTTCGTTGCCGGTGCCGTGCTCGAAAAAGATGCCATACCCGCCGCGGATCGACGTCTTGCCGTCGCCCCACGGGTCCCAGGCAAAACCAATCCGCGGCGCGGGGTTGAACAGATGCCCACTCATGCAGCTTGCCGGCGTTCCGTTAAATCCGCATCGAACCAGGCCCAAGTCGCTCACCACGGTGGGATCCAGTTGGAAGGTGACTGGATTGAATGGCACCGGATTCCCGGCGTTAAGAAGCTCGCCATACACCGGGTCAACCGTAAATTGCTTGGGCTTGTATCGTGCAGCCTCCCAGTTCCATGCGTTGCGGTCCTTCTCCCGATAAGTGCCAAACAGACTTACTCGCAGACCAAGGTTCAGAGTAAGCCGGTGAGTTATCTTCCAGTCATCCTGGAAGTAAGGCTCAGCGAGCTGGTAACGCTGATAATAACGATGCTGAGCAGAATCCTGAGTAAAACTCTGAATAAAGCCAGCCGGATTCCCCAACGGATCGACGTTCTGAACCAGGAAATCAGCGAAGGCATTTCCTGTACTGTGCGCAAGATTGCTGTAGGTCAAAAGACCTTGTACGTCACCGGAGGCTGCGCCGATCGCGTTGTTGTCTTGATTGCGCTGGGAAAGCACGTACTGTGCGCCGAATTGGAGCGTGTGCTTGCCGATCGCTTTGCCAACGTCGTCGCGCACTGCGTAAGTCGGATTGGTGTGGCTCCACGGCATGTAAGCGGGATCAGCGGCGAAGCCTCTGCCGCCATAAGCCGCATTCGTTCCTAGAAGGCTGACACCCGGCATCTTTCCGCCAAAGCCGTTGTTGAAAATGTGACCTAGGGCGCATTGCGGGAAACCGGTCGCCGGGTCAACGCTGAGAGTGGGATTGCACTGTCCGGAGGCTGAAGGGTCAGCGACGAGCGGCTGATCAAGCGTGGGATTGCGCTGGAACTGGGCGCCGCCCGGTCCATTTTGGTCAGTCAGAGTGATATTCGAATCGGTGTAGCTGAGGACAACATCGTTCAACAGCGTTGGAGATATGGTGTCGGTAACTCGCGCCACCAGACTTGTGCCTGGCCCAAAGAAGCGGTTCTGCACGGTGGGGAACGTGTCCTGCACAATGCCCCACTGCGGCGTCAATACCGTAGTATCCCAGGCGTCGTGGATGTAGCGAAACGACAGCTTGATTTTGTCGGTCATTACCTGATCGATGCGAAATAACTCCTCGCGCCAGTAAGTCGAAGGAGAAACAGCGGCGTTGTAACAATGGTTAGGATCGCTTGGGTCGGGGCTGGCGGGGTTGAAATTGGCCAAGCTGAAATTGCAGCCATAAGGGGCATTGGGCAGGGGGATCAGGTTCGAGCTCAGGATGGCTAACGCGTTCTTATCCACACTGGTGGCGGCGGGCGAAAAGCCACCGCCTCCTTGCAAGTGCGGTTGAGGGGTTAGAGTTCCAGCACTCGATCCCGGTGACACCGACGGGCAGTCAGGGAACTGCGTACGAACAAATGTTCCCGAGTTTAATGGGCACACGTCACTGAAATCGAAATCCTGGAAAACCACTCCAGTGCCAGGATCCGTTTGCAAATTCTTTTGTATTCCCGTCGGCGTCGAGATCAGCCCGCGTTCTTTCAACCCCGGCACCGCCTGGTTGTACTCGGTGGGAGTTTTCTCCAGGCGGAATTCCTCGGAGTAGAAGAAAAACGTTTTGTTTCTTTTCGTGTTGAAAACACCCGGGATGGTGAGCGGACCGCCGATCGTACCTCCGAAATCCTGGCGGCGATAGAGGGGGGCCTTGTTACCAAACGTCGGCCCGCAGCAGATTTGCCCAAGGGGCGGTGGAGTTGTGTATTCGACGTCAAAGAAATTGCGCGAGTTGAAAGCTTCGTTCCGAATGAAATCGTAGAGGTTTCCATGCCACTTAGCAGCTCCCGATTTGGTAGTTACCTGTACCGTCCCGGATGCCGTACGCCCATACTGAGCGCCGTAGTTGGAAGTGAGCACCTTGACTTCCTGAATAGCATCCAGGCTGGGGTAAACCATGAGCGTGCTCGAGGCGCCGTTCAGGCCGGTGTTGAGCACGTCGCTGCCGTCAACCTCAAAAGTGTTGTACTCGACGCGACCTCCATTCACGCTGTACTTCACACTCCCCACTACTCCTACTTTTGCTTCATCCTGCCCGGTCTGATTACTGACGCCGGGCGCGAGCGCAATAAGTTGCGTGAAATTACGGCCGTTAAGTCCAATCGACACCACTTCCTTTTGCGTGATCGTGCCGGAGACAGTGGAGCTCTCAGTCTCCACCGTCCCCACGCCGCCGGACTCTACGTTCACTTCGGTTTTCGAGCCAGCCGGCTCCAGCGAAGCGTCCAAAGTTAATTCGAGGCCACTGGTCAGCGTGATATTGTCAAAAGGCATGTTGGCAAAATTGGGAGCCGATACGACTAGCGCGTAAGTGCCGGGCTCAAGGCCGGTGAAGGAATACACCCCCTTACCATTGACCTGGGTTTCAAGCTTTTCACCAGAAGTACTCGTCAGCAGCGCTTTCGCATCGGTGACGACGGCTCCGGTCCGGTCGGTCACCATCCCCCTGATCGCGCCCTTGCCGCCCGCAATTTTCTGAGCGGTCTGCGCCGGGATAGGAGCGGCGCTTTGTTCCGCCTGCTCTGTGGCACCCGTTTCGACTGCTGGCTTGGCGCTCGCTGGCTTCAGGGCGGCATCCAGCGTCAACTTCTTGCCCGGCGTCAGGTTGATGTTGGCGAAGACTGTCTCAGCAAAGTTGTCTGCCGCTACGGTTAACGTGTAAGTCCCCGGATGAAGTCCGGTGACGGAATATACGCCCTTGTCATTGACCGGAATTACAAGTCTCGCCCCCGTAACGCTGGTGAGCACCGCCTTTGCATCGTGCACGACGGCACCAGTCTGATCGGTCACCTTCCCGCTGATAGCGGCCTTATCGGTTACCGTGTTCGCTTGCTCTTGGCCGAAACTAAAAGACAGGCCAAGAAACACCAGCGTCAGAATGCTGATGAAGCGAAAAACAGCACAAGGCGCAGAGGATGACACACGTACCGCTCCGGAGTAATGGGCTTTTAAGGAATGCAACGGCAATCGCGGATTGTATATGGCGGTGCGCTACTCCAAGGTTAAGGCAATATGAATTTTGCCGGCTCTTCACTTAATAAGTGATCCAATTTCGTTTTCCACAGCCAAAGCCCCACTCAAGAAAGACCATGAAAGTCTGAAACGTCTTTCATGGTCATCATCTTAGGATCGAAGACAGCGCTAGAACCCCCAACTGATGCGTCGTCTGCGCTGCCTACGTTAAGGGATTTTCACTAACTTGTCACAAAACCTTAATATTGCCCGGCAGTTGAACAGGTAGACTTCGGCTGCAACTCAAGCTTCGCTGCGGCGAGTTGTGTGTACAGCTCACGCAGCCAATGGCACTGACCTGCTTGAGCACAAAGTGTCGCAAGTTTGCTAGTGGTTACTCGCCGGCGTGTGGCACAACGCCACATGTGCAACAAATTAGGGTAAAAACCAAAGAGAGGAATCAATACTTATGTCGCGTATGAAACCGATTTTCGCGGTGCTGATGTTCGCCGTGATCGTGGGCCTCGTGCCTCTAGCACATGCAGCAACAACAATTGAGGTAACGATTGCGGGCTCGTCGGCCATGTGGCAAACAATGGCCTTGGGCGCTTACAGCTTGGCCTGCCCGACTCTCCCTTGCGCTACCGTGAAGGGAATACAGGGTGGACACTGGACAAGCGCTTCCAACGTTGTAGATCTTAACGACACTCGCACGTCACCCGCCAACGTTGACGCGGGCACCATCTGGATCGTTTGGAATCCCGGCGCCACCAAGGTGTGGTCTTTCAATAAAGTTGATTCCGTCGTAGGAGACCGTTGCTACTTCGCTCAACCTCATTGCACGGTAATCGCTTCAGCAACGAACCTCACGGGTAGTGGTTCGGGTCAGATCTCGACTGCGCTCTGGGGTGCCGACACGGCTTTGCCGTCAGTCGTCTCGTCTTTCTTTTCTACCGGGACCCCAGTTACTGTGGCAGCCACGGACATCCGTCCTGAAGATGCGCAGTTCGCTGCGTGCCGCGTAAACTCGGCACTGGGCGCCGGAACCTTTGGCGGTGCCGCCAGCGATGGGCTTGACGGCCTTGGATACAACTCAGTCAACGCCTCCGGTGCTTGTCCGGCGAATGGCCTTGGCCTCTCATCTGGTGCATACGTGGGAACCCCGATCAAGAGCGGCTACCCTGGCAGCAGCGCTACAGCTAACGTTCTGTCTTTCAACATCAAGGGCGTCGATCCGATCACTGGCACGGCTATACCAACCTATTCGGTTTTGGAGGTTGGAGCTGCTCCCATCGTCTTCGTCGATGCGCGTTCGGCCGCACTCGCAAGCCTGCAAAACGCCACCGATGTTCAACTTCAGGAGGCGTTTTCGGGAGCGACCTGCGACGCCAGCGCTTTCGGTCTGACCGCCGGTGGAATTGGCATCTTCCTGCGTGAGCCACTGTCAGGCACATACAACACTACGGAAGCGACGGTTATGCGCAAACCCACCATCTACACCGGCACTGGAGGAGGCCCGGTTATAGGCCACAGCCAGGAAGCCAACGTGGACGCTCCAGTCAATAACCCACTCAATGGCCAGTCGGGAACTTGCGTGGCAGGCGCCGGCGCACGGTATCGCGGGATTGGCACTGGTGAAGTGGTCAAGTGGGTCCTGAACTCCCACAAGAATATCAGCCTGGACGGCCTCGCCTACACCTTCTTCAGCTACGGGAACGTGAGTTCCATCGCCAACCAAGCTGCCTACGGTTACATTCAGCTGAACGGCGTCGACCCGATTTTCGCCTCGTACTCCGGGGGCGATCCCGGGCAGCCCGGAGGCGGCACCGTGCCTGGAGCAGCCAATCTGCCCGCAACTTGCAGCGGAGCTTTTCCCTGCTCGGAAAAAGATATCTGGACTGGCGGGCTCTCCTTCCCGAACGTCCGCAATGGCACTTACCACTCATGGTCGGTCCTGCGCCTGATTAGCAACGGAACACCGCTGACGTTTGCAACGTCTCTGGTAACACACTCGCAGGGGTTCGTTGTCACTTCCGTTCCAGATTATATTCCGTTTAAGAAGACGACAGCTGGTGGGATCACCGATCCTGGGCTCCTGTACCTGCGCTCGCACTATCAACAGTACGACGGAGCCGGCACTCTCATTGGCGCAGCTCCGGTTGACAAAGGGACAACCGAGGCGGGCGGCGACATGGGTGGCTGCATCCTCGCTTCGGGGAAAACCACCACACAAGATGTTAACGCTGACTTCCCGACTTGTGTGACTAGACCTAAGTAGACCCAATCTGTTTCACTTAGTATGGGGCGGACCGTTCAACGGGCCGCCCTTTCTCTGTAAGAGGATTGCATTGCCTGACGTAGATTCCGAATCCTGGGAAGTACGATGTCGAATTGCCTCCTATTCAAATTCATCAGAGCGGTTGCTCTCGGGAACACACTCTTACTCTTGGCGGGGACAAGTGTCGCTCAACCTCTGCCGGCATCTCTGCCCACGGCCGATCCAGCCGACCATCGTTTTCTGGATGTGCAGGAAGACTGGACCTCGCCTGCGCTGACCAACAGCCATCTTGTGCCGGCTCGACCGTTAGCTGGATTTGTCGTTGAAAAGCCCCAGTACACTGTAGAGTTGGTGCAGTTACAGTGGCGATCGGGCGATCCAATCGACCTTTATGTAATGAGACCCAAGGGAGCCAAGAAGCCCCCGGTCATCTTGTACCTATATGGCTATCCCACGGATACCGAAATCTTCAAGCGGGACGACTACGAAGATCTCGTGACTAAGAACGGATTTGCAGCTGTAGGCTTTGTTTCCGCTCTCACCGGACACCGCTATCACGACCGTCCAATGAAGGAGTGGTTCATCAGCGAACTGCAGGAATGCCTGGCGACATCGGCCCACGACGTGCAAATGGTACTGAACTATCTGGCTGCGCGCGACGATCTCGACATGAACCGTGTAGGAATGTTCGCGCAAGGGTCGGGAGCAAGCATCGCGATCATGGCTTCGGCAGTTGACCCGCGCATTAAGGTGTTGGAGGCTCTGGAGCCCTGGGGCGATTGGCCAACCTGGATGGCTACCTCTCCCTTCGTGCCGAAGGACGAACGAGCGGAATACGTGAAGCCGGAATTCTTAAAGAAAGCAGCCGCGCTTGAGCCGCTCGACTGGCTGCCAAGGATTCAGGCGAAGAAATTTCGGCTTGATAATGAACTCTTCGAGACCAACACGCCAAAGGCTGCCAAAGAGAAGTTGCGCGCGGCGGTCCCCGCTGGCGCAACCGTCGTGCTCTATAAGAATCTCGAAGAGTTCAAGGCAGGCTTCCAGGATGGCAAGAACCTAAAATGGATTCAGCATGAGCTGCAGTCTCTTCTGGAACCGATGTAATCAGGCCATCAACGAAAAGTTAATTCTTTTGAACATTTCGGCGACAATTGCCTCCGGCAGATGAAGGTCCGTCGTGAAAGCGCCAAAATCAACGGGTTCAGCCGCATTCGCAATGATTTCCCTTTGCTGGCCCTCGCGCGGACACCAGAATGAGATGATGTGGAACGCCCCGGAGGGCACCGCTCGCGAGCAGTGGTAACAGTAACCGTTGTGCCATTAGCGCTAACCCTTGTGCCATAAAGTAGCCACTCTAGGCCATTCCGCGACACCAACACCGGTGGCATAGT
Organism: Terriglobales bacterium; assembly: GCA_049520095.1. Taxonomy (GTDB): domain Bacteria; phylum Acidobacteriota; class Terriglobia; order Terriglobales; family Acidobacteriaceae; genus Acidiflorens. Next base: position 40,194 of record JBEKQC010000015.1, read on the forward strand.
GGACGGGAATTTCCTCCCTCCATCCCCACGAGATTCACGACATTATTCCCCCCGCATTACTGCGGATTCTAGGATTTCGACAGTCGCTCGATGGCAGCTGCAATCCGCGCTAATCATCGAGTTTCGAGGAACCTGTCATGACGGTGCCGGGCGATGACATCAGTTGGGGTCAAGAATTTGCCAGTTCGAGAACGAACACATTTGCCTCTCGCTATTAAGTTTTTGTGCATTAGTTTTTCCGGCGCGGAACCGCGCCCAGGAGATTACCGAATTATGGCTCACCAACGCTCTCTGTCTGCGCTCATGAACTCCCTGCCCCTTGCCGCCGCGGTGCGGGGACGCTCTCTCCAGGCAACGATCGCTGGGATTTTCAGGCGCTTCGCGCTGCACGCGCTGGCGGCGAGCCTGCTCGCCCTCAGCGCTGCCGTGCCTGGCTTCGCCGCGACCGACACGGTCACCAGTCTCGCCGATGACGGCTCACCGGGGACGCTACGATCGGTCATTGCCGCCGCGGCTTCCGGCGACACGATTAACTTCAGTGTCAGCGGCACCATTACGCTCACTACAGGCTATGAAAACTATAACCCTCTCGAAATCAAGCAGAACCTGACCATCAGCGGTCCGGGCGCGGCCAATCTGGCCATCAGCGGCACCAACGCATGCCTCGTGTTGCTGATTGAACCTGGGTTTACGGCGAGCATATCCGGCGTGACGATAGAGAACGGCGGCTGTTACTCTGGCATTGCGAACTATGGCACGCTGACGGTGAGCAACAGCGCCATCTCCGGCAACGGCGGCACTTGGGGCGGCGGCATCAACAACGAAGGCACGCTGACGGTGAGCAATAGCACCATCTCCGGCAACTCCGGCGGTTTCGGTGGCGCCATCTGGAACGCTGGCGTGCTGACGGTGAGCAACAGCACCATCGCCTCTAACTCCAGCTATTACGCCGGCGCCATCTTTAACAAAGGCGCGCTGACGGTGAGCAACAGCACCATCTCCGGCAACTCCGACTCCGGCGGTGAGGGCGGCGGCATCCTTAGCGGCGGCACGCTGACGCTGAAGAGCACACTTCTGGCGGGTCAGCCCGCAGGTGGAAACTGCTACGTTTATGGTGGCACCGCAACTTCCGCTGGATACAACCTGTCTGACGACAGCAGTTGCGGCTTCCTTACCCAGACCGGGGACCAGAACAACACCTCCGCCGGGCTTGATCCGAGTGGCTTGCAGAACAACGGTGGCCCCACCCAGACCATTGCGCTGCTCGCTACCAGTTCGGCCGTGGACGCGATCCCGCTCAGCGCATGCAGCGACGCCTTCGGAAATCTGGTCTCGAGCGACCAGCGCGGCATCACGCGTCCGCAGGGTTCTGGCTGCGACATTGGAGCCTTTGAGTTGACGCAGGTGCCGACGGCGAACGTCTGCCCGGCTGGGCAGACAACTCCCGCTCCTTGCAGCTACACGATCACGCTGCAATACAACATCAACCCCGGCACTACGTTCGGCGCCAGCCCGGTGAAGGTTGTAACCCAAGGCGCACCCAATCTAGATTTCACCCTGGCCAGCACCACCTGCACTGGAAGTCCAGCCTCCTGCATCGGGCTGGTCACCTTTGCCCCGCTGGCGCCCGGATTGCGCATGGGCGCGGTGCAACTCACCGACAGCTCTGGGAACGTCCTGGTCACCACCCTGGTTCAGGGCATAGGCCAGGGACCGGCGATCACATTCGGACCGGGCGTCCAGACTACGGTGGGCAGCGGACTGTATTCCCCGTTCGCTGTGGCGGTGGATGCAGCGGGCGATATCTTCATCGCGGATACCGGCAACAATCGGGTGGTAGAGGTTCCGGCCGGTGGCGGCCCCCAGACCACGGTGCCAGCAGACGGACTGTATGACCCGCACGGTGTGGCCGTGGATGGAGCGGGCAATGTCTTCATCGCGGATACTTACAACTCCCGGGTGGTGGAGGTTCCGGCCGGTGGCGGCCCCCAGACCACGGTGCCAGCTAGCGGACTATCTTATGTGTTCGGTGTGGCGGTGGATGGAGCTGGCGACGTCTTCATCGCGGATAGCAACAACAATCGGGTGGTGGAGGTTCCGGCCGGTGGCGGCGCCCAGACCACCGTGGGCGGCGGACTGAGTGTCCCGAACGCTGTGGCGGTGGATGGAGCGGGCGACGTCTTCATCGCGGATACCGGCAACAGCCGGGTGGTAGAGGTTCCAGCCGGTGGCGGCGCCCAGACCACCGTGGGCACCGGACTGATTTACCCGGCCGGTGTGACAGTGGATGGAGCGGGCGATGTCTTCATCGCGGATGTCAGACTCGACCAGGTGGTGGAAGTTCCGGCGGGTGGCGGCGCCCAGACTACCGTGGGCAGCGGACTGAACCAACCGTACGGTGTAACGGTGGATGGAGCGGGCGATGTCTTCATCGCGGATCAATCCAACAACCGGGTGGTGGAGGTGCAGCGTGCGCAGCCGCCAGCGTTGAGCTTTGCAACTACCGTGGTAGGTGGCACGAGCGGCGACAGTCCGCAGTCGGTCACCATTCAAAACGTCGGCAACCAGCCGCTGAATGCCGTTACTCCGGGACTGGTCGCCGGCGGACCAAACTTTTTCCAGGTCGCGGGCTCGGGCACGCCAGCGGATTGCACCACCAGTTTCTCGCTGGCGCCGGGAGCAACCTGCAATCTCAGCATCAGCTTCGAGCCACAGAGTGCCGGCAATCTCACGGCCGCGGCGACATTCACCGATAACGCACTAAACGCTAGTCCGTCGGCCAGTCAGAGCATCGCACTGCAAGGCACAGGCCAGGCGACGCAGACCATCACGTTCACTGTCAATCCTCCGGCGAGCGCAACCTACAACAGCAGCTTCATCGTGGTGGCGACGGGTGGCGCAAGTGGGAACCCCGTGACATTCACAAGTTCCGAGGCCTGCAGCAACGTGGGTACGACCTACACGATGACCAGCGGCACCGGGACGTGCTGGGTGATCGCAAACCAGGCAGGTAATAATAACTACGCGGCTGCGCCCACAGCTACACAAGCGGTCACAGCCACCATGGCCAGTCAGACGATCGCGTTCACTCAAAGTGCTCCCGCACAAGCCCCCTACAACAGCAGCTTTACGGTTGCGGCAAGTGCCAGCTCAGGTTTGTCGGTAGCGTTCAGCAGCACTGGCGTGTGCAGCAACGTGGGTGCAACCTATACGATGACCAGCGGCACCGGGACGTGCTCGGTGATCGCAAACCAGGCGGGTAATAGTAACTACGCGGCTGCGTCCACGGTTACACAGACGGTTACAGCCACCATGGCCAGTCAGACGATCTCGTTTACTGAAGGTGCTCCCGCACAAGCACCTTACAACAGCAGCTTCACGGTTGCGGCAAGTGCCAGCTCAGGTTTGCCGGTCACGTTCAGCAGCGCCGGCGTGTGCACCAATGTGGGGGCGACGTTTACGATGACGAAGAGCACAGGGACTTGCTCGGTGATCGCAAACCAGTCAGGCAACGGCGACTATCTGGCTGCGCCGACCGTCACACAAATTACAAAAGCGGCGAAGGCTTCACAGACGGTGACCTTCACGGGTGCCCCAGCTTCTGCTCCCTACCAGTCCAGCTTCACGGTGGCAGCAACGTCGAATACGGGTATCACTCCCACTATCACGGTGGCCGGCGCCTGTTCGATCAGCGCCGACACCGTTACGATGACGAGCGGCACGGGGACTTGTACCATGACCGCGAAGTGGGCGGGGAACAACTACTACTTGGCCGCCTCAGCGACACAGATCACAACGGCGGAGAAATTAGTCAGCACAATCACCTGGCCTACGCCGGCAGCAATTCCTTACGGGACACCACTGAGCGCAGCCCAACTGGATGCGACCGCCAACGTTGCCGGCAGCATCACGTATTCACCGGCGGCGGGTAAGGTGCTAAGCGCGGGGACCTACAATCTGTCTGCCACGTTTAAACCCGCGAACCCCACCGACGACTCAGACGCAACCGCCAGCGTGACGCTAGTGGTCAATAAAGTTGGCACCACCACCGCGATTACCAGCAACCTTCCCAATCCCTCGACAACCGGGGAAGCGGTGAAGGTGCACTTCACCGTGACGCCGACGACGGACTATAAAGCGCCGACGGGCAGCGTAACGGTAAACGCCAGCACCGGGGAAAGTTGCACGGGAAAACTTGCAAGCGGCTCGGGCAGTTGCTCGGTGACCTTCAATACTGCGGGGCCAAGGACGCTGACCGCAACCTACGCGAGCGACAGCAACAACAACTCTAGTATCTCGCCGGCGGTCGCGCAGACGGTGAATTAGCAATCTTGATGACTGCGGCCCGGGGCTTCCCGGGCCGCAAACGCTGACGCAGGGCGTCAACAGGCAACTGACCATGGGCGCAACGTGCTTTTAGGAAGCGAAGGACGACATTAATGGCCGAAATCGTCCTGCGGATTGCTGACGTTACGAATTCCTTGGTTTCAGGGAATCAGTCACGCATCACTTTGGCGTTTTCGAGTTATCTCCCGGGTGCTCCTCCCTCACGGTCTGGAGAATCGGTTCCAGGAAGCGGCCGTACTTATTTAGGGTGATTTCATCGTTAGAAGCAACGGCTGTTTTTACGGCCCTCGCGGTGGAAGGTGTCACGATTTCAAGCCGGCCAACAAAAACGCGCACAATTTGTCCCGGTGCGGGATTAATGGTGAGTGGCAAAACATTGTCGATGAATCGGCGCGGCACGATGTAAATCAGGCGGCTGCCTTCTTCGAACCAGGAGTCCCGCCAAGTCTCCACCATGGCGTGGGCTTCGTCTGGATAAAGACCCTGACCGACGAGAATCCCTGCCAGTTCGCCGCAGAGAGCTTCTACGCTGCCGGTCAGCGCCGGAGGGTCTATCGCAGTTTCATCTGTTAACGCGCCCGCGAAACGATAGCCGACTCGTTCACCCCGGCGCTCGAAAAGAACGACGGCGGGGACTTCGCCTCCGTTGAGACTTTTGACCACCAACTTGCCGTCGGCGTTCTGCTCGGCGGAAAGCGGCAATGGACTGTCTGAAACTCCTCGATAGAAGAGGAATTTTTCCTGCTGCTCACCCGTTTTTGTTTTGACGCGCAGTGGTGTCGAAGAAGTCTCGCGAGCAGCGTAGTAGCGGTCCGCCGCAACTTCGCGCGGGAACTCGCCACTCAGATTCGGAGAAATGGCGACGTCATTCCACGTAATGCTTCCATCCGTCTGCAGCTCGCTCAAGTTGGAGTTGCGCACAACCCCGCTGGGCTTAACACCAGTCGCATGCGGATACCACTCGGTGATGAGTCCCTGCGAGAAGGCCACCTTTACCGACACGGTCACATCACGTGGAGAGTAGAAATACAGCACCGGCGTTTCCATGCGAATCGTGCCGCGCAGCCCCGCCTTGAAATTGGCGGCGCTGATGTGTTCCACGAATTGGGGAAGATCGGTAGACCCTGTTAACGTCGACCATTCCACCCCTCGACCATCCTTGCCCGCAATCGCAGTGAACGTTCCCCACTCGTGGACCGTCAGGTCAGGAGCAGCTCGCCGCTCACCGGCGATCAGCCAGCCAGCAAACCCGCAGGCCAACAGGGCGAGCACAAGGAAGCGAGGAATCCAGAATCTCGCTTCCGTTCTTGAGAGAGCCTTCTTGATCCGCGAGTTCATTTTCTCGACCCTCCTGATGTTCAAAACTAGGTTCCGCTGGTTTGGCCCCACGTTCATAGAGACGCCAATAGAGAGCGAAGTGTTAACAAACCGTGTGGAATTCTTGGGGAAGTGGAAACGATGACGAGGTCTTGCAGCTCCAGCTTACTTTTCATGAACCGGCGTGACTGCCCCAGACCACGAACGTTCCCAATGGCGCCAAACCGAGATGTCGTCAAAGCCAAGGGCGTTCCACCACAGATCAAGCATCGGCTGTTCAAGACGCAAGATTCCTTCCTTCGAGACGCTCGCAGGAGGAGGCGCGAATTCTCGCAACCGATCGTAGACCAAGACTCGTTGCCCCTCGTCAACGCGCGCCAGCAGATGCCACAGAGTGAGTGCGTCGTGTTTGCGAGACTCGCCCAGCACAATCGCCAGATCCCCCGCGCGTTGCGGCGGTGTACCGTCTTCAAAATCAAATCTCGCTAAAGCGGCGCGGAACTCCGACGAAGCATCCTCGAAGTACGGCGTGCCGGGCCCGACTTTCGGCTTGGTCGCGCAAGCTGCGCCGGCGGGGATGAAGGACTCATGTCCATTCAGCTTGAATCCGACCCATCCCATCGATGTGCGCACCAGCCCCGCGCCAGAATCGTCCACCTGCAGGGTGTAGGCGCAACCTAGGTCCACCGTCATAGCCGATGGAGTATCGACCACGAATTGGCCGGCAGGCGCCCAGATATAGGTATGAATTGTTCCGCGATCAAGGGCAATCCGCTTCAGACCTGCAGCCATAGTCAGCAGACGCAGGCGCGTGTTCGGCTCCACCTCAATCTGACCGACATCGTCCGCCTGCAGGCTGGCTCGCGACTGGTGGTCGGTCTCAAGAATTTGGCCGACGCCCAGACGGCTAGTTCCTTTTTTTTCACTGATCGCCGTCGGTCCGATTCGAGGTACTCCTGCTACGCGCGATACATTCCAACCCGCAACCGCGGCCGGTGTCGGCTTCCTTCCGTACACTAAAAATGTCGCTACCGCGATAGCCACCACGGCGGCTGTCGTCACCAGAACGGGGAACAGTCGCAGCCGCCAAGGACGAATCGTCCATCGTCTGTCCGGGACAATCTCTGGAAACACCGGGGCGGGACGTTCATGCCGAAAACTCCCGAGCAAAGCTTCCAGCGTCTGGATCTCAGGATCGGGTTCGCCAGATCCATCCCACAAATAGTTGTCACTCCTTGCCTGAGGTTCGTTTTCCATTTTATTGTTACCCATATCCAAATCCATATCTATGACAACGGCGCTGCCTGTTCCGGCCTTTCTTTTTCCGAACGTTCTTTCTCGGGACGATCTTTGCTTGCGTTCGGGCTCAGTTTTGCCCGGAGCTGCTGCATCCCGCGATGCAGGTTGACTCGCACTGAGCCGTGCGTCAGTCCAGTGCGGGCAGCTATTTCAGGGCCGGTCATACCCTCGACCAGTCGCAGAATCAACGTCTCCTTGTATGCGTCCGGTAGGCTCTTCACCGCGTCGAGAATTGCGGCCGGGCTTTGATGATCTCCCCTAACGTTTCCCTGCTTGATTTCGCTCTCGGACGTGTCATCCTCCAGTCGATCCTCGGGCACAGAACGCCGGTGATAGTCATTCGCCAGGTTGCGAGCGATCACCGCTAGCCACGCTCCAAAGCTTCCTGTCTCTCGCAGGGTTGACAGCCGGCGGAGCGCCAGCAAGAAAACCTCTTGAACGAGATCCTCCGCCTCGCAGGCAGGCGCCTTCGCCAACAGAACTCCGTGGACCATTCGAGCGTAGCGATCATAGAGGCGCCCGAATGCCGCTCGATCCCCATCACGCGCGGCGCTGACTAATATCGCGTCCTCGGCGAATTCAGGCGCGGATTGCTCCCTAACACACCGACGTCCCCAGCCCGCCGCGAGCAGGTTAACTCTCTCTCCTGACCTCGAGGCCATGCGTCGCAAAATCCCCACAACATCTTAGACGTCGAAAGGAGAAGAAGTGTTAACAACCGGTCAGTCGGGCCGCGAGAGCCCCAACGATAGAGGTAGCGTCACCAAGCGGGCCTAACCACGCCAGAATCGTGCCGATGAAGTCGGCCTTCGTTCCTCTCCACTTCGGCAGCGCCAGGGTGATAGCGAAAGGCCTCCTTCCCCTCGCTTCCACTCTAAAACCTGCTCACGGTTTGACGGATCTCTCCGCGGATAATTTCCCGAATATCTACCAAAAAAGGACAGTGATATGGCCTCCCTTTCTGCACGATACGGAATTTGGTAGCAGCACATTTTTGGATCCGTGCCAGAAACAAATCTCTCTTGACAGCTGATTGTTCTGCGATATTTAATGGTTGGTTTTTCAAGTCGGCGGTGTTTCCCTACGCCAGAACCGTTCACCAAGAGGTGCCTATGTCGATCACTCGAAAGTTAGCTGTGCTCTCGCTGCTGTCGCTGTCCTTCGCTTCGCTCGCGTTCGCGCAAGGCGGCGCTACGGGCGCCATCAGCGGTGTGGTTCAGGATTCATCTGGAGCCGTAATCGCGAGTGCCAAGGTGAGCATTACGAGCGAAGCCACGGGCGAAGTGCTACGCCAACTGACGACCAACGCATCCGGGTTGTTCAATGCCTTACTGTTGCCCGTAGGCACGTACACGGTGGAAGTGAACGCGGCGGGCTTTCCCGTCACCAAGTTTCCCGGCGTGGTGGTGCGCATCACGGAAACGACGCGCATGACCGCGGTTATTAAAGTCAGTACGGTGAAGGAAGTCGTGGAAGTCCAGGCCGAGGCAGAGACAGTCAATACGACGGATGCCACCACCGGAGAAGCCATCAGTTCCACAACCGTTAGCACCCTCCCGCTGGCCACGCGCAACTTCCAGCAGTTGCTCGACCTGTCGGCAGGAGCTTCTTCCGACTTGAACAGCGCTGCCGCGCTAGGTCGTGGCAATGTGCGTATCGACGTCAACGGTGGACGGGAAGATAACAACAACTATCTGATCGAGGGCGTTTCAGCGTCCGACTACTCGTTTGGAGAACTCACGTTCACACCGGTTCCCAACCCCGACTCGATCCAGGAATTCAAAGTCGGCACCAGTCTTTAAGACGCTACGCAGGGCCGTAACGGTGGCGGTAACATCAACGCCATCCTCAAGAGCGGCTCCTCCGGCTTCCACGGAGATCTTTGGGAGTATTTCCGCAACACCTCGCTCGATGCGGAAGACTTCTTTATAGGACGCTTTGACCTCAAGCAGAATATTTTCGGCGGCGATTTGGGCGGCCCGGTTGGCGCCAAGGGCAAGTTCGGGTACTTCTACGTGAACTACCAGGGCACGCGCCAGCGCAGCGGCGATTCTCTGGGAACTTATGTCAGCAACGCGATCGTTCCGGTGCTGCCGACCGCGCGCGATCAGGCCACGCTGCTCAATACCTTCTTTTGCGGCGCGGCCTGTAACGGAGCTACAGCTACGGCCATCGATCCAGTCGCGCTGGCGCTGCTGCAGGCACCGGGCACTCAGTTCGGGCCGGGCATAGGGGGTGGCTGGCTAATTCCCAGCGTCGCCGGCACGCCTGGCTACACCCTGAATCCTTCCACCGGCCAGTACGTGATCAACACTGGCACGGTGACTCTCAGCGTTCCGGGCCGCTATACCGATAATCAATTTACAGCCAACTGGGACCGTGATTTCAACCAAGGCAAGGATCGCCTCTCCGAGCGGCTCTTCTGGTCCGATTCTGAAACGTACGAACCGTTCGGCGCCGATAACCTACAGGTGCAGACGGGCTACCCGGCTGTTGCCAGCAACCTGAATTTTCCGCTCGACATCCCACTGCGAGGACGGTTCGGCAGCATTGCGGAGACGCACTCCTTCAGCAATTCCCTGATCAACGAGTTTCGTTTCGGCGTGAACGTGATCAGCGACGCCCTGCAGAACGTTCCGGTTCCGGGCACTTCGCCGACCGCGCTGGGCATCGACAACGGATCGGGTGCGCCGAACATGTACCGGTTCCAGTTCGCCAGCGGCTTGCAAATTGGGCCTTTCCCCAACCAGTTGCAATCGGCGTTATCGGACTCCTTCGTCTATCTCGATACGGTCAGTTGGACGAAGGGGCACCACGCGTTCCGTTTCGGCGGTGAAATCGACCGAACTTCGATTCGCCGCAACCTCCCCGTGCTCGACAATGGTCTGTTGTTCTTCGTTCCTGGGGGCGTCACCGGCCTCGATTATTGGCAGAACTTCCTGTTGGGCTCGGAAACGTTTGGTGAAGGGGGTGGCGGCGCTGGCAATCACGATTACCAAATTCCCGCCTTTGCCGCTTTCGCGCAGGACGATTGGCGGATCAGGCCAGATTTGACGCTGAACCTGGGGCTGCGCATGGAGTGGGTGGGCGCGGCCTACGACAATCTCTGCCATTTGGGCAACACGATTCCTCAGAACGCCAACCTGACCGGCGATGCCTTCGTGTATCCAAGTTGCGTGAGTAAGTTCGGTATTTCGGGCTTGCGCGGCACGCTGAACAGTGCCGCCCTGAATAATGAGTACGCCAGGGTGCCGGAACCGCGCATTGGCTTTGCCTACGACGTGGGTGGCAAGCATGACACGGTGATTCGCGCCGGCTACGGCATCTACAGCGTCCGCGAAGATATTGGTGCCGTGGACAACCTGTCGTTTTCGGCTCCGATTTATCCGGTGCTCGTCACCGGCAACGTGCAAGCGCTTCCCTTGGCCGACTCGAAACTGGACGCTCCGACGAAACGCTCGATCGGTGTGTCCCGCATAATCCTGGTCACCTAACCTAAGTCACGATTCCTTCGAGGTCACTTGCCGACATATGCATGCACTCGCATGCGCGATTGCGTTAATTCCTTGACGTCCAACTCTCCGTCATGGTTTACGTCCAACCGATTGAACTCTTCCTCCACAAACTTCATCCATTCTCGCTTGGAAATCTTGCCGTTCTTGTCCGTGTCCATCGCGAGCAATAGTTGCTTAGCCGCCTCCGTTGCGATGGCGAGCTTCTTTTCTTGTTCAGCTTTTTCAGCCGCCGACGTTGGAGCCACTTCGACCGTTGATTTTTCGGGTTGGTTTGTATCGGCATTCACTACCATAGCTCCGGCGAGGAACGCCACTGCAATGATGGCGAGAACGATCAGGCCAAGACCGAACCTAATCTCTATACCTTTCCGGTTCGAAGTTACTCTTGACTTCATTCACGCATAATCGGCATCAGAGTGTCCCTAAAACTAAGCGGAGCCAGTCGCCGTCGTCCAATAGATAATTTTTGTCCGGACGATCACGAAATTAGCCAGGAGGCATTGCCGATAATCATCGAGCGTGTCATGAGGTTAATTCTTGGTCTGCCAGCGATTGGAACCATGGTCACGCACCTCGCTCTGGCGTTTCCTGGTTGCTTTGTGCATCGGGTACGCTGCCATTGGATACCTAAGCGCGCAAAGATCTCGTAATGAGACCATAAAATATTCATTAAGAGGCAAACGCAATTGTCGTCGCCAGGACGGATACCTCGCTCGCTAGGTGGCTTTTCGAACTTGCTTGTACAGGTTTTCCACAGCTCGAACGGCAGAGGTGCCGGTCATGAGGAATTCGTGAAGAATCTTCATCGAAACTTTCGCTTGATTAAATAGCAGTTTTGAATATCAGACGGCGCGCGCGGTCGCAAGGGGACTCCAACTCCAAAGAGGTGGCTCGTTCCGCGGGCTCACAACTGCTCAAAAGGATTCGCTGTCTATAGACAACTGCGGGATCGCAGCACCGGCAGCTGGCCCACTATCCGGCTTTGACTCACTTCTTTTTCGTCTTCGCCCCAGTCAGTCCAAAGACCTGCAATTGCTGGTTACTGGCCACGAACACCAGGCCGTTTGCCACTACCGGCACCAGGTTCGCATCGCCGCCCAGATTCGGCCACGCCCCCGCCGTCCCTTTAAACAATTGTTTCATTGTGTTTCCACCCGACTCCGGATCAAACGCAAACAGATGAATCTGCGGCTTGCCTGAGTTTGGCGGACGTGCTAGAGCCCAAATGATTGGACCGGCATTACCATTCGACGAAATCGTGGTAAAGAATCCCGGATCCTGCCCGCCGCCTACCGCGGGAGACACTGTCACCTTCGTCAACGCTACCTTGGGCGACGTCTGTACCTTCCACACTCTTACTTGCCGGCCGCCGCTGCTCACCACTCGTGCTGCTCCATCCGAAGGATCCACATAGTAAGACTGGCCACACCAGCAGGCGCCCGCAGGGTAACTACCCAGTACGTTATTCTTATGCGGTGAGTAACCACCGAGGTTGTCTTCGTTCATCAGATACATCGTGCCGAACTTGCCCGCCGCTACCGCCAGATGCGGCGTCGATCCCGGCTGATCGGGGAGCACGAGCACGCCGCCGGAGCCAAAATCCACATCGCCGTCATCCAGGCTCACTTGATTATCCGGGGTAAACACATCAAGTACCGTCGTTAGCGTGGACGACATCTTGACCACGCTCTCCTGAATGTTGGTGACACCATCATACGTGTCAGGATCCGAGTTCCCGGTCGCGAACAGGATGTTGCCCTCATCATCGGTCGCCGGACCGTACCCCGCCATCCAGATCGATGACAGAAAGAAGGTGTCCGGGTCGGTTGCCTGCAGGTCGTTGAGTTGGTTCGATGGAAACGGCTTGAGCGATCCCGCCGTCCACCCTAGCAGCCAGCCTCGCGAAAGATTCGCTGCAGAATCGCAGAAGCTGCCAAATCCAGCATAAATGCTGCCGTTCGCGAGCAACAGCGCCGGCCGCTGCCGCTGGTACGTTGCGTTGAAGTCGAATGTCGTTCCATCGGTCAGCGTATGCGACGCCTTCACCAGTTCTGGTTTGACCTTATCGGTCAAGCTCCCCAGGTCGAGCGCGTGAAGACGGTAGGCTGGCCCACTCTGATCCTGCGTGTACATCATCACGTACAACGTGTCGCTGCTCGGGTCGATCACCGGCGTCGAGTTGATCCCCACATTCGGCCCGTTGTTCCCGCAGCCCAGCGGATACGACACCGGCGTTCCAAAATTTGGGTTCAACAGCACCGTCCCGGTGTGAACGTCAATGGCGTATACCGAGTTGTTTTCCGTCGCCACATAAACCACATCGTGCGTACCCTGATACTTTCCGGCGGTTACCAGGACGCCCGGCACCACCAGGGGCTGGGCATCCACCTGATCGTCAAGCGCGACGGTTTGCAGTAAACCAAACGATGTGCTGCCCACGTTGGCTGGTGTCAGCACCGTCTCGCTCTGATTCCAGCCGGTCCGGTAGTTATCGTAGTGATATGTGGTGACCGACGTTTGGCCCGCAGCCAGCAGCGCGCCCATACTGATAAAAAGCAGAACGATAGATATAGCCACGCCGCCAATGCGGCAATGACCTTTACGATGTCTTGGCATGTCCTGATCCCCATTGTTTTCTTGACGGTTGTTCAGATGACTCTTAATCCGACGCTGCTAGTCCGCTCGGGAGCACCGGAAAGTCGCGCGAAGAACTCTACGCTTTCCCGCACTTCGGGGGAAGAAGTGCGAGGCCTGCCGTATGCATCTGGCAAGCAAGCTGTAGATAGCGATTCCGCCTCTTTGCGAACCGCTACGGGCATCAACTATACACTTGGCTCCCCTGGTCGCGATAGTGTGAAACAATTTGCAACTGAAGCGCCGAGCAGCAAGTTACTGCACAAGTTACGGTAAAGGATTGCTCTGGCCCCACCCCGCCCGTTGTCTCTTAATCCCCGAAGCATCTTGACAACTCGGCGCGATTCATCAATCCTAGATACCTCCCCCCGGCGCGGCGTCATTCGCACGCTCAGGCCTCGTCTTTTGTTCTGCGATGCCTCCACAGGATTGAATGAGAATCAAACAGAAGAGTAAAACCAAGGGGCCGAGTAGCCCACCGTCACGACGTAGCTGGCGCGACCGATTGCGCCAGTCCTGCGTTCCGCTGGCTGTGTGCGGTTTGGCGCTGGCGGTTTATTCGCGCTCGTTGCTTTGCGGCTTCATTCGCGACGACCTTACGCAGATCGTCGCCAACCCGCAGGTGCAGTCGTGGCAGTACCTTCCGCAGCTCCTGACCTCGCACCTGTGGAGTCAGATGGCGGGGTCTTATGCGCTCTTCTATCGTCCGCTGTTCTCGGTTTGGATGCTTGTCATTTACACGCTCGGCGGGCTCGCACCCTGGTTCTGGCATTTGTCCAGCATCCTGTTGCATGTCGCCTGTACTTACCTCGTGTACCGCCTGAGTAAGCGACTGATTGGCGGCGAAGTTGGCGCTGGTTTGGCAGCGGCGCTTTTTGCCGTCCATCCCATTCATGTAGACGCGGTCACCTGGGTTTCAGCTAGTAATGAAATTCTGTTCAGCGTTCTGACGCTCGGTGCGATGCTGGTTCTGCTGACGCACGGCGATCGATGGCCGATTCTTCTCAGTGCCGGGTTGTATTTCACCGGTCTGTTCGCCAAGGAAACCGGTGTGGCGCTCATCGTCCTCCTGATCGCTATGGCGTGGATCCGCTCCAAAGATCGGCAAAGCAGTTGGAGCAAACGTCTTGTGCTTGCGGGCAGTCCATATCTGGCTGCCACCGCGGCCTACATGCTCATCCGCTGGTCGGTAATGCATAGTGTGGGAGTCGAAAACGGCGAGCACAGCTGGCGGGAGGTTTTCTTCACCAGCCCCTCGGTCATGCTGTTTTATTTGCGAAAGCTGATTGTGCCGGTGGGTTTGAGTGGCGCATACGTGAACCCCATTCACTCGTCGCCCACCACGGCTTTCTGGCTCCCGATGGCGGCGATTCTTTTGTTTGTACTTTTGATGACGTGGCTCGCGTTACGCATGAACCCAGTGGTCGGGTTTTCGGCGGCCCTGATCCTGCTGCCTCTGCTGCCCGTGCTCGCCGCGATCCGCCTCTACGCGCAAGGAGACATGACACATAACCGCTACCTCTACTTGCCGTCGGTAGGGCTGTGTCTGCTGATCGGGCTTGTGGCGCAGCGAATGCTGGAGGCCCCAAGGAGCACGCGTCTCGCGTTCGCTTCGGTCCTCACCGTCGCGCTGGTTGCGTTTTCCGGCCTCACATTCGCGCAACAACGCTTCTACGACGACGACGTCGCATTCCTACAAAGAGAGATCGAGGTGGACCCTGCTAACAGTTATGCCTATGGCTTGCTCGGAAATACCTATATGGGCCAGGGCAGAACCGATCTCGGCCTTAAGAACTATCGCATCGCTTCTGAGCTTGCACCTGACGATCCCAGGATCACCCTGTTTTTAGTTCGTGGGCTTTTCGCCGACCAGAAATACACCGAAACGGAAGCCATCCTGAACCGCCTGATGTTACGAAAAGACTTCAGCGCGAACCGGCAAAATGGGATCCTTCTCTCCCTGGCGAACGTGGAGATCGAACTGGGAAAACTGGACTCAGCGCAGCATTTGCTCCAGCAGGTGGAACAAGCGGACGCGAATTTCCCGGAACTACATCAGGCGTTCGGAGTCTTGTATCGGACGCAGGGACAGATCCCGCTAGCTCAGGCGGAATTTGAAAAGGAATATCAGCTGACTGGAGACGAAATGGCGCACCGGCAATCCATCCTGCTCTCGAAACGGATGCTCTCGCGGGCGACGTCGAGCGATGTCTCGCGATAGATAATATCGCGATATTAGTACCGACCCTGGAGTCTGGGCGGCATCGGCAAAACCCCAAACAGGCCCGGACGCTTCACGATCCTTGCCGGCCTCCCTTTGCATAGCCGTCATTGCCGACGAATCTGTTCCTTTCATGTCGCGCGGGTGAAGCCGCATGTTAGGCTTTTGCGGAGACGCTAAGGTGATTCGCCGGGTCTTTAGAGCATTTCAATATCGTGATTTCCGCCTGATGTGGTTTGGCGCCTGCACCTCCAGCATCGGCACCTGGATGCAAATCGTGGCGCAGGGCTGGCTCGTATACCGGCTCAGCCATTCCGCGTTCTTGTTGGCGCTGGATCAATTCCTCGGCGGCATTCCTATCTTTCTGTTCTCTCTGATCGGCGGCGTGGTCGCCGATCGTGTGGAGCGCCGGAAGATTCTGCTCGGCTCCCAGTATGTGCAGATGGCCAGCGCTGGGCTGCTCACCATTCTGGTGACAACGGGACAGGTGCACGTCTGGCACATCCTATGCCTTTCGTTCGTTTCCGGTTTCGCCCAGGCCTTTGGCGGTCCGGCCTACCAGGCGCTGATTCCCACACTGGTCGAAAGGGAAGACATGCCGAACGCCATCGCGCTGAATTCGATCCAGTTCAATGTGGCGGTCATGGTCGGGCCGGCGCTCGCCGGGCAGGCCTTAGCGAGGCTGGGAGAAAAGTGGTGCTTCGGACTGAACGCACTTTCCTTCCTCGCGCCCATCGTGTCGCTGTCGCTGATCCGCGCCCGCTTCTTGCCGCTGAAGACCATGGAGTCGATGTTCACCAGCCTGAAGCAAGGCATTCAGTTCGCTCGCAAGCAGAATTCGATGGAGGCGCTGATTATTCTGGCTTTCTGCATGACTTTCTTAAGCATGCCCATGCGCACCTACCTCCCAGTCTTCGTGAAGGACATCTTCCATCGCGGTCCGGAAACCTATGGCAATCTCCTCGCGCTCATGGGACTCGGTTCAATTTGCGGCTCGCTGACCATTGCCAGCGCAAGCCACGTAAGAAGGAGGGGGCGCGTCGCTCTCGGTGCGCTCATCTGCCTGGGCACGGGAATCTCCGGCTTTGCCCTATCTAAGTCGCTGCCGCTGAGCGGGACCTTCCTGGTGCTCGTGGGCGCATCCATGATGGCAGTTTTTGCCACGGTGAATTCGCTGGTCCAGTTGATTACCACGAATGAAATGCGCGGTCGTGTTATGAGCGTCTACAATTTCGCATTCCGCGGCGGCATGCCAATGGGGAACCTGTTGTCGGGATGGCTCGTCCCCGTGTTTACGGCGCCGGTGGTGCTCAGCCTGAACGGATTCCTGATTATTCTGTTGGCCCTTTACTTCCTGCTGGTCCAACGACGGCTGGCTGCGCTCTAAGGGGCACCAAGCGGCGAGGCAGCCAATTCTCCTGAGGGCTGCGGTTGTGGCGTGCTACCGATCTTCGACCAAGCATCGCTGTTCTATTTTCCCGCTTCTGTTTGCGTCGCCATGAGTGCGGGAACCTCCTGTTGTTTCATCAGGCTGTTATAAGCTGCTACATCGGTCGAGACGATCGTCTTCCATTTTGCCAGTTGTTCATCGACTGCTTTGCTGAGCATGTCGAATACCTCGTACGACTGCTTCGTGGGAGCCGAGTCGGCGCTGCCCACGACACCGCTCAGCGCAACCAGGTGGTTGTTCAACCGAACCGGGAAATTGAGCACATCCTGACCGCTCTTGGCCTTGGTCTGGATCAGTACTTCTTCCACCTCCGTCATCTTCGTATCGAGCGTCTTGCCCGCATCGGCAATAACTTTCGCACGGGGGTCGCTCTTCAGGCGCGTGTTAATCGTATTGATCTGCTGGCGAAGATCGCGAATCTGAATGATGGTATCGTCCGTTTCCGTGACCTTGTCCCGGATCTTGAGAAGCAGATCGAATTGTTTGGCCAAATCCTCCTGACCTATCTTCAGCCGGGGATCAGCCTTGATCTCAAGCGGCGCAGTGTAGGTCTTGCCGAGCACCGTCAATCGCACTTGATACACGCCCGGCAGCGCTTTCGGACCGTCGGTGTTGCCGCCCCAGAGCGGCGCTTTTGACACTTTTGTCGCTCCCTCGTGGCGCAGATCCCACACAAAGCGGTTCAGACCCGCGTCGGCCGGCAGGCTGCCCGCACTGCGGTCGCGGTTGAAGAAATCGTCCTCATCGTCGCTAGGCTCCTCCTTCTTGGGATAACTGCGGATCACCTTTCCCGAGGCATCGAGTATCTCCAGAGTGATTTTCGGCGCTTCGGAGGATTCTGTATCAGTCTTCTTAATTCCAGAGGTGGGAGTTGCCGGGCTCGCTTCGCTCTTTGACGGAGCGTTCTCAGCACCCGCGCCAGAAGCCTGGGCTTTCGCCTGTTCTGGCTTTTTGAGTGAAGCTTTCAACCAATAATTAATGACAGCCCCCGCCGGCGGGTTCTTTCCAACGCTGCCGCTGCCGGCAAAAAACGAACCGCGAAAGACCGTATGATTCGCCGCGCCGGGCGTGAACAGGTGGGCCTCCTGCTGCGGAATCGAATCTTCGTATTGCTCAAGCGGAGTGATATCGTCCAGCACCCAGAAGCTGCGCCCATGCGTTGCCACCACCAGGTCAGTGTTCGCGATCACCAGGTCGTTTACCGGAGCTGTCGGCAGATTCAGTTGCAGCGGTTGCCAGTGCGCGCCATCGTCGAACGAAAAGTAAACCCCCTGTTCCGTTCCAGCGAAAAGTAAACCTGGACGCCGCGGATCGACCCTTACGGCATGGACATAATTGTTCGCCGGAAGCCCCGCCACTAGTTTGCTCCAGGTCTTCCCAAAATCTGTTGTCTTAAAAACGTAGGGTGCGAAATCGTCCGACTTGTGACGTTCGACCGCGAGATAAGCAGTCCCGGCGTCGTGCGGAGAAGCCTCGATCATACTCACCGTACCCCACTCCGGCATGGCCTTGGGCGTGACATTCTCCCAGTGCCCACCCCCGTCGCGCGTGAGTTGAACTAATCCGTCGTCGGTCCCCACCCAAATCAGGTCCTTCTGTACCGGAGATTCCACCACCGAAAAGATCGTGTCATACACCTCGACGCCGGTATTGTCCTTGGTAATCGGCCCACCTGAAGACATCTGTTTTGACTTGTCGTTGCGCGTCAGGTCGGGACTGATAATCGTCCAACTCATCCCGCCGTCGGTTGTCTTGAACAGCACCTCGCCCGCGAAGTACATCGTCTTGGGATCATGCGGCGAAAAAACGATGGGCTCCGTCCATTGGAAGCGATGTTTGACGTCGCCGGCAGCCCATCCGATCGGGTTCACCGGCCAGGGGTTGACCGCCTGCTCTTCGCCGGTGCGGTGGTCATGGCGCGTGATCTCACCGCCGTAAGAGCCGGCATACACAATTTCCGGATCAGTCGGATCGGGCGCGATGTAGCCGCTTTCGCCGCCACCTACGTCGTACCAGTCCGGGCGATCAATCGCTCCGTTGGCGCTCGCGCTGGCTATTGCCACAGTGGAGTTGTCCTGCTGGGCGCCATAGATGTAATACGGAAACCTGTTGTCGGTAATGACATGGTAAAACTGCGCCGTGGGCTGGTTGTACACGGTACTCCAGGTGTCTCCGCCGTCGACGGAAATCGTAGCGCCGCCATCGTTGCCGTTAATAAGACGTTTGGGATTCGTGGGATCGATCCACAGCGCGTGGTTATCCCCGTGCGGCGCGCGTACCCGGCTAAAAGTCTTGCCTCCGTCATTCGACCGATACGCCGCCGTGTTCAGGATGTACAACGTATCCGCCGACTTCGGATCGGCGAAAATGTGCGAGTAATACCAGGCCCGCTGGCGAAACCGGTGATCGTCGGTCGTTAAGCTCCAGGAATCGCCACCGTCATCCGAACGATAGATACCACCTTTCTCCGCCTCGATGACCGCCCACACCCGATTAGGATTCGCGCCGGAGACCGTGACCCCGATACGGCCCAGAATACCCTCCGGCAGTCCGTGGCCTTTGAGTTCTTTCCAGGTCGTTCCGCCGTCGCTGGAACGAAAGAGGCCGCTGCCCGGGCCGCCGCTCTCCAGACTCCACGGCGTCCGCTTGGCTTGCCAGAGTGCCGCGAACAGAACGCTGGAATTGCTGGGATCGAACACGACGTCAATGCCTCCGCTCTTGGCATCCTTATATAGAACCTTCTCCCAAGTCTTACCGCCATCCTGCGTCCGAAAAATCCCCCGCTCCTCGTTATCGGCAAACGGATGTCCCAG
This sequence comes from Terriglobales bacterium, assembly GCA_049520095.1. Classification (GTDB taxonomy): domain Bacteria; phylum Acidobacteriota; class Terriglobia; order Terriglobales; family Acidobacteriaceae; genus Acidiflorens. The sequence continues at coordinate 59,790 of JBEKQC010000015.1, forward strand.
CGCAGCGACGAAGGCAATGTCAGGATTCTTGAGATTCACAGCGAGGCGCCCGATGGCATGCGTGTCGGGAAGGCCGACGAACTTCCAGGTTTTACCCGCGTCGATCGACTTGTAGACACCGTTACCCCCGACGATGTTGCCGCGAATGCAAGCTTCTCCGGTCCCGACGTAAATGACATTCGGGTCAGATTCGGAAACTGCAATCGCCCCGATCGCTGGCGACGCATCTTTCTGCTTGTCGAAAATCGGCTTCCAGTTAAGGCCGCCATCGGTTGTCTTCCACACGCCTCCGGCGACGGCGCCAAAATAATAGACGTTTACGTTATCTTGGCCGACGACGCCCGACACCGCGACCACGCGCCCGCCACGAAATGGGCCGACCAGTCGATACTGCAGACCCTTCCAGGGTCCCTTGTCCTCACCCTCGTCCTTGTTATTCTGAGCGTCACCGGTCCGCGCCCCCGCAGTCTCTGCCTGCTTCTGGCCGGAATCGGGCGTTTGCTTCGGCGGGTGTTTCTGCCCGGATACTGAGCTAACAAGACATGCAACCAGAAGGGCGAGTGTAGTCGTGCGCAAGTTTTTGTTCCTCCAGAAACGTAAACGATACAGCCAGCAGCCACAGATTCTCAACTCGAACTTTATTATTCCGCATCGCCGGACGCGGGCGAGTACCGGCCGGTTTATCGCGGCCGTTACGCCAGAAACGCCCCCGCACATTTACCATAGCGACGTGCGGTCCCAGAAAAAACGGTCCCAGGAGAATGCAAGATGAAACGCGCCCTGATCGCGTCTCTGGCATTGTTGGTGTTCGCGGCGGTCGCAACCGCCCAGAATTCCACGCCCGACGCGCAACCCAAAACGCCACCGGCCATCGATCAGAAAAACAACGACCGGAAGGAAGACGACTGGAAAACAATCGGCCAGAAAACCGCGGGTATGCAGAAGTTGCCCGGCTTCTTTACATATTACTGGGATGCGCGCGATGGAAAACTCTGGCTGCAAATCGACAAATGGAACACGCCATTCCTTTATTACGAATCGCTTCCCAACGGCGTGGGCTCCAATGACGTTGGCCTCGATCGCGGCCAGCCCGGCAAGACGAATGTCGTCCATTTCGAACGCAGTGGTCCGCGAATTCTGCTCGTCGCTGAAAACGAAGACTACCGCGCGGTCACGGACGACCGCGAGCAACAATCGGCCGTGCGCCAGGCCTTCGCCCAATCCGTTCTCTGGGGGTTCGAAGCCGCCGCCCAGGATAACGATAGTGATAACGATGAAGACGGCGCATCCGTTCTCGTCGACGCTACCCCTTTCTTCTTGAGTGATGCGCATGAGGTCGCAGCGAAACTCGCTTCCCTCAAGCAAGGCGCCTATCACGTCGATCCGTCGCGCTCCGCGATCTACCTTCCACGCACCAAGAATTTCCCGCAGAACACGGACGTAGAATCCACGCTGACTTTTGTCGGGGAGAATCCCGGCCATTGGGTCGAACAAGTCACGCCCGATCCTCGCGCCATCACCGTGCACGAACATTTCTCTTTCATTCAGGCGCCTCCGCAGGGGTTCCACGAACGGGCCTACGATCCACGTTGCAGCTTCTTCGGCATCAGTTACATGGATTTTGCAACGCCGGTCGACCAGCCGATCGTGAAGCGTTACATTGCGCATTTCCGTGTCACGAAGAAAGACCCTTCAGCCGCGATCAGCGAGCCGGTGAAACCCATCGTTTACTACGTGGATCGTGCCATGCCGGAGCCGATTCGCTCCGCCGTTCTCGAAGGAACAGCCTGGTGGAATGCAGCTTTCATCGCCGCCGGATACAAGGACGCCTTCCAAGTGAAACTGCTGCCGGAAGGTGTCGACCCCATGGACATTCGCTACAACGTCATCGAATGGGTTCCGCGCGCGACCCGCGGCTGGGCGTACGGCACCCCTATCGTTGATCCGCGCACCGGAGAGATCATCAATGGCCATGTGAATTTCGACGCCTTGAGAATCCGCCAGGTATTTCTGATCGCGCAAGGTCTCCTCGATCCATTCGGCAGAGGCAAAGACCCCACAGCGCTCAAGCGAGCCGACGAAATGGCGCTCGCCCGCATTCGACAACTGGCCGCCCATGAAACGGGCCACACCCTCGGTCTCATGCACAACTACGCCGCCAGCATCGTGAATCGCAGCTCCGTCATGGACTATCCGCCACCGACCGTAACTCTAGGCGTGGATGGACGGCCCGATGTTTCCGATGCCTATGCGGTTGGTATCGGCGAGTGGGACAAGGTTTCAATCGCCTACGGCTACACGGATCTTTCGCAGGCCAGTCTTGCTCAAGCCGGCCTTGCTCACGCAAACGGCGAAACACCGTCGCTCGACAAGATTCTCGATGACGCCTTCTCCGGAGGGCTTCTGTACCTCACCGATCAGGACGCGCGTCCGCTCGGCTCCGCCAGCCCGATCGCGCACCTGTGGGATACAGGCAGCAATGCTCTCGACGGTTTGAGGCGCGTGATGGCCGTGCGCGCCGCAGCTTTGAAGAACCTCTCGGAGAACGCGATTCCCGAACACACTCCTATGGCGACCCTCGAAGATGTGCTGGTTCCGATGTATCTCTACCACCGCTATCAAGTGGCTGCGGTGGCGAAGTCGATCGGCGGACTCGACTACTCTTTCAATCTTCGCGGGAACAACGATAAAGGTGATAAGTATAAGGATAAAGCGCCAAGAATCGTACCCGCCGCCCAGCAGCGAGATTCGATTCGTGCAGTTCTCGACACTCTCTCGCCGCAAGTGCTCGCCGTGCCCGAGCCTCTGCTCAAGATGATTCCCCCGCGCCCGCCGGAGTATCCCACCGGCCGCGAGAATTTCTCGCGCCGGACTTCACCAGCATTTGATGCGCTGGCTCCCGCGGAAGCAGCGGCGGAAATCGTCACAAACTTGCTCCTCCAGCCCGAACGCGCCCAGCGCATGATCGAGTATCATGCGCTCGATGCCGCCAATCCCAGTTTTGACGAACTGGTGGCCGACCTGCTCGCCGCCACGTGGAAGACGCAGTCATCTTCTGAAAATAAAAGCGGCTCTGAGGGCGGCTACAAGGGAGCAATTCAGCGCACCGTCAATGCGGTAGTGTTGGATCACCTCATGACGCTGGCAGCCGACGACCGCGCGTCCGCGCAAGTCCGTGGCGTGGCATCGCTCAAGCTCGACGAATTGAAAAAATGGATCGCAACACAAGCGCCGTCGATGAAAGACGAAGCCGTGCGCGCCCAGTTCTTCTTTGCCAAAAGCCAAATCGATCGCTTTCAAAGGAACCCAGCGGAGATCCATCTGACGACGCCGGCTCCGCCTCCTGACGGCGATCCGATCGGCACTGATGGCTGGGAATGAACGGCGACGGAGGTGAATCGCCCACGGAGAATAACTTATGCTAAGGGGCAGGATATTTTATGGGCGGTGAGGCCCAGGTTGATTGTCGGGGTGGTCGTTTCAAGGTGACCAACGATGAGCCGTAAGGCGTGCGTAATCGGCGCCGGTCCGAATGGACTGGCAGCGGCCATTGTTCTGGCCCAAGCTGGACTGCAGGTGGACGTGCTCGAAGCGGAGTTGACGCCCGGCGGAGCTGCGCGCACGATGGAGTTAACCTTACCGGGCTTTCGTCATGATTTCGGGTCCGCGGTCTATCCGCTCGGCGCGGGGTCGCCATTCTTCTCGTCGCTGCCCCTGATCAACCACGGCTTGGAGTGGATTCACTCCCCCGCTGCTTTGGCGCATCCTCTTGATGACGGCACGGCGGTGATGTTGGAACGCGACCTCGATGAAACCAGAGATTCCCTGGGAAGCGACGGACGGGAATGGGACAAGCTCATGCGTCCGTTCGTCGAGAGGTGGACTGAATTTGCTCCGGAGGTCCTGCGCCCCGTTCCTTTCATTCCTCGACATCCATGGCTGATGGCGCGGTTTGGAATGGTCGCGCTCCGGTCGGCGCGAGCTGTTGCCAGCCGGTTTCGTAAGGAACGAACTCGGGCACTATTCGCAGGCTTGGCCGCCCACTCTTTCCTCAGCCTGGACGAGCCGTTGAGCGCGGCGTTTGCAATCCTCATGGCAACGCCAGCGCATGCGGTGGGCTGGCCGATTCCTCGCGGCGGCGCGCAGTCACTCACCAATGCACTATGCGGGTATCTCTCGACCTTTGGAAGCAAAGTGAACACTTCATCGCCGGTCGAGAGCTTAGCAGCACTGCCGAACGTATTTCCGAAGTATGACCTGACTCTCTGTGATCTGACTCCAAGGCAGCTTGTCGAGATTGCTGGAGGACGATTGTCAGAACTTTATAAGCGTCGACTGGAAAGATACCGCTATGGGGCGGGCGTCTTCAAAGTAGATTACGCGCTGAACGCACCCATTCCCTGGAAGGCTCCCGAATGTTTGCGGGCCGCGACCGTGCATCTGGGGGGAACCTTTGAAGAGATTGCCGCGTCGGAGAAGGCGATACGAATGGGACAGAACACCGACCGTCCGTTCGTTCTGCTGGCCCAGCCGAGTCTCTTCGACACCACACGGGCTCCAGCGGGCAAGCACACGGCGTGGGCCTATTGTCATGTGCCGAATGGGTCCAAAGTAAACGTGCTTGAAAAACTCGAAAATCAGATTGATCGCTTCGCTCCTGGCTTTCGCGACTGCATTTTGGCGCGGCGTGTCTTTTCTCCCGCAGATCTTGAGAGCATGGACGCTAACCTGGTAGGAGGCGACATCGCAGGCGGAGCCATGGACATTCGTCAGTTCATGTTTCGACCGACCTGGCGACATTACGCCACCTCGGCGCGCGATATCTATATTTGCTCAGCATCCACTCCGCCCGGTGGAGGAGTGCATGGCATGTGCGGCTATCATGCGGCGAAGATGGCTTTGTCGAGGTGGGATCGTTAGAACTCATCTCAGGGATATCCGTTTAGGTCGCTGCTGGTGTAATTGTGATTTTTCGACAGTAATCGTTGACCTACGGATTACACTGCTGTGTGATGCTGTGATGAGGAAACAATGCGCGGGTATTTAGTCGCTTTTGCCGCCGTCATTATCTGTCTTTTGCCCATAGCGGCACACGCCCAACAAGAGCCGTCTGACACTGAAATCAAAGCGGCGATAGCTAGATTGGGTGAGGGCACAGACGAAAATGGCTTTGTCAATTTTGAAATCCTCTACAAAAGCCCTCGTCGCTCAACCGAGCTTCTCATTTCGTCATTGAAGCCAGTTCGACGTGGCCAGTACCAGTCCAATAAACACCCGCAAGTCGTGTGGAACATTCGCGCGCTGCGATCCCTTACTGGGCTCGATTTTCGGGCACTTACAAAAGCCGATCTGACCGAAGACGAAGCACACTTTCTCGATCATGACGCGAAGACGGATGAGGTACTCTTTTTTGGCACTTGGATGTCGCGAGATAGCGTATGGGTCGCTCCGTTGGACGCGCAGACCGCCATCATAGGGAAATGGCGGAAGTGGTTTGAGAAACACGGCCAGACCTTTACCTACGTGAATGACCGCAACTTCGATAACTGGTACTTCTGATAACTGTTGTTAACAGGCCATAGCGCCCACAGCCCAGCCAATGAGCGCTATGGGGATGTTTCACCAGCTATCGACATTCTGGGCGATTAAACCGACTCCCAGAAGACAAGTGCCTTGGCAAGCATTCATTCGTGTGGACCAACCGTAGGCCACCCGACGCCCCGGATAGTGCCATCTGATTCGCGCTCGATCGTCGGTGCGTAGAGTCCCAGGAATTGACGGCGCCACCAGAGACCTTGTGTCCGTTTTTCAGAAATTGTTGTGAACCAGTATTGCCACATCACAGCTCGCACCTGGCGCGGCGGCCCATGCGGAAAAGGATTCTTTTCAAACAGAGCGAGAACGTCTTTGTTATTGTCATTGGAAAGCAGGCGTACTTCGGTGTTCGTTACAATCGGATAATCCCGCCACGAGCCAAGCGACGCAAACCAGAGATTCCAATCGAATCGTGGCTGGTAGGGCGCGTAAATCCCAGGTGGCGTACTCAGGTCCTGAGGTTTGTAGCGGAACGGATATGGCACCCAGGTCTTTCCATCTTCGGAACCTTGGAACTCGATCTCGTACCGGCCCCTGGTCATGATGCCAAAAAGGCCGTATCGATTGGCGATGCGAAAAGGTTCGAGCAGCTCCGCCGGCGTGGTTGGTAGTGGGAGCGCGGAGAACATCCAGATCATCTCCACCGTCGTGGCATAGAAAATCCAGCTAAGCATTATGCCGCTCAGAGCGAGCTTAAGCATCCTGAACGGTCGTCGGAAGGCACCTTTCCAATCTCGCGGTCGACTTTGCTCGGGTCGTCCTGATTCCGCCGACGCCTCTCGCGCCGGATCGGGTGGACTGGGTTCAGAAGCAGTCGGGTCTACCGCGGCTGCGGTTGTGCCGCTGGCGACGAAGGACTTCTTCCATCGTTCTCGGAAGTGCTGCGGCAGAAACGGCAGCAGAAAGCGATCATCCAGCAAAAGGAATCCCAGCATCAGGACAAGGTAATTCAGAAACGTATAGTTGGCGGTGAGAATGACGACGAGTTGCCAGGGAGTCACAATAAAGAAGCAAGCGATTCGCCAGCGGCGCGGCAGAACGAACATCCACACCAAAACCAGTTCAAGCGCCAGTGTCGCAAAAACCGTCGAAGCATGGAACCAGTGCGGCAGATGTTGCATGTACCAGCCGATACATGTGGGCAGCGGACCGTTCTGGTAGTACTCGTCCATCGCGGTGAAGTTGCGCCACTCGGGATCTCCACCGATAATTTTTGCCACCCCGGATTCGAAATAGATTCGAAACCATTCCCATTGCAGCAGGAACAAACTGGCGCGCGATGGCCGCGATGCCACGCCTAAGCCGGGGCGAAATCCAGGGGGAGCAAAAAACAAACAAATAAATCCAGCTTCGAGCAGCATCCCATCCGACTGATACCCGGAAAAATCTTGCGCCGCGCAGACGAATGAAAGGAAACACAGAAAACAGATAACCAGCATTCCACGCGGCCATGCATTCAGAACTAAAAGTAGCGAGGCGCCCATGCCCACCCAACACAGTGTGGTCAGCATATGGGGGCCGCTCGCCAGCCAAAGCAAAGTGGGTGCGTACCATAATCCGCGGCTGTAGCCAACGGAATGCGCCACCGCTCGCAGATACTCGTCTGCCGGAAAAATCCCCTGCGGACCAATGAGCCCACGAATCTGAAAGATGAGCGAGAAGAAGGCGGAGAAATAAATGCAGCCAAGTGCTCGCAAGAAGATCCAGCGTGGAATCAGGCGCCCGAATGCCCCATGCTCCGAGTCGAGCTCTGAGGCGAACAGCCAGCGGAAGGCGGCCGGAATCCAGTCCATGAGCGTCAGCAATTATAGCGATATCATTGAGCGGGGCGTTGTATCTTTCGGAGATGCAGCGGCGTGGTAATGACGAGCCACCTGCAATCCGTCCCTGTCACAGTCGAATCAAGCGAAAGGAGAAATGTCCGGTGAAACGATGGATGGTGTGTGTACTTCTCGCACTCGTGGCAGCCACGCTAGTCTCCGCCCAGCAATTATCTCCGAACCAGAAAACAAGTGATCCCTATCGACCGATTTTAGATCGTCTGGAGTCGCTGACCACTCTGCCCCTGTCAGAGTGGCGATTTCACGCCGACGTAGCACATCCTGAGGATTCGTCCTTGGATGACTCGGACTGGGAAACAGTGAAAGTCGGAGACCGATGGTCGACCGGGTCTCGCGTGCTGCGCCGCTGGATCGAGATTCCCGAGAAGATCGACGGTTATGCAGTGCTGGGCGCTCGCGCCAAGTTGGACCTCAGGTTCGATTTCATGTGGAACAACAAGGGCCCAGTCATGATCTCCGTATTCTCGAACGGATCGCTGGTGTCGCGAGGAGATGACGACATGCAGCAGCCGATTCTGCTCACGGAAAATGCGCAGCCCGGGCAGAAGTTTCTCATCGCCGTGCGGATCGATGCTCCGGAAGTGGAGACGCTATTTCATCACGCTCAGTTGCGCATTGAACCTGCCGCCAGCCGTCCGGATCCGGCGATGGTGCGAACGGAGATCCTCGCGGCGCGTCCAATGATAATGATGGCGACTGCGGCGTACGAGGAGGGTCGGCCGGAACGCCAGCAGCAGCTCGACGCGGCGGTGAAAGCCATCGATTTTTCGCCTTTGGACAGGAACGACCAGGCGGCCTTCGACGCTTCGCTACGCCAAGCGCAGAAAAAACTGCAATCGTTGAATCCGTGGCTGAAACAGTTCATAGTTCGCGCCGTCGGCAACTCGCATATTGATATGGCTTGGTTGTGGCCGTGGACGGAAACGGTCGAGGTCGTGCGCAATACATTTCAAAGCGTTCTGGATCTGATGCGCGAGTATCCGGATTTAAAGTTCACCATGTCCTCGGCGCGAACTTATGAATGGATGCAGGAAAAATACCCGGACATGTTCGAGCAGATCCAGCAGCGGGTGAAAGAGGGCCGCTGGGAGGTCATTGGCGGCATGTGGATCGAGCCCGATCTTAATATGCCGGATGGCGAGTCGCTGGTTCGTCAAATTCTTGTCGGGAAAAGATATTTTCAGAAGAATTTTGGCGCTGACATCAAGATCGGCTGGAATCCCGATTCCTTTGGATACAACTGGCAGCTTCCACAGATTTACAAGAAATCGGGCATTGATTATTTCGTGACCAGTAAACTGTTGTGGGCCACGGACTACACAAAATTCCCTTACCGATTGTTCTGGTGGGAAGCACCTGACGGCAGCCGCCTTCTGACCTACTTTCCCCACGAATACGCCAATGAATTCGATCCTGAGCAAATCACGCAGGATCTGTCGTTCTATGCGCCGCTAATTTACGGGACCAAAGTCGCCGATTCGCCGCAGATGCTTTACTTGTACGGAATCGGCGATCACGGCGGCGGCCCGACGCGGACGATGCTTGATGAAGCGAATCGCCTTCGGGATACGAACACAGTCTTTCCGAAGATTGAGTTCAGCACCGCCAAAGAATTTTTCGTCGACCTGACGCGGGAACTTCCAAACCTCAAAGTGCCTACTTGGAAAGACGAACTCTATTTCGAATATCACCGTGGCGTGTACACTTCGCAAGCGGACACGAAGCAACGAATCCGGCGTGATGAGGAACTGATGCTCGATGCGGAGAAGTATGCGTCGCTGGCTTCGATTTTTGGCCGATCATATCCACAGGATCAGTTCGAGCTCGCCTGGAAGAATCTGCTATTCGATCATTTCCATGACGTTATGCCCGGCTCCGGAATCGCGGTAAATTATCTCGACGCTAAGCGAAATCTGGAAGACGTTGCCCGCACTGCGAAACAGATCACGGATGGGTCGTTCGACGAGATTCTGGCGCACATCAACACGCAAGGTACCGGTGCACCGGGCACTGGTTCGGCGGGTGACGCTGTGCCGGTGGTGGTTTTCAATTCTCTCTCCTGGGCGCGATCGGAGGTGATTGAGGTCGAGGCGCAACTTCCTGGCCCCGCCCGACAGGTTGAAGTGGTCGACGCCGCCGGCCACCGAGTTGAGCGCCAACCGCTATCAATGGACTCAGCAACGAACCGAGCGCGTCTTCTCATCCTTGCGGATACACCAGCAATGGGCTACCGGACTTACTTTGTGCGGTCCGCGACCAAGACTGGCATCTCTCCAGACGCACACAATCGGCGCCCAGCGCACGTTGTCAGCGCCTCCGGCACTACGATGGAGAACGATTTCGTTCGTGTCAAAGTCGATCCGCAAACCGGCTGCATCACCAGCCTCTTCGATCTGCGAAATCAGACGGAAGCGCTTGCTCCATCCGAAACCGATACGGGAGGTCCCAGGACGTTCGCCTGCGGAAATCTCCTGCAGGCTTTCCACGACAAACCCAAACGATGGGACGCTTGGAACATCGATTCCGATTTCGAGAAAGAGCATTGGGATTTGGATAAAGCTGACGAGGTGAAACTGGTTGAGCGTGGGCCGCTGCGCGCCGTGATCCGCGTCAAGAAACATTTCCAGAATTCGACGTTCGTGCAAGACATCACCATGTACGCCGCAGTGCCGCGGGTCGATGTGAAGATGCAGGCCGACTGGCACGAGAAACACATTTTGCTGAAAGTGGCATTTCCTTTGAGCGCCCACAGTGATAAGGCTACTTTTGAAATCCCCTACGGCTCGATCGAACGCCCAACTACGCGGAACACACCGGCCGAACAGGCTAAATTCGAAGTCCCGGCGCAGCGCTGGGCCGATCTTTCTGATACCAAATCCGCCGACACTAAACACGGCTTCAGCCTGCTTAATGACAGCAAGTACGGATACGATGTGAAAGACAATGTTCTGCGTCTCTCGCTGCTGCGTTCGCCAGAATGGCCCGACCCGCATGCCGATGAAGGTCATCACGAATTCACCTACTCTTTGTATCCGCATGGCGGAAATTGGCGGGACGCTCAGACTGTACGCCGCGGCTACGAGCTGAATTACAAGCTGATCGCCATGCAGTCGCAGAAGCACGAGGGAACACTTCCGGGTGAATATTCCTTCGTGCGAGCTGAACCGGACAACGTGGTGCTCACTGCGATCAAGAAATCTGAGGACGATGACTCTCTTATCCTGCGTTTTTATGAATGGGCGGGGAGAGAAGCCGATGTAAAACTCCAGCTGCCGGCAGGAGCGCAGTCGGCGTCAGAAACCGATCTGATGGAAAGATCGATTGCCTCTCTCGCCATGCACAATCATGCCGTCACGGTCCATACCAAGGCGTATGAGATCAAGACGCTAAGAGTTCGATTTGCGCCTCTCGTGTCCTCCGAAGGAACTCCATAGCGGCGCGTGCGGATAGATCCACCCCTCCGGCAGCGGGCGCATTAGGACGAGTCACTGCGGCATGCGAGCGCTAGTGCGTCGCATCCACATACTTAACCGAACAGCCGTAGGGTCGGGTCGCAGGGGTCTCCACCTGCTTTCCGGCCATGGCCTGCTCAAGCGCGAGATTGACATAATTTGTCGCGCCAGGAACGTCGCTCAGTTCGGTTGTCGGTTTATCGTCAATGGCACCATCGTAGATCACCACGCCCTGAGGGTTGATGACGAACATATGCGGAGATGTTTTCGCGTCGTAAAGGTGGCCGATCTCACCGGTCGGGTCGAGCAGTGCGGCGGTCGGAGCAGCCTGCATCTTCGCCAGGTAGTCGTTCTCTTCGCTCGCGGTCACATACCCCTGCTTGCCCGGCGCGGAAGACAGAATCGTGAACCAAACCACGCCTTGGCCCGTCCACTGCTTTTGCAGCCGCTGCATGTTTCCGCTGTTGTACTGCTTACGCACGTAGGGGCACCCGTTGTTATGCCACTCGAGCACCACATACTTTCCGCGATAGTCCGCGAGTCGAAAGGTCTTGCCATTGCTCGCCGTACCCGTGAAATCCGGAGCGGCGGCGCCGACCTTCGCAGCCGAGATCAGTGGCGGAGCAGCGCACAGCACCAGCGCAACGAGCATAGGGTATAAAAGCCTGGGGCATAGAGTTGAGCGCCTCATATCTGTGATCCCTCCATTAATTCAGTTATTGTACTGCGCGGGTTCCATCGCCGGAGCCGCCTCTCGCCACGCCAGGCTTGCTGACCGGCACGTCAATCAAGTAGGACTCATCGCTGGAGACCACAAGCACGCCCTTCAGCCGCGCGATCGGTTTGAGAAGTTGATCAGACTTCCGCAGCGTCAGCCGGAAGCCCGTGACTACGGGCTGGAACTTCTGTGGCGCCGCGTTTTCAATCTGCGACTCATCAAGCGGGAAGAAAATACCCTGCGTGATTGGGTGACCCGCGATTTGGTGACCAAGCTTCGCGCTAAGCACGAAAGAATCGTTCGCGTCGGTCACGTTGAATCTCCAGCTCCCCGGCGGCGGGCGCGGCAAAGACTTGCGCGTAGCACTGAACAAAGCAACATTCCGAGCATCCGGCACCGGGGGCTGCGATTTGATTGGGAGCGTGAGCGAAAGCTCTGCCTTTCCCGGGATGCACATTTCATGGCTGCAGACCAGCAGCTTTACCTTGGCGTTAATACGAGCCGTCGGTTGCGTCGCCAGATTAGCATTCACGTGCAGCGGCACGATTAGCAGCACTGCGTCCTCGTAACCGTAATCGACGATGCTAGATGACGTCTCCAAACGTCGCGGCGCGGGCCACTCCATTGCCCCATCGGTAAGACCCGTCGGCAACTGCCACTTCACCCGCGGCGGATCGCCGGAATCGCCCGGATTGAACCAATAGATGTGCCAGCCCTTCTCGAGTTGGAAACGCAACCCGAGATCGAACTTGTGTCCCGCTGCGATCCATTGATTCTCGGCGATCAGTTCGAGCGTACCGTGAGGGATGGGTATACCTTCCGCCTGCGCAATTGCCGCGCACAGCAGCGGAGCAGCTCCAAACGTAAGAGCCCGTAAAAACCTCGCACTCGAGTAACGGCCCCGCATTTTTATTTTGATGCAATTATTTGATGCACAAACCGTCCACCATGTTCTGACGCCTGGCCGACTACAATGGCGGCCATGAGGGTGCCCCTCTGGCTCAAGATCGGCTGGACCGTCTGGGTGATCGCCTGGATCCCGTTCTACTGGGAGCAATACGGCCTGCAAAACTTCCTCTTCTTCTGCGATCTGGGAAACCTCTTCCTTCTGCTCGCCCTGTGGTTGGAGAGCCCTCTGATTTTCTCCTGGCAGGCGACCGGACTGCTGCTATTCCAGACCCTCTACACTATCGACTTGGCCGGCGCTTTCAGCACGGGCTCGCACCTCGTCGGCGGAACGGAATACATGTTCGATTCCAACCTGCCTTTATTCATTCGACTGCTGAGTTTGTTTCACGTGGCCACTCCTCCGCTGCTGCTGTGGGCCATCTGGCGCCTGGGCTACGACCGCCGAGGATGGCTCTACCAGACGCTGACCGCCTGGGTGGTGGTTCCCATCAATTATTTCTGGCGTCCCCAGTTCGACGTAAACTGGGCTCGGGGCCCCTTCTTCCGCGAGCAACACGCCATGCCCGGCCTGCTCTACCTGATGGGATACATGGTCGTGGTTCCGCTGGTCGTGTACTTTCCCACCCACCTGCTGCTGCAATGGTGGGCCCGGCGTGGAGGCATCCTGCTAACGGAAGGGGGAGACAACGCCCATGGCATATCGGACCCGCGTGGCATTTCGGAGTAGCAGGTGTGAGATAGTGGGCGCGTAACTTGACGCCGAGCGCAATAGCCGGAGTTAGTGAGTCATAACGAGAGGGAAGGCTGCATGAAACTTGTACGCTATGGACTACCTCAACAGGAGAAGCCGGGTATCCTCGACTCCGACGGTCGCATTCGCGACCTATCGGGAACAGTGCCCGACATCACGGGCGAGTCACTGTCGCCCGGGGCTCTCGAGTCTTTGAAAAAAATTAACCTTGCAAAGTTACCGGTTGTACCGGGCAATCCGGCGGACAAGTCGCCAGACAAACCTAGGTTTGGTCCCTGTGCAGGCCGCGTGGGCAAGTTTGTTTGTATTGGGCTCAATTACTCGGATCATGCGGCGGAATCCGGCATGAAAGTTCCAAGCGAGCCCGTTATCTTCATGAAGGCCACATCAGCCATCTGTGGCCCAAACGACGATACTGTGATTCCTAGGGGTGGCGCCAAGGTGGACTGGGAAGTCGAGTTAGGCGTGGTCATTGGAACGTCGGCAAAATATGTCAGCGAGGCCGGCGCGATGTCGCACGTGGCCGGTTACTGCGTCATCAATGACATCTCGGAGCGCGCCTTCCAACTCGAGGGCACCGGGCAGTGGGTCAAGGGTAAGAGTGCGGATACATTCGGCCCCATCGGACCATGGCTGGTAACCGCTGATGAAATCCCCGACCCGCAGAACCTGAACCTATGGCTCGAGGTGGAAGGCCACCGCTACCAGAACGGATCGACGCGAACGATGATCTTTGGCGTTCGCGAACTGGTCAGCTACGTTAGCCGATTCATGAGCCTGCAACCTGGAGATATTATCGCTACCGGAACGCCGCCGGGTGTGGGCTTGGGGCATCGGCCTCCGGTTTATCTGAGAGCGGGGAATCGGATGCGGCTGGGCATCGAAGGGCTAGGCGAGCAAAATCATCGTGTAGTCGCCGAGAGCGTCGAGCCAGACGTCCCAAGTTGACATGCTCTTAGAGTTGGGGTTGCGCGGGGTTGGGGCTGCGCCCTTCCGGAATCGCCCCAGACCTGGACGCTCCACCCTCACTCCATCAGGCAATATGCGCCAATCTTCTCAGCGGATTCTGGTTTGTCTTGATCCCCTCGATAGATCTCAACGTTCTTGCAATCGTACAACCCGTTGTTCTTCGGCAGTTCAACCATCAGATAGTTACCGCTCTGCAAAATCTTGCAAAATCCCGCTCCCTCGTTGCACTGCAGTTCAAGAGTTTTTGCGTCCTTCTGGATGTGAACAATCACAACTCCCGTTACCACCTCCGAGCTTTTCACCTTGACCGGCGTTTTGTCCTGCGCAAATGCTAGTCCGGTAGCCAGGATGATGAACGCCACCGTCAACATGGCAAAGAGAGAAATAGTCCTTTTCATAGGTGCCTCCACAATGCGAAGGCTCTTTAAGCCCATTCATATTCTCCGGCCTGGGGAGGCCCCCGTCTGTGATTCCTATCACGTACAGGAATTCGGAGAAGCCCCAACCCTGCCCCCCTGGCGCCCAAAAGTCACCCTCGTTTGTGACGAACGGTACAGCCGCCTACTGCCTCCAAGCGAGAAGATAAATAGTAACGATCTTCACTGGAGGCGTATCCATGAAGAGAGTTTTGATTCTTGGAGCTGCAGGCAGAGACTTCCACAACTTTAACGTCCTGTTTCGTAATAATCCCGACTACCAAGTAGTTGCGTTCACTGCCACTCAAATTCCCGACATTGCCGGCCGCCGTTATCCGCCGGAACTTGCCGGCCGCTTGTATCCGCAAGGCATTCCTATTTTCGAAGAAAAAGATCTGGAGAACCTCATCGCTGAATACGCGATTGACGCGGTGGTGTTTTCGTACAGCGATGTTTCCCACCAGAACCTCATGCATCTCGGCTCCCGTGCGGTGGCTGCGGACGCCGATTTCTGGCTTTTGGGAACCGAGCACACTCAGCTCAGGTCGTCGGTCCCCGTGATCTCCGTGTGCGCGGTGCGAACCGGATGCGGCAAGAGCCCGGTGTCGCGCCTGGTCGCGGCAGAGTTGCGCCGGCAGGGCCAAAGGCCAGTGGTCATCCGACACCCCATGCCTTACGGCGATCTTGCGGCGCAGGCGGTCCAACGGTTCGCCACCATGGAGGACCTCGATCTTCAGCAATGCACCATCGAGGAGCGCGAAGAGTATGAGCCGCACATTCAACGAGGGACCGTGGTGTATGCAGGAGTGGACTACGAGAGAATTCTCCGTCAGGCGGAGAAGGAAGCGGATATCATTTTGTGGGACGGCGGCAACAACGACACTTCTTTCTATGTCTCCGACCTTGAAATCGTGGTCGTCGATCCGCACCGCCCGGGGCACGAACTGGCTTATTTCCCTGGAGAAGTCAATCTGCGGCGGGCGGATGTGATCGTGATCAACAAGGTAGACACCGCCGAGCAGCGGGACATTGAGACGGTTCGCCAAAACATAAAGCTCCACAACCCTAAGGCAGTTGTCTTCGAGATGGCCTGCCGCGTCTTTGTTCCCGAGCCGTATCTGGTCAAGGGACGGCGTGTCCTGGTGGTGGAGGACGGTCCCACACTCACGCACGGAGAGATGCCCTACGGCGCCGGCGTGGTCGCGGCCCGGCAATGTGGCGCGGCAGAGTTGGTGGACGCCCGGCCATATGCCGTGGGATCGATCCGCGGCACCTACGAGCGTTATCGGCACTTGACGAACCTTTTGCCCGCCATGGGTTACAGCGCTATCCAAAGACACGAACTGGAGGAAACCATCCGCCGCACTCCGTGCGATCTCGTGCTGATCGCCACTCCCATCGATCTCGTGCGTGTGATCAAACTCGATCGGCCCAATCTGCGCGTGACTTATGAAGTCGAAGAACTCACCAAGCCCGGCCTGGCCGAATTGCTCGCCCAGTTCGCGCGCGAGCACGAGCCAGCGCTGGCAGGAGGAGTCGAAAAATGAATGGCAACGGCATTGGCAAAGATTTTCTCTCGATCCGCGATTTCTCGCCCTCTGACATCCAGTACCTGCTCACTCTAGGACGTCAAGTCAAGGCTCACCCGACCGCCTACAGCGGCTCACTACGGCGCCAGACCCTGGCCATGATCTTCGAGAAACCTTCTCTACGCACCCGGGTAAGTTTTGATGTCGGCATCCAGCAACTGGGAGGCTTTTCCCTTTACCTCTCTCCCGCCGAGATCAATCTGGGCAAACGCGAGTCGGTGTACGACGTGGCCAGGAACCTGGAACGCATGGTGCAGGGCATCATGATCCGCACTTTCTCCCACGAAGTGGTTGAGCAGATGGCCAGGTGTGCCAGCATCCCCGTCATCAATGGGCTCACCGATTACAGCCATCCCTGCCAGGCGATGGCGGACTACCTTACCATTTGGGAAGCTAAAGGCAATCTGGAGGGTTTGAAGATCGCATTTCTAGGCGATGGCGATAACGTGGCACGCTCCCTGATGTTTGCCGGAGCCCAGGTAGGCGCGCACGTTTGGCTGGCCACGCCTCCGGGATACGAACTCGATGCGGACTCAGTGGCGTGGGCCCGTGAGCGTGGCGCTGAGACGGGCGGCAGTTGCACGGTCACAAACGACCCTGATGAGGCGGCCACAGACGCGGACGTCATCTACACCGATGTATGGGCAAGCATGGGGAAAGAGTCCGAAGCAGACGAGCGCAAGCATCTCTTCATGCCCTATCAGGTCGATGCTACCCTGTTCCGCCGGGCCAGGCGAGGTGCCATCTTTCTCCATTGCCTGCCCGCACACCGCGGCGAAGAGGTCACCAACGATGTTATCGACTCGCCACGGTCACTGGTATTTCAGCAAGCCGAGAACCGCCTGCATTCACAAAAGGCGATCATGCTGGAATTGATGAAAGGTGAGTTCATCAAATTGCCGGGACTGGTCGAGTTGCAAGAGTTAGTGCACGTATAAGGACAGCGGTTGGTGGCTGGCGGCTGGGAGTTGGCAAGAACCCGTGGCAACTCCTGGTATCAGCCACAAGCCGCTCGCAAATCGCTTATGAAGACCATGCTCCTAGCCGTCGGCGGAAACTCCCTGATTCGCGCGGGGGAAGCGGGAACCATCGCTGAGCAACTGGCAAACGCTCAGCGGACCGCGATCCAGATCGTCCGTCTGATCCGCGCCGGTTACCGGATCGTTCTTACCCATGGCAACGGCCCACAAGTTGGAGCCGCGCTCCTGCGCTCGGAGCGGGCAGCAACCCAGGTCCCCGGGCTCCCGCTCGACGTTTGTGGCGCCTCCACCCAGGGAGAGATCGGTTATCTTCTCCAGCAATCGTTGCAAACCGAGTTGCAGTCGGCCGATCTGCACGTGCCGGTTGCGACTGTTCTTACCCAGTGCCTGGTGTTGCCAGACGATCCCTCAATGCAGCACCCCAGCAAGCCGATCGGCCCTTTTTATTCGCGCGCCGACGCCGAGGAGCGCAAACGCCTTCTCGGATGGGAGATCGTTGAGGATGCGGCCCGCGGTTATCGCCGTGTGGTTCCATCGCCCGACCCGGTTGGCATTGTTGAACTGGAGGTCATTCGAAATCTGTTCGGCCACGGCGTGCTGGTCATCGCCTGCGGAGGCGGAGGAATTCCTGTCGTCTGGAGGAGCGGAAGACTGCAAGGCGTCGAGGCTGTCATCGACAAGGATCGCATCTCCGCATGGCTGGCCCTGCGCCTCGGCGTAGATCTATTTGTTATTTCTACAGACACCGACTACGTTTATCTGGACTACAAGAAACCCAACCAGCGTCCGCTGCGGCACGTCAACGCGGCAGAGTTAGACAAGTACGCAAAGGCTGGCCATTTCCCACCCGGAAACATGGGCCCCAAAATCGAGTCCGTGTTGCGCTTTCTGAGCAACGGCGGGAAGGAAGCCATCATTACTTCTTGCGAGGATCTGTGCCCGGCGGTCGTCGGATCTGCAGGCACACACATGTTCCCCGATCACGACCGCTCGGAAATCGACTCTAACGCGCAGCTCGAACTACCGGTGGGAGGACGCTAATGCCACAGCCGACTATCATTCCCGTGAAGCCTTTCAAGCCCACCCAGCCTCCTGCTTCAGAATCGGCGCTGCGAGGTGGTATGACGTTGAAACATGTCATCGAGTCCCAGCAATTCACGGTTCCGCTGCTCATGGAATTATTCGAGCGCTCGCGAGGCATGGAGCGCGTAGTGGCGCGCGGAGGTTCTCTCGACTACCAGAACCGCATCATGACCACGCTCTTTTATGCGCCTTCTACTCGCACTCGACTCTCGTTCGAGGCGGCCATGCATCGCCTCGGCGGGAGAGTCTTGTCCACCGAGCATGCTGGTGCTTTTTCGTCGGAGATCGAAGGCGAGCAGGTAGAGGATTCCATCCGGATTATCAGCGGCTATTCGGATGTGATTGTTATCCGTCACCCCGAAGAGCATGGTGCGCGCCGCGCCGCCGAAGTCTCACCGGTGCCCGTGATCAATGCCGGGGATGGCGATGGCGGGCAGCATCCGACCCAAGCTTTGCTCGACCTCTACACCATTTATAGGCAGCGTCCGCTGGATGGCCTCAGCGTGGCCATCATTGGCGAGTTAGACAAGGGCCGCACGGCGCGATCGCTGGCCTATTTGCTGGCCAAGTTTGAGCGGGTAAAGATGTTCTTCGTCAGCCCGCCGCAACTTCAGATGAAACCGGACATCCTGAGCTATCTCGATGAGCACGACGTCTGCTACGAACTGGAGGCGGATATTGACCGCGTGATTGGCGAAGTGGATGTGGTTTACCAGACCCGAATCCGGCCCGAGCGCATCAGCGACATTGTTGGTCGAGAAAACCAGGGTCGAGAAAACCAGAGCCTCAAGCGTTATGCCATCGATTCGACCGTCGTCCGGCGCATGAAGCCGGACGCGCTAATACTCCATCCGTTGCCCCGCACAGTCGAGCTAGACAAGTCAGTCGATGCCGATCCCAGAGCTCTGTATTTCCGCCAGGCCATGAATGGACTCTATGTGCGGATGGCGCTATTGACCATGCTCTTGGACAAGGAACCGTCAACTGGCAGTGCTTGGTGGTAGGCAAGGGGAAGAAGCTGGGGTCGAAGCGCGCTCTAGCTCTCAGCTATCAACTACAGGCTACGCAGCGGAATGCCGGCCTCTCCCCAGGTTTACAATCAGGTTAGTGGTGTGGGAGTTGAGAGAGTGGCTACGCAGGCACCGGCGCTTCTGACACTTCAGCAGCTTGAAAAGCTAATCCCGGCCCTGCACAATCGTGGTTACCAGGTCGTTGGGCCGGCCGTGCGCGACGGCGCGATTGTCTATGACGTCGTGGAGAACCTCTCCGATCTCCCGGTAGGCTGGACCGACGAACAGGAAGCCGGACGCTACCGCTTGCGGCGCCGTAACGACGACGCACTGTTCGGCTATGTCGTCGGTCCCCAAAGCTGGAAGAAATACCTGCACCCCGCCGAAGTCCGTCTGCTGACCGCGGAGCGTAGCGGCCTGACCTTTCGCATCTTGAACAATAACAATAACAATGATCCGCCTCCGACCCGGCGAGCATTCCTGGGGGTTCGAGCATGCGAACTGGCCGCCATTGCCGTGCAGGATCGCGTCCTGCAGGGCGATCGCTACCGGGACCCCATCTATGCCGCACGCCGCGAGGGAATCTTTATCGTGGCTGTGAATTGCACGCAAGCCGCGCCAACTTGCTTTTGCACTTCCATGGGCACCGGACCGCGCGTGCGGAGAGGCTACGATTTAGCTCTCACGGAACTGGTCGGACCCGGCAAACATGAATTTGTAATCGAAATAGGGAGCTACGCGGGAGCTGAGGTATTCGCGGAATTGGCTCCGGCGCCATCCGTGGCATCGGAAGCAATCTGTCAGGAAGCAGAAGCCGCGGTAGAGCACGCCGCCTCGCAGATTCAGCGCCGCATGGACACAGCCGGCATTCGAGACTTGCTCTATAGCAACTTCGATCATCGCCGCTGGGACAACGTCGCCCAGCGTTGCCTCACCTGCGCCAATTGCACCATGGTCTGTCCGACCTGCTTCTGCACCACCGTGGAGGACGTCAGCGACGTGAGCGGCACGCACGCCGAGCGCTGGCGCAAATGGGACTCCTGTTTTTCGCAGAATTTCTCCTACATTCACGGCGGCAGTGTCCGCACCTCTGCCAAGTCGCGGTACCGGCAGTGGATGACCCACAAACTGGCCTCCTGGATTGACCAGTTTGGCAGCTCCGGCTGCGTGGGCTGCGGCCGTTGCATCACCTGGTGCCCGGTGGGCATTGATATCACAGAAGAGGTCCGCGCCATTTGGGAATCGCCGGCCTCGTCCAATTCCAATTCCAACTCCAAGGAAAACAGCCATGGAAACCCTTGAACGCATCATCGCCGAACACCCCTTCTTCGCCGGTCTCGATTCGTGTCACACAAACCTGCTAACCGGGTGCGCCTCCAACGTGCGGTTTGACGCGGGTACCTACATCTTCAAGGAAGGGGAGGAAGCCAACGAGTTCTACCTGATCCGCTCCGGCAAGCTGGCATTGGAGATCTTTGCGCCCCAGCGCAAGCCGGTCATGCTCGCAACTCTGGCCGAGGGAGAGATTCTGGGCTGGTCGTGGTTGCTGCCGCCCTACCAGTGGAGATTTCACGCCCACGCCATCGAAACCGTGCGTGCGATTGCCCTTGACGGCAAGTGTTTGCGCACGAAGTGCGAGGAGAACCACGATCTCGGTTATGAGATGTTGAAACGCTTTGCCCGTATTATGGAGCAGCGGTTGGAGGCGACGTGTCTCCAGTTGCTCGACGTTTATGCGGTTGGGAAATAACCATGGCCACGGTAGCCACTACTGATCCGATCACGAGCGACCCCATGCTCCCGCAGCCGTATTCCGTGCGGCAGGTAGTCAAGGAGACTCCCGACACTTTTACCCTGACGCTGGAATCCCCGAACGCAGCGGGCGGGAACCGCTTCCAGCCCGGGCAGTTCAGCATGTTGTGGGTATTTGGCGTGGGCGAGTTGCCCATTTCTATCAGCGGCGACCCAGCTGAGCGCGACCGCCTCGTGTACACGGTGCGCTCCGTTGGTAAGGCCACCCACGCGCTGGTGAGCAGCGAAGTAGGCGAAGCGGTTGGAGTCCGAGGTCCATTTGGGACCGGCTGGCCGGTGGAGAAAGCCGAGGGTCGGGACGTTCTTGTGATCGCGGGTGGAATCGGTTTGGCCCCACTTCGCCCTGTGATCTATGAAGTTCTACATAACCGCGAAAAGTATGGGCGGCTGGTGGTTCTCTATGGCGCGCGAAGTCCTCGCGACCTGCTCTATCGCAAGGAACTGGCTGCCTGGGGCCGGCAACGCGAGACGCAAGTGTTGGTGACCGTTGACTACGGCGGGTTGAGCTGGCGCGGTCATGTGGGTGTGGTTACGACGCTGTTCAAATATGCGCGGCTGCAACCCGCGCATACGCTGGCCATGGCCTGCGGGCCCGAGATCATGATGCGGTTTGTCGCCCGCGATCTGGAAACGCACGGACTCGCCCGCGAGAATATTTACCTCTCCATGGAGCGAAACATGAAGTGCGCCGTCGGTTTCTGTGGACACTGTCAGTATGGCCCGCACTTCATTTGCAAAGACGGCCCCATCTTCCCCTATGACCGGATGCGGCCGCTACTGGAAAAATATGAGCTCTAAAGTCAGACGCAAGCCACGGATCGCGGTCTTCAAGTTTGCTTCCTGCGACGGTTGTCAGTTGAGTTTGCTCGACGCCGAAGACGAACTGCTGGGCGTAGCCGGAGCGCTCGACATTGCCTATTTTCCCGAGGCCTCCCGCACCATGCTCAAAGGACCCTATGACATCGGATTGGTGGAAGGATCGATTACCACCCACCACGATGCGGAGCGCATCCAGGAAGTCCGGCGCCAATGCAAGACGCTGATCACCATTGGGGCCTGTGCCACCGCCGGCGGCATCCAGGCCCTGCGCAACTGGAAGGATGTGGATGAATTTATTCGCATCGTATATGCCACCCCAAAATACATCAACACGCTGCAACTCTCTACTCCAATTGCCGAACATGTGCCCGTGGATTTTGAACTGCGTGGCTGCCCCATCAACAAGCACCAGCTTATCGAGCTGATCACGGCCAAGCTGGCCGGACGCAAACCGAATGTCCCGACCTACAGTGTCTGCATGGAGTGCAAGCGCAACGGCAACGTCTGCATCACGGTGGCGCAAGGCGTCGCCTGCCTGGGACCAGTGACCCACGCGGGTTGCGGCGCGCTGTGCCCAAGCTTTGACCGAGGCTGCTACGGCTGCTACGGCCCCATGGAGAGCCCCAATACCGAGTCGCTCAGCAATCAGTTCCGTATTCTCGGCCACAACAGCGCCGAGATCACCCGCTCCTTCCGCAGCTTCAATGCCTGGGCCTGGCAGTTCCGCAAGGCCAGCGAGGAGAGTGAGCGAACGTGAGCAAGCAACCGGCTAGAACGATCAAGGTTGACACTTTGGCCAGAGTCGAAGGCGAAGGCGCGCTCTACGTCAAGCTCAAGGGTGATCGGGTTCAGGACGTGAAGCTGAAGATCTACGAACCTCCCCGTTTCTTCGAGGCCTTTCTCCGCGGCAGGCACTTCTCCGAAGTCCCCGACATTGTCGCCCGCATTTGCGGCATCTGTCCCATCGCGTATCAGATGAGCGCCGTACACGCCATCGAGAATGCTCTCGGTGTCGAAATCGATCCGTCGGTCCGGCTGCTGCGACGGCTGTTCTACTGCGGAGAATGGATTGAGAGCCATACCCTCCACGTGTACATGCTGCATGCGCCGGATTTCCTGGGCTATCCCGACGCCATCGCCATGGCGCGCGATCATCATACGATCGTGCAGCAGGGCCTGCGCCTGAAAAAGGCGGGCAATCGCATCGTGGCCTTGATGGGTGGCCGGGAAATTCATCCCGTCTCCGCTGCCGTCGGCGGCTTCTACAAAGCGCCTTCCAAGAGCGCCCTCAAAGACTTGGTTGACGAACTCAAATGGGCGCTCGACGCCTCGCTGGCCACAGCTCGCTGGGTCTCGGGGTTCGACTTTCCCGATTTCCAGCAGGATTACGAATTCGTCTCCCTGTCCCACCCGGAAGAGTATCCGTTCAACGAAGGCCGTATCGCATCCAATCGTGGGCTCGATATTGCCGCGTCTGAGTACGAGGAGAACTTTACTGAGCAGCATGTGCAGCACTCAAACGCGCTGCATTCCGTCCTGCGCGGCGGCGATTCCTACATGGTCGGTCCCATGGCCCGCTTTAATCTGAACTTCGACAAATTGCCGGATGTGGCCCAACAAGCCGCACGCGATTGTGGACTTCGAGCGCCCTGCCTCAATCCGTTCCGCAGTATCGTGGTCCGAGCGATCGAGTTGGTGTTTGCCTGCCACGAGGCGCTGCGCATAATCCGCGAATACGAACCGCCTGCCATACCTCGCGCCCAGACGGCCGCGCGGGCCTCGACCGGGCGGGCCGCTACGGAAGCGCCGCGCGGGCTCCTTTATCATCGCTACGGGATCGATCGGGACGGCCTGATCGCTTCCGCAAAGATTGTTCCTCCAACTTCGCAAAATCAGAAACGGATCGAGGAAGATCTGTGGCATTTTGTCGGCCAGATTGCGACCCAGCCAGTCGAAGAGATCACCTGGAAGTGCGAGCAGGCAGTGCGCAACTACGATCCCTGCATTTCTTGCGCAACCCACTTCCTACGCCTGCATCTGGAGCGCGACTAGACATGTCCCTGCGCATCATCGGTTGCGGCAACTTCGATCGCGGAGACGACGCGGCTGGTCTATTAGTTGCGCGCCGCCTCCATGCGCTTGGTCTAGAGACCGAGGGTGTCGAAATAGTGCAGCAAAGCGGCGAGAGCTTTTCTTTGCTGGACTCCTGGATCGGCTGTGACCACGTCATTCTAGTCGACGCCACCGCCCCCAGCGGAAAGCCGGGTCGGATTCAGATATGGAACGCACACGCTGGCAGGCTGCCTGAAGATGCGTTCCCCTGTTCGACGCATGCCTTCGGCGTGCGCGAAGCCGTGGAATTGGCGCGCGCCATGAACCGTTTGCCGCAAACCTTGCTGATCTACGGCATCGAAGGCAAGCAGTTTTCCCTGGGTGCGCCACTCTCCCCGGAAGTCGACCGCGCCGTCAGATCCGTCGCGCAGAAACTCATGATGCGGGTTTCCACCTCATTCGTCCAAACTCCACAAAGACTTTCGCGGAACATTTTCCGGTGATGCAGCCCGCCCACGAACGGTTTCCCACCCAGCCTGCCTCCCGTTTGTGATAAAAAATACTGTACTGCCCTGTAATTCTCGTAATTCTTAAGTCTCGTAATTCTTTCTAATGACCGTCTCTGGCAGCCTTAAACCGCGAAAATCAGATCCGCGAAAATGCGGTGCCCTGTGCTGAGGACGCTCTTCATTGCATTGTCGGAGAGCCCGTGGCTGCGCGGCGTTGCCGAACGCTCCCGCCTCGGCCAACGCACTTCCGCCCGCTTCGTCGCCGGTACAGAGGTGGCGGACGCGATCCGCGTCGCCGCCGCGATGAATCAAATCGGCGCCAGCGTCTCCATTGACAACCTGGGCGAGAATGTCACCAACGCCGACGAAGCCCGCGCCAGCGCCCAGCTTTACTATCACCTGCTCGACGAAATCGCCGCCAACAAGCTCAACGCGAATGTCAGCGTAAAGCTGACCCACATGGGCCTGGACGTGGACGAGAACATGGCCTACGAAATCGTCCGCGGGTTAGTCGCCAAGGCGGCCCGCATGTCGCCCAGGAATTTCATTCGTGTCGACATGGAAGGTTCCGCCCACACGCAGCGCACGCTAGACTTCGTTCACGAGCTCCACCGGGTTCCGGGAAACGAGGACAGCGTCGGGGCTGTGATCCAGTCCTATATGCGGCGCGCCGAGGCCGACATCGAGAAACTCCTCTCTGAGCGCATCCGCATCCGCCTCTGCAAAGGCGCATACAAAGAGCCCGACAACATCGCCTTTCAGAAAAAGTCCGAGGTTGACGCCAGCTACGTGAAGCTGATGAAGATCCTGATGAAGAGCGGCGTCTATCACGGTTTAGCCACCCATGACGAGACCATTATTAAAGAAGCCAAGGCCTTTGCCACGCGTGAGAACATTCCGCGCAACGCATTCGAATTCCAAATGCTGCATGGCATCCGCCGCGACCTGCAGCAGAGCCTGGTAAAAGACGGCTGGGGAGTGCGCGTCTACATCCCGTTCGGCACCGAGTGGTATCCCTACTTCATGCGGCGCTTGGCCGAACGTCCCGCCAACGTGCTGTTCATCGCAAAGAACATTCTGCGGAAGTAAGTCCTGTGACATCAATCAGATAGGCAAAATCAAGCAGGCGGACAGGGGTGCGCCTTTACCAGAAATTGACATTTTTTTATCCGGCGTGAAGGGAATTGGCGGCCATTCTCGTTTTAACAAGTGGAAGCCACCTTGGAACGGATTCAGAGCTTGCCCCCTCGGCTGTGCATGGATCCGACTGAGAACAACGGGTCCGTGGCTCGCGAATTTTTTGATCGGGACTCCGGTTTCCAAATAAAATCCTCTGCGTCGCCACGGGGAAGGGCGGCGCGGAGGTTTTTTGTTTTCGTCGTTAACAGCGACTGCAGGTCTGATAGTGCCAATCACTGAGCGCCTCCCGCTTCTGTCATCCCTCCCACACAAACGCGTCAAACACCCGTGCAGTTTCAAACCCGAGGCGCTTATAGAGCGCAATTGCCCGGTCATTAGCTTCGGTAACCGTCAGCGAGATGAACCGGAACCCACGCCCGCGAAGATTCTTCGTTGACGCGGCCATCATAGCTTCGCCCAGCCCGGCGGAGCGGTATTCGGGAAGCACGCACACCTGCGTAATATGCCCAACATCAGGCCGCACCAGCGAGCACAGGATAAGGCCGATCAGCGTGCGAGTGCGGCGCTGGAAGATGACGAAGGATGCCTGGGGATCGAACGTCCCGCATCCGGGAAAACGCACGATGTTGTTCAAAAAGCGCAGCGAGCCCGTGAGAGTACGGTACTGATCGTTGATCTCGGAATCGACGTGCCCGCGATACGCGGCGGTGATAAGAGCAGCGGCGGACTGGTATTCCTGCTCCGACCAGGGACAAATTTCGAACTCGGGCGGCAATAGCGGCGCGGTTTGGGCGTTCTTGCCAATTTCGAAATTCATAAAAACGCGCGGATGACGGCTGAACCCCTGCTGCAGAAAGGGACGCGAGACTTCTCCAGTATGATGCGCCAGCAACTGCGCCTCCACACGATGAATGCCGGGCGACTGCTGCAGAGTTTCGATGACATGTGTCAGCAGCCGTTCCTCCACTTCATGACGGTCGGGACTGCGTGCTTCGCGCACGAAAAGGTCGCCGATGACGCCCTTGCTCTGCTCGTAAACAAAGAAGGAGTAGCCAAAGATGCTGCCCCGTTCAATGGCTGCATAGCCCGGCAGAATCTTGGCGTCCATGTAGCGCAGTATCATCTCGGCAGAGGTCGCATAGTCCCACGCGAGCAGGCGTCCCCACATGGCGATCTCATCTTCCAGCAGCGGTCGAAGATCGGCGGAAGAGAAATGTCGGAGATCGAGAATTTCCATAAAAGAAGGTCTTAAGTCCAGGCGTCAGGTCTCAGGAAAAGCGCCTGTGCGAGATTTCGTTGTCAGACGCTATCTCATAAATCGTTTTGGGAAGGGCACGGCTTCAGCCGTGCGCCCAAAGCCAATAAAGACACGGGCTTTAGCCCCTGAGGGAGCCGGCGATTTAACACCCTCGGGCCGTTATGAGATGGCCTCTAGTCTCGCACCTCGATTCTGAGACCTGCTTCATTTCCCCACCCAGTACAAATCCACCTTCTGCGCGGGGAGACTGGTTAAGTATGATACTCGGCGTCCGGGAACGAGTTGGGCAACCTGCAATTGCGTAACTTGTGCGGCCACCAGGACATGAGCCGCCGCCGGCACGCTGCCGTCCTCGTATCTCCCCGCCGGACGATCGAGATAAAACTCCAGGCCGTATTCCTGCACACGATTGACATGATAGAGAGCGATAGGCACCGGTTCGTGCGAAAAAGCCTGGATGTTTTCGGCGATGGGACGCGCGGATTGTGTAGCGTCAATGACCGGCGCGGCAGCACGAAGCACGGCGCCAACGCTCACGACAACGGCGAACGCGGTGACGCGGCTCAACAGGCGGAGTCCGGTGCCGGAAACAAGCGCCGCACTGATGCCCAGCGCAAAGCAGGCGGCAATCGTAACGAAAATCAACGATCCACTTCCCCAGCGCAGGCGATGACTGCTTGCAATGGAGGCGGCGGAGAGAGCGCCAAATATCAGCAGTCCGCAGAGAACACCATGAGCCGCGGCGAACAGGTGCGAAAGTTTTTTTTCATGATCACGGCGGGCGGCGAGATATTCGGCCACCAGCAGCGCTCCCGCGGGCACGGCAGGCAGAATGTAGCCAGGCAGCTTCGATTGCGATGCGCTAAAAAACAGGATAGGCGCCAGCATCCAGATAAGAAGAAACAGCGGCCAGGAGTCCTTCGGGCTGGAGAAAGCCAGAGTTTTCCCTTCGGACCAAACACGGCGAACGCGTTCGGCAACGGCGGCGATGGCAAAGATAAGCGCAAACGTCCAGGGCACCATAGCCAGCAAAAACACGGGCAGGTAAAACCAGAAAGGTTGATGGTGGTGATAGACGTCTGCGGAGAAACGCGCAAGATTGTGTTCGAGAACAAAGAAGCGGAAGAATTCCGGATTGCGCATCTGCACCGCGACATACCACGGCAACATGACGGCGAAATAAAGGGCGATGCCAGGGATCCAGATAGTGCGCTGGATGGTAAGCCATTCACGCTTTACAGCAACGAACAAAAGAATGATGACCGCCGACAACGCGGGCGCGACTGGCCCCTTAGCTAAGGTTCCAAGCGCCAGAAAAAAATAAAAGACGGCAAGATAACGGGTCCGGCGGCATTCGTACCAGCCGTACCAGGCAAGCAATGCGATAGAGAGGCAGGCGGCAAGCGGCATGTCGGTCGCGGCGGCGCGCGCAAACCCAATGACGCCGGCGCAACTAGCGGTGATAAGCGCGCCGTCGAGTTCACTGCCAGCTCGAAAACGCCGCAGGAAAAAGTAAATAGCTGCGATGAGCATGGCAGCATCGAACGCGGCGGGCATGCGTGCAGCCTGGTCGGTAACCCCGCCTGCGCGAAACGACAGCATCGCCTGCCAGTAGTACAGCACTGGCTTTTCCAGCCACGGTTTGCCTTGCAACGTAGGCGTAACCCAATCGGAGCGGTCGAGCATTTCGCGCGCCACTTGCGCGTAGCGGGGTTCATCGGCGCCGAGCAGGCCGAAGGCCCCGAGGCCATAAAAGAAAAGGAATCCGCAGAACGCCGCCAGCAGCAGCAAGTCGGTGCGATTTCGCGGATTCGTTCTTTGACTCATTCTTTGCGTTCGTGCGTGGAAAGCTTTGCAGGGGCATGGCTTCAGCCATGCCGTTAGAAGCGCCTGACAATCCCTCAGTCCGCGCCCAAGACCGCAGTTTCTGCGCGCAGTCTATCGACCATCCGTGATACGGCGACCGCCAGCGGCCCATCCATCGAACAGCCGCTGGCGCATTTGTGGCCGCCGCCGCCGAAATACTCGGCTACGGTCGAGACGTTCACTTCTCCTTTGCTGCGCAGGCTGATCCGAAAGCGGCGATCAGCCAGTTCGCGAAAGAAGATGGCAACCTGCACGTCGGCGATGGAGAGCGCGTAATTAACCAGGCCCTCGCAATCCTCTTCGCGCGCGCCGAAGCGCGTCATCTGTTCCTGCGTCACCCAGATCCACGCCAGCATACCCTCGCGATGCAAGTTGGAGAGCGCTGCCCCCAGCAGCCGAAGCTTGGCCGTGGAATGCCCGAAATAAATCGGGCGCGCACAAAGCGCGGGATCGGCTCCGGCAAGTACGAGCTCGCGCGCGACGGTAAACGTGTGCTCGTTCGTGCCTTCAAACATAAAAGACCCCGTGTCGGTCATGAGCGCAGTGTATAGGCAGGTGGCAATGTCGCGATCCACGGGAACGCAGGCCAGGCGAGCCAGCCGGAAAACGAGTTCGGC
This sequence comes from Terriglobales bacterium, assembly GCA_049520095.1. Lineage (GTDB taxonomy): Bacteria > Acidobacteriota > Terriglobia > Terriglobales > Acidobacteriaceae > Acidiflorens. Next base: position 89,176 of record JBEKQC010000015.1, read on the forward strand.
GGTAGCCATCACGCTGGAATCGATCCAGTTGATGTGGGCGAAATTACGTCCGCTGGCATGATGGTCGATGTTGATAAGGAAAAAGTTTTCCAGCCCCTCAAGCAGCGTGCGCCGCGTGCTGTCGCATTCGAGCAGGATGACAGTGCCGTTCGCAGTGCCGTTCGCAGCAACGTTCCCGAGGAAGTTCGCGGGGACCGAGTCGGCCTGAATGACGCGGTCGGCGAAGGGAAGATTGTGGTAAATACGCGGGACGCCATCGTGCATCACCACCTCCGCGTCTTTTCCCATGACGCGCAGGATCTGGCCCAAGGCGAGGGCAGAGCCGATGCCGTCGCCATCGGGCCGGGCGTGCGAGGTCACCACAAAGCGGCGACGCACTCGAATTTCTTGTAAAACGCGCTCTAGCATGAAGTGCTCTCGGATCTTGGCACCTGGCTCTTCCTGCGGTTCTAAGGCTCCTTTTCCTCAGGCTGCTTCCGGGCTCTTTTTTTTGCGCGCCCCAGAAGCTCGTCCACCCGGCTCTCCAATTCATCGGCCCGATCGATCTGAAAATAAAGTTCCGGAGGCCGTCGCAAACGCAGCCGCTCCGCCAGTTCGTGCCGGACATAATTCTTGGCAGCCGCCAGCCCTTCGAGTGTGCGCTCCGCTTCGGTCTCATCGCCGGCCACGCTGACCATAACGCGAGCCGACCGCGCATCCTCGGCCATGACCACCGAGCTGACACTCGCCAGTCCGATGCGAGGATCGCCCAGTTCGCCTTCGAGGATAGTTTCGATCTCTTCGCGGATAGCCTCGCTCAGCCGTCCGCGATGATATTTCTGCCCACGATGCTCCACCGCACACCTCGAATGGAGAAAACCTTTGAGGATATCAGAAAAGTCAGGTCTGGGAGGATCTGCTTTCTACGGTGATGCGCTGCGAACTACGAGCTTCGAGCAATCCGGTTGCCCGCAGCTCGTAGCCCGCAGCTCGTAGCTTTCCCTCAGTCACAGAAACTCCACGAACGAGTCCGTAACCTCGCCGCCGACATTGTTAGCGATGCGGGTCGCGGCGCGCTCCACGTTTTTCATCAGCCCGTCAAGATAATCCCGCGAGTGGGAGACGCTGACCACGCCGATCGTCGCCTGGTTCCAGAGCGGGCTAGGATCAAGTTCGGCGACCGAGACGTTGAAGGACGAGCGGAGGCGGTCTTTGAGGCTGCGCGTGACCTGCCTCTTGTCCTTGAGCGAGTGCGCCGCTTCGATGCGGACTTCGAGGGTGAGGAACGCAATCATGAGCAATAGCGTAACCCATTCGCCGGTAGAGACGGGGCTTGCCCCGTCTCAGACGCGGCCACCGTCTCGACGGAAGACTCAATCGCCGAAACCCGCCCAAATCAAAGTTTTCAGCCTTTTTCCCGTTTATTGTGCTACACTGTAGTTGCTAAGTTTGACTCACAAGCCAGTTGAAGGTCGGTACCGCCAACCAGCGCCACCCCCTCTACAGCAGCGAATCTTCTCAGCACATTTCAATCAGAAACAAGAATAGGAACATCAATGGCAGAACAAGGAACAGTGAAGTGGTTTAACGACGCCAAGGGCTACGGCTTCATCAGCCGTCAAAATGGCGAAGACGTTTTCGTGCATTTCTCCGCGATTCAAGCTGGCGGCTTCAAGAGCCTGCAAGAAGGGCAGACCGTGCAGTTCGACGTGACCAAAGGCCCCAA
>JBEKQC010000016.1:0-88861 GCA_049520095.1 Terriglobales bacterium
TCTATCCTGCCTTTAACAGAGGCTCCTGTTCTCCTCGACCAGCGCTTAGCTATAGACCCTTGCTCGCCCTCCCAGACCCACCTCGCGGTTGTCTGAGTGACTACGCTTGAGCCCCGGACGCTGCACCAACCGGAAAAACTTCAGAACGTGTCAAAGAACGATTATGTTTTTACCACGCTTGTTTTTTACGTCAATACAATTCATGTGCCTCTAACTTCTTATTCATCAATCGAGTGCAGCTCATGCACAGGCGGGTGACACGGGAATTGTGCAATCGCCGGCACGCGGATGCAAAATCCCCAGCATCCGCGCTGTTTTTCTGGGTTTCTCGGCTGCAAACCTGCAGTTTTGCACGATGCTCACACCCGACTGTGACTGTGCAAATCGGCGTTTCACCCGCATCAATCCTCTTCATTTTGCAATTCGGCTGCGGTTCTTATCAGGACACTCGTCCGGATACTTGTCCGGATACTTACGTCCTCCGAACGTTTTCTCTACAATCCTTACGTGATTGTTTATGACCCTGGATCTCTATACTCGCGCTGAGTCGGCGGCGGCATTTGTACTTTCGCAGACTGGGCTGCGCCCGCAGATCGGACTCGTCCTCGGCTCGGGCCTCGGGTCTTTTGCCGACGACCTTACCGACGCCGTCCGCATTCCCTATGCCCATATCCCGACGTTTCCACGTTCGACGGCAGTTGGACATGCTGGACAACTTGTGGTGGGCAAGTCTGGCGACGTGCCTGTTGCGGTGATGCAGGGACGGGTGCATGTGTATGAAGGCTATTCGGCCGCTGAGGTCGCCTTTCCGACGCGCGTGCTCGGGCGCGCTGGCGTACGCGCTTTAATTCTCACAAACGCCGCTGGCGGCATTAACGTCGAGTACGGACAGGGCGCGCTGGTCATCCTGCGCGATCACATCAACCTTCAAGGGAAAAATCCGCTGACGGGCGCGAATGACGAACGGTTTGGCCCGCGTTTCCCCGACATGAGTTATACGTACGCCAAGCGCTATCGCGAGATCGCGCTGGAGGAAGCAAAGAAGCTTTCGATTCCGCCACGTGAAGGTGTCTACGCGGCGCTTGCCGGCCCGAGTTACGAAACTCCGGCGGAGATCCGATACCTGCGGACCATCGGCGCCGATCTGGTGGGCATGTCGACCGTCCCGGAAGCAATCGTCGCGCGGCACATGGGGATGAACGTTCTCGCAATCTCATGCGTGACAAATATGGCTGCGGGAGTTTTGGATCAAGCGCTCGTCCACGACGAAGTGCTCGAAGTGGGACGACGAGTGATGGGGCAGTTTATCGCATTGTTGCGGGCGGTGCTGCCGCGGATCGCGGGGGAGTTGGGGAACCAGGGCTGACTTTTTGCCTCGCGGCCAAAAGAAACGGGGCAAGCCGCAGCTCTGCAGCGATCGATGGAAACGGGTTTCTTAGAAGATCACCTTCAACGCAAGCTGAACCACGCGCGGACCGCCGCCGCCGAGACCGGGGTTGGTCTGGGCCTGGTCGGGAGTCTGTGTGATGAGGCCTTGCTGGGTCGATCCCGGGTCCACGAAGAAGTTCGGCAGCGCAAAGTTCGGGTGATTGAGAATGTTGAAGAATTCCGCCCGGAACTGGAGCGTCGTATTCTCGAAGAAGCGGGCGCTCTTGCCAAGCGAGAAATCTACGTTCCAGTAGTCCGGTCCATAGATGGCATTCCGTCCTAGGTTGCCAAAACTGCCCTGCGGGTTGGCAGATGTCGCATAGTCAGGCTGGGTAAAAGCTGCGCCATTCAAATAACCGATACTGTCCGGGGCTGATTCCCAGTTTGAGTTGATGGGGTTCACGCCCGGGACAAGATTTGGGCGCTGGTGGAAGTTAGAAGGAGTCGGAGGAAAAGAGTTCGGCGGAAGCAGGTTCGGATTAACACCGCTGGTATCATTCGCGCTCACGATCGGAACAGGCCGTCCACTCTGCGCGGTGACGATCGTGTTGAGCTGCCATCCCTGCGCAATCCAATTTGGACCGGCTAGTTTGGGCACATCATAGGTAAAGGCAGCCGTGAAGCGATGGCGCGCGTCGAAATTTGACGGGCCATGCTCGGCGTGCAGATCGTATGAGTTCTGCGGGAACGCGACTGTCGAAAAGTTGAAGTCAATGCCATCCGATGCATCATCGAGCGACTTGGAAAAGGTATAACCAGTAAACCCTGTCAATCCGTGCCAACTGCGGGAACGGAGCGTGGCCTGCAGAGCGTGGTAGGTCGAAGCGCTTACTGTAGAAAGGGAGTCCATCGCGCCGTAGTTTGGATTGGGACGGTTACCAAGGTAGTTAGGCTGATTCAGGTCAAGTAAGCGAACTAGCTTTGTTCCCTTACTCCCGACATAGCCGATCTGCAGGGCGAACGCTTTCGAGAGTTCCTGCTCGATGTTGAAGTTCCAGTTCTGAGCGTAAGGAGTAACGAAGTTGCGGGGAGTGACAAAAATATCGCACGGGTTCGCGCAAGGCGGAGTGGAAAGCGTAAAAATCGGCCCAGGTGCGCTTCCATTGAAGGCTCCGGAGTTGAACTGGTACGGGTAGATCGGGGAAGGACCGATGGGATTTTGCGTCAGGCCCGCTGAAGTTGTGAAGTTGGCGATCAGCAAGTCCTGTGGGACGTAGTCATAGTACATGCCGTATCCGCCGCGAACGACAGTGTTAGGCCTCGGATTCCAGGCGAAACCGATCCTGGGACCGAAATTGTTCAGATCCCTCGCATAGGCTCCGTTCACGCCATCGGTGCCCTCCATGGCGAGGGTGCCGTCCGTGCCCAGGTTCGACAGCAGATTGTGCGCCTCACTGACCGGTCCGAAGTACTCCCAGCGCAAACCAAGATTAACGGTAAAGGTAGGAGCGACGCGGAAGTCATCTTGCGCAAAGAAGCTCAAGCCATTGTTGTAAGTCATGCGTTGCGTGTTTCCGTAATTCGCCAGGGAGCTGTAAGGAGCTCCCAAGTAGATATTCGCCAGGGTTGTAACTGCCTGATCGCTACAATAGGTCGCATCGCTGCCCGTGAGCGGGCAGTAACTTCCGCTGCCTTGGGCACCCGCAAAGGTCGAGGACCCGAACTCAAGCTGTCCACGGGACAGATTGTTATCGAAGCTGTCCACGCTGATGCGGCGGTATTCACCGCCGAACTTGACGGTGTGACGGCCGCGCACCCACGTGAAGTTGTCCAGAATCTGAAAACTCTGGCTCGTTCGTCCGCGCGGAATGCTATAGCCGGTCGCACCCAGATTGTCGTACACGCCGTCAAAGTCAATCTCCGGCAGACTCAGTTGGCCGGTTCCGAAGTTGAAACCGAGCGTTTGCGGATTGAACTGAGCATCCTGGGTGCTGAACGATGTGCGATAGCGACTGTATCCGAAACGGACTTCGTTAATCCGGCTTGCGCCGAGAGTCGACAACAAGCTGGCCGATACGACCTGGACCCGCGTTGGGGAGGTCTGCGCGAATTGCGGTAATCGGGAAGCCGCTCCACCGCCGAGACCACCGAGTGGGAATACCTGGTAGCTCTGGGCAAACGCGTAACGACCGGTGATTTGCTCGTTGGAGCTAAGTTGGTGATCAATCTTGGCAATCAAACTGTTTACGTCATTCTGGTCAGCCACCGTGCCGGGAACCGTGCCAGACTCACCGTTAAAGCCGGTTGGCTGCGGGAAAAGGTTCAAGAGATTGGTGACGGCCTGGCTCGGCGTGAATCCTGAACCGGGGGGATTGGCGACTGCAATTTCCTGGGCGAGTTCGACCTGATTCGGCACGCTTTGTCCGCCCACAATGTTCGTGTCGGTCGGCACAAGGAATGTGAAATCCGACCCGACGCGTTCCCGCTGGCCTTCATATGCGCCGAAAAAAAAGGTCTTGTCCTTGACGATCGGGCCGCCCAATGACGCTCCAAACTGATTGTTGCGAAACGCCGACTTCAAAGCCGGCTCGCGGTTGAAGTAGTTCCTCGCGTCCATGGCATCGTTACGCAGAAACTCGAACGCAGAACCGTGCAGCCGGTTGGTTCCGGACTTTGTGATAATGTTCACTACAGAACCGCTATTTCGTCCGTATTCAGCGGGAAATTGGGACTGCAGGTTGAATTCCTGAATGGCGTCAATCGGGAGCAGAGACGCCGGTGCGCCGCCAATGCCGGTCTGGTTCAGCGCCGAATTATTGAAGAACGGATCGTTGTTGTCGGTACCATCCAACGTGTAGTTGTTCGAACGGTCGCGGTTGCCGTTGATGGAGAACTGTCCGAATCCGCTCTGAATGGCGGCAACACCCGACGGCTCAACCGTCGCGCCAGGAACGAGCGCTACGAGCTTGCCAAAATCCCGTCCGTTTAGCGGCAAGTCCACTACAAGCCTGCGGTCCACGACTTCACCGAGTACGTCGCGGCTCGCCTCCACCAGCGGCGCTTCTGCGGCCACGGTCATTTGCTCCTGCCGCTGCCGCACCCTGGTGAGATCGAAATTTGCGGAGGTGTCCAGCCCGACGTTAACCTGAACATTCTGTGCGCTCGGAGAGAGTCCGGCCGATTCGGCCATTACGGTGTATTCGCCGGCGGGCAGTTCGGCGAGCACGTAGGCTCCGTCCTGGCCTGTCGTGGCTTCACGTTGCAGGCCGGTGCTGATGTTCTTGGCGGTGACCTTTGCTCCAGCGATCACACTGCCGCTGGGGTCGGTCACGGTGCCGCGGATGGATCCGCGGAAGCTCTGCGCCCATGCAGACGAGGTCATCAGCAACAGCGCCGCTATGCCGATTTTGAGCGTCAAGATTGCCAGTGTCCAATGATTCTTGCTGTCTCTATGCATGATTGCTTCCTTGGGCGAGGTCTCGCATTTACTCGTTTGCAAAATCTGGTTTCGAAGTTTCGCACTCGCGCTTTCTACTCAATGCCCCTTGCGCGGTATGAACACCGGTTGCGGCGGATCAATGTTGTATGCCGCCGCGAAGCTGGCCTGATTGAGCGCAAAGCTGGCTCGTCCGCGTGAATCGATGAACAGTAATGGCTGTTTGAGTGGCACATCGCTGAACGTCCTGACAAACGGCATCTCGACTTCGTGTCCTGCGATCATGACTTTCAACTTATCGCCGCGCTCATAGCCGAGCTTCAAAAAATCGTCGGCGCTGATGTTCGTGATCAGATTGCCGAATGGACCATCCAGGGCGATTACTTCTCCGGTCAGACCTTTGTCGTCTACGCTTGCTGGTTTTAGATCGAGCCGGACCAATTCTCTGACTACGGGTCCAGCCTGGGTCCAGTCGTCGCCGCGCGCGATGTGCGCGCCGACGGGAGAAAAAATATCCCGGCCATGAAAGGTGGAGGAAATCTTGGCGCCCACCATCCAATCAGGGTTGGTGACCTCGCGAATGCCTTCAACGCCATCGCGGGCCTCGACCATCGTCATCAGGCCGTTGTCGGGCAGTACGAAGAACTGTCCGCGCTTCGACTTCACGACCACGGCTTTGCGCGAGCTGCCCACGCCGGGATCGATGACCACCACGAATACCGTGCCGGCTGGGTAGTAGGGCGTGGCGCCGAACAAGAAGCGAGCGCCGTCTCGAATCGAAAATGGATCCACCTGATGCGTGAGATCGACGATGCGGAGATTGGGCGCGATGCCGTACATGACACCCTTACAGAGGGCCACGGAATCGTCCACAACGCCGAAGTCGGTCATGAAGACGACCGTCGGTGGTTGCACGGCGGATTGCTGCTGCGCCAGAAGAGGGCTCGCCACCATTAACAAAAAGACGAACCACAAACAGAATCTTCGGGCCGGTTTCCTTAGGGGGGTGAATGCCATCCGCATCACGTCGACTCTCCGCAAAGACTACTAGTTTACTAGGGATTAAGAAAAGCGCAACCCGTGAAGCGGGTGCGAGTACTATCGCGAGCCGGCGGGCCTAACGTCGCCGGTTCTTTAGAGCCCCTGATTGTACGCGCTGGAGGGGCGGAACCCAAAGAACGATGCCAGCATCTATAATCTCGTCGTTCATCAAATCAGTCCTAAATCGATCAACGATAGATCAAACCAGGAGAGAGCCAGCAATGTCTAACGTGATTCCCGAAAAATACGTCGACCTTTTCCAGAAGCGAGCTTTCGCCAGTCTTGGCACCCTCATGCCCGACGGACGGCCACAGGTCACTCCCGTCTGGTGCGATTTCGACGGCCAACATGTGATTTTCAACTCGGCGCGCGGACGCCAGAAAGATCGCAACGTGCGCCGCGACCCGCGGGTTGCGCTGGCCATCGTCGACCCCGACAATCCCTATCGCTATCTGGAGATCCGCGGCACCGTGGTTGAGATTACCGAGGACGGCGCCGCCCAACACATCGACAAGATGGCGAAGAAGTACATGGGAGTCGACAAGTATCCATACGCGCAGCCGGGCGAAGTTCGCGTGCTTTACAAAATCCGGCCTGAGCACACGACCGTGATGGGGTAGATTCGGTAACGCCCCAGTGTGGCGCGGACACTCTTGTCTGCGGCCTTTGGCGGTATTCTCGATCAATTTTCCCGGAAGGTGGCAGGCCGCACGCGGAGAGGAGTGTCCGCGCTACACCACGCCTTTTTCTCCGATAACCTTTCTTCAGCGAACGAGTCCAACTCTTAAGGGAACTTCGAAGACTCGTTTTCCGTATTTAGAAGACGAGAGGCGAGGGACCCCTAGTCCTTGTCTGTATCCTCGGGAGGGGTTTATGGAAGTAGGGAAGAATAACGGCGATGGCTTGCACGCGCACGCAATTGATGCCCAAGCCAATAGCATTTCAGCACAGCAGGTGGTGCAGGCAGCGCACGAGGAACTCCTCCAACTCATGCGGCAGCGGGCCGAGATCATGAAGCGCATTGGCACGGTGAAGCAGACCATCGCAGGATTGGCGAATATTTTCGGCGATCAGGTGCTCGGCGACGACTTACTGGAACTGATCGACCGCAAGCCCAATGGCCGCCAGCCCGGCTTCACCAAGGCGTGCCGAAGAGTGCTCATGGAAGTGCGGCGTCCGCTTGGAGCTCGCGAGGTTTGTGTGGAACTGGAACGATATGCTCCCGCAATCCTGGCGCGGCACAAAGACCCGCTGGCCTCGGTCACTACCGTCTTGAATCGTTTGGTGGATTATGGCGAGGCCCGGAGTTTGAACAACGAGCGTGGCCGCCGCGTCTGGGAGTGGATCAGCGACGGCGAGCCGGCGGACGCGCTAGCTGCCAGGAGAACGGCCTGATCTCGGCAGATGGCTGCGCCCCTTCAAAACAAAATAAAAATCAGAGCTTCTTCGCAGCTCTACGCCAGCAACAAGCGTCCTTTTTCCAGATGCCGGGTTACGTGCGCATACTGGGCTGCGTGGGGATCGTGCGTGACCATCACGATCGTCTTTTGAAAACCTTCATTCAGCCTCTTCAGAATCTCCAAGATTTCCGTCGCCGAATTGCTGTCGAGGTCGCCGGTCGGTTCGTCGGCTAGGATCAGCGTCGGATCGCTGACGATGGCGCGAGCGATGGCCACACGCTGCTCCTGTCCACCGGATAGCTGCTTGGGCAGGTGATCGACGCGATCTTCAAGTCCAACGAGTTTGAGCGCGGTCATGACGTGATCGCGGCGCTGTTGCGGCGTCATCTTGGTCAGCAGCAGCGGCAGTTCGACATTCTCAAATGCGGTCAGCACCGGAATTAGATTGAAAGTCTGAAAAACATATCCGACGTGAGTGTTGCGCCACTTGGCGGACTGCCCGTCGTTCAGGCGAAAAATATTCTCGCCCATCACCAGCAATTCGCCGGAACTGGGTCGGTCAATGGCTGCGATCATGTTCAGCAAAGTTGTCTTGCCCGATCCTGAGGGCCCCATCAGCGCCAGAAACTCGCCGCCGGCGATGTCGAGAGAGACGTTGTCGAGCGCGGTCACCTCAAAAGCGTCGCGCTTGAAAATCTTGCTTACGCCACGGGCCTGGACGACCTTGCTGCCTACGACCGGCTGTGTCGTTGCTGTTGTTGTCGTGATTGCGTTCATGATTGTCCCTTGATACGAATCTTTTGCCCGTCCTGCAAATCCGCGGGCCCGGCCGTGATTACGTTTTCGCCACCGACGAGCGAGTCCACCAGATAGCCTGCTGAACGCTGGCCCTGAACATGGACATTACGGCGGAGAGCTTTGCCGTTGAAAGCGAGCAGCACGAACTTCGTCCCATCTTTATCGCGCAACGCCGTGGTGGGAACGAAGACATAGGTCTGTCTCGTACCGGCGTTCTTGTCTTCATTAGCCTTCGCCTTGAACTGCACGGTGGCATTCATTTCCGGGCGCAAGTAGGAATCGGGTTGCAGGATCTGCACCTTGACCTGGACGGTCGCTTTCTGGCGATTTGCTTCCGGCGACATTTCGGCGATCTCGCCTTTGTAGGAGCGATCTTTGAACGCGTCCAGGGTGACGATGCCTTCTTGCTTGGGAGACAGTTTGGCGAAGTCGTCCTGCGCGATATCGAGTTCGACTTGAATGTCGTTCAGATCCGCCAGCGCCACCACCGATCCGCGCGGGCCGCCTTCGGCGCCGCTGGCGAATTGAGCAGTGACCAATTCCCCTTTCTCGGCGGTGCGCTCCAGAATCGTGCCGGTGACGGGTGCGCGGATCACCGTGGCATCGAGTTGAGACTTGGCGTATGCCATCTGGCCTTCGGCCTGCAGCAAGTCGCCGCGGGCACGTTCAATTTCCTCGGAGCGCGGTCCGAGCTGCATCAGCTTGAAAGCCCGCTCCAGCGAATTCATTCTTTGCTGCGACGCCTCGTACTTGCCGACAGCGTCGTCCAAGTTCTGCTTGGACATCACTCCCTGCGCAACGAGGTCACGGGTGCGGTCCAGATTGAGCTTGTCATTTATCGCCGTTGCCCTCGCCTCGGATAGATTGTGATCCGCCTGCTGAATTTCCTCGGGGCGCGACCCATTCTCATTTTCGAGCAGCCGTGCCTTGGCGCTCTCCACGGTACCTCGAGCCTGTTCGTACTGGGCGCGGAATTCCTCGTCCTCCAGGCGCACCAGAACTTGTCCTTCTTTTACCTTGTCGCCCTTTTCCACGCCGATCCAGGCCACGCGGCCGGTGACCTTGGAATTCACGCTGATTTTGTGATGCGCGACAATGTATCCGCTGGCCGAAAGCACGGTGCTGCCCGCGATGTCACTGCCTTCGGCCGTTGCCCGGGCTACTTCCACTTCCGCGGTTTCCGACGCGAACGCACGGTAGGCCAGTGCGGCGATTCCCAGCAGGACGACTAGGGCGATTCCTCCCAGGATGAAGCGTCGCGACCACGGAGGCGGTCCTCCGCCTCCATCGCGCAGCGAGTGATCGATGCGGAGACTGCGCAGGTCGTCGTGTTTCGTGTCCATCGGTCCGAGGTCCGTTGGCATTGATGAAAGATGCTCCCAGCTTTTATGTTGATGCAAAATCAAAGTCGAGAACAATTGTACGGACTATGTGTGAACAACGTGCAAATCAGGCTCGCAGCGAGGTAAGAATATCCTGCCGCGCTGCATGCCAGGCGGGCGCGAAGCCCCCCAGTAAGCCCATGATTAATGCAAACCCTACCGCCGCCAGCGCGACTTCCCAAGTCATGTGCAGGCTGAAAACCGTTTCGCTGAAGGTGAGGGAGTTGCCGATGCCCGTGCTCATGCCGTTAAAGGGCAAGATCAAGACAATCCCGACGAACGCTCCCAGCAGCGAAAGCAACAACGCTTCAATCACGAACGAGGTGAGAATACTGGGCCGGGAGAATCCTATGATCCTCAAGGTTGCGATCTCGCGCGAGCGATAGGCGACGGCCGCATACATCGTATTCATGGCGGCGAAACTGGAACCGATCGCCATGATGACCGCCACAAACGTGCCGATAAATTTGATGGCGCCGCCAGAACTGGTTTGTTTCTCGTAATACTCGGTTTCGAGCGTGCCCTCGAGCTTCAGGCGCTGATCGTCGCTGACGCGGTGTTTCAGGGCGTCGGCTGCTACGGGATCGGTGGCGCGCAGATAGGCGGAAGCATAGGCTCCCTGACGGTCGAAATCGGCGGCGATCTGGTTGACGTCGCCCCAGATTTCCGAATCATAGGCGGTACCGCCCGAGTCGAAGACGCCGACGACTTTCCATTGTCCCTTGGCAAAGTCGAGAGTGTCGCCGACGTTTGCTCCGGAAAAGCGATTGTGAATTGCGTTCCCGACGACCACTTCGCGTTGTCCTGGGGTAAACCAGCGGCCTTCGACCAGCTTGGCGTTGGGGCGCAGAGTGAGGCCGGCCGACATCAGACCGCGAACTGAAACGTTGACTTCACCAGTGCCATCCTTGCGGGGCAGAACCACGACCACCACCCATTCGCCGGAGGCGATTGGATCCCCTTGGGTGTCTTTGGCGATGCCGGGCAGGGTTTTCAACGTCGGAAAAAGATCGGCGTCGAAGCCTCCCGAAAGCTCAGCAGTGGAGCCTTTGCGCATGACGAGCACGTTGATGGGATCGCCGCTGGTCATGAAGGCCTTCTGCAGACCAGTCAGCAGCGCCATCAAGAAAACGGCGGTGGTGACGGTGAGCGCGATGCCCAGAGCCGTCATGATGGTGAGGCCTTTGCGCAGCTTCAGATTGCGGATGTTATAGCTGATCGGAATTGCCATATTAGTCGTTGGTCGTTAGTCGTTTGTCATTAGTCCTTTAGTCCTACTTTTAACCGATGTAGCGCAAGCCCTCCACAATATCTAACTTTGCTGCGTGGTAGGCGGGTAAGATCGCGCTCAGCACTCCTACTATGCCTGCGACGATGATGGCAAGCAGCAAAGTGGGGGGTGTCACTTTCATTCCGGAAAGAAACAGGCTCATCCCCGGCGCGTGCGAGAGAGCCGAGACCAGCCCGAGCGCGAGCAGGCAGCCGAGAGCGCCGCCGGTCAATGCCACGAGAACGGCTTCGCCAATATAGAGCCTCAAGATCGATTGCCGGGTGAAGCCCAGCGTTTTCAGAACCGCTACCTCGCGCGTGCGTTCGCGGATCGACATGGCCATGGTGGTGGCCGAGACCAACAGCGTGGCGAACACCACCGCGAAGCAGATGCTCAGGATAAATGCTTTTACGTTTCCGATGCTGTTGATGAAGCCCAGCTGGAAGGCTTTTTCACTTTCGGTTTTTGTGGGTTCGGGAGAATTGCGGAACATGGCGTCAACCGCCGAGGCGATGGTGGAGACGCGGTTCGGAGAATCAGCGAGGATGGCGAACATGCCCGCTTTTCCTTTGGCGAACGAGACTGCTTCTTCGACATATTTCTGATTGTAGTAAACCGATTCTGTGGGCTCGGGCGCCGTATAGATTCCGCGAATCGTGAGCTCAAGATCCATGGGATAGATGGTTCCCTGGAGCACCATGCGATCGCCGAGCTTCCAGCCAAACCTCTTGGCGAGTTGGTCGTCGACGATCACACCGGCGCGATCGCGCTGCCAGGCGAGCAATTGATCCGCGGGCATTTTGAAGTCAGTGAAGATCTTGAGGATCTCGTCGGGGTCGGTGCCGAACTGGGCGAACATATTCTCCGGCTTGGAATCTTTGTAGATGCCTCCAAACCAGTTGTTGGGGGCGACGGCCACCACGCCGGGGATGGCTCGGATTTTTTCGCGGTAAAACAGCGGCATGGATTCGGTCAGCGAGACGCGGTGACGGGTGACCAGGCGCTGCGCGGACTCGGCACTGAACGTATCAATGTAGAAGGCGCGCCAGATGGTCATCATCAGAGTCAGCAGCAGAAGGGAGAACGTGAGGCTTAACACAGTCAGGAGGCTGCGCCGCTTGTTGCGAAACGCGCTTTTGGTTACGAAGCGGGTTAAGGTCATACAACTCCGGTAGGCCCACCAGTTTGATAAGAGAATTCCCTGAGAGGGAAAAACTGCCCCGATTATGCTCGTCCTGAGGATAAAGCAGCGGTCGCGGTATGGACAACTGGGGTTGATCCTCTTTTCACGAATTCTCTGTGGACGTGCTTTTGCCAGCGAGCCGGACCAGACAGCCTCGATGTGTCTATTGTTACGCTCGACTTTCATTATCTGTATCTGTGCTGGCGATCGTTGGTGGAATGGCGATGTTTCGCCATCGACTCACGACAGAAATACTATTCGGTTGTGATGAAAACTGTTTCACATTGACGCACGCCGGGATTGAAGGGACAATGGCAGCCGTTCTTAGGGTGTGAGCATTGTCGGGCTGCATCTTCTGTGGAGGGTGAGCGTCCTCGGATAAAAGCTGTTCCCCGGTATCTTCGTTCTGCGCCGTTCCGCTCGTGTATCCAAACTATTCAAGGAGAAAATTATGACACTTCAGAGATTGTTGAGAGGGTTGGCTATCGCTTCCGTAATCGCTCTCTTCGCTGTGGGCTTTTCAACCTACGCACAGGTGGCGGCACCTAACGTTTCCGCCGGCATTCGGCTTTCCAAAGACCTCGGCCTTGTCGATCCATCGACCGAGATCAACATCACAGTCCACCTCAAGCTTAGGGACAAGGCCGCATTCGACAAAGCTGTCGATGCGCTTTACGATCCCGCTTCGCCGACCTTCCACAAATGGATGACCAACGCCGATCTCAAGAGGTACGCACCCACTGAAGAACAACGGCAGGCCGTCCGTCAGGAGCTTCAGAAGAACGGACTTACCATCCTCTCCACTGATCCCATCGGCTTTACCATCCGCGCCCATGGCACCATCGCCAATGTCGAGAGCGCGTTCCACACCGAACTCCACCAGTTTCAGCACGACGGAAAAGTATTCCGCGCCAATGTCAAGAACGCCCAGCTTAGCGGCGAGGCGGGGAACTATGTCTCCACCGTGGCTGGACTCGAAAGCCACCAAGTGCGGCCGCTCTACATGCGTGCTCTAGATCCTCGCACTCAAAGACCGTATCCTCCCGTGCCGCTCAGCAAGCTCGCTGGTTCCCATCTCCCGGCGCAAAGTACTACGACCTGTCTTACTGCGCCGCAAACCTACACCTTGCAGTACTCGACCCCTCTGCCGGAGGGCGTCTACACCGGAACCGTATATGACGAGTCAGGCCTTCCCTGCGTGTACCTGCCACAGCAGTTGGAGACCGCACTGGGCCTCAATGATGTTTACGCCGCGGGACTCAACGGCGCGGGCCAGACGATCGTTCTGGTCGAGGGCTACGGGTATCCCACCATCGAGAAGGACGCCAACGCATTCTTCAAGTTGACGGGTCTGCCGCTGCTAAAAAAGTCCAACTTCAGCATTGTCTATCCCGAGGGCAAGCCTGTTGATCCTGACGAAGGGATAATCACCGGTTGGAACGGTGAGATCGCTCTCGATGTGCAGTCGTCGCACTCCATCGCTCCCGGGGCCAATATCGTTGTCGTCGCCACCAACGGGCAAGACAGCGAAGATTTTCAGAACGCGCTTGCTTACGTGGCGCAGAATAATCTGGGCAACTCAGTCTCGAATAGCTATGAAGAAGACCTCGACCTTATCGCCGGGCCCCTCGAACAGACTTCCTGGGACGAGGCGATTGAGGTCTTAACCGCGCAAGGCATCTCCGTGAATTTTTCCACTGGCGATGGTGGCGATAACGGTCTGGGAACACCCTTAGGCGCGCCCGGCGTGCCTTCGGTCGCTCCTCATGCCACCGCCGTCGGCGGTACCTCGATCCTGAACGACGTCAGCCACCCTGGATCCACGATCACGACGTCCTGGGGTGATACGTTCGTGAACCTGTCAAGCGGCAGTGTGGTCTTAGATCCGCCGCAAGCGGTCGGCCTCTACGGCGGCGGGGGCGGCGGAGAAAGCGTCTTTTGGCCAAAACCATCCTGGCAGGCGGCGCTTCCCGGCAAAGGCCGGCAAACGCCTGATGTCTCAGCGCTGGCTGACCCTTATACCGGCTTTGTCATCGTCATCACCAGCGACGGGCAACAGTTTCTCTTCTATGGCATCGGCGGCACCAGCCTGGCCAGCCCTATCTTCACCGCGTTCTGGGCCATTGCCAATGAGAAGGCCGGCCATCCCCTCGGTCAGGCGGCCCCCGCTATCGCCGCGCTGCCCTACGGTGGCGTTCAGGACGTGCTTGCCACCACCGACAGCACTAAGAACAACGTGACCGGGGTAATTACGGACGAGAATGGTTCCACCACGTACTCGGCTTCCGATCTCTTCAGCGGATTGCTCTACAACAACAAGGGCTTCACCAGCGCAATCTGGCCGATCGATGCGGGCGACTTTGCGGACTTCGGGTTCGGGCTGGACAGTTCCCTTACAGTCAAACGCGGCTGGGACAACGCTACCGGGTGGGGTACTCCTTACGGCCTCACTTTTATCAATGCGGTAACCGCAGCGGAATAGTGGGCCGCCGCCGCAGCGAATGTGCCCTTTCACGAGCCGGAGAGCATTTTCTCCGGCTCGTTTCTTTTGGCGCTGGGAGAGACGGCAGTGTGAGCACGATAACTGCCGCAACCATGCGAATACATCAACGATCGAATCCTGAACGAATGCCGGTTCATTTCCAGATAAAACACAGCATCGCGTCGCAAACCGCTCGCAAGCGATAGTTGTCCGCAGCGATTTTCAGTACTTTCGTAACTCTCGGTTGTGCTGTTGAAGGCGGTATTCTAGGTTCGATTCTCCCCCTGTTCCTGAGCCAATTCCATATTTGATGGTGTAGTGCGGTTTGGCACCGCGAGGCGATTGTAATGGCGACGATGTTTGGACGGTTCGAAATCCAGAGTGAGCTTTCCAAGTCAGACACCGCCTTGATTTATAAGGCGATGGACATGAAAAGCGACCAGGTTGTGGCGCTCAAGACACAGAGCCTCGGGCCGCTGGGCGAACGTGCCAACGCGTTTGTGGAGACGCTGCTCGCCGAAGGCGAGAGCGCACGCGATCTAGTCAGCCAGAATATTGCGGTCCTTTATGGTGCGGGTGAAATCGAGGGCCAGTTCTGCGCGGCAATGGAGTACATCCAGGGCAACAGCATTGCGACCATGTTGGCACGCAAAGAAGGCTTCTCCATCTGGGATCTGCTCGACATTACACGGCAGCTTGGCGCCGGCCTGGAGCACGCTGCTTCGAAGGCTGTGACCCACTTTTCGCTGGAGCCCGCCAAGATCATGGTGCAATGGGACGGGATGGTCAAAATCCTGGGCTATGGCATCTCCAACATGAGCCTGATAGAGGCGGAATCGGGAAGAGGTTTAGGAGGGCTCATGCCGTATTGCTCTCCCGAACAGATTCGCGGAGAAGTCATCGACCCGCGTTCGAACGTATTCACTTTAGGGACGATCCTCTACGAGATGGTGGCGGGCCGGAAGGCGTTCGATGCCGGCGACCCGGTTGTGCTGGTAAGTCAGATCGAAAATGAGATGCCACCCAGCCCGGCTTCGGTGAATAGCAAGATCCATCCGGGTGTAAGCGCGCTGATTATCAAAGCGCTCGCGAAAGATCCGGCGGAGCGTTATCAGAGCGCACGCGAACTGGTGGATGACCTGGAGCGATGCAAGGAAAATGGCAAGAAAGGCGTCCCGGATACCAGGAAGTCCGGCCCGGTACCGAATGTCGCCGTGAGTCGCGCAGAGCGTGCAGCGGCGTCCAGCAAGTTTGTCGCGGCAGCCTCGGGCGCGGCCCAGGCTGCGCCTTCCGTTCCTTCCGTCCCATCCGTTCCGTCCAAACCGGTGGCTCCTAAGCCTGTTGCACCCAAGGCAGTTGCGGTCAAGCCAGTTCCTCCAGTTGAAACCAGAGCGGCTGCGGCCGCTGCGGGCGCCACGGGCGTATCCAAAATTAACCCAGCGATTAACCCGGCTGAAAGCTTTCACGCGAAATCGGATGCAAAATCCGATGCGACCTCTAATGCGGACTCGGGTGCGCGACTCATCAGCGACTTTGAAGTAAGCACTTTCGAGTCTCAGGCTGCACGCGGCGCGGTTTTGTCGGCGGCGGCGGTGGAGCAAGAAAAGG
Source organism: Terriglobales bacterium (assembly GCA_049520095.1). Classification (GTDB taxonomy): domain Bacteria; phylum Acidobacteriota; class Terriglobia; order Terriglobales; family Acidobacteriaceae; genus Acidiflorens. Next base: position 15,969 of record JBEKQC010000016.1, read on the forward strand.
AGCGGCACGCGCCGCGGGTGGCTGTCGATCCGTTAATGTCCGAGTCAGTGATGTCCAATCCCTTGATGTCGGATCCACTCATGTCCGAGCCAGTGGCGGCCTCATCCGGCACAAGTTTTTCCGATTTGGCGGAGATGCCTCCGCTCAAAGAACCCGTCTTTGCGCCGGCAATTCCAGAGCCGGCTGAACCGGCGCATTCCGTGGTGCAGATCTACCCGAAGAAGGAAGAGAAGCCGAAACTCCAGCCGCGGGAAGTCGCGGAAAAAGCGATCAAGGAAATCTCTACCATTCCGCCACGGCTGATGCTCTATTCGATCCTGGGGGCGGTGGGACTGATCCTGGTGGTCGCGATTGCGGTCTTTTTTCACGTTCACTCGGAAGACGACGGTGCTACAGCAGCTCCGCAGCCGACAAAAGCGGCGAGGCCGGGCTCAGTTTCATCCTCAACCCAGCCCGTTGCCCAGACTCCGAAGGCGGCGCGAATCGAAAAGCCGGTTCCGCCTTCTGTGGAGACTGCACCGAGACTTACCGTGCGCCCAGTCGAAAAGCGCGGCTCGAATAACCGTCGGGCGCCCGCTCCAGTTCCGGCGCCGGTCGTGATCCCGGGCGAAGCGCTGATAGACTCCAGTCCGCAAGGGGCGCAGTTTCAGGTGGATGGAAAAAGCGATCCGTCGTGGGTTACACCGTTTAATGTGACGGGCTTGACCCCCGGTAAGCACATCGTATCTGCGATCAAGTCCGGCTACGCGTCCGAGATACGGTCGGTTGATGTGGCGACCGGCGGCAAATCGTCTCTGCTATTTCATTTGTCGCCAATGAATGCATTGGTGGTGGTGAACAGCACGCCACCCGGGGCCGAGGTCATCATCGATGGCAGGCCGACGGGACGAGTGACCCCGTCCCAGTTCGCCGTGGAGAAAGGAAGTCACACCGTTCTTTTGCGCAAGCAAGGATACCTTGACGAGACGGTCACCGCCGATCTCGGTCCGGCTCAGAATTTCCAGTACGCGCCGGCGCTCAGGGCGCTCGGCAACACAGAAGACATGCGGACAGTTGGCAAGTTCAACCGGCTGTTTGGACGCGGCGGAGAGAGCGCGGCTGGCATGGGTTCCATCATTATTCGCACCATGCCGAGAGGCGCACAGGTGGCCATCAACCAGCAGGTCCTGGATAAGATGTCGCCCGTCGCCGTGGCTGTGGGGCCGGGAAACTACATCGTGGATATCACGCTGACCGGTTTCAAACCGATCCACAAAGTCGTCAGCGTGGAAAAAGGCAACAGGACGCCAATCGACGAAATTCTTGAACGGCAATAAGCTGCAATTCGGCCAGCCGCCGGTTACGCGTTCGGGGTCTGGCGACGGGCATTCTCGGGCCTTCTCGCGAAAACACAAACGCAACCTGCCGCATACCAATGACGAAAATTAAATAGGGAGTCATCCGCCAGCTAGTCCCCAAGAGGTGTAATCTTAAGTTATCGGCGCTCTGTCACCTGTTACTTAAAACCGTGACCCGAATTGGGGCCTGGGTTCCGGTGCATTGTTAGGATAGGCTGAGGCAAGGAGAGTGACATCATGTCGTCGCGGCCCATGCCAGGTAGGTTGAGTCCCGATCTGTTGCAGGCTCTTTACGGAACCAAACCGGTTCAGCAGTTCCCCAAAGGCGCCACGCTGATTCAGCAGGCTACCGCGGTGAAGGGTGTTTACGTGGTAGAGCGCGGAGAGGTTCGTGTCCTGCTGCCGACCGGTCAGAACGAAAGGCAACTTCTGGAAGTGGTCGGTCCTGGAACCATGCTGGGGCTGAGCGAGAACCTGACGGGCGAGAACTACCGGATCACCGCAGAAGCGGGCGACGAAACGACGGCAGTCTTCATTCCACGCGAGGAGTTCCTAAAATTTCTGCGTGAACACTGCGATTTCTGCATGCAGGTGTTGCGATTGTTGAGCGAAGAACTGCATGGACTCTACGGCAAGTTCCGCAGCATCAGCGCTCATCCGGGGCGTCCACGGCACCGGCCTCTGGACGAGCAGCTGAACTAGCTCTCAGTTACAACGCTGCTCCTGGCCTCATCTAGACAAACTACACGAGTGTCGCGACTCGCGTTTGCATTTGCTGAGAGCTGACAACTTAGAGCTGAGAGATGCTTTTCTAGTCTGCCTTGAATTTGACCGTGATCTGCGTCTCGATCTCGACGGGCTCGCCATCGAGGTAGTAGGGCTTATACCTCCACTGGCGGACAGCTTCCAGCGCGGCGTGCGCGAGAACGGGGTCTCCACTGAGCACCTTCAGATTGGTGACGTTGCCCTCTTTGTTGATGGTCGCTTCGATCTGCACCGCGCCTTGGGCGTGGGTAGCGAGCGCGGTCGGCGGATATTTGGGCTGTACCCGCTTGATTAGAAGTCCTTGCGACACACCCTGAGAAACTCTTGCCGTTGCCAGCGAAGGTTGGGCGGGATTTGACGACGCCGAAGACATCAAGCCGCTCAAGGCGCTATCGTTTGCTGACGCAACGGCGGGGATAGGAAGCGGAGGCGCGGAATCCTGGGATTGGGCTTGCGTTTTGGTTCCCGCAGAGTTCGACTTTACGAGTAGCGGTGTGGAATCGGGTTTCTTTGTTCCAAGCCCAGGATCAAGCGGGATCCGGATAACCGGAGGATTGCCGGCCCCGTGTGACGGCATGTCGGGCAATGTCCCTGCAACCGTTTTGGGAGCTGAGGTTTGGGTTGCGGACTTTGCACCGTTGAGTGTGCTTGGCAAGGGCATCACTTTCGGAGAGGACATGGGTGTCAGAGCAGGAGCAGGCTGCCCCGAGTCTTGCGTTTCCGAGTCTTGGAGCGTGCTCACTGGCCGCGGAGTTGGGGTGGCCGTGCTGGACTTGTCAGGCTTTCCATAACCAAGATAGCCGAGCGCTGCGAGAGCGAGGATAATCGCAGCGGCAATTAGGACTTTCTTGCCGCCCCCCAACCCGCCGGAATCTGCTTCTTCGCCCAATGCAGCAAAGGAGGGGGCATCGATAGCGCTCAACGAACTCAGCAGGGGAGCGGCCTCGGGCGGTGCGTAATGCGACGCATTGGCGGACTCCGATTCAACCGTCTTGTTCTCTTTTACTGGTGGAGCCGCCAGTTTTCTTGCCGGAGCTGGGGCTGCGCCTGATCGCGAAGACGTAAAAGCGGAGCTGATATTTTGTGTTGATGGGGACGCGGATGCGATGTTTGCCGTTTCGTTCCTGGCTATGGCAGTCTTGCTTGCGTCGTTCTTAATTATGGCCGGGGAAGCGGGCTGCGGTTCTGGCACAGTCGGATCGTCTGCCATCGTAATCCGGATCTGGGCTGCGGGCGGTGGAACAAGCGTCGGTTTGTCCTCAACTTTTGCTGCTGCGGTCATTCCTGAAACCCCAGCCGGACGCGCAGACGGAATGGTTGCTGGCAACGGAGCTTCAGATTCGGGAAGCCCGGGATGGCTTGGGGGTGGAGCAATCGCTGCCTCGCCTCGCCTCACCCAGGGGGACGAACTGCCGGCGGATACGGGCGCCGCGCTGGTAGGAATTGTGGGAAATGCCTCGCTGGTAGCGCTGCCGCCTGCAGACTCGGAGTTTTTCCGCAGGAGTCCTCGCGCGACCCGAAGCGTTCCTTTGGCCTGCTCGACGTTGATCGGCTTGGTGAGCACCAGGTTGGCGCCGATGCGGTAAGCCTTGGCCACGCCCGCCTGTCCCTCGACCAAAGCGATCGCCAGGGAGCTGTAATTGAAACTGGAATTTCTTGCGCTCTTGAGGAGCAGGGAGGCGTTCTGTTCGTTATCGCAGTCAACGACGATTGCGTCGTAGTGCTGGGCCATCAACCTCTTGACCGCGCCAAATGGTTCATGCGTCGGCTCAACCGTGAAGTCCAGTTCGGTGAAGACCTGGCTTACGATGCGAGCCAGTTTTTCATCGGGAGAGAAAAGTAAAGCTTGGTAACCCATGATGAGGCCATCCTAGGTAATGCAGTGGGTACCAGCAAGTTACGTGAGTAATTGAACTGAGGGGTCGATGGTCGTTTGTTGTCGATCGTCGGCGGCTCGCGTAGATGGCAGGGCAGCCGGCTGGCGAACGACTAAAGACCAACGACTAACGACTAACGACTAACGACGTTCTGACACTCGTCCGCGGTCACGGCCGCTGAAAGTCGACGATCACGACGGTCTGGAAAGGCTCAGCCTTTCCGTCGCGGATATATGGCCGATAGCGCCACTGCTTGACGGCGTTGATGGCGGCGGCTGCCAGGGTGGCGTTTCCTTCTACCAGTCGCACGCCCTCAACCTTGCCGTTCTCATCAACGACCTCCTTCAGGACAACCGTCCCTTCGGCTTCCCCGGAGGCCGCTCCGACGGGGTATTTCGGCGGAACGGTTTGCGCCAGGCGTTTTTCCGCACCCTTGGAAGAGAGAATGATGGCGCTGTTTTCTCCGGGCAGGGGAGTGTCGAGCTGGGTCGCAGCGGTGTCTTTTTGGATGGTACTGGCCTTGCTGACTTCTGGCTTGGCGACCGTAGGCGCAGATGCGTTCGCGGCGCCGGAGAGTGGCGGCGCAACGGCCGCGCTTGGAGTCGCCGGGACCGGGGCAGATGCAGCAGCGGACGTTGTCGCTGGACCTGCAGCTGAACTTGTCGCTGAACCGGTTACAGAGCCTGCTGCGGAACCCTGGCCTGGGCTTGTCGATGCCGGCACCGTACTTGTAGACGGAGCCACGGGCTTCGAACGTTTCGCGGGACTTGTTGCCGAAGTCGGCGGCAGCGCCATTCCGACGACGGTCAGAAAGCGATCAATCTGCGGCTGAGCGATGGCTCGGAACCCGGGCTGATAGTTCCACGCGGCATAGAAACCGCCAGCCGTTAGCGCGAGCATTAGCGTAGCGGCCAGCAGGCTGCTTGTTTTCTTTCGGCCTTGCTTGCGAGAGGAAGAGACTGGAGCGTCCGCTTTGGCGGCCGGTTGAGTCGGCGTTGCCTTGGCAGGTTCCGAGACTTCCTGTTTCGCTTTTACGAGTTGCGACTCCTCCAGTTCTGTTCTCTCCAATTCGGCAAGCACCGGATCGTCGGAAGGTTTCAGTGGAGGCCGGGGTTCGGAACTCGCCGAACCAGCGGGAGCCGGAGATGACTCTGACGAGCGGGATGTCGAAAAAAGTGCCGACGGCGGCGTCAACTGGGGACTTACTGGGGAAGCATCGATTTTATCTTCGTCTGTATCTACAAAATCTGTGTCTACATCTGCATCTACAGCGGAAGGCGTCTTGGCCGAAAACGCTGGCGCAGCGAGGTTCGCAGAAGCTTCGTTTGGAACGGAAGTGGGAACGAAGCTTGGAACGGGTTCATGAAAGCTTGTCGTTTGCGAAGAAGTGGCGGCCGCTGCCGCTGCCATCGCGCGTTCTTCGATTGGGCCTTCGGTGGTCATGACGGCGCTGGCCGTGGCCGCACTGTCAGCCTGAGCGGGAGCACTCTCGGTGGTCTGAACGTCTTTTCGCACGCGGCTGACGGCGGTGCGAATGATGCTCCGGGCTTGGTCTTTCGCGACCGGTTTAGTCAGAATCAGTTCCGCACCCAGGCGAAAGGCAGTGGGCAGACCGGCGCGGCCATCGACGATGGCGATTGGGACGGGGTGGTTGCCGTTTTTTCCGCGGCGGCAAACGTCAAAGATCAGCTTGGCTGCCGGAAGATTTTCGCAATCGACCAATACTAGGTCGAAGCTCTGCGAATTGAGTTTTTGAGCGGCGGATACTCCGTCCAGGGGACGCTCGCAGGTCACTGACATTTCTTCCAAAACGCCAGTGATTGCGTTGACGGCCTGGTCATCTGGCGACAACAACAGTGCATGAGGCATGGCTCTCATATGCTAGGAAGCGCTGTCGAAAGCCGCAAGTTACGGGGGTAAGCACACGGGGAAACTCAGGGGAAAGCAGGCGAGCTTCGGCTAATACTGTGGGGGTAGTTCAAGGAGTCGTTTGGTCTTTTCCGGTGGCCGATTCAGGTGGGGGATAGACAATCGAACCGCGGAAGGCTGACTTATCGGCGGGCGCAAAATCGGGGAAGGGCAGCTTGTGCTGGTCCCGCCATTGCTGGACCTGTTGCTCGGCTGCTGCTGCTCTCTCTTTGTCGAGGCCGGAATCGCGCGAGAAGTAGACCGTCTGCGACGGGAAGGCGAAGCCGCTGCCCGAGCTCTCGACAATCTCCATGATGCGCAGCAAAAGGTCTTCGCGAATCGCCGCGAATTCATTGGCGTCGCGAGTAAGCACGTAGCCGAAGATTTCAAGCCGCAAAGCGCTGTTGTCGAAATTGGCAAAGCGGAGGCTGGCGCTGTCGCTTTCGACTTTCGGGTGTTCGTATAACATGCGGCGGATTTCAGCCAGCAGAAAGCGCAGTTGGTCGGGCGTGGTCTCATACCGGATCGCGAGCGTGGGATTGAACAGAATTTTGTCGCGCCGGGTGAAGTTCTCGATGCTCATGGTGGCGAGGGTGCCATTAGGGATGGAAAGCTCGGTGCGCGCGTCGGTGCGAACCCGGGTGGAGCGCAGGCTGATGTCTTCCACGGTTCCGGTACGGTCGCCGAAGCGGCAATAATCGCCGACGCGGATGACTTCATCGGCGAGTACGGAGATTCCACCGAAAAGGTTCTCGAGTGTCTTTTGGGCGGCGAAGGCGATGGCGATGCCGCCGATGCCGAGACCGGCAAGCATGGTGGTCAGGTTGAAACCCATGATGCCGAGCGTGGCCACGATCGCGGCAATCACCACCAGCGCTGTCAGCAAGCTCTCGCCCAGCACCATCAGGGTTCCCGTGCCAATGCGGCCCGCGTTGATGGCATGGATACGCAGGCGCTGCATGGTGAGGGTGGTGACACGAAGCAGAAACCAGAAGAAGCCAATGGCGATGATAACGCTGATGGTCCTGGAGTAATAAAGACGAGGCAGCAAAGGCAGGCCGAGGTAGCCGGCCATGACGCGATGAGCCAGCGCGCTGAACGAGACGAGCAGCGGCTTGGACATGCGACTGTAAGAGTGCAGGTTGGGGCGATTTCTGAATTTGAGCCAGAGCCGGCGCGGAATCGCCAGCAGCAGAACCACGGCCCAGCCAATCGCGAACGCCACGGGAATCGCAGCGAACAGCGCCAGCCATTGCCAGAGCGGCATTCCGAGAAGTGTGTTTCGCACCAGGCTCTGCGGGAGTTTGCTTTCGACCTGGTGGGCTTCAACGTTGTCATAGAGTTCGGGAACTTTGCTGAGCGTGTCCGCGGAAAAGAGCCAGATCTTTCCATAGTTCGGATCGGTGACACGGACGAGGATGACGGGAACATCGGCATCGCCGTTGGAGAAGATTCCGATGGTTTGCGAATCGGGAGTACCGTAGTCCGGATCGCCCTCGGAACGCGTGCTGATCCGTCCCAGGCTGCCCACGAAGGCTCGGTCCATCACTACTTTCAGCTTGCCGGCCATGTCGGGGCCCTGCGACTGGCGGCGTGCGGCGCTCATTTGCAGGTAATCGGCGGCGGCTCTTTCATCTCCGTTCTGCTCGGCCTTCAGGAATCCCAGCACCGCTCCCGAAGGTGTCTGACGTCCCAGCGGGTCGGCGGATGCGGAAGCTGGCGCCTGAGGCTGGGTGCCAGGCTTCAGCAGGCTGTTCACGGACTGGGTCACCGACTGAGCCATCAGTCCAGGGAGAGAAAGGGATGCAATGAGAACCAGCGTGAGTGTCTTCTTCGAGGTTCCGGTAAACGGGGAGCCACGCGTCAGCCGTCTGGACGGGCGAGCGGCTCGTCTTTCCACTGTATGACTCATCACGCGCTACCTCTTGGGACGATAGATGTCGGTGGCCTGTCCGTAGAAAACTTCCGCCGATTCCATCATGGTTTCCGATAGCGTTGGGTGCGGATGGATCGTCATGCCGACGTCGGCCGCCAGGGCGCACATTTCAATGGCCAGTACTCCCTCGGCGATCAGTTCGCCAGCGCCCGCGCCTACGATGCCGACACCGAGCACGCGCTCTGTCTTTGGATCAATGAGCAGTTTGGTGAGACCTTCGGGGCGATCGAGTGTGATGGCGCGGCCCGACGCGGCCCAGGGGAACTTGGCGACGGCAATCTCGCGTCCTTGTTCTTTGGCTTGCGTTTCCGTCAGTCCAGCCCACGCGATCTCGGGATCGGTGAACACGACCGCTGGTATCGCGTTCGGTTCGAAAGCGACCTTGTGGCCGGCGATCGCTTCGACGGCGGCGCGGCCTTCGTGCATGGCTTTGTGGGCCAGCATCGGCTCGCCGGCTACGTCGCCGATGGCGTAGATCGCGGGATCGGCGGTCTGGCGCTGCTCGTTGATTTCGATGAATCCCTTCTGGTTGACTTTGACTTTTGTTTTGTCGAGGCCGGGGATCTCGGAATTCGGACGGCGCCCCACTGACATCAGCACGCGGTCGAACACCTGCTCTTTTTCTTTTACGTTGGGACCATCGAGCGTTACACGGATGCCGGTCTTTTCGTCCTTGAGCGATTTGACTGTTGTATTGAGCAGGATCGCGGTGAAAAGTTTTTCCAGGCGCTTGTGCAGAGGCAGCACGAGGTCACGGTCGGCGCCGGGCAGCAAGCCGGGCATCATTTCCACGCAGGTCACCTTGGTGCCTAGCGTGGCGTAAACCGATCCCAGTTCTAATCCTATGTAGCCGCCGCCGATGACGAGCAGCGTTTTCGGCACGTCGGGCAGATCTAGAGCGCTGGTGGAATCCATCAGGCGCGGGCTGTCGAGTTTGAGGCTGGGCACGACGGTCGGACGCGATCCGGTGGCGATGATGATGCGGTCGAAGGTCAGGTTCTCTTCACCGCCGGCCGCAGTCTTCGTCACTTTCAGCGTCGTGGAATTCACGAATGCCGCTTTGCCCGACACGAACTGGACTGCGCGCTGTTTGGATAACTGTCCGAGTCCGCCGGTTAGCTTCTTGACTACGCTTTCCTTCCATCCGCGGAGCTTGTTGAGGTCAACTTTGGGCTCGCCGAATTCGATGCCCCAGTTCTTCGCCTGCTCGGCTTCTTCGAGCAACTTGGCCACGTGCAGCAGGGCCTTGGACGGGATGCAGCCGCGATAGAGGCAGACGCCGCCGGGGTTTACTTCCGGATCGATCAGCGTAACTTTCATGCCCAGGTCGGCCGCCAGAAATGCGGCGGCATATCCGCCGGGACCGCCGCCGATTACTGCCACACGGAGATTGGAAGAGTTCGTCATGATGTTTTCAATGTCCTTAACAAAGTTGCTAGACTAACCTAAAGTTCCGCGATCGAACGACTCGGACTGTTCGGGTTAACCCGAACTGTTATCTTTGCTCCGACTGGGAAGCGAGCAGTAACCTTTCCTGTCCGTGACTCGACCGATGAGAAGCTGAAGAGAAGCCACTTTCGCCACTCGCCTGAAAAGCCTCTGCCGTCAAATTGGTAACTGTAAAAAACGACGAGCCAACCGTTCCGACGTGCCATGAGCAGTTCATAGCCTTCTACAGTCCCAAGTGTTAGGGGCCATTGACGAGATCTGCGTCGGTTGAACCAATGCCGAAGGGACCAGAACAGTTCCCCATAGCCGAGCGCATCCCTGACTGGAATCGGCTCCGTCGCTGTGCCGAGTACCATCTACGAGACCGCCTTTGACGGACTAATGAACTCCAAATTTTCTATCCTTGCACTGACAGCAAGAATGGCTGCTCGAAGGCCTCCGCGATCCAGCGCAGGAAGCGCGCGGCGTCGGCGCCATCGATCAACCGGTGATCGTACGAGAGGGAGAGCGGAAGAATCAAGCGCGGCTCAAATTTGTTGCTCACCCACTCCGGCTCCATACGTGATCGTGAAAGCCCCAGAATCGCAACTTCGGGATGATTCACGATGGGAGAAAATCCGGTGCCGCCGATTCCGCCCAAATTGGTGATGGTAAAAGTCCCGCCTTCCATCTCTTCGGGAGTTAGCTTGCGGTCGCGTGCTTTCTTCGACAGCTGCGTCATCTCCGCCGCTAGCTCGACGATGTTTTTCTTGTCTACGTCGCGAATCACCGGCACCAGCAGGCCGCGATCGGTGTCCACCGCCACGCCGATGTTGATGTACTGCTTGTAGATGATTTCCTCCTTCCCCATGTCAATTGAGGCATTGAACTGGGGGAAGACCTTCAGTGCCGATGCGCAAACTTTCAGTGCGATCGCCGTCACCGTCATCTTGCCGCCCGCTTCTTCCGCACGCGGCGCAAATTTGGCACGTAGTTGTTCGAGTTCGGTAATATCGGCACGATCCTGCTGGGTGACATGCGGAATCGTGTTCCATGCCTGACGCAGATGCTCGGCGGTTTTGCGCCGTACTCCGCGCATCGAAACGCGTTCCGTTTTTCCCCATTTGGCGAAGTCGGGCAGTTCGGGCTCGACGAAGGTTCCGCGTGGTGTTTGTGCTGCTGCTGCCGCCGCTGCGAGAGCGTTCTTGGCGCTCAGCTTCACGTCGTCTTCACTGATGCGCCCGCCCGGGCCGCTGCCCTGCACGCTGCGAATCTGAACGCCGATTTCGCGTGCCAGACGACGCACATGGGGCGCCGCCGGAATTGGATCGCGGTCGGTGCCCGCGACCTTACCCAGTTGCACGGGCATACTGAATTCAGGAGCGGGGGCTTGCGGTTGATCGGGTGGCAGCGCTTGTTCTTCCGTTTTGCCCTCGGCGCGCATGGCCAACTGGAACGCGAGGCGCGCCGCTTGCTGTCCGGAGATGTGTTCAACCGGTTGGTGCCTGCGAACAGGTTCGGCCTGGGCGGTTACGCTACCCTCCAGCGTAAAGATGACCTCGCCGACCTTGACCTTCTGACCTTCTTTTACCTTGATCTCGCGCACTACGCCGTTGACTGTGGACGGAACTTCGACAACGGCTTTGTCGGTTTCGAGTTCCATGACCGGCTGGCCTTCAGAAACGCTCATACCCGGCGAAATCATCAAGCGCACCAGATCGCCGGAATCGATGTTCTCTCCGAGTTCCGGCAGCTTGAATTCGCTGGCTGTGGACGACGAAGGCGAGGGTGTTGCTCGGCGCTCGGGCTGCGGCGCTGCCGTGGGGGCTGGCTTGGCTGGGCTCGCGGAGACTGATGCTGCAGGAACTGGGGCTGCGGGAGCCGTGCTGGGCTTTGCAGGAGGTTTTCCCAATTTTGCAGCGGGCTTTGCTCCAGTTCCATTTTCAACGGTGAAGATGACCTGCCCCACCCGCAGCTTGTCGCCTTCTTTTACGCGGATTTCCCCGATGATACCGGTTACCGACGAAGGCACTTCGACAACCGCCTTGTCGGTTTCGAGTTCCATCACCGGATCGCCCTCGGTGATGCTGGCGCCGGGCTTGATCATCAAGCGGACCAGGTCGCCGCTCTCGATGTTCTCGCCTAGTTCGGGCAGCTTAAATTCTGTTGCCATTCTTTCCTTTTTTTTCTGGCTCTTGCGTGTGGACTGGGTCGTCCCCACGGGACTTGAATCACATAGTTCACGTTCACCCAGCGCTAAAGCGCTGGGCTAAGTTAGATCGCCCCTCCGGGGCTGGATTCTCGAACACTAGCTAGTGGCCGGGTTGCGCTTTTCCGGATCGATTCCTAGATCGCGGATTGCTTTCTCCAGGAGTTTGGCGCTGACGCCGTCGGCGCCGTTCTTTTTGTCTTTTTCACTGGACTTTTCGCCAGACTTTTCACCGGCCAGGGCATGCAATGTGGCGAGCACGATGTGCTTGGCGTCCACTTCGAAAAAATCTCGCAGCGAGGCGCGGTTTTCGCTGCGTCCGAAACCGTCCGTGCCGAGCGATAGCAGCTTGCCCGGAACCCATTGGGCGATACTCTCTGGCAGGACTTTCATGTAATCCGAGGCCGCGATGAACGGACCAGGCGCACCCTTTAGTGCCTGGGTAACGTACGGCACTTTTGCTTTCTGCGTAGGGTGCAGCATGTTCCAGCGGGCACAGTCGTTCGCCTCGCGATAGAGCTCCTTGTAACTGGTCACGCTCCAGACATCCGCTGCTACACCATAGTCCTTTTCCAAAGTCGCCTGCGCCTTGAGCACCTCAAACATGATGGTGCCACTGCCCAGCAACTGCGCTCGTAGCTTTGCGTTTTTCTTTTCGGAAGTCCGGTAACGGTACAAACCTTTGAGGATGCCCTCGCGGATGCCGGGCTGGCTGGGCATCTCGGGCATGGGCAGCGGCTCATTGGTGACAGTCAAATAATAGAAGATGGATTCGCCATCGACGTACATGCGCTTGATGCCGTCCTGGATGATGATGGCGATCTCATAGGCGAAGGCCGGATCATAAGCCAGCAGGTTCGGCACCGGGAGAGCAAGTACGTGGCTGTGTCCATCCTGATGTTGCAGGCCCTCGCCAGCCAGCGTCGTTCTTCCCGCCGTGCCTCCGAGGAGGAAACCGCGGCAACGCATGTCCGCCGCGGCCCAGATCAGGTCGCCGATGCGCTGAAATCCGAACATCGAGTAATAAATAAAGAAGGGAATCGTGTTGATGCCGTGATTGGCATACGCGGTACCGGCGGCGATGAAAGAGCACATCGATCCCGCCTCGGTGATGCCTTCTTCCAGGATCTGGCCGTTTTTCGCCTCCTTATAATAAAGGAGGGTATCCATATCGACCGGCTCATAGAGCTGCCCTACGCTCGAATAGATACCGACCTGGCGGAAGAGCGCCTCCATGCCGAACGTACGGGCTTCGTCGGGAACCACGGGCACTATAAACTTTCCTACTTCAGGGTCACGCAGCAACTTTGAGAGTATGCGCACGAAGACCATGGTGGTGGAAGCTTCGCGGCCCTCGGTGCCCTTGTAGAACTCCTCGAAGAGCGCTTCAGAAACCGGCTTCAGCGGCGTGGCGCGCACTTTTCGTACTGGCATGTAGCCGCCCAGTTGTTTGCGGCGCTCCTGCATGTACTTGATTTCCGGGCTGTCGTCGGCGGGACGATAGAAGGGCGCGTCGTGAAGCTCGCCGTCGGGAATCGGGATGCCGAAGCGCGAGCGGAAGATTTGCAGTTCGTCGTCATTCAGCTTTTTCTGCTGGTGCGTGATGTTCTTGCCTTCGCCCGCTTCGCCGAGCCCGTAGCCCTTGATGGTCTTGGCGAGAATGATGGTCGGCGATCCCGTGTGGTCAACCGCAGCCCTATACGCGGCGTGCACTTTGATCGGGTCGTGACCGCCGAGGCGCATGCGGGCGAGCTGCTCGTCCGAAAGATGCTCCACCATCTTCAGCAGCCGAGGATCGGTGCCGAAGAAATTCTGGCGGAAATAGGCGCCGCTCTCGACGAAATATTTCTGATACTGACCATCGGTGATCTCGCCCATGCGCCGCACGAGCAGGCCGTCGCGATCCCTCTGAATGAGTGGATCCCAATCGCCGCCCCAGATTAGCTTGATGACATTCCATCCCGCGCCGCGGAAAATCGCTTCCAGTTCCTGAATGATCTTGCCGTTGCCGCGCACCGGCCCGTCGAGGCGCTGCAGGTTGCAGTTGACGACGAAGATCAGATTGTCGAGCCGTTCGCGCGACGCCAGCGTAATCGAGCCGAGCGACTCTGGCTCGTCCATTTCGCCATCGCCCATGAACGCCCAGACTTTGCCGCCGGTCGAGGTTTTCAAGCCGCGATTTTCCAGATACTTGATGAAGCGCGCGTGATAGATCGCCTGAATCGGGCCCAGTCCCATCGACACGGTGGGAAATTCCCAGAAGTCGGGCATGAGCCAAGGATGCGGATAGGACGAGAGTCCGCCGCCTGGTTTCATCTCCCGGCGGAAGTTCTCCAACTTCTCTTTGGGGATACGGCCCTCGAGATAGGCACGAGCGTACATTCCGGGCGCGGCGTGCCCCTGGAAATAGACGACATCGCGGTCGCCGGATTCAGTGGCTGCCTGAAAAAAGTGATTGAATGCGACTTCATAGAGCGTAGCCGCCGAGGCAAAGGTGGAAATGTGCCCGCCGATCCCTTCCTGAATCTTGTTGGCGCGGACGACCATGGCCATGGCATTCCAGCGCACCAGGCTCTTGATGCGGCGCTCCATTTCCTGGCTGCCGGGAAACGGCGGTTGCTGCCGGGAGGGGATCGTGTTTTGGTAGGGAGTCGTCGCCGAGAATGGCAGGTTGATGCCGGCTTCGCGCCGAGCGTGCAGCGCCAGTTGCTGCAAAAGCCGGCCGGCCCGTTCCGGTCCGCCTTTCGAGAGTACATAGTCGAGCGAGTCCAGCCACTCTCGCGTTTCGAGGACTTCGATTCCGTTCGTCTGTTGCGTTTCAGCCACTCTGCCCCCACGATTAGTGCGATTCCTCTCATCATAAGCAATCGGGAGGAATTTTGCTGGGCGGCGGTGGCAAAACAAGTCACTCGTTGGTCGATAGTCGTTGGTACGTTCGCGAACGGTCAGCGACCGGCGACTATCGACTCACGACTTCCCCAACTCCTGCGTCCCCGCCTTCACCAGCCTGCGCGCGAGGAGCAACTGGCAATGGAGCCAAGCGCCGGATCATCGGCACGAGAATCAGATAGAGTACAAAAATTCCCGCGGGACCAACCAGCAGCCACGCGGCAGCCGCCCGCAGCGTGGTCAACCAGAGCACAGTAATGGAATGCCGCAAACCGGCGTGCGTCAGCACGAGGATCTGGCTGGCGGTCATCGCGAGTGGCGGCACTCCGAATAATCGTTCTCCAGCTCGAATAAACGGAACTAACAGTGCAAACCACAACGGGTTAACCAGAACATTTACGAGTTGAATGGTGGGCAAGTTGAGCCGGAGAAGCATGGCCGCGACCAGGCAGAGCAGGGAAGTCGTCCCCAGCACGGGAAAGACACCGAGCATGAACCCAAATGCCAGGCTGAGGGCGATTTTTTCTGGCGTGATGCCCTGGGTGAGCAACTGCACGATGGGGCGTACCAGCCGCTTTTGCAGAAAATTCTTCATGCGGGAAGAACAGTCGTTGGTCGTCGGTCGCTGGTCCTCGATCGAGGGGCTTGCGAACTGCGAACGACCAACGACCGTACCTTCACACTCTAAATTGTCACCTGGAGCATTCCAGGCCGCCGACAAAGGTTCGCAGCACGTCGCCCGCCGGGCTCAGGACTACGAAGTCCGCGTCGGCACCGACCGCGAGAACGCCCTTCCTCGCGATTCGCGCCACGCGCGCAGGATTCTTGCTCGCGGCTGCCACTGCGTGGGAAAGATCCCATTCCGCGAAACGCACCAGATTGCGTACGGCACGGTCCATGGTCAAAACGCTTCCAGCGAGTTTGCCGTCAGCCATGCACTTGCCATCACGAACATCCACTTCGAAAGATCCAAGCCGATAGCGTCCGTTTGGCATGCCAGTCGCCGAAATAGCATCGGTAATGAGCACGGTCTGATCCGGGCCCTTGGCATTGGCAACGAGCTTTACGATGGCTGGATCGAGATGCACGCCGTCGGCGATGATATCCGCGCTCACGCGATCGTCCGTGAGCACCGCTCCCAAAATACCGGGACTGCGATGATCGAGAGTGCGATCATCCAGCGTTCGATGATCCAGCGGACGCATGGCATTGAAAGTATGTGTCGCATGATGGGCTCCCGCCGAGATCCCACGTTCGGCCGCTGCAAAGTCGGCGTCGGAATGTCCCAGGCTCACGCAGACGCCGCGCCGCGCGGCTTCGGCAATGACTTCGGGCGCGTCGTCCAATTCTGGGGCAATCGTCATCATGCGAATGCGGCCACGCGCCGCCTGCCAGAACCCCTCGAACAAGGTCAGCTTCGGAGCCAGCAAGTGTTCCGGCGGGTGCACGCCGCGACGCACATGACTGATGAATGGCCCCTCGAGATGAATTCCGAAGGGGACGGCGCGATTCTTGCCATCCGCATTCGGTCGATCGAGACATCGTTCGCGGGTTTCGATCGCGTCCGCCAGCCGCTCAAGCGCCCGCAAAGTCACATCCATCGGAGCGGTGACGGTGGTCGGGAAATAGCTCGTGACTCCATGCCGCGCGAGCAACTGTTCGATGGCCGGCAGCGCCTCGGCGGTATCGTCCATGACGTCATATCCGGCGCTGCCGTGAAGGTGAAGATCGACGTACCCCGGCGCTATCACGCCATCACCGAAGTCGGACAGAGAAACTCCGGCCGGAGCCTGCCGGCTGCCCCGAGTGGAAATTTCGAGGACGCGTCCCTGCTCGACGAGCACGAGAGGATGCTCGATGGCGTCCGTCGGAGTCAACAACCTTCCAGCCGCAAAAACCAGCATAGAAACGTTTAATAGTGGCAGTAAGACGACACGGTAAGACGACTATGACGAAGATTGTAGCAGCCCTTGGCGCGCCCGCAGGCAAGGCGGGACGCTCGTCATCACCGATCGTTCAAGACAGAGCCGTGCATCGCGAGCGAGCCGATCAGCGAGCCGATCATCCGACCGCAGAATGCTATACTGTCTGAGTTCGAGCCGCTATGTCGTTCTCGTGGTGGCCGTCATCCAGTTGTCAGTCGGGGAGTGGCTCAGCCTGGTAGAGCACCTGGTTCGGGACCAGGGGGTCGGAGGTTCAAATCCTCTCTCCCCGACCAATTAATCCCGCCATTTCATTGAATTAGATAACTTACCGTTTTCGGGATTTGCACAACTTGGGTCCATTTGGGTCCAATCAGCAAATCCTCGACTTTTTGCACTGCTGCGCGTGCATCCGACGGGATCGAATGCAAGTACACTTCGCGGGTGATCTCAGAAGATGAGTGCCCGAGTAGTGCCTGCACCGTACCCAGCGGCGTGCCCACCGCGTCCAACAGCGTTGCGTTCGCATGACGAAGCCAATGCCAGTTCACTCCCACCAGTCCGATCTTCTTACAGGTCGGTTTGAGTTGCCGATTGAGGAGATTGTGACGATCGAATGCGGTTCCCACTTCGGTCGCAAAAATCAAGCAATCGGGATTCACGCGGGCAGGCCTTCTCGCCAGCAAAATCTCAATTGCTTTTGCGCCCAATGGAACTGATCGCTTGCTCCGCTGACTCTTCGGTTCATCGAAATGTCCGTCGTAAACCGTCCGAGTCACGCGAAGCACTCCCCGCTCCAGATCAACGTCTTGCCAGCGCACGGCCAGCAATTCGCCGATCCGCAGCCCTGTGAAAACCAGCAGCTGTGCCAATCCGCGAGACGGTTCCGGCAGAGCGTTAAGCAGCGCCCGAATTTTTTCGGGAGCGATCACCGCTCTTTCTTTCACCGGACCTCGCCGTGGCAGTCTCGTCTTGCGCACAGGATTGCTCGGAATTAGGTCGGTCATCTCGGCATGGGCCATTACCGTTCCCAACACGACCCGAAGCCGCTTCACCGTATTCCAAGACAGCCCACTGCGCAATTTTTCCGACAAGACCTGTTGCACAACATCGCGAGTGATCAGCCGCATTTGCACGTGCCCAACCGTCGGATAGAGGTGGGTCCGCAACATGTACTGGTAATACTTCGCCGACGAATATTTCAATGTGGGCAGCACTTCCGGTAGCCAATTCGATTCCGCGTAGTCGCGAAACGTGCGGGATGAATTGGGGCGAGACTCCCCCCTGTTGATCGGACGCAACCGGTCAGCCAAAATTTGTTCGGCCTCCCGTCGAGTTGGGATGTCCGCAACCGTTCCCAGAATTTCGGAACGGCGAACCCGTTCCACAGCCCCGTTACGTCCGCTCACGTCTTCCCACCACCGCGCAACCCACACTTTCTTTCGTTTACCTCTCTTAAAGATGGAACCATGCTGAAACCGTCGATTTCGAGCCATTCTTCCTCCATGAATGACCCGTTCAGCCGGTTCTGCGTCGAGCCTGAAGGTAAACGTTTGGCTATCGCGAGGCAAGCGGATTTCTCCCCTGGTGTTGGACCCAATCCATCACATCGCGTCTGGCGAATCTCAAATATTTCCCGAGTTTGAAATGTGGGATGCGTTCGACCCCACGCCGCCGTGTTCGTTCATAGACCCAGGATGGGGGGACGCGCAAAAACGCGGCGATCTCTTCCACCGTGGCCAATTCGTCCACATGGACCGCATCAGGATCAACCGTGGCGGGTTGGTTGCGATCAGAGATCATTTGGGTTCAACCGATGGCGCAACACCCGCCCCGATGTGCGTATACGCGTTGTTAACAGATTTCTGGAGATCGTCTGTCAACAGACGGCCACGTCTGACCAGAAGATCTCCGAGACAACGATGGCAAAAGAGAACCGCCGCAGAACATTTCTGACGACGCGGTGTGAACCCGACCGTCGAGATCACGCAAACAATCGACACTTCGGCTTCGCGTGAACATCGGTTGCAGCGCTTCAACATTTCTTGGCCTCTCGATCCCATCGATCCAGAGTCTTGAAGAACTCAATCAGGGCTGCCAATTCCGATTCGTCCAATTCACGTTGATCGGGAACGATGTGATCTTTGCCACTCGATGTGTCGGACGGGGTTCGGCGATCTCGTAGCGTTCCATCTACACCGCGCGCTACGCCGTTCTTCTTTGCGGTTCGTCTCATATCGAATTACCTCCGATTTCTGTCTCGCGCGATTAGGTCGAGACGACCCAGCAGTTTCTCGATCCGTTTCTCTAGCAAAACGCGAGCGCGTTGCTTGTGTTCGTCTTCCCGGATGATGTCCAGAACGCTATCGAGCGATTTGATCTCTTTCTTTATGCCACGCATCTCCGTTAAGATCGCCTGGATTTCGTGGAGGGTGTGGGCATGTTCACGGAACGGAAAATCTCTTTCTTTTAATGTCTCAATCAATTGCGACAGATTTTCGATGCCCTGGCGGCCGCGAACAAAGATCTGGACGCCGCACGGGTCGCAGACGAAGTAGGGTTTGCGATTTTTATCTTTCCTCTGCCGTAATTCATGAGTGCACAGAAAACACGGAATTTTTGCCATGCTCGTAGTCCTTCCAACGTTACGTTGCGTTTCAGCCCGTTGCGTTCGTTCCAAGTGCCGTTCCGGTGATTCATTCATGCGTCCTAATACGAATCGTTATTTCCTCGGAGGGAAAAACTCTTTGAATCGACCTCGACCGCGCGTGACTTCGGATTTGTACACTTCGGAAATCATCGATGTGCCCCTGAGCTCGCAGTTGGGCAACACCTCTGGAAAGGTGGGGTGACCGCCTGAATGCGTACGCCGAGGGTCCGGTTTCACGACGTTTGCTTGGGCAAGAATTGATTGTTGCTTCGTGGGTCCGGTGAGTGGCAAGGAAGGCTGATACTGCTGGAACGCATTGATGTTGGCGCTCATCTCCCAATCGCCGTCTTGCTTGGTCAGATACTTGGCGCAGTAATAAGCCGCTCCTCGTTTGTCGTTGAATGGCAATATGCGAGCGTAACCTGCAACATCGCTCCATCTGTCCATCCAAAACAGCCTGCGCAGATGACTAACATTGCCGAAGAGTGCATGAATATGGAACCGACCTAAACGAGATCCGATCTCATCTGCCCGGAACCAGAAGATCGGCTGCTCCGCCGCTCGTTCGATTCCTCGAGCAAATCGGGCAAATAGTCGGTGGGCGCTGAACGATTTCACTTCCTCCCGAAACGTGAGAGTCGCGAACCAGTCCCATGGGAACTGAGACAAGAACTGCCCCCATCCCTCGGCCAGTTGACTCTTCATCGAGACACACTCCTCTCTTTCAAGCAACGTCCACGTCCTGAGACTGAGAATGAATCTGATCTCGGTCTCGAAGACCCACTTCTTTACCTCCGCTCTGAGCATGGGGCAAATCCCCCGTTGGGCACCCAGGGCAGCCCGGAGCGTGCTCGTCGCGTCGCGGGTCGAGAGAAGTGGTCAAGCTCGTCGCCCGCACTGATCTGCCCCGTTCCGGACTGCCCTCGAAGCCCACCCGCCTGTTTTCGAGCAAGCTACTTAGAATTTTTTTTCCGCTCGAACTCTGCCAACACTGCCTGCTCCACAAGACCTCGAATTTTCCCTGTCAACTGCACTGTGTCGAACCAAGCCTGTTTTCCTTTCCTAGCGGGGCTCATCACGCGCGGGGGACGACCGTCGGTTTCCAAAACTGAAAACCCCAACACTGTGATAGTTCCGTCGTCGTTGAGCGGAATTGTTATGTCAGCAAAGGCCTTCACCTTGCTGTCGTTCTTTGTCGACAACCTCAGTTCAACGGTGACCGAATCTAATTTCATTTCTGGATATCTCCTGTTCTGGATCTGCGGCAGAACCATATGAATCCCATCTCCAGAAATTGAAAAGCACGCGAGGTGCCCGTTTCGCGTGCCAAGAATTCTTAAGGTTTTGCTCTGCATGCAAGAGTAAAATTCACCGCGTGGGAAGAAAACGAAACAACCACGTTCCTTGGCGTTCGAAAGTCATGTCGGAGCTAATCGAGTTTCTGGCTGCTTATCGGGACGCGGCCCAAGCATGGGAACGAAGTAAAGACAAAAGCCACGCAACCGCCGACAAAATCAGCGAGCAACTGGAAGCGCGTCTTCGCGACCGCTTACCAGAGAAATTTCAAGTCACAAGGCAGTCCCCCGAGGAAGTCATCTACCCCCTTTTCTCCGCCTCCATGGGCAAGAGCGCAAATGACGCCGACTTTGCTTCGGGGCTGCTGGAGAAACTTCATTGGCTTCGGCACAGGGAACCGTTTTGGGTCGCTACGAAAGAGCGCGCAAATGGAAGCCGTAATGCAATCGAGAAATTCCACGGAACGCTCCTGGAGTACGATCGGCTCTACCTAGGTGGGGAGCGTCTACCGAAATCTAAAGTGGATTATGATCACGATGTCATCTTCAGTACGGGATGGGGTCTAGGCTTGGAGAATCTCACAGAGGAAGAGGATCTGGCCGAATTGTTCGACGAATTGTGTCCCTGCAAGAAAGTCCACGACGGACATGCATTGCGAATGCAGCGTGACAGGATGTTTAAGGCTCTCGCGATCTCATTGAAAAAGTAAGAAGTAGAGGAGCCCACTTCTCTCCTAGTCTTTCGTCCTTGTTGCGCAACTCTGATCTGCGCCGATAGACTTGCCGGTTAGCTCATGCGCAAAACGAAGATCACCCTCGCGCAGCTAGAAGGCTTTTTGTTCGCCGCTGCCGACTTGTTGTACGGCAAGATGGACGCCTCCGTTTACAAGGAATACATTTTTGGCCTTTTGTTCTTAAAACGTCTCTCCGACGTATTCGACGAAAAGCGAAGCGAATTACGTCGACAGTACAGCCACCTCCCCCCACCAAAGCTCACCGAAGTGATGGAGTTGAAGTCCACATACGGCGACACTTTCTTTGTGCCACCACGCGCCCGTTGGAATGAGAAATGGATCGACGACGAAGGGAAAGAACAACCGGCCCTTAAGGACACCCAGATCGATATTGGGCAGACTCTCAACAAGGCACTTTCGGAACTCGAAGACGAGAACGAAATGCTCCATGGGGTTCTCAAGGGGAACATCGACTTCAATGCTCAGGTGGCCGGCAAACCAAAGATCAAAAATCAAGACCTGAAGGACCTCCTGGATCACTTCACGGGCAGTGTCGATAAGGAAGGTATCCCGCTGGTGAATGATGCGTTTGAGTTTCCTGATCTCTTGGGTGCAGCGTATGAATACCTGATCAAGTATTTTGCCGACAGCGCGGGCAAGAAAGGCGGACAGTTTTACACGCCGCCTTGGGTCGTCCGTCTAATGGTACGACTCATTCAGCCGCGGCAAAAGATGAGCATCTATGACCCAACGGTTGGCTCAGG
Source organism: Terriglobales bacterium (assembly GCA_049520095.1). Taxonomy (GTDB): domain Bacteria; phylum Acidobacteriota; class Terriglobia; order Terriglobales; family Acidobacteriaceae; genus Acidiflorens. Next base: position 37,683 of record JBEKQC010000016.1, read on the forward strand.
CGGAATGTTGATCCAGTCCAGCCAGTACGTAAGCGACCAAGGAGGTGACGGTACCGATCTCGACTTCTACGGGCAGGATAATGATTCTGCTGTGGTCTCGATTGCGAAAATGAACCTGATTCTTCATAACCTACAATCGGCACATATCGATTTCGGCAACACACTGGAAGACCCCCAAAATGTCGGCGGAGGTCAGCTGATCCAATTTGATCGAGTTATCGCGAATCCACCTTTCGCTCAGAACTGGACCAAATCGCGGTGCCTTCGTCCAGAAAGGTTCACTTATGGCGATGCTCCGCAAACAGGTAAAAAAGCTGATTTGATGTTCCTGCAGCACATGCTGGCTAGCCTTAAAATCACTGGCCGTGGCGCTGTCGTCATGCCTCATGGAGTGCTCTTTCGCGGCCGGAAAGAACGTCAAATTCGGATGAGACTTCTCCAGGCCCGAGTGATCGAGGCCATTATTGGTCTGCCTCCGAAGCTCTTTTATGGCACCGGCATACCGGCCGTCATTATCGTATTCAATAAGTCTATTCCAGATCGCGAACGTGACCACGTATTCCTAATCAATGCGGACCGCGAGTTCGCCGAGGGTAAGAAGCAGAACAGTTTGCGCCCGGAGGACATAGAAAAAATAGTGCACGTTTTCCGGAACCGAATCGAAGAAGCCAACTATTCCAAGCGGATTCCAATTGAGATTATTGAACGAGATCATAATTGGAACCTAAATCTCCGACGCTACATAGACAATACTCCGCCGCCGGAGCCGGAAGATGTTCGGTGTCATCTCGAGGGAGGCGTCCCGCGAGCCGAGGTGGAAACTCCCGAACACGTGGCGCAATACGCTAAGTTTGTACTAGATCCAAGTTGCGTGCTCACCGAATTGGCCGACAAAAGACTTCGGTTCATCGACGGTGTGGGTTCTACGGCAGACGTCCGTAGAATTATTGAGAGCCAAGCGGGCATAACGGCCACTCGGGATCGGCTACAGGCGGTTCTCGCGAAGTGGTGGGAAACTGCGCGGAATGATTTTGCCACTCTCGCTCCAACAAACGGTGTTGCGTCGAACCAACTCGCAGAGGGTCGTCTGCCCAAGGTTCGCACCACGCTGCTGGATCAGTTAGTAGCCGCATTGGGGCTTCTTGAAGTGTTAGACCCCTTTCAGATTCGCGGAGTGTTCGTAAACTGGTGGGACGGAACCAACGAGAAGAGCATCAAGTACGACCTCAAAACTATAACTTCGATCGGATGGTCGCCCACACTCATTCCCGAGAATCTTGTAATCGATCGTTTCTTCGCGTCGGAGCGGGACGTGGTGGCTACATTGAATCAGGATATTGGCGTGGCAGAGGCAGCCGTTGATGATGCGACAGAGAATGCCCAGGCTGCACTTGAATATGAGCCTGACGAGGATGAGAAGGTCACAACTGCTTTTATTCGCGCTCTACTAGCCGAAACAATCGATGAGGGAAAGAATGAGGACAATGATGTTTTGGTCCAAGCAGCCAACGTCCTCAGAGATGCGGAGGTACATCTCAAGACACTCAAGGTAGAAAGAGACCGATTGAACGATGAGTTGACTTTGAAAGTTGAGCTCAAACTCTTCGGCCCAGACGATAGGATCGAGCCTCTCAGCGCGTTGCTTACTCAAGCTAAGCGTGAGCTCGACTCAGCGGGCGGCGCCCCGCCGAGAAAGATCGACCAAGCGACCAATAAGCGACCCAAACTGACTGTCCAGGAAAAAGACTCGCTAAAGAAGCGTAAGGCGCTTGCCACTGATATCGCGACTCTGGAGAATAAGGTTTCTGCTATCGGTATCTTGTTTAAGCAAATTGGGGGAATGATAACAACTGAGCAAGCGCGTAACTTGATCTTACAAAAGCATCACAATCTCGTTTCCGAGCACCTAGGACGTTACAGGCAGGCAGAAGAACGCAAGCTATTTGTATTGTTTGAGACCCTTTTCTCTAAGTACGCAATTAGCTTAGACAAGCTGGACAACAACCGGACCCGGATGCTTACTGCAATCAACGGATTCATCGCGAAGCTTGGGTACGAATGAAGACGCTTGGCTCATTTATTACGTTTCGAAAGGGCAAGCCGCCGAACGCGAGCAGCCAAGGTACCCTACCGATTCTCACCCCCGAATATCTGCGCACTGGGGAGAAGGGAGACCTTGCTGAGACCACGGGCAGGGAGGTGATCTTGCGGGGTGGGGAGATTATTCTGTTGTGGGATGGATCAAATGCGGGAGAAGTTTTCCGTGCCAAGTCGGGTGTCCTGAGTTCAACAATGGTAGTGCTGTCCTTCGATCCGAATGAAGTCACGCCGGATTATCTTTTCTACGACCTGAAACATTTCGAGCCCATTCTCAAGGGTAAGACTGCCGGCTCGGGTATTCCACACGTTGACAAAGAGATATTACTTTCCCATGAGATACTTGAGAGGGAACCTGGAGAACAAGATGTTGTCGCCAACGTACTGAAATCTTTCGATCAAATGATCGAGGCAACCGAGGCAACGATAGCCAAACATAGGCGCATCAAGACAGGCCTCGTCCATGATCTCCTTTCACGCGGTGTCGATGGGAACGGCCGGCTCCGCGATCCAGCAACTGATGCCTTCGTGCAGTCTTCTTTGGGTAGAATTCCTGCCGAATGGAGCGTTCCCACCCTTTCCGAATGCACTTTGCGAATCACGGTGGGACTAGCAACATCAGTAACAAAGTATTACCGCGATAAAGGCGTTCCTATTATACGAAATTTGAATATCAGGGATGGGTTTCTAGATGATTCAGAATTACTTTATTTGGACCCGGCATTCGCCGGCAAGTTCGCCACGAAGAGCGTCAAATATAGAGATGTAATCACTTGTAGGACCGGTGCTAATGTCGGAGACACTTGCCTTGTTCCTCAGCGACTTGCTAACGCGCAAACATTTACCACGCTAATCACAACTACCAAGAAAGAAAAGCTTGTCCCCGAGTTCTTGGTAGATTACTTGGCGTCAGAGCAAGGTCAAAGAGAGTTGAGGAATGTTTTGGTCGGCGCAGGAAAGGACAACTTGAACGCTGGACAGCTTCGAGAAGTTCGAGTTCCTCTCCCAGATCCAACCGAGCAAGAGTGCATCCACTCCATCATCCAATCGGCAAGCGAATCAATTAACCAACAAGAATTATCGCGAGACAAATTGGTGGCGCTAAAGAGGGGTCTGATGGAGGATCTGGTGACAGGTCGTGTTTCAGTTGCGCCATTGTTGTCCACGATGCAAGAACCTTTGAGCTTATGATCGGACTCGAAAAGATCGTTGCCGGGCAAACTTCACTCGCCGAGGAATTACCCCTGGTACACACAACGCGTTGCGAGTTGTTGTCACTGATTCTAGCCAACCACGAACTTCGCAGTCTGACGCCGTGCGATGTCTTCCACGAACACTTGATCTACTTATTCTATGGCCGTCCTGCCTACCGCTACACACTTGGACATGATCCAGGTGGGGGAGTAGAGCTATGTCCGGTGTGTTTCGTGTTCAAGCCACATACGATTGGGACGCTGACAAAGCGGGTTTTCGCCTGCGATTCGGGCGGTCTACAAAAAGGTATTTTCCGACCACATCTCGAACCGTCCGACAGGGACGAGATGCAACTAAAGGAGACATTAGAGAGCGCTCGCAAATTGGTTCCGTTGATATTCGGCGATAACAAGGGTTATTTTTTCGGAAATGCTTCAACGCCAGCCCCGACAAGTTTTGCGGCGGGGACGCCCGCCTATCGCTTCTACACGTTGTTGACTGATGCCGTAATGCGTACTGCTGACGACCGCCGATCCGCGATTGAAGTGCAGATGCCTTCACCGGTACCGCTCGACCATCATCTGCTATACATTGTGCTTCCGAATGAAATTCTAAATCAGGCCAGCATACGCCAGACCATTATCGAGGTGTGGCAATGTGACCCGATAGGTTACCCCACCTATGTAGGCGATGCACCAAATTCGTATGCGGCGATCATCCGTGAGGCTCTCAGGCGTCGCTATGAGGAGGGTGGACGCTTGTGAGTGCCGCCGAAAAAAACGATTTGATTGGCATGTATCGACCCACGCCGGACCCTCCCGGTTTTGCGATCGGAGTATTCCGCGATTCTACCGGACGGCTTTGCGTCCAAGATGTCGCGGAAGATGGCCGCATCGCAGGCTTCACACCGTGCAATGCAGATATCAGTCTGTTGCAGCAACCACCTATGCGTGACGGTGGTGAGCCTTGGTCCGCCAGTGTTGGACAACCCATGCTTTATGCCTTCCATCGTCCCGACGGCAGTTTTGCCGTTGGTTCCCGACCGGAAGTCGAATCGGTGGTTCGAGAAGAACTACTAAATCTACGTTCACAACCGTTCACGTGGGCCGAAGGTGCGCGCTTTGTACGGGAAGAAGCTAGCCTTCAGCAGGCCGAGCAACTCACGCGAGAGCTGTTGCGCCACCCCACGTGGGGAGCGCGCCCGACCGCTAGTTTTGTAGCTGGGACATCTGCTCCCAACCGACGAGCCCCAGCCGATACGCTTCGCCTAGACGAGAAGTATCACGTCGAAGAGCCGTTGCTTGAGCAGCTGAGTGCCTTGGGTTGGGAGGTCCTTCGACTGGACATGCATCAGCAAACGCTAGCCGAGTCAGGCCGGCGGAACTTCCAAGAAGTCACGCTCCGCGCTCGGCTAGCAAAGGCTCTGAAAGCAGTAAACGATTGGCTGGAGCCAGACCAGGTTGATGAAATCATTTTCCGACTCACAAGTTTTCCGAGCCAAACGCTAATTGAGAATAATCGCCAGGTCCTTGGGTGGCTAACAGAGGGTGTAACCGTCACGGAGAATCGCCGTACGCAGGAAACAAGTCCCAATGTCCGCATTGTCGACTTCTCTGATCCTGCCAAGAACGACTGGCTTGCGGTGAGCCAGCTCAAGATTCGTATTCCAAGCCGGGACCAATACATCGTTCCTGATGTGATCCTATTCGTAAATGGAATTCCTTTAGTGGTCTTTGAATGTAAGAGTCCCCGAACGCAGGAACCGATTGCGGAGGCGATTGATCAACTGCTCCGCTATAGTGAGCAACGGGGCAGTTCGGCGGAGGGTAATCAGGATCTCTTTTACTACAATCAGTTTGTCGTGGCCACATGCGCCCAATTAGCGAAATTTGGAACGATTACCACACACACCGAGAGGCACTTCTACCGTTGGAGCGATCCATGGCCCTTTAGCCTCGATGATTTGTTAAGACAAACGAATCGGGAAGGTGCGACGGGTTCTCCAAGCGACCAAATGCGCCTTGTGGCCGGCATGTGTGCGCAACGAAATCTTCTCTCCCTCTTACAATCATTCACTCTGTTTACAACAGACACAGCGGGTAGAACCCACAAGATTGTTGCCCGTTATCAGCAATTCCGCGCCGTCCATAAAACACTGGAACGGTTGATAACCGGTGAGACAGCCGCGCAGCGCGGTGGCATAGTTTGGCACACACAGGGTTCAGGCAAGTCACTCACCATGGTCTTCTTGGTGAGAGAGATGCGACGGCGGCGTACATTGCAGGACTGGAAAGTAGTATTCGTGACTGATCGAACTCAATTGCAACAGCAACTTGGGGAAACCAGTCAAAGCATACAGCAAACTGTGTTAAGCGCAGATTGGATCAAGCCGCGGAAAGAACAGCCGGGTAGAAGTTTATTCGAGCTGCTTCGTGACCCTTCATCCAATTGCGTAATGGCGATGATTCAGAAGTTCCATGAGCGAGACCTTAAGGAAATCTTCCCTGTTCTGAATTCGAGTTCCAAGATTCTCCTCATGATCGATGAGGCGCATCGATCTGAATACGGGCTATTGGGTGCGAATCTAGAACGTGCCTTGCCCAATGCTACGCGGGTCGCATATACAGGCACGCCGATTGAAAAAACAGAACGGACCTTCGGAACCTACATTGATTACTACACAATGAGGCAATCGCAGGAAGACGGCGTGACGTTAGAAATTATCTATGAAGGGCGAACTCATTCTGCTGTGATCTCTGACCCAAAAGCGATGGATGTGAAATTTCAAGACGTGTTCTCAGAGTATCGCTTGAATGAACGCCTCCAGATTCTGGGATACGGTACTCGCGACGCTTACCTGGATGCACTACCTACGATCCAAACGAAAGCGCGCGATATGGTGCGACACTATGCGCGGAACGTATTTCCCGGTGGGTATAAGGCGCAGGTGGTAGCGAACTCACGTATTGCGGCAGTTCGCTATGTCGAAGCCTTGAAAACCGCGATTGCTGAGGAAGCAAAATCTCTCAATGAAGACAATCCTCTGCGAGTTAATCCTGATGAGCTACAAGCCGTCGAAGTCGGGCTCGTAATTACCTGGGATAACGATGACGACAGGGCAATCAAGGATTCAATGAGAGGGGTGGATGTCGAGACTGTCGTGCAGCGCTTCAAGATTCCGTTCGAGGGAAAGCAACAAAATGGAGTGGGTGGACTCGACGGGCGGATCGGTTTTGTTGTCGTTAATGAAATGCTCGTCACTGGTTTCGATGCACCTCTGGAGCAAGTCTTATATCTAGATCGAGTAGTTCGCGACCATAGCCTGCTGCAAGCCATCGCAAGGGTCAACCGCGTCCACGATGATGCCAAGGACTGCGGATTTGTGGTTGACTATGTGGGAGTCGGAAATAACCTCCGCAAAGCACTCGACGCTTATGCTGCCCGCGAGCAGCGGGAATTGATCGAGTGTCTCATTCCCGCTCCCGAAGTCATTGCGGAACTTAAGCACGCATTGGATAGTGTTCTTGAGGTGCTTGCCGGGAACGGGGTCAGCGACACTTCCGACCCCGAGGCCTTCTATGATTTATTTTATGACGAAGATATTCGCTTCGAGTACATCTCAGCTTTCAGGAAACTGACGCACGCCTTCAATAAAGCATTACCACGCGCCGAAGCCCTGAATTATTTCAAGAACTATCAACGGCTTGCAGCGATCAATGAGATGGCTAGCCAGTTTCTAAAAGATGAGCGGCTCAGCATGAAGGGTGTACCACGCAAGCTGAGAGCGCTCACAGACGAATTCCTGGTCTCGCGAGGAATCAAGCAGAAGGTCGCTCCGATTTCAGTACTTGACCCGGATTTTGAAAAAGACGTACAGACGCGACCTAGGCCTAAGACTCAAGCTGCAGAAATAGAGCACGCAATCCGACACCACATCACCGTACATTACGACGATGACCCAGAATTGTTTGCATCACTTGCAGGCGAATTAGAGCGAATTCTCCAAGAATTTGCAGGTAATTGGGAACTTATCGCTCTTGAAATGGAAAAGCTTCGTCAGAAGCTGGTTGCGGTTGAACAGCAAGAAACGCATGGTCTCGACCGCAAACGTCAGATGCCGATTTTTCGTACTCTCAAGGCCGAGCTTTTTGGTGATGCTGTGACTGACGAAGTTCAGATTGGACAGCTAGTAAATCTGACCCAGCTGCTCTTTCTTGCGATTCAAACAGAGATTCGACAGGCTGGTTTTTGGTCTGCTCCACCGAAACAAAAAAGATTGCAGGGTGAGCTTCAGAAAATCTTGCTCGGTCCCGACTATTTCAATCTCGGCGCTATGCTAGAAAGGTATTCAAACATATTAGCGCGCGTGATGGAATGGTCCAGGCGTAACGATAAGCTCATTCGACGGCCATGAAGCTTGAATACGAGCTCGTGTATTCGCAACGGCGAACCATCGCCATCACAGTCGAGCGTGATCGACGTGTAGTGGTTTATGCTCCTCATCGTGCCCCCCAGGAATCTGTTGCGGCTGCGGTCCAGCGTAAACAGGCATGGATATGGAGCAAAGTGCGTGATCCCTACAAATACGCAGTCAGGAAGACGCAGAAAGAGTTCGTAGCGGGTGAGGCATTTCTCTTTCTGGGGCAAAATTATTCGTTGGAACTGGTTCCGGGGACACGCGACGGAGTCCGCGCGATTGGTAGGTGCTTCGAACTGTCGAGAATTCATCGACATCGAGGTCGGGAACTGTTTCGAGAGTGGTACGTTGATGAGGCTAGAAAACGAATTCCTCCACGCGTAGTTGCGATCGCTAAGGCAATGGGAACTGAGGTCCAGCGCGTATCAGTTCGCGAACTGAAATATCAGTGGGCGTCGTGTACTCCGAGTAGAAGGCTCTCGTTCAGTTGGAGAATCATTCAGGCTCCAAGTCTTGTAGTCGAGTACTTGATTGTTCATGAATTGGCGCACCTACTTGAGCCAAATCACTCCGACCGATTCTGGAATATTGTCGCAGTACATGCGCCGGCGTGGGAAAAGGCGAAAGACTGGTTACGTCAACACGGTTCACGTTTGGAGTGGTAGCGTACCTCCCCACCTTTATCCTCGGCTAAAAATGATTCGCGTCGAGTCGTTAAGCTTGTGCCAAATCGAGCTTACGATGAAGTTCTTGACGGCGAAGTGCAGGCCAGAAGTGACCTTTACGCGCACAGCAGAGACAATGAAACTACCCTTGTTGCCAAGTCTTACATACGAGAAAGTACGCTTGATTCTTGATTCCGCATAGTTACTAAAAAGTCGTGAAATCCCGCTTGTACCAAGGAAAGTAGAAAAACTTGTTGACATGTAATCTAAACCTACGGTAGATTGCCATCGCTAACGAGTTGGGCTGGTTCGGAGGGCGTTCCTCTCCGACCGAGGGGGCCTCTGACTCGTTCTTTCCCAGGGCAAAATTAATTTGTAGCAAGCGAGTTAGATCGCTGCGCGAAGTCGTGCGCTCGAAAGCGTATGGCGGAACGGGTTGCAGCGTCTTTCTCAGGATAAGTCTGTGCCCAGCGTTGTGGCGGGGCAACGGTTTAACTTCCTGAGTTGTCGAGAGATGCGACATGCTCTGTTAGATAATGATGGTAGAGCGAAGTATCCAAGGCAACCTAAATGGAGATTGAAGGGATAGGAATACATTACGACCATTGTTCCATCCTCGTGTCGCCTGCGAAAGGACAAAACTATGAACAAGACAGTGACCTCCGTTATCGGAATGTTGGCGGGAGTGGCATGTTATGGTCAAGTGCAGGCCCCGCAATGCACACCTACCCCCACGGGAACAGGCACGCAGGTATACATCTTGAGCGCGAGCAGTGGGACACCGATACCCCAACAATCATTGAGTAGTTATGTCTTTCAGAATGATTCATCGCTCGTGGTTCGTCTCACTAATATTAATCCGTTTGCATTTCAATGCTCGGTGACGTCCACGTCGCAACCCTACCAAGAAACCGCGATAAGTACTTTCCTCGGGGACATTGGGGGTGTTGCAAACGTTGGCGCAAATACGCCAGACCCCTCTTCGCCAAAAACCAATGCCAACGCTCAGCAAGGAGTTTCTCCTCCGAACTCGTGTACCGATCAATACGGACAACAAGCTAGTCAAATTGTTAGGCTAAGGGATGGGCGCGACGCCATTAACAAGGCGCTGAACGCCACCTTAACCGGCGAGAAGAGCTCACTCAAACTATTTGCTGCTGATGTCCGCGAAATGAGAGGCCAAATATCATGCAGCGCGACGGTTGCCGCTGCAACTGCGTTGATTAATCGGGACGGTTTCACAATCGAACCAGCGGGCACCGTTCCGCTCGACGAGGCAGTCGACGAGCTCGCAAACCAAGCCCTAGCGCTGTACCCCCATCTAACTGATGGCATAGATGCAGCTTGTAAGCAGACATTGGCGGCAACGATAAACGGGGATTCCGCTTTTTTGGCGGCGCTGGTTCACGGAACCACTGCGGTTCCGGCCGCTGTAGATCAATGGCGCGCACAATTGAGTCAACTGAAAAGCGTCAATGACCAACTTGCCTCCGCTCAAGCGACCGTGAGCGCTGTACTCCAGAACCGCCAAAATTTCTCGATAGACACTCCCGTAAGTGGGAATCAAACTGACGTAAAGGTAACCGCCAATTGCACTCCTGTTGCCGTTCTACAAGTACCATCCACCAAGGCCACGAGCTCAAGTTCTACGCCGACTTCGAATCCCCAGACTGCTGCGAAGCCTCCGGTACCCAGTTCTTGGAGTCAAGACTTTAAATTCGGGCCCGGTCCAAGGTTCGTTTTGTCTGGAGGGCTGGTGATATCCCCGCTGGCACAAATCACTTATTCGACAACCAGCAATCCTGTAAGTGGTGGCTTGCCGAACATAATAATCGCGAAGCAGGAGTCTAGTGCACGAATTCTTCCGATAGCTGTTCTTAGCGGTCGATTTTGGGACCAGCTGCCGTATATGGAAAGGTATAGGGTGCTTCCAAACTACCTATCGGTAGGAATAACCGCAAAGTCGACCAACAACAGCGGAACGAACATTGAATATCTCCTTGGTTTGTCATGGGCGTTCGCGAATCGCCAGCTCGTATTTACGGCGGGGGCATACTCGGGTTGGCAAGAGAGACTCGATGGTGGCTTGCAGGTTGGTCAAGCGACAAGTCTCAGCAGCTCTAACCTTCCGATATCGCAAACCACAATATGGAAGCCGGGTTTCACGATAACCTGGGCTCCCGCCGGAAAATAGTTCATTCGACCGCGCGCACAGCTGAAAGCTTCACGAGATGGATGAATGGAGGTGACCGATGGTCTGGCGACGTCGTTCTATTGAGGTTGTCTTACTTGTCATAGTGTTTTTCTTCAACATTGACTGCAAGAATCCGAACAAGCAGATTTCGCAAGGTCAAGTCCCGGTGAGTATGGACAACGATACCGATGGGATTCCGGATGCATGGGAATCCTCAGGCTTTGAGATTGAGTACCCAGATGGATCAAAAGAGACGCTAAAGTCTTCGCCAAAGCAAAAGGACATATATGTGTTTGTGGCTTGGATGGAAAGCGCGACTCACACTCACGAACCAGACCAAGATGCGATCAACACAGTAGTCAGTGCATTTGCGAATGCGCCGACGAGCAACCTAGATCAGTCTCACGGAATACACCTTCATATTCTTAAAGCTCATCACCCGATTCCAGAGCAGGCCATGCTCGGAACCTGGGACAATCCCCAAACTTACAACTGGAAAAGCTTTGATGAAATTAAAGCGTCCGTTTTTCCGCATCTGACGCGTACAGACGGTCCGCCTTTGGCTCAAATTATGCACTTTTGTCTTTTTGCACACGACTACTCTTCAGATCACTCAAGTGGAATTACCAAGACTATTCCTGGACGGGACTTTATCGTGTCGCTCGGCGGTTTCACAAATCAAGTTGGGACGCCAGCTATGCAGGCCGGAACGTTTATGCACGAACTCGGACATGCATTGGGACTCCGCCACGGAGGAAACGATGACATCAATTACAAGCCAAACTATCTCAGCATAATGAATTATTTTTTCCAACTGGGAGGCATTCCGGAAAACGGAGATTCCATTTACAGCTACTCAAGTTTTCAGCTAGATGCCGATGAACATCATCTTTCGGATATACACGCCCTGACGTCAGATGCAACACTTGCCGGCTACGGATCAAATTTTTACTGCCCTTCTTCGGAACCTTCCACTGCAGCATACATGACCATTTTATCGATCTATGGTCCCGTCGACTGGAAGTGCGACCGGCTAGCGAAAACTGAGGTTGAAGCGGATGTGAATAACGATCAAGAGGTTACTCCACTTCCCGGACGCAATGATTGGGTGACGCTCCAGCTAGTTTTAACCGGAGGTACAGGTGCAGGTATCCTCGCGCGGACCAAACAGCAGGTTGAATTGACACCGGCAATCGCCAGTGGCATCAAATTGTTTCCGGTGGGAGCCCTCTCGGCGCAAAAGCACAATCGCGAGATCGTGGTGGCTTGGAAGGCTAAGCCGCTTGGCCAGGTTCTTTCGTATACAGTGTTTCGGAAGACGGGAAAAGAGTCCAAACCTGTCGTCATTGGTAGAACTGGCTCTTCCTCGTTTACCGACATCAGTCCCCCAGATGGCGAGGCTTCCTATTATGTCAGCGCTGTGTATGCCCCTTTTTCTTATCCGGGATCAGAAAACGTGTGGTTTACCCGCGACACTTCACCGAATCACCGAATACAACAAAAAGTGATCACAAGCAAGAAGGATCTCTTATCCATCGAGAGATCTTCTGCAGAGTTGGTATCGAAGTTCAAATCGATGGGGGTCACCAGTATTGGTGCCTCACAGACGGAGCGACCGTTTCCAAACGTTCTCCTCCAGACGGACCTTTCCCAGCCGGCTGTTGTACGATAATAGGATCGGGAATGGCGTTATGGTAAAAACCGGAATGGCTGTTCTTGTCCTGGCTCTGTTGTTGCTGTCCTGTTCAAACGGCGATGCTAACCAGGTGTCGCACCAAGAAAGTGGCACTCCAGATATATCGGCCCGTGAGGCTAAAAAGATTCCGCCATTCCCTCCTGGGCACATTGTTGTAAAGCCAGCGGCCCAAGGGTATGTGGTTACCTGGGGTACGAATGCTCTGGATCCAACGCTTCAGTATAAGATCTACCGCACCGATAAAAATTCTACGAAAGCAATCGGACGAGTCAAGGGAGGCACTTTCATCGATAAGCATCCTCCAACTGGAGATGTAGCGTACGCGGTATCGACCGTGAACCAGTACGACTTGGAAAGTGTGCCCTCCAAGCCAGTTTCCGCACGCAAATAGCGCAGAACAGCGCCTTTTCTAGGCAAGAGACATCGCATTAAGCGCGTTTGCGTTTGAAACTCGTTACAAAGCACTTGGGTCCGATTTGGGTCCAACCACTGCCGAAAACCAGTTAAAACTAGAGTCTGAGACGCAGAACCAAGCTAAACGAATCAATGAGATAGCACTTCGTTGTCAAATTCGGGACCAGGGGGTCGGAGGTTCAAATCCTCTCTCCCCGACCAATTGTTTTCATCTACTTACAACTGGCAGCAGGTGCTCTGACCCGAGCACCTGGTTGTGTCCAGGTGGGCTACCTAAAAAGCCGCAAAAACGTTGGCTTTCTCGCGACGGCCCGAGTGCAGGCACCGTTACAAAATCATCTAGAGATGAAAGGCGCCAATGTTTTCGATGGCTTGGTAAGCACTAGGGAATTGTTGCGCACTACAGCCTCGTAGCGTCGCCGGCTTTGCCCGAAGCCCGGTGATCCTGACGTGGCTTCGCGAATGGCAGATCAGGCTGGACAGAGGACCGAGGACTAGAGACCCCTTCGGCCGCGCCCGGCTTGGATGCGCAGCAACGCGGCGACCAGCGCGTCAATTTCCTCATACGTGTTGTAGAACGCCAGCGATGGACGGACGGTGGCCTCGACTCCCATGCGACGCAGGATGGGCTGCGCGCAGTGGTGCCCGGAACGCACCGCGATTCCTTCCTGACTCAACGCAGCGCCCACGTCCTCGGTGCGAACGTCATCGAGAACAAAAGACATCACACCTGCCTTTTCGCGCGCGGTGCCGATCAGCCGCAGACCTGGGACGGTGAGTAATCCCGCCGTCGCATAAGTCAGGAGTTCATGCTCGTAGGCGGCGATGCTTTCCATTCCGATCTGCTCTACATAGTCCAGCGCCGCGCCTAACCCTACTGCATCGGCAATGTTGCCGGTACCGGCTTCAAACCGCGCCGGCGCTGTCTGGTAAGTGGTCTTCTCGAAGGTGACATCCACGATCATATTTCCGCCGCCCTGCCAGGGCGGCATGGCGTTCAGCACATCAAGTTTTCCGTAAACCGCGCCGATGCCGGTAGGAGCGAAAATCTTGTGCCCGGAGAAAACGTAGAAGTCACAGTCGAGCGCCTGCACATCCACCCGCATATGGGAAACGGCTTGCGCGCCATCGACCACCACGCGCGCACCATGACGGTGCGCCATCTCCACCATCTCGCGCGCCGGTATGACGGTTCCGAGAGCGTTCGACACCTGGCTGAACGACACTATCCGGGTGCGCGGGCTCAGCAGTTTTTCGTACTCTTCGAGGATCACCTCGCCGCGATCGTTCACCGGCGCCACGCGCAGGCGAGCGCCTTTCTCCGAACAAAGTTGCTGCCACGGCACGATGTTGGCGTGATGCTCAAGCCAGGTGATGACCACCTCGTCGTCCTTCTGGACATTCCGGCGTCCCCATGCCTGGGCGATAAGATTGATGCCCTCCGTCGTGCCGCGAACAAAGATAATCTCTTGCGTCGAAGAAGCATTCAGGAAGCGGCGTGTCTTTTCACGCGCGCTCTCATAAGCATCGGTGGCTCGCGCCGCCAGCGTGTGCGCGGCTCGATGGATGTTCGAATTCTCGTGCCGGTAGAAATACGACAGGCGATCAATGACCGCATTCGGTTTCTGCGTGGTTGCAGCGTTGTCAAGCCAGATCAGCGGGCGTCCGTTTACGCGCTCTTGCAGGATCGGAAAATCTTGGCGGATCAGCCGCGTATCGAGTGGACGCTTAGCGACCCCGAGCTCAGCCGGTTCCAGATCCGGGCGGAGCTCGACCGACTCGACGCCTGCGGGCAGCGAGCCGGACGGAGGGGTTGCTCGTTCCGGATCGGGGGCATTGCCCGAGGATCCCGGAATCGGCGTCGGCCGAAAGCCGGGAGCCTGTGGGAGCGCGCCAAGGTCGGTTTCAGCGGGAGGGTTGGTCGGAACCGACGACGGTAAAACCGGAACGCCGGGAGGCGACTGCGCTCCGGGCACTCCCGGAAAAGAAAATAACTCGCTCACCGACGGAAATCTTAACGCCACGCCTGGGTACACAGCTTTGTGCGCATCGCCGAAATCAGCACCGCCTTCCGGAATCGACAGCGACGGAGCAGACTTAGGATTGGCGGCGGCCGATTCCGGCGCGCTCCTTATAGGAACGGCGGCAGGCGCAGCGGCCGGAACGACCGCAGGCATGTCAGAAGGTACGGCGGGAACCGTTCCCAAAACGGGCTGGGACGCCGGTACGCTCGGCTGCGATGCGGCGGTTTCTGGAATGCCGGGAACCGATGTTCCAGGCACACGGGGGAACGAGAATACCTCGCTTCGCGCCGGAAAGTTGACTGGATCCGCCCACGGGTCGGTTCGGCCTTTATCGGCAGAATTTCCAGGCGCCGCAACCGCCGGGGCTGCTGGAACGCCAGCCAGGTCCGCCCCGCCCGGCGGAGAGGTTAGCGGTGACGCAGGCACTCCCGGAACGCCGGGAAAGGAATACATCTCACCGGCAGGAGGAATCTGTGGTGCCGCGGCCCAAGGCCCGGCTTTCTCTTCGACCGCAGAGGGCGATGAAGGTGTCCCAGACGGAGCGGCAACGGCTGAAACTTGGGGCACGAGTGGCAGTACGCCCGCCAGCGAAGCGGCAATCGCGCGGAAATCAGCCTCACTCAACGGCCCACTGGGCGGTGACGAAGCCAATTGCGGCCCACCAGGAACCGATCGTGGGTTAGGCAAGGCGGGAATCGAGAACATCTCGCGCGAATGATCCGGGACAGACGTAAGCGGTACCGCTCCTGGAAGCGTGCGTGGAGTCGCAGGAAGATCAGTCGCACTCGGTGGCGCAGTCCGCACCGCTGCGTCCGCCGGCATCGCCGCAAAAAATTCGTTCGCCAGCCGCGCAATCACTGCCGGATCAGGTACTGCCGCCATAGCGCCCGACAGTCCATCATATTTCCGCGGACCTTCTTGTGCGGAGGACAATGCGGAAGATGAAGACGATGCCGGCGAGTCGATCGCTGCGCGATCACTTGTACTCGTGGTATTGGTCGACATTGACGCCTTCCAGCACACCGATTGCATCGTCCGTAAGGACGGCAACCGAGCAATAGAGCGAAATCAGGTACGAAGCCATCGCCTTGTGATTGATGCCCATGAAGCGCACCGAGAGGCTGGGCGTTACTTCTCCCGGAAGCCCCGGCTGGAACAGTCCAATCACGCCCTGCTTCTTCTCTCCCGTGCGTATCAGCAGGATATTGGTCTTTTCGCTCTTGATCGCCAGCTTGTCAGAAGGCACCAGGGGAATTCCGCGCCAGGTTAAGAACTGTGTGCCATAAAGATTTACCGTCGGTGGTGGAACGCCGCGTCGAGTGCATTCGCGCCCAAAAGCCGCGATCGCCCGCGGATGCGCCAGAAAAAAGCTGGGTTCCTTCCAGACCCTGGCGATCAGCTCATCCAGATCGTCAGGCGTGGGCGCTCCCTTTCGAGTCTTGACCCGACCTTCGGCGGCAACGTTGTTCAACAAACCATACTCGGCATTATTGACCAGCTCGTTCTCCTGCCGCTCTTTCACTTTCTCGATCATCAAGCGCAGCTGTTCGCGAATCTGGTCGTGCGGACTCCGGTACAAATCGGAGATACGCGTCTGCACATCGAGCACAGTAGTGACCGCGTTCAGCGTGTACTCGCGTGGTTTCTCTTCGTAGTCCACGTAGATCTCAGGCAAATCGATCTCTTCATCGGGACTGCACTCAATCGTCCGCGTACCGGGATGGGTGGGCTTCACCTTATTAACGCGATAAGTGCCGGCTTCAACCGGAACCCACGACAGAAAAGGAATCAGCCAGCGGGGGGTGATCGTCTCCATCATGGGGACGGTTTTGGTGACATTTGCGAGCTGGCGCGCCTGCTGCTCGCTCAGCGTATGACGGACTTCAGCTTTCTCGGCCATGCGGTAGCTCCTCAGTGAATAAGGAAGAAATTGTTAAAACGGAATATGCAGCGTTGGGTGAGCGAATCTTGCAAGAGCTTCAACTTTCTTTATCGTTGAAAAAATAACAGCGGTCGCGACTTAGCCTGCGACCCGGTTCACACAAAAAACGCTCCATTTCCCCGCGCGGCGAAAATCGCTACGACGCTCACACGTCCCACGAGAGAAACGGGGGAAAGATTTAAGGGTTTGCACAGAAGATTTAAATTGCTTAGACGCTCGGTGTCAAGTGAAATTCCGATTAAAGTCGAGTTTGTGGATGGACATGATTGTGAACGGCCCTTATCCTCTCTTTCCCCTTCGCCGCAGAACGCCCTCTACGCACTCGCTGCCGCGGTATATGCCCTATAAAACTTCTTCTTGGCCCGGGCGCGGATTTCGTCCAGTTCCGCATGCAGCCTTCTGATTTCGGCATCCAGTTCGATAAAGCTCAGGCACGGAGCGCTAACCAACTTGTCCGCCATGATCCCGGCATAGTCCTCGCTACCGCCCGCTTTCAGGTACACGCAGGCGGATGGATGCTTGGTTCGTGGATCACTATCGAGATACACGAAATCGAAACTTAAGGTTTCCATGGTGCGGGCGATTATCCCACAAATTCCGGGTTAGTGCTGGCGTTGATTTCCACAACCTTAACGCTTTTGCAACTGGACCCAGCTCAAGTTTGTCGATTGGCCTGCCTAGGTTTTCCGCAGCCCGCTAAGCCGGCGTCAGCCCATATTTCTCTTGCAGACGCCGCTCCATGGTGCGGAAGATCAGGCCGTCCACCATATAACCCAGGATGATGATCAGGATCATTACCGCCATGACCTGGCTCATGTCACTCAGGTCGCGACCCATCATCAGCAACTGACCCAGGCCGAGACTGAGAAAGATCATCTCGGCCTGAATCAGCGAGCGCCATGCGAAGGCCCACCCCTGTTTCATCCCGTTCACGATGAAGGGCAAGCTGGCCGGCAACAGCACCGACCAGAAGAGGCGGAAACCGCTTGCTCCCAGGTTGCGCCCGGCCATGCCGTAGATCTTGGGCATCTGCTTGCGGCCGTCCTCCATGGCGATGGTCACCGAAAGCAGCGAACCCATCAGCACGACAAACAGGATGGCTTTCTCCGTCAGGCCGAACCAGAGAACGGCCAGCGGAATCCAGCAAATGCTGGGCAGAGATTGCAAGCTCACCAGCAACCCACCCAGAGTTTCTTCCAGGAATTTGTTGCTCGATACGGCTAGGCCTAAGATCATCCCGAGCGCGACGGACAGGCTGTAGCCAATGAGCATCCGCTTCATGGTAACCGCGATGCCAATCCAGAAGCTGTGGTCAGCAAAGCCATCCCACAAAGCGTGACCCACTCCCCACGGCGGAGGAAAAAGATATGGCGGCCAGATACGCAGTTTCGCCAAAACGGTCCACACCCCGATAAGTGCAGAGTAGAAGATTACCTGCCTAGCGAGCTTTTTCATCGGCGTACTCCTCTTCCAGGGACTTGTTGATCTCATCGCGCAGGCAATCCAGGATGTTCCGCGCCGTACGCGCAACATCGGTTTGTTCCATGTGACGTGGGCGTGCCAGGTTCACCGAAAATTCTTGTTTTACCCGCCCCGGCCGAAACGTCAGCAAGGCTACGCGATCGCCGAGCCTCACCGCTTCTCGCACATTGTGTGTAACGAAAATAATGGTGCGGCCGGTTTCGGCCCAGATTCGCTCCAACTCGTCGTGTAGCAGATCGCGAGTCTGGGCGTCCAGCGCGGCAAACGGCTCGTCCATGAGCAGCACGTCGGGCTCGGTGGCCAGTGCGCGCGCCAATGCCACTCTTTGCCGCATGCCGCCGGAGAGTTGATGGATATAGCTGTCCCCGAACTTCGAAAGATGGACAAGACGCAGATAATACTGCGCCCTCTCCTCGCGCTCGGTCTTGCTGATGTTCTTCATCTTCATGCCGAACTCGACATTCCCGCCGACCGTCAGCCAGGGAAACAGTCCGAGTTCCTGGAAGATCAGGATGCGATCGGTGCCCGGCCCACTTACCGGCGTGCCATCCACCAGAACCTTCCCCGAGGTCTGCGGCTGCAGCCCCGCGATCAGGTGCAACAGCGTGGACTTGCCACATCCCGAAGGACCGACGATGCAGAGAAACTCTCCCGGCTTGACTTCAAGGCTGATATTGTCGAGCGCCAGTAAACGCTCTCCGGAAGTCGTTTTATAGCTGAGCGAAATTGCATCCAGCGCGACTTTTGGGACTACCCCGACGATCGGGTGCCTCGGAACTGTAGTTACCGGCGCAGGCGGTTTGCCGTGAAACACATTGGGACGAACTCCGGTGCGAGCGACAACTCGGATTGCCGGGGGATGTGCATTTTGATGGCTTGGGCTCATTGGATTGCCTTCTTCCCTTTTTCTGCTAGGACCTGGTTCAGGAGTGAAAGATCGTACAGACTCGACAGATCCGGCATCTGACGGCCCAGAAAACCCGCGTCAAATGCCGACTTAGCGGCGCTGATCAGCGACCCGCGCAGTGGATCGTAAGTCGCGGTCATGCGCCCGAACGCTTCATCCAGAACGGCGTCAGGCAGCGCCTTCCCCGTCTCCTTCGCAATCTGCTGGTTGAGAAGTTTTTTTGCCTCGGGCAAATGGCCGTTGATCCAGTCCGTCAATTCCACGTGCGCGCGAATCCAGTTCTTCACCAGATCGGGGTGTTCCTTCAGGAATTGCGTCCGGACGACCAGATGAGCGGCGATAAACTGACCGTTGGGCCAGAGCGTCCGCTCGTCCAGGAACAAGCGGCCATTCCCTTGCTCGATCAAACGTGTGGCCCAGGGTTCGGGCGCCCACGCGCCATCCAACTGTTTCTTGAGAAACAGCGCTAACTGGTCGGGATTGGCCAGCGGAATTACCTGCACGTCCCCGCCCTTGTCCGTGGATTTCATACCGTTCGCCTTCAACCACGCGCGCAGCGCCACGTCCTGGGTGTTGCCCATTTGCGGTGACGCGATCTTTTTGCCGTGAAAATCTTCCGGCTTCTGAATGCCGGAATCGTTGCGCACCACCAGCGCCGCTCCACCACTGGTCGCGCCGGCCACAATCCGGAGCGCTTCACCGTTGGAACGAACGTAACCGGAGATGGCCGGGTTGGGACCGATATAGGTCATGTCAATCGCCCCGGCAAATAAGGCTTCAATCGCCGAAGGTCCTGCGTTGAAGCTCTTCCACTCGATCTTGACCTGGGGCCCCATAGCCTTCTCGAACCACCGGTTGTTCTTACCCACCATCGCCTGTGGGTGCGTGATATTCGGAAACGCGCCCACGCGCATGATGGTCTCGGCCCCGGCCAATGCGCTCAACAGGAAAAACCAGCAGGCGGAAGCGAGGAAACTGCGCTTAATCATTGGCCTTTGCCTCGCGCTACCATCGGCAGTACACGGGGCTCGCCTTTCTGCTTCCGGTTGATTGCATTCGGACTGGAATCGGCGGCGGGCCCACGGCTGATCAGGTCAGCCAGCGTCGTATTCTCCAGAATTGTGGCGGCCGCATCCCGCACTTCCAGGAAAACTTTGTATAGGGCGCTATGTTCGGCATCGCGATCGATCAGAATGCGCAACTGATCCGCATCCCCAAAGGGCGCGAGCGGCCCGTCGATCAGGCGGATGATTTCGCTCAACCGGATCTCCGAGGGCGCGCGGCGCAAACGGTATCCGCCCTTGGCGCCGCGTACACTCTCGACGATGCGCGCGTTCTTCAGTTCCAAGAGAATCAGTTCCAAAAACTTTTCCGGCAGATTCTCCTCGTAGGCAATATCGCGAATCCGGATTGCCCCCTGCGTATAACGCCGGGTCAACACCATCAATGCCTGCAACGCATACAATCCTTTTTGGGAAATCTTCACCAGGTCTCGCTTTCGATTATCTCTATGTTAATAGTAGACATTATAGAGAAAGCAAGCGTACTGCCAAAGCTCTAAATTCTAGCTGCTGGTCGATCGTGTGATTTCAGCAAGTTAGCACTGGAAGAGGGACCCTCAAGGGGGCTATAGTGCAAGGCTTTGCATTCTTGGATGCGAGGACTTCCACGGAAGGAAGTTCAGCTCTGCAACACAGTACCTTAGTGCGGTATGGGAAGAAGCGACATCTTCTCTAAACTGCAACCGCCGACTCCGTCACAAATGGCAGCCGCACCCGTTCCCAACCGATAAACCCGCCTGTCACATTCGTGACATTCTGGAACCCCGCCCGTTGCAGCAGACTGCCGGCAATCAGGCTACGATAGCCACCCTTACAAATGACGGCAATCGGCGTCGTGCGATCGATCTCTGGCAGTGCGCCTTTGAAGTCGTCAAGAGGCAGCCAGGTCGCACCCTCGATGTGTCCTGCCTCCCATTCCGCCTTCCGGCGCACATCGAGCAATTGGATCTTGTCGGTCCCCAAGCGCTCACTCAAGGTTCGTGGCGAGATCTGTTCCAGTTCACCCAGCGCCAACCCGGCCTTGGTCCATCCCTCGAAGCCATTCTGTAGGTAACCGCGTGCGTCATCAATGCCAACTCGGGCCAGCCGCGTTCGCGCTTCCCACAACTGTTCCTCCGATGCCGCAATCAGCACGGGTCGCGAGGACAACCCCAGCAGGCTCCCTGCCCAAAAGGCAAATTCTCCCGAGAGCGGAATACTGATCGAACCGGGTACGTGCCCGGCGGCGAAATCGTCGCCCGGACGGACATCTAGTGCGAACGCTCCCTCTTTCAACAGTGACTGCAGCTTGCGCGCTGAAATCGGCTTTAGCTTTGGCAGCTCTGCCAACGCAGGCGCGCCCACGCGATTGATCGCGGCATCTAGCGGGAAATATTCAGGACGGGGCGGCAAGTTAGTGGTCAGCTGCCGGATGAACTCTTCCTTGCTCTCAATTCTCAGCGCGTAATTAGTGAGCCGCTCCGTGCGAATCGTAGATGAACGCTCCGCGCGCATGTTGCGGCCGCAAAGTGAACCTGCTCCGTGGCCGGGATAGACGATAACTTCATCGGCGAGCTTGAGCACTTTGTTGTGCAGGCTGTCGTAGAGCATGCCCGCCAACACCACGGGAGTGTGCGTTCCCGACAGGTCGGGACGTCCCACGTCCCCCAGGAACAGCGTGTCACCGGTCAGAATCGCCCAAGGATTGGGAGACTTTTCTTCATCGGTGACAACCAGGCAGATGCTTTCAGGCGTGTGCCCCGGCGTTTCCAGAACGGTGATCCTGATCTTGCCTGAGCGCAACTCGAAGCCGTCGGTTGCCTCCACGTGGGAAACCTTGGCTCCCCCGTTTGGCCCGATGTAAATCCTCGCGCCGGTGCGTGCGGCCAGCTCCTTATGTCCGGAAACAAAGTCGGCATGCAGATGGGTCTCAAAAATGTGCTTGATTTGCACGCCATGCTGCTCGGCGGCTTTCAGGTAAATGTCCACATCTCGCTGGGGATCGACCACGATCGCTTCCCCCTCCGATGCCAGTATGTAAGAATCGAGAGCCAAACAACCCAGATGAAACTGTTCGAAGTACATCATTACCGCCTTTCACAGGTTAGCTTCACAAGCAGTAAGTCTATTACATTAGTCTAGATTGCAATTAGTCTGCCCCGCCGCTGGAGCCGTCAAGTCCCTTGCAATGTTGGGGGTTAGGCCCGTTGCCACGTAGAATGAGCTGCTAAAGAACGCAAGAGTTTTCCACTAATTGGTAACGGGCGTTGCGGGTTGAGACGCTGAAGAAGGGGCTCATTGTTTGCTCATGAGCCCCAGATCCGATTTGCGCCAACGACCAAACCAAGCGTCAGGCACGCGATTAAGATCTCTCCGAGAGCCCCCACTATGAAGGGACGCAGACCCTGCTTAGACATGTCGCGAAAGTTCGTGCGCAGGCCGACACCCGCGAAAGTCAGCAGGAATGCCCACCTTGAAAGATTTCCCAGCGACGCGACCTGTCCCTTGCTAAAGGCGTGAAAGCCGACCAGCAATGACATCAAGAGAAAGCCGAGGACAAACTTTGGGAACTTCTTCCACAAGAATGTGGCTTTATTGGTGACCGCTTCGG
Organism: Terriglobales bacterium; assembly: GCA_049520095.1. Lineage (GTDB taxonomy): Bacteria > Acidobacteriota > Terriglobia > Terriglobales > Acidobacteriaceae > Acidiflorens. Next base: position 60,366 of record JBEKQC010000016.1, read on the forward strand.
CTTGACCCCGCCCGGCCCAGTAGATGGCATATGCCAGGACAACGAATCCAATCATGGCATTTCGAGTCGTCTTGGCGAGCACGGCAACTTTGCCTGCGGCATCCGAGTACAGCGCGCCGGCGGCGGTTGCCTCGGCCGTATTGTCGACCCCCAGTCCGGCCCACAAGCCGTAGGAGACATCATTCATGTGCAGACCGTGGGCAATGGCCGGAAATGTGAACAGTGCCAGCGCTCCAAGGGCCAGGATCGCAGCGATCGCGAAAGAGGAATCCTCATCATCGGCATCGATTGCGCCCTTGGCGGCGATGATGGCGGAAACGCCACAAACGGAAGATCCAATGGCCAGCAGCGATGTAAGCTTCGGCTTGAGCTTGAACAACCGTCCCAAGAGGGTCATCAAGGCCAGCGAAAGCGTGATTTCAATTACCACGAGTCCCAGGCTGATGCCTCCCAGTTTCAGAACATCGGCCAACACAAAACGCGCACCGAGAAGCACAATCCCAAGTTTCAGCCAGAACTCGTAGGTGGCAATGCCAGGTTGAAAAAATCTAGGGATGGCCAGGGTGTTGGATATAACCAAGCCAATGAGAATCGCCCAAAGAACGTACTCGATGTTGGGAAATGTCCAATGGTGTTCCTTGGCGTAGGCATTAACCGAGTGCTCCAGAATCTTACCGGCGTATCCGATCCCGGCCAGCAAAAGAACACCAGGAACGATTCTCAGCGCATTCAGCAGCGGATTACCGGACTCCACACGCGTCAGGGAAATCGAAGATGCCATAACCTTTCTCCGTCAGAATGAGATTTGTTGCTGTTCGGCTCTACCAGGGTACGTTCCTAAAAATGTCGAACCTCACCGCGAGCGCTAGTACGAGGGCAACAATCACGGCCAAGGTATCGAGCGAAAGGGAATTGCTCTTGCTGGGAACGGTAGGGGACGTGTCCGTTGACATTGGAAATTCTCCTTATAATCGGCGATCCGGACGATGAGGTCTGGTCTATTTGTGGATCCAGATTCAAACCACCGGTTCTTCGTGATAGGCGCTTTCAGCTATGCAACAGTCGCCAGATCCAGAGAGCCGTTTCAGTCGCCATTGGCCTGCAATCTGTCGGCGGCTTCCTGTAGCAGATGTAATCAAATAAACCTCTAATAGTCCACTTATTTAATAGGCATTATGCACATTCATTACTTGGCAATCTTACGGCCAAAGGCCTTCCATGGCGGAATCCCGTGTAAACCCATAAAGGTAAAGACATTAGACCCCGTTGTGATTGTCTGGAGGAATGCCGTTATCTGCAGCCAATTGCATTTGCGAAGGAAGAGATTTTCGACCTTTTATCCTTACGGGGGCGTGAATTCAGAGTTGCTCCGGCGTCCCTCATGGCGAAGACCTTCGGAAAGGGCCGAATGACGCCACGAGGATGCCTGCTGATTTACGTCGGGAGTTGTCTATTTCGCGTTCTTCAGCCAGCATCCACCAATCAAATAGACCCCATGTTATTAGTAGAGATTATGGCCGGTCAGGAGCAAAATCACAGTGCAGAGCGAGCGCTTCGCCGCGCTAGCTGGCCCGGTTGAAGTTGACCCACGCATCCGATGGCCGCTCATGCTCTGTCTCGGATTCGCCAGCTTCCAGTAGGCCAACGACGCCGCGCAGATTCTCCCACGCCGCTTGATTCAACGCTGGGTCGGAGCTGACCAGATCGCGGATCATATCCCATGCCGCAATGTTCAGCGCACCTTCGGGCGAAAGTCCCAGCGCCAGCGAGACGGAGCACTGCGGGCAGAAGACAATCCGCTGGGCCGCCGATTTCTGCCGTGGCTTGATTCCTACCGTCTGCGCGAACATATAGATCGCGACGAATTTTCGTCCCGCTTCAAGGTCCCGATTGCAGCGCAGGCAATGTACGTTCTCCAAAGCTTCTTCCCCGGGCCAATTGTGGCCGATAAAATACAACTACTTTCTCCAAGGCGCTGCCGGTGGCACAAGTATGTAGTAGGATTCCCGCAGTTTTATGCACGCTTTGCAGTCGCGACGAGGCCTTGCACGCCGCAGGAAAGAGTCTCGACTCCAGGCAAAAACACTTTGCGTGAGTATGAGCAGCGGGTTGAGCGCTCGCTAACCGCCGGCGGCTGCGGCATGTGTCTTGTAGAACTTTTTCTTCGCCCTCGCTCGGACTTCGTCGAGTTCCGCGTGTAGCCTCCTGATTTCGGCATCCAGTTCGATAAAACTCAAACAGTGAGCAGTGATCAGTCGGTCCGCCTTCACTCCGGCATAATCATCGGTGCTACCTGCCTTCAAATAGATGCAAGCGGACGGCTGCTGAGTTCTGGGGTCGCTGTCCAGAAACACAAAATCGAGACTCGAAGTTTCCATAGTGTCGCAATTATCCCACACGGTCTTGGGCAAACGCCGGAACAAGAGCAGTAATCTGGTGGTAACCGACCCATTCTGAATACCCGGGACTTCTACCCAACAGCATCCGCCTAAAGCGGAGTGACGCCTCTGGAGCGTCTGTCTGCAGCTCCTGCTCTCTAACTCCGAAAGACAGGCTGGATTCTTGCAATTTGAGCAGTGCAAGCAAAGTAACCCGCTTGCACAGAAGATGGAACCACAACCCAGAGGACAGCTCTTCTAACACGGTATGACAATCCTAAGTATCTCTTTGACTTTGGTCGACAGGCACGACGGTTGATCCGTCATCGCGGTGTCTTCCTAGGGACCTGGTTACGTTGCGGTTCCCACTTGCAATCGCGCTGCGTCTGCCTACAATCGGTTGGGCTGCAGGCAGATCCGACTGCGCACATTCCTGTGCTCGAGGCTTCGGCTATCAACAGCCACGCCGCAATAGCCAAAAAAGGAGATATATGGCCACCACAACCGCACCCGTGCAACTTCACAGGTCTGTCCAGGAGTTTCTGAGCCAACCCAAGAAACTACTGATTGGCGGCGCGTGGGTCGAAGCGCGGTCGGGAAAGACTTTCGAAACCTACAACCCCGCGACTGGCGAGGTCTTGGCGCAGGTGGCCGAAGGCGATCGGGCTGACATTGACCAAGCTGTGGCAGCGGCGCGCAAAGCTTTCGAAACCGGGCCGTGGCCGGATATGTCTCCGGCGGAGCGCGGGCGTCTTCTGTGGAAACTTTCCGACCTGATCGAGCAACACCACGAGGAACTCGCCGAACTTGAAACCTTGGACAATGGCAAGCCGCTCCTGTTCTCGCGTATTGTCGACGTCCCGACCGCAGTGGAAGTATTCCGCTACATGGCTGGTTGGGCAACCAAAGTTGAGGGCAGCACGATTCCGATTTCGGCGCGCGGCAAGTATTTCGCTTATACGCTGCGCGATCCGGTTGGCGTGGTAGGGCAGATCATCCCATGGAATTTCCCGCTCATCATGGCCTCGTGGAAACTAGCTCCGGCGCTTGCCGTGGGCTGCACGTGTGTACTTAAACCCGCCGAGCAAACGCCGCTCACCGCTCTGCGGCTGGGGGAATTGATTCAAGAAGCAGGTTTTCCCGACGGCGTGGTCAATATCGTGCCGGGTTTCGGCGAAACGGCCGGTGCCGCGCTGGCTTCCCATCCCGACGTGGACAAGATCGCCTTCACGGGCTCGACCGAGGTTGGCAAACTGATCGCAGGCGCAGCTACGGGGAATCTGAAAAAAGTTTCCCTCGAACTTGGCGGGAAATCGCCCAACGTGGTTTTTGCCGATGCGGACCTGAATGCCGCCATTCCCGGAAGCGCGAGTGCCATATTTTTTAATCAGGGGCAGATCTGCACCGCCGGTTCGCGCCTGTTCGTGCATAAGAGCATTTTTGACAAAGTCGTGGGAGGCGTTGCTGAGGAGACTAAGAAATTCAACGTAGGCCCCGGCATTAACCCGTACACCAACCTCGGGCCGCTCGTTTCGAAGGAGCAGCTCGCCCGTGTTTGCGGCTATCTTGATTCCGGCGCCCAGGAAGGGGCCAAGGCAATCGTCGGTGGCCACCGCATTGGGAACACTGGATATTTCGTTGAGCCCACCATCCTGGTCGACGTGAAGCCGCACATGAAAGTCGTACGCGAGGAGATCTTTGGCCCGGTTGTCACTGCGATTCCGTTCAATGATCCGGACGAGGTCGTCAAGTTCGCCAATGACACGGTCTACGGATTAGCGTCCGCGGTTTGGACCCGTGACATCGGGAAGGCGCACCGCATCGCTGCCAAGCTTCGTGCCGGCACGGTGTGGCTCAACTGCTACAACGTCTTTGATCCCGCATTGCCTTTCGGAGGCTACAAACAGTCGGGATGGGGCCGCGAAATGGGCCATGCCGCACTGGAGCTGTACACCGAAACGAAGTCGGTCTGCGCGCAGCTTTAGAATGTTAGGAGAAGCGGAGAATCGGGATGACCCCAGGTGTCGATTTGATCGCTTCTTACTGGACAATCTCGGCGGGCCTTCCCCACACCGACCGGGAGTATAGCCCGTTCGATTTCAAAGATCGCGTAGAATCGGCTGCCCGCGCTGGTTTCAAGGGCTTTGGCATCTGGCATGCCGACCTCGAACACGTTCTCGAAAAGTACCAACTCAAGGAAATGAAGCAGATCCTTGACGACAACGGCATCCAGCACGTGGAGTTGGAATTTCTAACGGACTGGTTTCTGGAGGGGGACCGAAAGAAGTCGTCGGACATCCGAAAAAGAAAGCTGTTCGAAGCCGCCGAACTGCTGGGCGCACGTCATATCAAGGTTGGCGATTTCTTTCAGGAGCAATGTTCTCTACCGAGCCTCATCGATGCGTTCGCCATTCTCTGCCAAGAGGCTGCGCAGCACGGCACCCGAATCGGCTTCGAGCTTATGCCCTTCGCCATGATCCGAACGCTGGAGGAGTCGTTGGCGATGGTGAAGGGCGCGGGTGCACCGAACGGCGGAATCGTGTTCGATTTGTGGCACACGGTGAAGCTTCGTATTCCTTATGAAGGAGTATGCCGCGTGCCTCTGGAATACGTGGTCGGCGTGGAATTGAACGATGGGACCTTTCATGCGCCATGGAGTCTGCACGAGGATACGATCAATCACCGGCGGTTTTGCGGCGAGGGAGAGTTTGATGTCCGCGGCTTCGTTCAAGGTCTGCGGAAGGCAGGCTACACCGGGCCTTGGGGGATTGAAGTTCTTTCCGCGCAACTCCGGACGCTGCCGCTCGAGGAGTTAGCGACGCGCGCGTTTCAGACGACGATGGCGCAGTTTCAGTAGAATGCTCGGGGAGCCGAGAAACGCGTGAGCCAGAATCCTGTTCCGAATCCGAAACACTGGCCGTGGCCCGATACGCTTGACGCGCGCGCAGCGGCGCCGGCCCACCATCAACTGTTGCTGGAAGACGAACGGGTGCGCGTTCTCCATACCCGCATTGCGGCGGGAGACATGGTTCCGCTGCACACTCATCGATGGGGTGGGGTCGCATACGTACAGAGCTTCAGCCATTTCATCCGGCGGGATGAGAGGGGCGAGATTTTGTTCGATAGTCGACAGGCGGGAGAGCCACCGAAGACTCCCTGTGCGCAGTGGATGCCACCGCTCCCGCCGCACACGGTGGAGAACTTAGGACCGTTGGAGATCAGCATCCTTACTATTGAACTCAAAGGTCTCTTGCGAGGTTGAGAGTGGCTTACGGCCCGTGACTCCTGTAAGTGAAACACAGAAAAAGGCTTGCAGAGCAGAACGGACGTTCGATAGAATTCGTCGCGCTCGACCCTGGCACGACCAGCTAATGACGCGACCGCGACGCCCTGGTTTATGAGACGGAACGACTACTTGGATCGCAGAATCGAGACGGCGACAGCGAAAGAGACGGCTAGTCTTCAACAGGCACTGCTCGCTCGGCAACTCGACTATTTGTTCGCTCGGTCCGAGTTCTATCAGGAAAAGTTCCGTGCCGCTGGAATTCGGCACAAGAACTTTCACAAGTTGCGCGACCTCGCTCGTTTTCCCTTCACGACCAAGGAGGAGTTGCGCGCAAGCCAGGCGGCGCATCCGCCTCTGGGACACCACATCGCCGCCGACTGGCGTGACGTGATTCGCGTTCATAGCTCGACCGGCACCACCGGCCAGCCCAGCTTTGTCGGAATCACGCGCCGCGACGCAAAGGTGTGGACGAGGCTCACGGCGCGGTCCTTCTACACGCAGGGTCTGAGGAAAACCGATGTTGTGGTGCACGCGGCGGGGCTCACGCTGTTTGTCGCGGGATTGACTTCGAAGGATGCGATCGAATCGGTGGGCGCGGTGTTTGTTCCGCTGGGCACAGGTGCGTCGGAAAAGGCGCTGACGATAATTCCGTTGCTGGGCGTGAATGCGATGCATTGCACACCGTCCTATGCCGCGTACTTCGCCGATTTCGTGCGGCAAGCGGGCATCGATCCGCGAGAGCTGGGGTTGAAGAAACTGTTTTGTGGTGCTGAGCCTGGGGCCGGAATCCCTGCGATACGTGCCAAGCTGGAGCAGGACTGGGGCGCGCGAGTCACGGAAGGACTGGGGAATGCCGATATGGCGCCCATTATTTTCAGTGAATGTCCGGAGCAGTCTGGAATGCACTTCAACGGGCCGGATGCTGTGGTCGCAGAGATCATTGATCCGGAAACGGGCAAGAGCCTTCCACAGGAAGCGGGCGTAACCGGAGAGTTGGTGTACACGAGCTTACAGCGGGAGTGCGTCCCGCTGCTGCGTTTTCGCACGCGCGACCGGGTTGAGGTTTTAGGTACCTCGTGTAGGTGCGGGCGCACAGGTTTCAAACTGCGTTGCATCGGACGCACAGACGACATGCTGATCGTGCTCGGGGTGAATGTTTTTCCCTCCGCGATCAAGGATGTGGTTTCGAGCTTCTATCCGGCGACGACCGGGGAAATTCAAATCGTGCTCGACCAGCCGGGGCCCGGAGTCGCGCCGCCGCTGAAAGTGGTTGCGGAGTGCTGCGGTGAGCCCGCGGCTTTGGCTGAGCTCAAGCTGGCAATTGAGCGCAGGATCAAGACGACACTGGGCATTTCGGCGTCGGTTGAAGCGGTGCGTGCAGGCTCGCTGCCGCGCTACGAGATGAAAGGGCAGATGGTGAAGAGGGCGTACGAGGACAAGGCGGCAATGGCGGCTGAGGCTCGGCAGGCATAGACGTACAAGTTGGGAGTATGGTCGGTTTTCGTCAATCGGTTTTCTTGTTACAGGACGACTTAATATGTTTGTGAATCGCATTCGTATCCGGGTCGAGTTCGGGGATTGTGATCCCGCCGAGATTGTCTTCTATGCCAACTATTTCCGCTGGTTTGATCAGTGCACATCGGCGCTGTTTCGCGCGGCGGGACTTCCTCTGCGGCAGTTGTTTAAAACCCACGGTGTCGTCGGCATTCCGCTGGTAGAGGCGCGAGCGCGGTTTATCACGCCGTCCACGTATGGCGACGAACTGGTGGCGGAATCCTGCGTCACGGAGTGGAGAAAGAGCAGTTTTGTGATCAGCCACCGATTCCTGCGCGATGGTGTCTTGGCCATGGAAGGCTGGGAGACTCATGTCTGGGCGGCCGCTCATCCCACTGAGGCGCACCGATTGAAGAGCGTACCGGTGCCCCGGGAAGTGATCAGGAAACTTTCGAGGACGAAGAAGCGCAAAGGGCGAAAGGAGTGACGCGCGTGCGCGGGACTAACGGTGGAATACGAGTTATTGCTGTCGTTCTCGGCCTTTTGGTTTTTCTCGGATACAACCTCTCCACGGCGCGAGAAAGAAAGCCTCAGGCCGCCGCGTCGGCAAATGTGAGCGACGTACAGATCGTGAAAGCTGACAGTCATCCGGAAAACTGGATGACATACGGCCGCACATATAGCGAACAGCGTTTCAGCCCCCTGCAGGCCATTAACGACCATAGCGCAAGCCGGCTTGGATTAGAGTGGTACTTCGATCTCGACACGCACCGCGGGCAGGAAGCCACACCCATCGTGGTCGATGGCGTGATGTACTTTTCCACCGCATGGAGCAAGGTGTTTGCGCTGAACGCCGCGACCGGCGCTCGCCTGTGGTCCTACGATCCAAAAGTGCCGCGGCAGTGGGGAGCGAACGCATGCTGCGATGTAGTGAATCGCGGCGTCGCCGTTTGGCAAGAGAAAATCTACATCGGAACTCTCGATGGCCGGCTGGTTGCGCTGGATGCCGCTACTGGCCGGCCGGTTTGGGAACATCTCACCATCGACCCGCAGTGGCGTTATACGATCACCGGCGCGCCGCGCATCGTGAAGGGCAAAGTGATTATCGGCAACGGCGGCGGCGAGTTCGGAGTGCGCGGCTATGTGTCGGCTTACGACGCGCAAACTGGCAAACTGGCATGGCGCTTTTATACCGTCCCGGGCGATCCCTCGAAACCGTTCGAGCAGCCGATTCTCGCGCAGGCCGCCAAAACATGGACTGGCGAATGGTGGAAGATCGGCGGCGGCGGCACGGTCTGGGACGCCATCGTCTACGATCCCGAGCTTGATCTGCTGTACATCGGCGTCGGCAACGGCGGACCGTGGAATGAGAAGTATCGAAGTCCAAAGGGAGGCGAGAATCTTTTCACGTGCTCCGTCGTCGCGCTCAAGCCCGATACCGGGGAATACGTTTGGCACTATCAGGAAAATGCGGCGGACGACTGGGACTACGATTCAGCGGAGCAGATGATTCTGGCCGACATCCCCATCGACGGCAAGAAACGGAAAGTGTTGTTGCACGCTCCGAAGAACGGCCTCTTCTATGTCATCGACCGCGAGACCGGCGCGCTGATTTCCGCTAAGCCATTCACGTTTATCAACTGGGCCAGCGGGGTCGACATGAAGACTGGACGGCCGATCGAAAACGCCACGGCGCGCTACCCTCACGTTGACTCGCCGCCGATTGTTCCCGGTCCATTAGGCGCACACAGTTGGCAGCCGATGTCCTACAGTCCGCTGACCGGCCTGACGTACATTCCCGTCAACGAAGTCGGATTTAATTACAAGTCGGAGGAGAATTTCGAGTTCAAGAATTCGGCGTTGAATTTCGGCATCGACATGGTCGCTGCCGGAATGCCGCAGGATGCGAAGATCAAGAAGGCGATTCTCGACAGCGTCAGAGGGAAATTAGTCGCGTGGGATCCGGTGCAGCAGAAAGAAGCGTGGGAGATAGACCGGCCGGGACCGTGGAATGGCGGGACACTGGCGACGGCCGGCAATCTGGTTTTCGAAGGCACGGCCGCCGGGCGCTTTGAAGCGTATCGCGCCGATACCGGCGAGAAAGTCTGGTCGTTCGATGCGCAAACCGGAGTGATGGCAGGCCCCATGACCTACACGGTGAATGGTGAGCAGTACGTCGCGGTGCTTGCCGGCTGGGGCGGAGTTTTCCCCCTGGTCTCGGGCGAAGTCTCGTTCAAGTCAGGACGAGTACGTAATCTCAGCCGGATGCTGGCATTCAAGCTGAATGGAAAAGCGAGCCTCCCGCCGTTGCCGCCGCTCGAAGACCCTATTTTGAATCCTCCCGCATCAACAGCGAGCGCGGCGCAGATTCACCATGGAGAGGCAGTCTACCAGCGCTTTTGCTCCGGCTGTCACGGCGATGTTGCAGTCGGCGGCGGAGTGCTGCCGGATCTTCGCTACTCGAGCGCGCTGGCGAACGAGCAATGGTTCAAGATCGTGCGCGACGGCGCATATCAGTCGCTAGGCATGGTGGCGTTTGGTAAGGAAGTATCGCAGCAAGATGCGGCTGACATTCGCGCGTATGTCATCTTTCGCGCCAATGAGAGCGTGAGCGAGGCGAAGGCTAAACGCTGAAAATGTGAGCTTCCGGAACCCGGGCAGGACCTCCAACTCTTCATCGCTTTACAATCCGGCGTCGAATGGATCGCCGGCCGCGGTGAAGAAGTTGATGCTGACCGTCGCCAACTCCGACGGTGGAAATTTCGATTGGTATCGCGGATCGGCTTTCAGACCAGCTTCTTTGGCCGCATCAAGAAAGACCGGTAATTCCACGAGATATTGATCGGAGAACCCATGAGTACCGTCGTAAGCCACAGCTGGCGTCCTGGACAAATTCGCCGCCGCGACCTCTGGAGGCAGTGTGTGCAGCTCCAGCACCAGCAAGCCAAACCTACCAACATAGGGCGCCCACCGCCTCAAGTGACGGGTCAAATTCTCTTCCAGCGCATCACACGAAATCTCTTCCCCGAGGTGGGCGAACGCTCCGGTAGATTTCCCGATGCGTGTCCCTCCCGCGTAGTTCGCCGGCGGAATGTACGGCCGGTTGTGATCCAGGAAAGACCGGACATGTAGCAGATCGTGAACGTCCATGTCCAGTTCCTCGAGGTCACTCGCCAGTTGCGCCGGCCGGTTAATGTCGCCCGGGATTACGTGGTAGACAGGAATGCCCGCTTTCCGCAGCGTCTGCTTCGCAACCCGGCGCGCCACCTTGTTGAAATCCGCGCCGACGAGGATTAAGGGATGCTTGTCGAGCACTTTGCCGCGCTCGGTCTTGTTCTTCACCGCGGAATACAGATGTTCGAGAAAACTCCCGTCGCCGCATCCCATATCGCAGATGCCCCGAGGCTGCAGATTGAGTGGCCGGTTGAAGATCTCGGCGATGATCTCGTCCACCTTTTTGAAATACGTGCGATGAGCCCCGCCGCTGCCCCAGACGTTCATGCCGCGGTTGACGAGCAATTCCACTCCACTCTCGTCCATTCGTGGCATGCGGGCATTGCCGAACAAAAGCGTGCTCACGTTGTCGAAGAGTGGGAGGTACGAGACGGTGACCCCGTAGGAAGTTGCAATCTGCGCCGCGTAACGGCCGCATGCGGTCAGGCTCACGGAATTCTTGTCTCGCGCCGTCGATTCCAGCACAACCCACCCCTGCGCGGCCAGCAGGTCGAGGATGCAGGTCAGGCTCGCGCGATTCGCGGCAATCTCATTGAACTCCACCGGGCGCTGCGCAAGTTGTGCCAGAATTTCAGCGCGCGCCAAGGCAACCATGGCTGGGCCGATAAGCAGGCCATCGAGGTGCTCGCGAATTTGATTTCTAACGCGGCTGACGACCGGGTCGGCGTCAGGTTGCAAGCCCCAGCGTTCTTTGGACCTGCGAACCAGCTCCTGCAGTGAGGGAAGGACGGGACGGTCGGATGCTCCGAAGAGAAAATCTTCCAGGAAAACTGCCTTAGCAACAAAGGAGAGCACTTCGCCGTACAGAAGTGGCGCCGTGTTTACTGCGATCGTCCCTTCGGGTGTCAGGGCGTAGCGCGGGGCCTGTCCGCTTTCGACTTGCTGTTTCAACCAACCGCACGATGCCAGCAGTCGCAACGCCACTCGTAAGTAACCGCGATTGGAGCGAGTCTCTTGAGCGACCCGATCGAAATCTACCCACTCGCCAGCGGAGCCGAACAGATCGAACACGCGCCGGTCCCACAAGGCTTTCACCGTCGGCGCCACGACAACGCCCGCAAGGTGACCAAAGACGACGGCGCGAACCTGTGCCTTTTCCTCCTCGCCAATGGATGAAGCTGGTACCATAAATTCCCTGTTATCCTGAGCGAAGCGAAGTACCTATGTATTTGCTTGCAACCCCTGAATGCAAGGGTCTTTCCCCATCGGCTGCGCTCGCGGCCAAGATGACACCCAAATCTTCTCGCGCATTCCAGGACACGACCTTTACGCCCTGCCCTCAAACAGATTTCTTCCTTCGACCAGCGCTCGCATCTTGCGATCCGCCACGCTACGTTGCAGCATCCAAAACCCGCAGTCGGGATGGACATAACGTAATCGTTCCGTCCCTAATGTCTTCACCACGCGCTCGATCCGCGAGGCCACGAGGTCGGGTGTTTCCACTTCGTTGTCCTTGATATCGATCAAGCCGATGCCGAGTGCAATCTTCGGGTCCAGATCGGTGAAGACGTCAAGTTCGTCATAGCCGCGCCGCGCAAACTCAAGCACGAGATGATCGGCATGCAGCGAATTGAGGAATGGAACCAGATCGCGCCAAAAGCCGCGGAGCACCGGCTGTCCCCCGTAGTTGCCGAAGCAGATGTGCACAGCGCGCTCGTTCAGGATGCCGTCCAAGACATGGTTGATCGCTTCCGCGGCCCAGGATGAATCCTGCGGGTAGCCGGCAATGCAGGCTTCATCGAGCTGAACGGCATCGGCTTCAATCGATTCCAGCTGGCGGCGCAGCACCGCGGCCAGATCCATGGCCAATTCGGGAATGTCTCTGTAGTAGCAGTTCGTCACCATGCGCGACAGCATGTGGGGGCCGGTGCAAGTAAATTTCAGAGGCACCTTCGTGAGCGGGGCTACAAATTCGTAGTCGCGAGGCAGATTTAGCGTGCCTTCGCTAATTTTGCCGGCCACCATGCCTGCGGTCAGCAGGCGAGCCGACGATGCCCGATCCGCGCGAAAACGGTCGAAATCGGAAAGCGCAAAATGGCTGCGGATTCCTTCCATTTGCGCGACGAAATAGTCCACCATCCCGTTCGTCTCCGGATGGCTCGGATCGAAGCGCATGAGTTCACCGTCGGTCACCAGGTCCAGGCCGGCGAGCTCCTGGATCTTCAGCACCGCCATCACCGCGTCTCGAAGAACCAGCCGCGAAGTATTGCCCACCAGCCACGAGGGCACCGGATAGCTTCCCACGACAGTGGCTTTGATGTTCGGATTCATATCGGCTCCTGCCTCGCGCCGAAGCTGCCGGTTGGAGCGTCATCATACTCTTGTCCAGCATCACTTCGTAAAAGGCACTTCATAGTAACCGAGTAAGGGCACGGAAAAGTAACCAACTATCTCGCAACATACCATTTGCAAGAACAATAATTTTCACTTGTGGTCTGGCCAGGACTTCGATACAGTGTTGCCCGCTTCGTTGCCCTCGTGAACCACGGCGAGGTGAGGCCGTCGAACCAAGTTGTTTCGACGATGCGTGGAGGTTGCCGTGTATCGCAGCGATGTAGTTGGAAGTCTCTTGCGTCCCGCGTATCTGAAGGAAGCCCGCGACCAATTCGCTGCGGGCAAGCTTGCGGATGCCGCGTTTAAGCAAGTGGAAGACCGCGCGGTCGACGAATGTATCGACCTGCAGATTCGCGCCGGCATTGAAGCGATCACCGATGGCGAAGTGCGCCGCTACGCTTTCTACGGACACTTGATTGACGCCGTCGAAGGCTTCGACAAATACGGCGGCTGGGCCATTCCTTTCCGAAACGAGAAGGGCGAAGAATTGGTTTTACCGCGCCCGGTAGTCGTTTCCAAACTGCGTCGCAAACGGCCGCTCTGCGCCGAGGAATTTACCTACGTGCGCGCGCGCACCAGGCATCCGGCCAAAACCACTATGATTAGCGCGCAGCAGGCCGCGGCTTATTACGACAGCCGGAAATCCGCCGGGGCTTATGCGACCGTCGACGCCTACCTCGCCGATTTGGTGGATATACTGCGCGATGAAGTGGAAGAGTTGATTCGCCTGGGCTGCACTTACATTCAGATCGACTCACCGCAGTACACTGCGCTACTGGATCCGGATTTGCGGGAAGGGTACCGACAGCGCGGCAACGATCCCGACCGGCTGCTGGATTTGTCGATCGAAATGGATAATGCAGTAATCGGCGATCATCCCGGCATCACCTTCGGGCTGCACCTCTGCCGCGGAAATAACCAGAGCAAGTTCTACGCCGCCGGCGATTACGGCCCCATCACAAAAGTGTTTCGCAATACAAAGTTCCAGAGATTCTTGCTGGAGTACGACGACGAGCGTTCCGGTGGTTTCGAACCGCTGCGGCAGGTACCTGCAGACCGCACGGTCGTACTCGGTCTGGTGAGTTCCAAGAAGCCAAACTTGGAGAGCAAGGATGAACTCAAGAAGCGGATTGAAGCTGCCTCCGCCTTTATTCCGCTGGCGAGGTTGGCCCTCAGCCCGCAATGTGGTTTTGCCTCCACCATTGAAGGCAATGCCGTGACGGTTGCGGACCAGGAAGCAAAGCTGCGCTTGGTAGCCGAAACAGCGCAGGAAGTGTGGGGCAAGTCCGTGCCACTGGCGCATAGTGCCTGAGGTAATCGATGAGGGTGGCCTGCGGCGAGTGAGAGTGGGGTAGCGGCCAAGGATCCGGTTGTGAGGTAGCTCAAACGTAAACTCTGTGGAGCAAGAGCCGTTTCGGCCCTTGAATCGAACGTACGTTCGCTCGAATGACAGGAGGTCTATGAAATCACGTAGGTTATCTGTCTGCTTCTGTGGCCTGTTCCTAGCCTTGGGGGTAACTCAATACGCAACAGCGCAAGCCACGATTGGCTATGCCTTGCTGAATGGAACCGTCACGGATGAGGCAGGGCGAACCATCGCCAAGGCCACGATCACGGTCCGCTCGCTGGACACCAACCAGACCTTCACCGCAGTGTCGAGCGAAGCCGGGTTCTACGCGGTGCCCGGCCTGCCGCCAGGGCGCTACGAACTCACAGTGAGCTCCTCCGGCTTCGGGAAATACACGCGCACCGGCGTGGAGTTGACAGTTGGTCAAACCGCCACGCTCAACCTGACTCTGAAGGTGGCTGGAGTCAAGGAAGAGGTTGTCGTTAGTACCGAGGCCCCAGCCGTGGAGACGACCCGCTCCGAGGTGAGCCAGGTCATCGATACGAAGCAGATCACAGATCTGCCTATCAACAGCCGGCTTTTCACCGACTTCGCTCTGCTTGCGCCCAGCGTCGCAACCAGCCGAACCAGTCTGGGAACAACCTTCACCGAGTTCGAGATCACGCAAATCTCTTTCGGCGGCATGCGCTCGTTCAGCAATGAGATTACGGTCGACGGCGCCGATTTCGTCAACACGATTAGCGGTGTGCAGCGCGCCACGCCCCCGCAGGATTCCGTGCAGGAATTTCGCGTCGTGAACAACAGTTTTGGAGCGGAATATGGCAGAGCGCTCGGCGGCATTGTCAACATCGTGACCAAGTCTGGCACCAACCAGATTCACGGTTCGGTGTACGACTACCTGCAGAATAGCGCCACCGATGCACGCTCCCTGCTGCAGCCGGCGCCCTTACCCGACGCATTGCGCGAGAATCAGTTTGGCGGTACGCTCGGCGGCCCGATCAAGAAGGACAAGACATTCTTCTTCTTAAACTATGAGGGGAGACGACGCGGTGCTTCTCCCACCTACGCCCCGGATCTGGGCACAAGTATTGCGAACATCGATCAGGCCAAGGAATACCTGGGCCTCTCGCCCGAGGGCTGCAATCTTAAGCCGGCAAACTGCACCGGCTCGCCCTTGTCCTATCTGCAGGGGGTTCTGAAGACGGTCGACAACGACTACGGGTTTGCGAGACTCGATCATCAGATCTCCACCAATAATCGCTTCGCCCTACGCTACACCGTGGAAGATGCGCGCGATCTGGGAGAACTGATCGGCAACACCGAAGATGGCGGCGGTATCGGTACCCCGAGTGGAGCGCGTAATCTTTTCATCCGCGACCAATCGCTGGTGGGTACGCTGAATTCGGTATTAAGACCGAACCTGGTCAACACCGTACTGGGACAGTATTCAAGACGCCACTACAACTTCCCAGGAGCGACCGGCCAACCGGACCTGGACGTGGTCAACGACTTGAGTTTTGGACACAACTTCGGAACCTATGACGCGATCTACGAGAGCCGGGCACAATACTCCGACTCCCTCTCCTGGGTCAAAGGCAATCACGTCGCCAAGTTTGGATTCGACGGGAATTATGTTTGGAGCTACAACAACTATCCAGGGTTCACGCCGGAAAGACTGCTGTTTCCGAATCAGGGGTGCTTATTTACGTTTGCCAACTTCGTAGAGGGCGAACTGACTGGTACTCCGGGAACTCTGGACGGGTCGTCGTGCCCTCTGGCGCCCGGTGCTGACGGCTTAGCGTTTATGTACTGGGGAGTTGCCCTGCCGAGAACCGGTTTCACAAACGGCTACGTTCCTCCAGCACCAACGGGCAGCGGATTCAACAGCGGGTGGCCGAACGCATTCCCGACGAACCTCTATGGAAACTATGGCTACAGCCTAAACCACGCCTACTGGGGCTTCTTTGCGCAGGATCAATGGCGAGCCACACCCACGCTGACACTCAACTACGGCTTGCGGTGGGATTTCGAAACCGGCCTAAGTGGCACGATCAACCCGGACTACCGGGCATTCCAGCCGCGAATTGGATTTGCCTACTCGCCGGACTCTAAGACGGTAATCCGCGGCGGGTTCGGAACATTCTTCGATCGCAATAACCTGACTTTCTTTTTCACCACCGGAAACCAGAAGACGCTTTCCGGCTACCTTTGCAATCCTCCGGGCGCGGACCCGAATTGCGCCCTAAACGGATTTACCTCGGGAGTGGTAGCGCCGATGATTAACAATACGGCATCAACTGGCGGCTGGGGACTTGGCGCTCTTCCGGGTTATCCCGGAACGCCCCCAGACGTTCTGGCGGAGATCGCCACCGGCTTCCTTTCGGGGAGTCCCTACTTGCCGGTAACTCTTACAGGACCATGCACGCTCGGGTCGGAGGGACCAACAGGAGCATGCGGAGTTGGTGCAGGCGGCATCCAGCGCAACGCCAGACTCCCGTATGCCGAGCAAGCGAGCCTCCAGATCGATCGCCAGGTCGGGAAGGGTTTCACGATCGAACTGGGATATCTCTTCGTGGGTGCGCACAAGCTGGTCCGAGGTAATAACATCAATGTCCCGTGCCCGTACGGCACGGCCAAGCCCAACAACCCCTACTATGCCCAAGGGCTACTCGATCCGAGCGGCTCGCTCACTCCGTGCGGCGGAACACCCATTCTTGGGCCATTTGACCTGGGCCCGTTTTTCAGTTATCTAGGTCCCTTCAATGGAGTGAATCCCAGTGCTCCGAACCCCAATCCTCTCCTTCCGTTCAATCCCAGCGGGCTGGAGTTTGGCACACCGACCGCCGGGCTCCCGCCGCCGATTTCGTCGCCGACTCTGAGCTCCGGACTTCTCGATTACAACAACGACGTTGCCAACGCGGTTTACCACGGCCTGACGGCGACCGTGACGGAGCGCGTGAAGTATCTCCGGATGACCGCCAACTACACGTGGTCACACACCATCGACAACGGGAATTTCACGACCTTTATCAACCTGCCGCCCAACCAGTTCGACTATGCTGCGGAGCGCGCCAACTCCAATCAGGATCTTCGTCACCACCTGGTCACGAACTTCACCGCGACCGCACCCGAGCATAGTGTTCTGCGCAACTTCGAACTCAGCAGCATCATCACCCTCCAGTCCGGACGTCCCTTCACCTTGTTCGCCGGGCAAAATACGTTTGGCGATGTTGCCGGTCTGAGCACGGATCGCGTCGGTGGCCCGCCCGTCACCGGGACCTGCACTTCCGTTGTGAATTGCTCGACGACCGTAAGCCGAAACACCTACATCGGTGCCCCTTTGTATTCCTGGGATCTGCGCCTGTCGCGGAATTTCAAGCTGGGCGAGAGCAAGTTGCTCGACTTTAGTGTCGACGCGTTCAACCTGCTCAACCACCCGAACGTGGACGAAGTCAGTTCGGTGTACGGCTCCCCGGCGTTCTGCGGAGCCAGTCCCGCCATTCCCCAGCACTACAATGACGCGACGTCCCTTGCTATCCAGCAGGGCGCTGCATCGGTGTCTTGCGCCCCGCAGCAGGCAGCCGGGAACCCGCTGGTCTGGCTCGCTGATGGGCTCTCACCGGTCACGATTCCTGATTCACCGAATCCGACGTTCGGCAAGCCGAGAACGATGTTCAACCCGCGGCAGTTGCAGTTCTCGTTGAAGTTTTCGTTTTGAGAGGGCATCACACGCTGGCCGTTCGATCATGAGCGGCTAGAGTGCTAAAGTTCTGTACTTCAAGCATGGTCGCGCGAGGATGCCGTTGTGAAACAGAACCCGCGGTCGACCACAGGAGGAATTCATGCGCATACGATGTTTTGCTTGTCTGGTGACGCTGGCTTTTGCCAGCGCGACGGTTGCCACAGCACAGGAAGCAAGCACTGAAGTCAAGCATGGTACGGCGCCGCAGACTTCGCCCGCATCCGGCAAGGAAATGTTCGTTAGCTACTGCGCCTCCTGCCACGGTAAGGACGCGAAAGGCGATGGCCCGGCCGCAGCCTCGCTCAAAGCGGCGCCCGCGGATTTAACGACCCTGGCCAAGCGCAACGGCGGGAAGTATCCGTCGGACAAGGTAACCAGCATTTTGCGCGGGCAAGCCAATCTGGTGCCTCACGGCGATCAGGAAATGCCGGTATGGGGTCCGGTGTTTTGGAAAATGAGTGGTGGCCACGAGGAGGTCGTGCAGCAACGCATAGCGAATCTGAATAAGTACCTGGAATCGCTGCAAGCGAAGTAGCCGCCGGCGCCGGACCGTGGGAAACGAGGCTCTGCCACGCTTGGACGGGGCGAAGCCCGGTGTCCCTACACAAGCGGGATCAACACCCGAACACATCCTTTGTGAGCCGATTCCTAGCCTTCCCACTTCCAATCCTGGAAACGGCGCCTCAGTTCTGCCTTCAGCAGTTTCCCCGTGGACGTATGCGGCAATTCCTGCACGAACACAAAAGCATCTGGCAACTGCCACTTGGCGAACTTCGGCGACAGGAAGTCGCGCAACGCTTCAGGAGACAACGTCACACCATTCTGCGCCACGATCACAGCCACAGGACGTTCCTGCCACTTGGGATGGGCAACGGCGATTACCGCCGCTTCGCGAATTTCCGGATGCGCAACAAGAGCGTTTTCCAGGTCGACGGAACTGATCCACTCGCCGCCAGACTTAATCAGGTCTTTCGTACGGTCCACGATTCTCAGATAGCCTTCGGCACTCACCGTTCCGACATCGCTGGTGCGAAACCATCCGTCTTCGGTCCATTTGTCGTTTTCCGCCGGCAGGTTGTGGTAGCTGGCGGCGACCCAGGGCCCGCGCAGTTGTACTTCTCCCATGGTTTCGCCGTCCCACGGAACTTCTCCCCATCGACCTTCGTCCACTCGACCTTCGCCCTGCTCGCTGACGACTCTTCTCTCTACGAACGGAACCGGGATTCCGGCCTGCGCCTTCATTTCGCATTTTTTTTCTTCAGGCCAATTCTGCATGTGCGCTTTGAGTTGGCTTGTGGTTGCCTGTGGACTGCTCTCAGTCAACCCCCAGCCTTGCTCCAGGCTCCATCCATGCTGCCGCAATCTGTGAATGAGTGCGAGTGACGGCGCTGCGCCGCCAATGAGAACTCGCATGGGCAACAGCTTCCATCTGCCGGGATTATGGTCCAGGTACTCCAGAATGCTGTGCCAGACCGTGGGCACGCCCGCGGCAACGGTCACGCGTTCTTTTTCACAAAGCTCCAACAGGCTCTCCGGCTTGAGGTGCGGACCGGGCAGAACCTGTTTCGCTCCCACCAGCGTTGCGGCGTACGACAGTCCCCAGCCGTTGACGTGAAACATGGAAACAATCGGCAACACAGTGTCGGCGTTACAGATGCCGAAGTTGTCCACGGTAGTGAGCAGAAACGAGTGCAGCATCACGGAGCGGTGCGTGTACACGACTCCCTTTGGAACTCCAGTGGTGCCCGACGTGTAACACATGCAGGCGGCTTCGTTTTCGTCGAGATCGGGATACCGAAAACTGCCGGATGCAGTGCTCAGGAAATCCTCGTAGTCGTCGAAATGACCTTCGAGCCCTGGCGTTGTGCAGCCTGACCAGCCGACCACAATGACGCGCTCAAATCGGACCGAGTCTCGAATCTTCTCGTACAAGGGCAGCAGAACGTCATCGACAATCAGGAATCGATCCTGCGCGTGATTGGCGATGTAGGCAATCTCTGACGGCGCCAGCCTCAGGTTCAGCGTGTGCAACACACCACCCGAGATCGGGATGCCGAAGTAGGCTTCCAGATGCACGTGATGGTTCCACATCAGAGTTGCCACGCGATCGCCGCGCTGCAACCCCGCTTTTTGCATAGCTTCAGCAAGAGCACGCGCTCGCCGGTAAAGGTCGGCATACGTGTAACGATGGAGGGAATGATCCGGCCGTCGCGAAACGATCTCAGCATTCGGAAAAAACTTGCCCGCGCGCTCCAGGCTGTGAGAGAGCGTCAGCGGATAATGCATCATGGTTCCTTGCATGTGGCCCCTAACCGGTCAGAGATCGGCGCGCCTAAGAACCAAGACCTCGGTCGCCCCGGTTACATGTTGTTGCCATAGAATAAGGATGATTAGTAAGATGAAGCCCGTTGTAACGAACGTTCGCTCGAAAATTAACAACCTGCAAATGACTCCTGCTTCGCCTACGCCCGACTCCACCCCTGCCAGCTCCGACAGCCGCTACGACCGCCAACTAGCGAAAATCCTAGAACATGCGACCGCAATTTTCTACGAAAAAGGATATGAGGGCGCTTCTATCCGCGACTTGTCCCGAGCAAGCGGGATGTCCTTGGCCGGCCTTTATTACTACTTCGAGTCCAAGGAGAAATTGCTCTACGTCATCCAGAGGCATCTCTTTCTCTCTGTAATGGACCTCGTCCGCGAACGTCTAAAAGAGGAGAGCGATCCGGAGCGGCGCGTTCGGGTCTTCATTCTCGCTCATCTCGAATACTTTCTCGCCAACCCGAAATCGATGAAGGTGCTCTCGCACGAGGACGATGTGCTCAAGGAAGAGCTGGGCGCGGACATCGCCAGTCTCAAGCGACAGTACTATCACTGTTGCGCCGACTTGGTCGACGCGCTGAAGGCAGCCAAGGGTCTGCAGTTCAACTCCCGCGTGGCTGCGCTGTCCCTGTTCGGAATGATGAACTGGATCTACACCTGGTACAACCCGCACGTCGATGGCGACGCGAAAGTCCTGGCCCAGGAAATCGGAGATGTATTTCTGGGCGGGATTTACGCGACCTCGGCGCGACGAGACTAAGCCGACAGCCGTGTGGGAGCGGGGCGAAGCCCTTTTCTCACATTTCTAGTTCACAGCCGCAGTGTTCTCGACCAGCAAGGCGATGCCTTGTCCGCCTCCGATGCAGGCCGAGGCAACGCCGTAGCGCAAGTTCGAGCGCTTCAACTCCCGAGCTGCCGTGATTGCAAGTCGCACTCCAGTCGCGCCGAGCGGATGGCCAATAGCGATTGCGCCTCCGTTGACGTTGAGCTTGTTGCGGTCCAGGCCAAGTTCGCGCTGGCAGGCGAGAACCTGCGCACCGAAGGCCTCGTTGATTTCGAAACGATCGATTTGCTGCAGGCTCAGGCCAGCCAAGTCCAGCAGCGCCTGAATTGCCGGTACCGGCGCAATGCCCATGATCTCCGGGCGGACGCCCACCGCTGCTCCGGCCACTACTCGTGCCAAGGGTTCTCTCTTGTGCTGCTGGAGATAGGTGCTCGAAGCAACGAGCGTCGCTGCCGCGCCGTCCACGATTCCAGAACTGTTGCCCCCGGTCTGCACTCCGCCAAATGCTGGCTTCAGCTTGGACAGCACTTCCAACGGCGAGGGCCGGATATGAGTATCCTCGCTCAGCTTCTCGACTCCGCGTGGCAGCCTGATTCCTCGCGGTGAATACCCGGTAAGTTCGAACACCTCACTCGTCAGTGGTGCGATCTCACCGCTCAGAAAACAGGTCTTTTGTGCCGCAATTGCGCGCGCGAAGCTCTCGGCGGCGAAGGCGTCTACCTCTTCGCGAGTGATCCCATACTGTTTCGCCAAATTCTCGGCGGTTCCGCCCATGGTTTCATTCGGACAAGTATCGAGGAGCGCCTCCCACAGGAAATCCTTGAATTCCACGTCGCCCATGCGGAATCCGCCGCGGTGAGTGTAGGCGGCGATCGGATTGCGTGACATGGATTCGGTTCCAACAACCAGCGCCAAGTTGGCCTTCGCCAGCTTGATATTGTCGGCGGCCTGAAGAATGGCCTCGACGCCGGTGCCGCAGACGCGTTGCACCAGGTGTGCGGGCACCTCGATGGGGACTCCAGAGTAAAGCCCGATGTGCCTGGGCAGTACATAAGCATCGAAGGAGGCCTGGGCCATGTTTCCCGCCACTACGATGTCCACGTCGGCAGGCGGCACACTGCTTCGTCGGAAGATCTCTCGAGCCGCTTTGATCCCAAGGTCGGTGGGAGACACTAGTCCAAGAGCCGTGTTGTACTCCACGAAGGGAGTGCGCACGCCGTCGAGCAGGAAGACATCGTCGCAGCGCGACAGCAGAGCTTTGGGATGCGAACTCATATCGACGCTTTGCGATCCCCGATTTCTTCGCCTACGAGGGCGAGGCGCGGCAGCTGCGAAATCGGTGGCGCGCCGGTCTCTACAAGGTTGGAACGTGTTGCGTTCTTTTGCGGGTGCGCCGTTGTCAACCCATAGCGGGCCCGATGTCTGGTTCCCCAGGCCGACATCAGCTTGAGAATCGGTTTCAGGCTTTCTCCATGGCGAGTGAGCGAGTACTCGACGCGAGGCGGTACCTCGGCAAACACTTTCCGCCGAACAATGCCGTCGCGCTCCAATTCCCGCAGGTGCTGGGTCAGCATTTTCTTGGTCAACCCGGGGATAAGCCGTTGCAGTTCGCAGAACCGCCGGGTTCGGCCTTCGAGATGGAACAGGAGCGACGGTTTCCACTTCCCGCCGATGATGGAAGCCGTTAGCTTAACAGGGCAATTGGAGTGATCCATGGATAGTCCTCAACTGATAGTCCTCAACCGGACAGTCCCCAGCAGGTATCAGGTTACCGAAACGTGCCTACTAGCCAAAAAGTTACTTTTGCCTAGAATTAGCCCTCGGTCCCGAAAGAATACCTGATTCGGCTTCGACTTGGAAGTAGCTGCCGCTATCGGGGATCTCTGGGACGATTCCAGCGCGAGGCTACAGCGAGGGCACAGAGAGGGCAGAGAATGAGCGACAAGAAGCCGGTGGTAGTTTACGGCGCCAATGGTTTTTCGGGTCGCCTGATAGCGGAATTTCTTCGTGAATACAATGTGCCGTTCATTGCCGCCGGCCGCAGCCGTGAGCGGCTTGAAGACGTTATGAAGCATGTGCCCGGCATCGAAACTGCCAACCATGAAATTGTCGAGACGAAGGGCTCGCTCGAAGAACTCACGCAGCTTTTTGCCGGCGCGAAGGTCGTCTGCAATACGGCGGGGCCCTTTATCTACAACGGTCCTCGGGTGATCGAAGCTGCGCTGAATGCGGGCTGCCACTATCTGGACATAGGCGGGGAACAGGCGTGGGTGCGCGCAGTGGCGGAGAAATGGGGCTGCAAGTTCGCCGAGCGCGGGTTGCTTGCCGCTCCCGCCACCGCGTTTATGTCGGCGGTGAGCGACTCCGCGATTCGGATGTGCCTGGAGAGCCACCGCGGCGTCGACACGCTGGAGGTGCTCACTATGTTCAAAGGCAATCCAACCCTCGGCTCGACCCAAACGATCTTCGCCGTCATCCAAACCGACGCTTATTATCTCGAGCAGAACGCGTACAAGCCCTGGCCGCGCGCAACCCGCTATGACGTGGTCGTGCCCGGCAGCATCCAAACTCAGCTCGCTTTAGCGTGGGGAGGCTTCCCGCATCCAGTCTGGTATAAGGATCATCCGCAGGTGGCCAACGTGCGGTCGTTTGGCGGACTGCTCGACCGGCAGATTATGGAAGGCGTGGCCGCGACCGAGAAACTCTTCGAGGAGCAGATTCGACCTTTGCCCGCTGCCGAACAAGAACGACGACTTGGTGAGATGGCAAATGCTGTAACGGGCGGCACACCGCCGCGGGAGAACCCGCGTGAGCATCGCACGATTGATGTGATCGTCGGCCGGGGCAGCACGGACTCCGTGCAGTGTGCGGTCTTTGGCACGTGCTGCTATCGCCAGACCGCACTCATTCAGGCGTTCGCGGCCCACAACCTGGTTCACGCTGCTCCCCGCATGGTGGGATTCGCCTCGGCGGCACAGGCCTTTGGCCATCGTGAAATCCTCGGCGTCTTGGAAACGCACGGTCTTTCCCAGGCAAAGCTGTTGTCGTAATCGTGGAGGGACGGGCGTCTCGCCCGTCCGCCGGGCGGCAAGCAGGAGACGATGCGAGCGATCGATTACTTCGACAAGAGCGCGGATCTCCGCGGCGACCAGATCGCGATCCTCGATGGAGACGCTCGCTATTCCTACGCTGAAGCGCGCGCCTTCAGCGAGCGCATCGCCCGTGGGATGTGGGCCCGCGGCGTCGGCCGGGAACAGCGCGCCGCTATCTACTCCCACAATCATGCGGCAGTTCTGTTTTGCATGTTGGGCATCCTGCGCGCCGGGGCCGCCTGGGTCCCCATCAACTTTCGCAATGCCGCCGACGCCAACGTGGAATTCCTGAACTACTCCGAGACGGCGTGGCTCTTCTATCACAGCAGTTTTAGGGAGCAGGTCGAAGAGATCCGCCAGCGCGTTCCCTCGCTGCGGCATCTAGTTTGTATCGACGGCCCGGATGGCGTGCATCCTTCACTGGCAGACTTCATGGAGCTGGGAAACGCACGCAATGAGAATGAGAACGAGAATGACCTCGACTGGGCCGATGCCCACGGCAATCTCGATCAGATGATGGGACTCGTGCCCACCGGCGGGACGACCGGGCCCGCGCGCGGCGTGCGCGTCACCAACCTTGCCTGGGGCACGATGACCGAGATGGCTACCCGTTACTGGAAAAGCGACGACGCCGATCCTGTCTGCCTCTGCACCGCCCCACTTTCACATGCTGCGGGCGTCGTCGCCTTCACCATGTTCGCCTTAGGTGGGACGAACGTCATCTTGCCCGGATTCGACGCAGCGCGGGTGTTGCAGGCGATTGAGCAGTATCGCGTGACCCACCTGTTCCTTCCTCCAACCGCGTTCTACTCACTGCTTGCCCATCCGGACGTGAGTAAGTTCAGCTACTCGAGCCTGCGCGTTTTTCTGCTGGCGGGTTCTCCCGTGTCGCCCGACAAACTCAAGAAAGGCGTGGAAATCTTCGGCCCTTGCATGTGCCAGTCCTATGGCCAAACCGAAGCGCCCATGCTGCTCACGTTCCTCGATGCGCGCACTGTGGCCGCGGCCGCATCCGGCGATCATCCGGAACGTCTGCGCAGTTGTGGGAGGCCGACGGCGGCGGTTCGTCTCGCCATCATGGACGATGCCGGCCACATCCTTCCTCCCCACCAGCCCGGAGAAATCGTAGCCCGCGGCACGCTCGTTACGGCCGGATACCACAACCTGCCGCAAGCCTCCGCTGAAATCCGCAGCCATGGCTGGCATCACACCGGCGATGTCGGATACATCGACGAGCATGGATACGTTTACATCGTGGACCGCAAGAAAGACATGATTATCAGTGGCGGCTTTAACGTTTATTGCGGGGAGGTCGAGGCCGGCATCATGGCGCTGCCGCAGGTTCTGGAGTGCGCCGTCATCGGCGTGCCAGATGACAAGTGGGGAGAGGCCGTTAAAGCCCTCGTCGTTCTGAAGAAAGACGTGAAGCACGGAGAATTGCTCACCGAGAGTCAGATCATCGCTCACTGCAAGGCCAAACTGGGAGGCGTGAAGTCTCCTAAGTCGGTGGAGTTCGTGGCCGAAATTCCCAAGACACCGGCAGGGAAGTTCGACCGCAAAGCAATGCGCAAACAGTTTTGGGCGACGGTGGATCGCGAAGTCCATTGACGCAATCGGCAGATTTAAAAGTGGCCACGGCGGAGGCATTGTCATTCTTACGACGTTGAAAGTCCCGAAGACCGGCGGGATTCCCACGACGAAAGCCAGCGTGTTGCGCTGGCTCAAGAGCGAGGGAGACTTTGTGCAAGTGGGCGAGGCAGTCGTGGAGTTGGAAACGGAGAAGGTGAGCTACGAATTGGAGTCTCCGATTGCGGGCGTGCTGCTTAAAATTGTTGCCGGTGAAAGTGTCCAGGTTCCAGTCGGCGGACCTTTATGTCATATTGGGCAGCCGGGTGATCTAGTACCGTGACGAATCATCCGATGGAGCGACGGGCGTTCTCGCCCGTCGGGCCGGGCGGTACGCCCGGCTCTACAAAAAAGGAGTGATGAGATGTCAGATAAGAACATTCTCGGGAAAGACCGGTTGATCTGGATCTACATCCAGATGACACGGATTCGCGAATTCGAAGAGCACGTCAAGCGCACTTTCCTCGAACATCCCGGAGCCATGCGCGGCCACACCCATCTTGCCGACGGCGCGGAAGCTTCGATTGTAGGAGCGCTCGCCACGCGCAATGCCACGGACTTGGCGATGCCCAGCTATCGTTGCCATGCTCAGCCCATCGTGCTCGGCACGTCTCCAAAAAAAATGATGGCCGAACTCTATGGCCGGAAAGACGGGCTGTGTAAGGGTTTTGGCGGCTCCATGCATCTTGCCGATCCCGAACACTACTTCCCCGGCACATCGGCCATCGTCGCTCAAAGTATTGCCCATGCCGCGGGCGCCGCTCTGACGGCTCAGGTCAAGAACACCGGACAGATCGTCTACTGCTTCTTCGGAGATGGGGCGAGCAAGCAAGGAGCGTTCTTTGAGACGCTCAACCTGGCGGCCGTCTGGAAACTGCCCGTCGTTTTCATCCTGGAAAACAACGAATACCAGGCGTACACACACGTCAGCTTAGAGGACGCCAATGCGCAAGCTGGCGATCCGCTTTCGCAGAAAGCGGCTGCGTTCAGCATCCCAGGCGTGACCGTGGATGGTACGGATCCGCTGCTGGTCTATGAGGTTGTTGCTAAGGCCGCGGAACGGGCTCGTGCCGGACTCGGCCCCAGTCTCATCGAGTCGAAGTTCTACCGGCTCAGTGCGCACGGCAACGCCATCACCGTGCCTCCCGTGCCCACGCAGTTTCCCGAACATGAAGCCATCGGAGTGTACGGAAACAAAGCGGAGTACCGGGCGGCTAAAGAGAGAGATCCAATTCCGCGCTTCCGTGGACATTTGCTGAGTGAGGGCATACTCACGGAGGGAGAACTCCAGCGGCTTGATGACAGCGCGCGCGCGGAAATGGACGCGGCTGTCGAGTTTGCCCTCGCCAGTCCGCACCCCGCGCCCGCAGAAGCCACCAACCATGTTTACGCCTAGTACGTTTACGCTTAGGAGGTCCAATTCCAATGCCCAAGGAAATGATGTACGGAGAAGCGATGGCCGTCGCGATTGCCGAAGAAATGCAGCGCGATGCCGACGTAGTTTTCTACGGTCAGAATATGGCCATGACCGAGCGCGATCCCATGCTGAAGATGTTCGGCAAGAACCGCGTTCGCCTGGCGCCCATTTCCGAAACTGCTGAGATTGGCGCTGCCGTGGGCGCCGCTATTACGGGGTTGCGTCCTATCGTCGAGCTTTGGATGAGCGAGTTCATGCTGGTGGCCATGGATCAGGTGCTCAACGAGGCTCCCCGCCTGCGCTACATGTCGGGAGGACAGGTGAAAGTTCCGCTCGTGCTGAAAGCCGGTTACGGATTCGCCGCTGGCTGGGGTGGCCAGCACTCCAATTGCCTCTATCACACGATGATGGGGATTCCAGGACTGAAGGTGGCGCTTCCGTCCACGCCCGCCGATGCCAAGGGACTGATGGCAGCGGCCATTCGCGATGACAATCCGGTCGTGTATCTTCACCACTACATGCTGACGCTCGATACCGGCGAGGTGCCCGAGGGCGAGTACATCGTGCCCTTCGGTGTTGCCGACATCAAGCGCGCCGGCAGCGACGTTACGATCGTTGCCACCGGATGGATGGTCAAGAAATCGCTGGCCGCAGCCGAGCAACTTGCGCGTGAAGGAATCAGCGCGGAAGTGATCGACCCGCGAACGCTGGCGCCTTTGGATGTGGACACCATCATCAAGTCGGTGAAGAAGACAGCGAGGCTGGTGTTAGTCGATCAGGCTCCGCGCCATTCGTCAGCCGCGGCGGTTATTGCCGCTGAGGTGGCGGAGAAAGGTTTTGAACATCTGCGCGCGCCGATAGTCATGGTGACCGCTTTTGATGCACCGGTGCCCTACAGCGAGCCTCTCGAGAGCTATCTGCTGCCGAATGAATACAAGATCGCGGAGGTCGTCCGATCGTTGGTGACGGAGCGAGTGCGAGCGAGCGCCTAGCCGAGGAGAAACCAATACCAAATCAAGGGTAGTGGCTCGGTTTGAGTTCGCTTTGAAAGGGCGCGGCCTCAGCCGCGCCGCAAGCTGCGCTACTACCAAATCAGCCGAGCAGTTGACACCACGCGTTATAATAAACATCAGCTATAGTCCGGAGTGGCTGTAGGCATGATTCTCCACGAAGTTATTTGAAATCAAGACTTTAGATGACTTACAATCCGTAAGTCATTGATTCTAACTGAATCCTGCAGGCCGACTCACAACTAACTCCTTTGTTATGAATACTTTGAATGTAACGACGATTATTCCCTTGACACAGAACTGTGTTTAGGGGATAATAATGGCAGTTAAGGAATGCTGCCATGAACCTGATAGACCTCCAAAAGACCTTCAAAACTGACGATGACGCCCTCGAATATTTGGCCCAATTGCGCTGGCCAGATGGCGTCC
>JBEKQC010000017.1:0-86972 GCA_049520095.1 Terriglobales bacterium
CTGGATTTGAACATCTTCAACATGCGGTCCGTAATCAGGAAGCCGCCGACGATGTTGCTGGTGGCGGCGACCACGGCGATGAATCCGAAAACGGCGGAGAGCGTGCTCTTGTGCTCGCCCACGAGCACGATCGCTCCTACCACCGCGATCGCATCCAACGCGTTGGTCAGCGACATCAACGGAGTGTGCAACAGAGGCGAGACCCGCCGAATCACTTCAAATCCGATGAATCCAGCGAGCACAAAAATAAAGAGTGCATTGATCAGATTCGAACTACTGTTCATCTTTCCTCCGTACAAGTCGTCTCGCAATGAACTGCAAGGAATAACCGCCGCATCCGTCAGGGACTAAAGCCAGCGCCTTTATTGGGTCTCGGCGGCGCGTCTGAAGCCGCACCCTTGCAAAACAAATCAACTACCTGCAGACCTTTGCCTTTACCTAAACGATAGTCAGCCTTGTTTGAGCAGCGCCGGCAACTTAAAAAACTCGCGGACCCGCGCGTTTACAATCTCGCCGCCGCGCGTGAGCAGCGTCTCGCGAACAATCTCATCTTCGAGGTTCAGATTCAACTTTTGATCTTTGATCAGGTGCGTGAGGAACGCCGTGATGTTGCGGGCATACATCATGCTCGCGTGATAAGGCACGCCTGTAGCCACGTTGATTGCTCCGATGATGGTCACGCCATGCTTGACCACGGTCTTGCCGGTTTCCGTGATCTCGCAATTGCCGCCGCGTTCGGCAGCCAGATCAAGGATCACCGAACCCGGTGCCATTCCTTTCACCATGTCCTCGGTTACCAGGACGGGCGATTTTTTTCCCGGAATCACAGCCGCGGCAATCACCACATCGCTTTCCTGCACCACTTTCCCGAGCAACTCGCGCTGGCGGCGATAGAAGTCTTCATCCTGCGCGCGTGCATATCCGCGAGCATCCTGCGCATCTTTCGCCTCGATGGGCAGCTCGACAAAACGTCCACCGAGACTCTGCACCTGCTCCTTCGCCGCTGGCCTTAAGTCGTAAGCCGAAATCACCGCGCCCAGGCGGCGCGCGGTCGCGATCGCCTGCAGTCCGGCAACACCGCAGCCAATAACAAACACGCGGGCGGGGGTGATTGTTCCCGCCGCGGTGGTGAGCATGGGAAAAAAACGCGGATGATGGTCGGCTGCCATCAGCACCGCCTTGTAACCGCAGACAGTCCCCATCGAGGAGAGCGCATCCATGCTCTGGGCACGAGTGGAACGGGGCATCAGCTCCACGGCAAAGGTGGTGACGCCGGCGTGCGCGATCTCTTGCACGATTTCCAACGAACCGAACGGACGCAGAAACCCGACAAGGATCTGATCTCGGCGGAATAGCGGTACGTCCTGTTTGCCGGTTATGTCGTTGGAACCGTAGCAGAGAATCTGCACGACAATGTCGGCCGCGGCAAACACCGCAGCACGGTCCGCGACGATCTTCGCGCCCTTGTCTGCATACTGGGAATCGGGATAGCCGGCCTCGATTCCAGCGCCGGATTGAATGTGGACTTCGAAACCCGCTTTGGTCATTGTCGGGACGACGGACGGCACAAGCGCAACCCGCCGCTCTCCCGGATAACTTTCTTTCGGAACACCGATGTTCACGAGACCCTGCCTGTTCAGCGATTCCCTGTATCGCGGTTGATCGGAACTGCCCGGCGCACATCAAGCCTGCTTTTGCAGGCAACTTCCAGGGAACGGAGGATTCTAGTTGACTGGATGGCCATGCGCAAATGGCTGGTCTTAGGTCTTTCAGCACTTTGTCTTCCCGAGACCTAATTACCGCAGCGAGAGGCTCAGCCGCAAACCGTCGCCGTCATTGAATGCGGCCATGTCAGCGCAGTTTTGAACGATCCAATCGGCACCAGCCTCGTCGAGATCGCGGCGGACCATGGTCGTGAGGAATGCAATTACGCGGGCGCCAGCGGCCTTTCCGGCGCGAACTCCGGCCGGCGCATCTTCTACCACAATGCAATCGGAGGCGGCAAACCTGAGCTTTGCCGCCGCTTTCAGGTAAGGCTCGGGATCCGGCTTGCCAATATTTACATCGCTCGACGTAATCATGGTTCTGGGGATGGGCAGACCCGCGGCGCGCAAACGCACCTCGGCTAGCCGACGCGTGCAGGAGGTCGCAATGGTCCAGCGTTCCGGAGGCAAAATGTTTAAGAGTTCCCGAGCACCTGGCAGAAGGACAACGCCATCGAGATCCTTCATCTCCCTGCATTCGACTTCGCGATCTTCGCGGTCAATGTCAGCGCAGGGCAGCAACTCGCGGATGGTGGTGCGACTCGGCCGCCCGTGCGCTTGGCGGACCACGGTCTCAGGATCAAAGCCATGCTCGGCCGCCCACCGAGACCACACCCGCGCAACGGCAGGCGTGGAATCAATGAGTACACCGTCCAGGTCAAACAGGAGGGCCCTGCAGCGGATCGCGATCATTTCATCTAATTTACATTGCCGACAATTTCTGCGGGACTGTGTGCCAAATGCTAAGCTTCTCAGCCAGGAATACAAAGCGTGCCTGAAGAACCCACGGTTAGCTCGGCAACGCGGAGAGACGAACAGGAGTTGCGCGAGGCGCGGTTCGCCATGCGTCTCTCGCTGATTCTTGGGTTGGCGATGCTGATCGGAAAGACTACGGTCTATCTCATGACGCATTCGGCGGCCATTTTTTCCGACGCGGCCGAATCGGTTGTCCACGTGATTGCCGTGGGGTTTGCTAGTTTTAGTCTTCGGCTCAGCACAAGATCAGCTTCCCCTCAATTCCTCTACGGTTACGAGCGGATCACCTTCTTCTCTGCCGGATTTGAAGGGGCAATGATCGTTGTGGCGGCGATCGCAATTCTCCTGGAGTCGATCCGGAAGTGGATCGCAGGGCTACAACTGGAGCACTTGGGAACGGGCGCAATGGTGATCCTCATGGCCGGAATCCTCAATGCGGGCCTCGGTTACTATCTGTTGTGGACCGGCCGGCGGACCCATTCACTCATTCTCGAAGCCGATGGCAAACACGTCTTGACCGATAGCTGGACCAGTTTTGGCGTTGTGGGAGGACTTGGGCTGGTGCTGCTGACGCACTGGAAACCGTTCGATCCGCTGGTGGCCATCGCGGTCGCGGCAAATATCCTCTGGTCAGGAGGGCGCTTGGTCTGGCGTTCGGCCGTTGGGCTAATGGATTATTCCGATCCCCAAGCCGGCCGGAAAATTCGGGATCATCTGGATGCACTTTGCGCGGAACTGGCCATTCAATACCACGGCGTACGCTTCCGCACCACCGGATACCGCCAGATCATCGAAGTACACTTGTTGTTTCCGCGTCTGACATCGGTCAGCGAGGCCCACCGTCTTGCAACCATTCTGGAAGAACGCCTGCCGGTCGAACTCGGTATGCCCGCAGAGGTCATCACTCACCTGGAGTCCTTGGAAGACCATGCTGATGTCCACCGCGAGCAACACTACACAGGGAAACCTGACTAGGCTGTGTGCCGCGAGCGAGAGTTTTGCTCGGCGATTCTCCATGGATTGGGATTGATCCGGCTTCCGCGACCGGGCGGCGAATACCGGCCCGGGTGAGAATGGTGAGCGCGGCAGGAATCGAACCTGCGACCCACGCCTTAAAAGGGCGTTGCTCTACCAACTGAGCTACGCGCCCCACCAATTTCAATCTAACATATTTTCTGCGCGCATTTGCCCGGCAGTCTGGTTCTCGGAAGCCCTCGCACTTGAGGATGGGATCGCACGCTCCTGTACCCGACGTGGCCTCCGTCCCGGGCCCGGCGGGCCGTGACGCTTCCAGTCTAAAAGCTATACACTCTGCATTATGCTGCGTTCCCGTTTGCTGGGAGCAAAACTGGCGCGCCTCCCGGTTTGCGCAATTCTGTCTTGTGCGATTCTGTCGCCAACCCTAAGCCACGCGAAGAAAAAGCAGTTGCCCACCGTGCGCTGGACCGCTGGCGCACCCGGTTGCACATTCGAACGCCGCGATGACGGAAAGTACGGTTGGACAATGACAGGGCCTGACCTCACCGTCACTCTGCTCGTGGATTCACAGGAACTGGCACAGAGCCGTCACCGCTTCTTTCAGCTACTCGGCGCGTTCGTAAGCGTGACGTACACCGGACAGGCAAAATTTGAGTTCCCGGCGGATGTGCGCATCGATTTCGTTCGTCATCACGACGTGCTTGAGGCCTACGAGGATCCCACGGGACTTTCCAACAAACTGCAGAATGCCGTGGACACAAAGATCTTCGAAACCGAGCGCCAGATCAAGAAGAATCCCAAGATCGCCGAAGAGAAAACGGCCCGCTTGCGCGTGTACCAAAAAGAAGCGGCCGAGTTCATCGAGTTTCTCAGCACACAAGCCCTCGACCCCAACACCGTGATGCTGACCCCGGGCAATCCTGAAGACCACGGCTGGGTCTTGTTCTCAACCAGCAACAAGTGGATCGGCAAGTGGAAAGAGCGGGAAGATTTTGTTATCAGCGTCTGGATGAAAGACAAAATCTGGCAATTCCCCATCTCGCTGCCACCGATCGAAGGCGACCTGATCCTGCGCAAGCCGCCCGAGTGACGGGTCACGAACACGCCTGAGATTTGTGTTACAGTTTCGTGCTCATAGTTCATGGTCATGGAGATCGCTCCGAAAGCAACGCTTGACGCCCGGAAACCCGCAGTCGTGTTCTACTGTCCGGTCTGCGCCGCGGAGGTCACCGATCCTCTTACGTGCGGCGATTGCTCGGCCGTCATCTGCCGCCGCTGCGGAACTCCGCTGGAATCTTCGGATGAACTGGGCATAGGGTGAAGCGCTGTTGGTCGTGATTTGCCGACGACAAATTGAACAACTGCTCAATGGACACTGCTTCCCCAGCCAACGAAACCGAACCCTCCAATCAACAACCGAGTCTCGTCCGTGGGCTTAGTTTGCTCGACTCTGTGCTGCTGCTGGTGAGCGGCATCATCGGTTCTTCTATTTTTCTTACCGCTAAAGATATTGCCGGGCCTTTGCCGAGCCCGACGTTGTTTTTTCTGGTGTGGGTGCTCGGCGGAGTGATTTCGCTTTGCGCATGCGTCGCCTTCGCCGAACTCGGCTCCATGTTTCCCGACTCCGGTGGACAATACATTTACCTTCGCGAAGCGTACGGCGATCTGGTTGCCTTTCTTTATGGCTGGATGTTGTTCGCGGTCGCGAATGGCGGCTCCATCGCTGCACTCTCCGTAGCTGCCGCAGCCTACATGGGCAACATCGTTCCCTGGATGTCGCAACAGCATGTGATGGCAAACATCAATCTGCCGTATCCGACGTTGGCGAATGGTCACTTCGTCGAGGCTATATTCACCATCGTTTTCACACGCGCCCATGCAGTCGGGTTGGTGCTGATCGCCATCCTCACTTATGTCAACGTCTACGGACTGCGATGGGGCGCGCTTCTTCAGAACGTCTCCACCTGGACGAAGTTCACCGCCATGGCAGTCTTCGTCGTTCTCGGATTTGCCATCGGCAAGGGACGTTGGTCGAACTTCAGCGCGCAGGCGCCGGGCGAACTGACTATGGGGCTTAGCCCCGGACAGTTGATCTCCGCTCTCGGCGTCGGTTTGATCGCCGTGTTCTGGGCCTACGACGGCTGGGTCTACATCACATGGGTTGCCGGAGAAGTCAAAGACCCACGGCGCAATGTGCCGCTGGCCATGGTTTTGGGCGTGCTTGCGGTGGGCGCGATTTATCTCGCCATGAACATGATTTACGTTTACGCCCTGCCGCTGAATGAGATCGCAAAGCACGAAACCATTGCCCACGCAGCAGCAGCAGTGCTGTTTTCGCCCGGCGCTGCAGCGTGGCTTTCGGCCATGATCGCGGTTTCATGTTTCAGCGCGGCGGCAACCTGCACCTTGTCCGGCGCCCGCGTCTACCTCGCCATGGCACAGGACGGCGTATTCTTCCGCCGCATGGCCGTCATCCATCCCAAGTGGCGCACACCGGCCTTCAGCTTGATCGGTCAAGGGATCTGGGCAGCGGTGCTCACTATGAGCGGACGCTACGACCAGCTTTACACCTACGTCATCTTTGGCATGGTGCTCTCCTACACGCTGACCGTCATCGGCCTGTTCGTCCTGCGCTGGAAAAGACCCGACGTTCCCCGCCCCTATCGTTGCACCGGATACCCGTGGCTCCCTGCAATCTACGTTATCGTCGGCGTTGCCTGGACGCTCAACACCGTCATCCAGCGGCCGACCGAAGCCTTTTGGGGCGCAGCCATTGTGCTGATTGGCATTCCAGGATATCTGTACTGGAAGTGGAGGAACCGCGCCAAGCTCGCCAACTGAAATTCATCTTGCCCATCCCACATGTCTCTGGTAATCCTTACCGCTCACCTTCTAACCGGTGAACACCCCTCGCGTGAGTAAAACAGGGCCAGAAAACCGACCAGACCACGGACCACCTGCCTCCTATGGGTCCGGCATCTCCATCGCCGAAGCTGCTGATCCCAACCGCCCCAAGCGCGTCATGGGATTTCGCGACTTGCTGTTGTTCTACGTGGTCACCGGCGTCAGCCTGCGATGGATCGCCACAGCTGCTGCCGCCGGCCCCAGTTCCATCGTCATCTGGATCGGGGCGTGGCTCGCCTTCTACACGCCGCTCGCGCTCTCGGTCATCGAACTTTCTTCACGCTATCCGAATGAAGGTGGCCTCTATGTCTGGTCGAAACGCGCCTTCGGCGACTTCTCCGGCTTCATGGCCGCGTGGACTTACTGGACCAGCAACCTGCCCTACTTCCCTGCCGTCCTTTACTTCGCGGCCAGCAACGTGCTTTTCCTGCGGCAGGCCCAGTGGTCGCATCTTTCAGCGAACCCAACCTTCTACATCGTGTTTGCGCTGGTAACGCTCACCGCCGCCACTCTATTGAACGTCGTCGGACTCGACGTCGGCAAATGGCTGCACAACATCGGTGCGCTCGCCATGTGGATTCCCGTTCTCATCGTCATCGGTATGGGCCTGCTCGCCTATCACCGCTTCGGATCGGCAACCACGTTCTCGTTTCGCACCATGACGCCCAGCATGCGCCTGAACGACATTATCTTCTGGTCGGTGCTCACCTTTGCTTTCGGCGGATGCGAAACCGCCTCTTTCATGGCGGAAGAAATCAAGAACGCTCGTCGCACCATTCCGCTGGCCCTGTTCGCGGGCGGACTGACGGTCGCGTTCTGTTACATCGTCGGAACCGTCTGCGTGCTGCTGGCACTGCCGTCTTCGGAAGTCAGCAGCCTGCAAGGGCTGGTGCAGGCGATTGCCAAGACTGCCGACCGCGTCGGACTTCCCTTCTTTCTTCCAGTAGCGGCGTTTTTGATTGCGCTTAGTAACATCGGCGCTTCCGGGGCTTATCTCGCAGCCGTCGCCCGCCTGCCGTTCGTCGCCGGCATCGACCGTTATCTGCCGTCTTCGTTCGGAGCGCTGCATCCGCGTTGGGGCACGCCCTGGGTTGCTCTACTGACCCAAGCAGCGATCGGCGCAATATTTATTTTTCTCGGACAGGCCGGCACCTCGGTTAAAGGCGCCTATGACGTGCTGGTCAGCATGGGTGTCATCACTTATTTCATCCCCTACTTATATTTATTCGCGTCGATGTTCAAACTGCAGAGCGAGCCCGCCGGAGAAGAAGTGATTCGAGTGCCCGGCGGAAAACCAGCAGCCTATGCGTTGTCGATCGTGGGCTTTGTAACCACGATGTTCACCATCGCCCTCTCCGTCCTGCCGCCACCGGATGAGCCAAACAAGCCGCTGGCTGTCTTCAAAATCGTCGGGGGCTGCGGCGCATTGCTGTTGATCGGAGTGTGGCTGTATTGGGCGGGAAAACGGCGGGCGCAGCGGAATCCCGATGTTTCGCGTTGACAAGTTCGCGGAACAAGCACAAGCTTTCAGACTAGTTGTCGCTGGTGGCCACACCCCGAATCCGGCCCAGGAAAAGGGGTTTCACCCAACGAAGAGGAAGATTCCCATGTCGAGTACCACGAAGAGCATAATCTTGTCCGCATTAACCGCGATTTTCATTACGCTGCTTTGCGGAAGCTCGGCGGCGCAGCAGCACATCACTGGCACCTTGCCGGATGGCGCAACCTACGTAATCGACGTCCCGGCAAATTGGAACGGCAATCTGCTTCTTTACAGTCACGGCTACGTCATCCCTGGGTCGCCAAATCCGGCATACGATTATCCCGATCCCTACTCGGCTTACTATTTCTTAACTGAGGGTTGGGCATTCGCGGGATCGTCTTATGCCGCGACGGGCTGGGCGGTTCAGCAAGCGATCCCGGACCAGATCTCGACGCTCGACGTTTTTCAAAGTGTAGTTGGAACTCCGACCGAGACCATCGCCTGGGGAGACTCCCTCGGCGGCATGATCACAGCCGGACTGGTACAGGAGTACCCGAGTCGCTTTAACGGCGCGCTTCCCATGTGCGGAGTCCTGGCTGGCGGCGTAGGCTTTTGGAACGAGGCGCTCGACGGGGCTTTCGCCTTCAACACGCTGCTGGCAGGCGGGACCTTGCAGGTTGTCAACATCACGAACCCGACGCAGAATTACACCAATGCAGAAAACTTTCTAGGCGCAGCCCAAACCACGCCGCAAGGGCAAGCGCGAATCGCGTTGGTCGCGGCGCTGACCGATGTGCCCGGCTGGTTCTATCCCGGTACTCCTGAGCCTTACGTCTACGCCACCCAGGAGGCCGATCAGTTTCTCTGGTTTGCAAACGACGATTTCCTGTTCCCGTTCTATCTCCGCGCCGAACTGGAATCCCGAGCCGGCGGCAATCCTTCGTTCAACACCGGCGTAAACTACACAACACAACTGAACAAATCGATCAATCGTGCAGAAGTCGAGGCCCTTTATATCGCCGCCGGACTAAGCCTGACGGCTGACCTCGCCACGCTGAATAACGCCCCGAGAATTAGCGCCGATCCGGGTGCTTTGACATATTTGAGCGATAACATCATCTACAACGGCCAGTTGACAGTCCCGGTCCTAACCATGCACACCGTTGGCGATGGACTGGTTCCGGTAGAAGTCGAGAAGGCTTATAGCACAGTCATCCAAGAGGCAAAAGACTCCGCCCTGTTGAAGCAGACGTTCATAAACCGCGCGGGTCACTGCGAATTCACTCCTGCAGAAACCATTACCGCGCTGCAAAACCTTCAAACCCGCATTACCACGGGAAAGTGGCCGAACCTCGGCTCCTCTGCGTTGAATAAGGAGGCGACCGCGCTCGGCTCGACCTACAACATTCTCGACATCAACAATAATTTGGTGTACACAGCCCCGGCGTTTGAGAGCTATCAACCATTGCAATTTCTGCGGATCTACGACGCGTTCACACAGTAGCGGTGCGGGGAGAAGCACGGCACCGCGTGGCGCAGCTGCGGGGCCAGCGACGCCAGAAGTTCCTCGGGCTCGCTTACGCCTTGCCGTGGGCGTAGATTTCATGCAGAAGCTCGCGGACTTTCCCGGGCATTATCTCCTTCGGCAGCTTCGGCTCCGCGCTGTTGGCAGTGGGCATCGCTGCAATCAGGATCGCCTCTAGCTCGTCCCGCTGCTCTTTGTCCTCAACAGCAAAGGCGGAAAAAGAAGTTCCAAAAATGATAGTAGCGGTCTTCGGGCTTCCTCGCGTGTGCCCACAACCTGCCCATCAGTCGGCCCTTGCCGATATAGTGGGGTTGATCGTTGCGATAAAGGACATACACGCCATCTTTCCTAAAGAATTCAATCGACCCTGCCCGCATCCCTTTTTCGCCCCTCAACTTCTCGAATACACCTCGGGGCCACATCCGAGCGTATCCTTGCGTAATTCGTGACCGCTTCACTCTGTGCCTCCTATTCCGGACTGTGTCTCCCTTATCAGAAACCTTTCTAAACCGGCACCGCCGTCTTCCGCTTCGGATTAAAAAACGGCAGCGACACCACCGTGGCCGTGGTCTTCATCCGTTGCGCTTCGATCGTCAACTCCATCTGCAGCTTGGTGCCGGGCTTTGAATACTCCGCGCCCACGCTGGCCAGGGCAATCAACTTCTTCAGCAGCGGAGAGAACGCCGTGGTCGTTGCCTTGCCCACCTGCTTGTCGTTGGAACTCGAATTAGCATAGACGGGCACCGCCACGCGTGATGCCTGGCTGGGCGCTGCTGGAGAGAGTCCGAATTTGTCGAACTGCTCTTCTACTTCCACCCAGTCGACTTCCAGCCCAACCAACTGCCGCGCCACGCCCAGCTTGTGATCTCGCGCCAGCGCGCGTTTGCCGATGAAGTTTTCTTTATCGAGATGCACCATCTTCCCGAAACCCAACTCATAGGGCGAGTATTTCTGCGACGGAATCAGCGCCTTCTTCGAACTAGTGTAATCAACCTCGATCAGCAGTAGGCCCGCCTCCACCCGCGACACATCGAGCGCCAGCATTCCCGCCGCGTGAATATCGAACTGCCTGCCCTTGTCCATCAGCGCGTCCCAGACCTTGACGGCTTCATGCCCATTATTAAGAATGGGTATCCATATCTCGTAGCCCAGGTCGCCCGTGTATCCGGTGCGCGAAATATCGACGGGCACGCCCGCAATTTTGCCCGTCGTTTTTCGGAAATACTTCAGATTC
Organism: Terriglobales bacterium; assembly: GCA_049520095.1. Classification (GTDB taxonomy): domain Bacteria; phylum Acidobacteriota; class Terriglobia; order Terriglobales; family Acidobacteriaceae; genus Acidiflorens. The sequence goes on from JBEKQC010000017.1 coordinate 10,644, forward strand.
GTAATCTCGGCTTCTGCGACTGTCTTCAAAAGTTTCGCGGAGGCCGGCCCCTGTAGCGCCAGCGCGGCCGTTCGCTCGGAGATGTCTTCGATCTGAACGTCCATGTTCAGGCCGTTTTGCCTAAACCAGCGGAGGCTCGGATCGGCCGCCGTCCAGCGATATCTGTTTTCCTCGAGGCGGGTGATCGTACCGTCGTCGATGACCTTCCCGTCTTCATCGCACCAACAGGCATAGATGACCTGTCCCACCGCGACTTTGTTGATGTCGCGCGTGATAACGCGGTTCACGAGTTTGGTCGCATCCTTGCCAGTGATCAGATACTTATAGAGCGGCGAGATATCAATCAGCGCGCACGCATTGCGGATCGCGTTGTACTCGTGCTCGTGGTGCACCTCATACACGCTGACCGTGTAGTATCCCGACCACTCGCGGTAATTCAAACTGTGGCAAAGGGCAAAAGTTCTGTCGTGAAATGCAGTTCCAATGGGCAATGCAACCTCGCGTCGTTTCCCCTGTGTGCTCTTCCCCCGTGAAACCCTGTGTCCTCTGTGGTAGAGATTTTTCTTAACCACAGAGGACACAGAGAACGGGGAAACCAAACAAACCCTGACGCCGGATTATATGCACCGCAAGTATTCTGCGGCAAGCACCGAAATACGTTGACCATGAGTCAGCGATCACGCGTAAACAGAGACAAAACGATGCTTTCTCGATAGAATGGCGAGTCATTTTTCCTCAACGTTACGGGTCAATCTGGGTCACTATTTCTGGGCCAATCTTTCTAGGTCAACCTATGCCTGCTGTTTCGAGCGGTACGAAGTACGACGTGATCGTGGTTGGCGGAGGCCACAACGGTCTCACCAACGCCGCCTATTTGGCCAAAGCTGGCAAGAAAGTCCTGGTGCTCGAGCGTCGTCACGTCCTCGGCGGGGCGGCTTGCACGGAGGAAGTTTTTCCCGGCTTCAAGTTCTCCGTTTGCTCTTACGTCGTCTCTCTGCTGCGACCCGAAATTATTCGCGACCTCGATCTTCCCCGCCACGGACTTGAGATTCTGCCGCTCGACGGCACTTTCACTCCCATGCCGAACGGCGACCATCTGTGGCGTGTGAACGATCACGGCAAGACGCACCGCGAAATTGCCCGTCATTCCCGCGTTGACGCCGAAGCTTACGATGAATTCGGCAAAGCGATGCAGGCGATGTGCCGCTTCGTGAAACCAATTCTCAGCATGATCCCGCCCGACCCGGCGACGTTCAATCCGAAAGAATTGATGAAACTCCTCTTCATCGGACGCCGCTTTCAGGGCATGTCGGGCGAGGACAAATACAATCAAGTCCAGCTCATGACCATGAGCGCCATCGATTTTCTCGATCAGTGGTTTGAGACGGATGTGCTCAAGGCCACCATGTCGGCGTCGGGAATAATCGGGACTTTTCTCGGCGTGCGCTCGCCCGGAACCGCCTATGTTCTCCTGCACCACTACATGGGCGAGATTGACGGCGCTTTCCGCGCCTGGGGATTCGCGCGCGGTGGCACCGGCGCGATCTCGAATGCGATTGCCGACGCAGCTCGCGAGGCTGGAGCTGAAATCCGCACCGAAGCTGCAATCGCCCGGATCATCGTTAAAAACGGACGCGCCACCGGCGTTGTGCTCACTAACGGTGACGAGATCTACGCTGACGTTGTTTCGTCGAGCGTCGATCCGCGGCTCACGTTTACGAAGATGATCGAGCCTGGTAATCTGCCCGACGAATTCATGGATGGCGTTAAACGCTACAAGTTCCGCGGCTCTTCCGGCAAAGTGAACATGGCGCTCGATGGGCTGCCGAATTTCAAGTGCATGCCGGGAGTTGGCGCGCACCTACGCGGGGCGATGTCGATTTCGCCCAGCGTCGAGTACATGGAGAGAGCCTACGACGACGCAAAGTACGGGCATTGGTCCTCGCACCCGTATATCGACATGGTGATTCCGACGCTCACCGATACATCTCTCGCACCGCCAGGCAAACACATTCTGTCGTGTTTCGTGCAGTATGCGCCCTATAAGCTGGCGCCTGGCCTCGATTGGGATACGGAAAAAGAAAAATTTGGCGATAACCTCGTAAACACCATCGCCGAGTACGCGCCAAATATAAAAGACATTATCCTGCACCGCCAGGTCGTCACCCCGCTCGACCTTGAACGCGAGTGGGGATTGACCGAAGGCAACATCTTTCAGGGTGAACTCTCGCTCGAACAATTGTTTTTCCTGCGCCCGGTTGCGGGATGGGCGCAATTTCGCTCGCCGATCAAAAACTTGTATATGTGCGGATCGGCCACGCATCCCGGCGGCGGTATCATGGGCGCGCCCGGACGTCTGGCGGCGCTTGAAATTTTGAAAGACGGGGCAGCATAACACCATGCCCGAAACGCGCGATGTGATCATCGTCGGTGGCGGGCACAACGGTCTGGCCGCCGCCTTCTATCTCGCCAAAGCCGGATTTAAACCACTGGTGCTCGAACGCCGTGCCCAGGTGGGCGGCGCGGCTATTACCGAGGAGTTTCATCCCGGCTTCCGCTGCTCCACGCTCGCGCATAACACGGGCCCGCTCCGCGCCGACATCATGCACGACATGCAATTGGAGAATCACGGCCTCAAGCTGACGACTTCAGATGCAAGCACAGTCTCGCTGCTGCCCGACGGCCGATCGCTCGTCCTCTATTCCGATGTAAAAAAAGCTGCGCAGGAGATCGCGCAATGGTCGCAGAAAGACGCTGCGTCGTATGCCGACTTCGGCGCTGCGCTCGGCAAGATCGGCAAGGTTATCGGCGAAGCGCTCGCGCTCACGCCGCCGAATATTGACAGCCCCAGCAGTGGCGATTTGTGGGGGATGTTGAAAACCGGCCGGTCGATCCGAAATCTAGGGAAGAAAGATCTGTATCGCGTCCTGCGCTGGGGACCAATGGCCGTCGCCGATCTGGTCTCCGAGTTCTTTGACACCGAACCGTTGCGCGCCACGATCGCTGCCCGCGGCGTCTTCGGAACATTCCTCGGCCCGTGGTCGGCAGGCAGTGCTCTGGTGTTGTTATTGCGCGGCGCCGCTGATCCAACTCCCGTGGGAAGCATGCAGTTCCCTGCCGGTGGCGTCGGCACCATCACTCTAGCCATGGCTGCCGCCGCGAAGCAGGCAGGCGCGGAAATTCGCACCAACGCGGAAATCGCCGAGATTCGCGTGAAGGACGGTGTAGCCACTGGGGTCCTGCTCACTTCGGGTGAAGAAATCTCCGCGCGAGCCGTCGTCTCGAATGCCGATCCCAAGCGCACTCTCCTGCGCCTGGTCGATCCCTCGCACCTGTCTCCCGACTTCATACAGAAAATCAAGAACTACCGCTGCATGGGAACGGTCGCGAAGATCAATCTCGCACTCTCCGCGCTCCCGGAATTTACCGCACTCAATGCAAAAGGCAACGGGAACTTGCTTCAGGGACGCATCCAGATCAGTCCTGAAATCGATTACCTCGAGCGCGCCTTCGACGAATCGAAGTACGGCAATTTCTCGCGTCACCCATATATTGAAATAGCGTTTCCGTCCCTCTCAGATCCGTCACTCGCCCCTGCTGGCCAGCAGGTGATGTCCATCTACATGCAATACGCGCCTTACAAGTTGAAAAATAGCGATTGGGAGAGCCAGCGCACCGCACTCGGCGAAACCGTGGTCAAGACCATCGCGCAGTACGCACCGAATCTTCCGCAGATCATCCTGCGCCACCAGATCGTCACGCCCCAGGATCTCGAGGAAATCTACGGCCTCACCGGAGGCCATATCTTCCACGGCGAACTTACGCTCGATCAATTCTTCACCATGCGCCCCCTGCTCGACTGGGCCCGTTATCAAACGCCGATCGAACGCCTGTATCTATGCGGCAGCGGAACGCACCCCGGGACCGGGCTCACCGGCGGCTCCGGCGCCAACGCAGCGCGCGAGATTGTGAAGGCGCTCAGGAGGTAGTGCGATGCACAACTCCGCCATCCTTCTAGTCTCTTGCCCCGACCGTAAAGGAGTCGTTGCCTCGATTGCCGAATTCATCTTTCGTCACAACGGCAACATTCTGTTCAATGACGAGCATGGCGACGAGGCATCCAATCTCTTTCTAACAAGGGTCGAGTTCGACGCGACAGACTTCGATTTTAACCTGGCACAATTTTCCGAACAGTTTGCTCCCATCGCCCGCGATTTCCAGATGAACTGGCGGCTCGCCAACTCCGCCGACCGTCCGCGCATCGCCATCTTCGTTTCGAAGTATGACCACTGTTTGCAAGACCTGCTCTACCGCCACCAGAGTGGCGAACTGCGCTGCGAAATTCCGCTGATCGTTTCCAACCATCCCGATAACCAGCGCATCGCCGACTTCTACCGCGTCCCCTATTTCGTCGTACCGGTCACGAAAGAAAACAAGCGAGAAGCGGAACAGAAGCAGATCGCTCTCATCCGCGAACACAAATGCAGTCTCGTCGTTCTCGCTCGCTACATGCAGGTGCTCTCGAATGAATTTATCGCCACTCTGGGCTCCGAGAACCTCATCAACATTCACCACTCTTTTCTGCCCGCGTTCGTCGGCTCCAAGCCCTACCATCAGGCGTTTCAGCGCGGCGTCAAGCTGATCGGCGCTACCGCTCACTACGTTACTCAGGTACTCGACGATGGCCCCATCATCGAGCAGGATGTCGTCCGCATCTATCATCGCGACACCATCGACGACCTCGTCCAGAAAGGCCGCGACATCGAGAAAGTGGTCCTGTCGCGCGCCGTCCGCTGGCACGTGGAAAACCGCATCCTGCTGTATGGAAATAAGACGGTGGTCTTTCAATAATCGTGCTGGTGTAGCGCCGGGCGAAACGTCCGGCGCTCCATCGAATGAATCACGGCACTGGGGCCGTTTAGTAGTGCACCCACTTCCGTAACCAGATAGCCAATTGCGCTGTCGTTCCCTTTCGGTTTTACTAAAAGACAGCCCCGTTTGGACATACTACTGCGCCATCTCGAAGGAGTTGACCTTGGTTGAAGACCCCAAATGGGAACTGGCCTTACTGGCCACCGTGCAGGGCTTCTACCAGCGGCTGCTGAGTGATCAACTTGGCGGTGAACTGCCCGCGCCCGCTCAACTCGCCCCAGACGTCATCAGCCGCGCCAGCGACGTGCGTTCCACCCTCGATCAAATGCACCTCTGGATCCAGCTCCTCGACATGGCGATCACTCCCGCCATGCTGCGAGTTGGCGTGCAATCCGACCTTGATCCCGAAGTTGCCGAAGCGCTGCTGCGCTACTTCGCGCGCCAGCGCGACGATTCCGGCGCCAATCGCGACAAGACCGATCTGGTTGCAACCTTTCTGTTTCGCCATCCTCGTGTGGCTGGCCAGTGGGAGCGTCGTGGCTACGGCCTCGATGGCTCGATCCCATTGTCTCCGTTTGAAATTGCGCTGCTGGAAATCCTGTCCGAGTCCGACGTACCCGTGCTCTCGGATACCGATGTGCAACGGTTGCGCGAATTCAGCCCCTTGCTCGATCAGGCAAATCGCTTCCAGAACTTCAGCGCGCTCATGGACTCCGGCATCATCCAGCGAGTACGGGAGTTGAAAGCTTCGCTCGGCGAATCGATCTACCACCCCGGGGTTCTGGCCACTCTCGCGCCTTACAATGCCGCCTTCGGCGATCGATTCAACACGCTCTTCGCCGCGGCCGCACAGGAGATCAAGGATTTTGCCACCCGCCTTGAAGAACTCGGCGGCAGCATCCTCAGTACCGTCGACGGCGTCGAAATCACAGTCGAGCATGTCGCAGCCCTGAACCCGGAAGCCTTGATGAAACTCGACTACGCCGCGGCCCTGGACAAATTCCGTCGCGTCTCGCGGCTGAAAAAGGAATTGGAGCGCCGGCCGCCGATCCGGCGCGCCGCCCCAGACCGCGCACGCTCCACTCACGCAGCGGGAGTTGCCGGCGCGGCCGCTGCTCCGGCGATCGCTCCCAGGTACGCGCCCGCTGCCATCACAGCGCAGGCGCTTTCCGTCGAAGAAGCCAAGTTACGAAAAGTGGAAGAATCGATTCGCGTGTTCGTGCGGGTCGCCGATCCCAAATTCCGCCAGATCGTGCCCATGCGCTATTTCAACCTCATGCTCACGCCCGCCGAGGTTGAGGCCTATACCGCCGTCTCTCTCGAACAAGCGGGCCCGCGTGCGGACGCCACCCGACTGCTGCTCCGCATCGTCGCCGTAACCGCGCGTATCACCACCGAGATAGAGGAACTCAAGCGTTCGAGGAATTCCCCGTCCATCTGGAAGCTGCACGCCGATTCTTTGGTAGTCCTCATCGACATCGCCAGACGCCTCCCGGAGGGGGTGGAGCGGCAGCCGGAGATGCAGTTCAACAATGAGCCTCTCCGCGCGTCGCTCGAAAAGCTGCGCGAGCGCATCGCCGAGGCCAAAAAGCTTCTCGCCGAATCGTAACCGCAAAATAAAGAGGGACAGGTTATACACCCATCCCTCACGCTCGAAACCCGCGTTCTCGACCTCAGCTCAAAACCGACAGCCACTCAGTGAATATCGAACTGCTCCTGGTGCAGTGCCGGATCCGATTTTACGATGATCGTCTTTTTCGTGAGCTCTTCCATCTCATTCAAGAGTTGGGCGTTGCTTGCCTTCAGCGCTTTCGCCACCTCCGGATTCACGCGCAACATCACGTCGCTGTGCTCGAGATGCTTCGAGATCTTCCGCATCTCAACATAAATTTCGTTGCAGATAGTACTCACCGATTTCACAAAGCCCGTGGACTGGCAATAGGGACAAGGGGTTCCAATCGTCCGCTCCAGCGACTGCTTTACCCGCTTGCGGGTGATTGCCACCAGACCGAAATCGTTGAACTGCAGCACCTTCGACGGAGCCCGATCAAAGCGCAAAGCCTCTTCCAGCGCCTGCATCACTTTCTGCCGGTTGCGCCGCTCGTCCATGTCGATGAAGTCGATGATGATGATGCCGCCCAGATCGCGCAGCCGCACCTGGCGCACGATTTCCTTGATCGCGTCCACGTTTGTCTTCACGATCGTGTCTTCAAGGCGGGCGGTCTTGCCGACGTACTTTCCAGTGTTCACGTCTATGGCGACCAGCGCCTCGGTCTGATTGATGACGATATACCCACCGCTCTTCAGCCAGACTTTCGACTTCAGCGCCTTGTTGATTTCCTCGTTCAGCCCGAACTGGTCGTAGAGCGGCGTTTCCTTGGTGTAGAGCTTGACGCGCTTGACCAGAGCCGGCTGGAAGCGATTCGCAAACCGAAGAATGCGCTCGTATTCCTGCTCGGTGTCGACCCAGATGACGGAAAAGTCCGAGCTCACCTGATCGCGCAGTACCCGTTCCACCACGTTCAAATCGTGGTAGATCAGCGCCGGAGACTTGCTGCTGTCAGAGCGGGACTTGATCTCACTCCAGAGATTCTTCAGAAAGCGGATATCGGCTCGCAGTTCTTCGTCCGTAGCGCCCGCCGCCGCGGTCCGAACAATGAAACCGCCGCCGCCGTTTTCGCGCTCGCTCTGGATGATTCGCTTCAGCCGTTGCCGCTCTTCTTCCGATGAGATCTTGCGCGACACGCCGGTATGGTTCACCGTCGGCATGAAGACCAGGAAGCGTCCGGGCAACGCAATGTGACTCGTGATACGAGCCCCCTTCTTCCCGATTGGCTCCTTCGCAATCTGGATCAGCACCTCCTGCCCTTCTTTGAGCAGTTCGCTGATCTGCGGCACCACCGTGTTCTCGCGACTGCGGAAGCGCCGTCCACCGCGTCGTCCGCGCCCTCGATCAAATCCGCGCTCGGGCCCGCGACGCTGCGTGCGCTGCAATAGCCTCGCCTCCGGTGCGGGACTGCGAACCTCCGCGCTCGCATCCACGGTACCGTCGCCAATCGCCTCGGCTTCCAGCAGCGCCTCCGCTTCGGCTTGCGCTTCTTCGAGTTCCAACTCCTCCGCTTCTCGCTCTTCCGCTTCCAGCACGGCCTCCGGAATTACTTCGCCGTTCGCTGCCAGCTCGCCGCCGGTCGCTAACCCTGGAGCGGTCTCTGCCGCGGTTTCTGCGACTCCGGATCCCGACAACTCTCCACCAGCTGCCCGCGTCTCTTCTTCCAGTTCGTCTTCTTCCAAGCCCGCGTCGTCTCCCGGTTCTTCCCCGTAGGACGTAAGTTCGGCTTCTTCTTCCTCGATCTCCTGTTCCTCCACGGCGCCGTGCGTCACGTCGTGGGGAACATCTGGCGCCACCTCGCGTGCAACCTGCGGGGCTGCCGCTGAGCCCGCTTCGCGCGCCCTCTCGCGTATCGTCGCCCCTGCGGACATAGCTCTGAGCGCGGATTGCACTTGGTCGCGGACTTCGGAATCCTCCAATGGCGCTGCGCTCGGATCGGTAGAATGCGCCTCTTCCTCGACTCCCGCGTCCAGCACGTGCTCATGTTGTTCGCGAAGGGGCTCGGAAACCTCGGTCGCGAATATGGGCTCATCTTCAGGAAAACTCGCAATGATTGCGGCCGAGGCTGGCGCCGGTGGCTCCGCCTGTGCGTTCTCCGCCGGCAGCGCCGCAACACTCTGACCCTGTCGCTGGTACTTCGAAATCGACTCTCCGGGAAGCATCATCGGTTGATATCCCGGCGGTGGTCCGTAATCGTAGTCGCGACCGGTGCGAGCGGCCGGCGCCGACCGCTGGAATCGCGAGTCGGACCCGCTGCGTCCCGCACGATCGCCACGACCAAAACGGTCGTTCCTTGCGTCACTTCGTGGTTCACCGCCGGTTTCGCTGCTAACGTCGTTTCGTACTTCGGGACGTATCTCGACGCGAGGTTCGCTTCGAATCTCGCTGCGCTCCGGACGCTCGCCGCGACGTCCACGACGACGTCGTCGTCCGCGAAAGTCGCGCGAACTGCTCGGGGCGTTGTCCGCTTCCGAAGAAGCCGCCTCCGGCTCGTCCCCCTCGTCCGCTACGCTTCCGGCTTCGGCAAGCTGCCCTTCACTATTGACCGCTGCACCGCCTGCTTCCAGACCGTTGCGCGGACGCGCCTCCGTTACCGGACGATTTGCCGGAATCGCTTCATCCAGGTCTTCGTCCGTCTGTTCCAGATCCATGAAATCGGAAACGTATAGAAAAGCGTCGCGTTCCAGCCCAATGTCCACAAAGGCCGACTGCATGCCTGGCAGCACGCGCGTCACTCGGCCCTTGTAAATCGAGCCCGCTAAGGTGTATTCGTTTTCTCGTTCAAGGTAAATTTCCGCTAGCTGATCGTCTTCCGTGATCCCCACTTTGGTTTCATGGGGCGTGGTCGATACAAACAATTCCTTGTTCATTTCTACTCCGGTTCTTCTTTACCGGACCAGAAGCGCAAGGCGGACCAGGGGATCGATAGCGTTCAGCGCCGCTCCGGGTAGGAGCGGGCGCGGTCCCAAAGTAAAGAAGATTTCTTCCCGGGACCTCGACTGCAGTGAATTGTTCTTACTCGTCTGCACTGATCGCGTTAAGCCTTCCGTCAGGTCTGTGGCCACTCTCTCGCATTCCGCTGAGGGGGCCGTTCCCCGCCTGACTGGCTTCAATCCTGTCCGGCTTCGACTTCTGCCGGCATTCTGCCCTCCTTTTTCGCGAGGGCCTTCGTAATCTTGTTTCGTACCTAGTCTTTATTCTGAAATCTGATTCTGCCTAATCTTGTTTCCTGGCGCCGTTTTCGTTGTTGACAAGGGCGCCCCAACTTCTGCCGACCGTCTCAGTTCACGAAGCGGCGCATCCGGACATTCATTACCATCCCCAGCGCCAAGAACATGAAAAGAACGGAAGACCCACCGTAACTCATGAGCGGCAGAGGTATTCCCGTGACTGGCATAAAGCCAACCACCATGCCGATGTTGACTAGAACGTGAAAGCTAAGCACAGCCACCACACCCATCACCAGGAATGCCCCAGCGCGGTCAGGCGCCGTTTGTGCATTCTGGGTCAACCGCATCAGCACTATAAAGTATAACAGCAGAAGCCCCAGAGCTCCTACAAACCCGTGTTCCTCGGCAAAGGCGGCAAAAATGAAGTCGGTCTGCGGCACCGGGAGAAATGCCAGATGCGTCTGCGATCCCTGGCTGCTCCCCCAGATTCCACCCGAACCGACGGCGATGAGCGATTGATTCACTTGATACCCGGAGCCCTGCCGGTCCGCATCCGGATTGATAAAACTCGTCAGCCGCTCCTTTTGATACGACTTCAACACCTTCATCCAGGCCACAGGAACCAGCAACCCAGCGATCATCACCACAATCAGCGCCTGCTTCCAGCGCAGCCCACCCAGAAATAGTCCCATGACGGCCACTGGCAGATAGGTCAGCGCCGTCCCCAAGTCGGGTTGCGCCAAAACCATCAGCATGGGAAAACCGACGATCGCGCCCGCCTTCAGAAAGTCCGGCCACGACAGTTCCCGCTCATGCAAATCCGCAAAGTATTTCGCTACCGCCAGAATCAGGATGAGCTTCACCCACTCCGACGGCTGAAAGTGGCCACCCCCCGGCATCTTGATCCAGCGCCGCGCGCCCAGATACTTCTGGCCGAACAGAATCACCGCAATCAAAGACGCCAGCGATGCGACGTACATCCAGTGGATTTGTTCAAGCAGGGCTTGATAATTGAGCAGGCTGACCAGGAACATTGCGCCCACGCCCGCCAGAATCCAGTAGATTTGCTTGATGTGGGATCCGGCAAATTTCGTGTGCTCGGTCGCACTGTGAATCTGCACCACGCCCAGCGCGCAGATCACCAGCACGAAGCCCATCAGGACCCAGTCGAAATCTCGGTAGGAAACGTAGCGCGACATGAATTCAGTCGCCCACCCCAGAACGCATTGGAAGGAACTCAGGGGGAAAAATCACAATAAAAAATAAGTCGCAACAAAATCACTGGCACGGAATCGACGGGCAATCCGGACTTACCGGAGCTCCCGATCGTGTCCACACCCACGCCGTAGCCCCGCCCACGAGAGCCAATCCGCCGATAACCACCGGCGTCGAACTCATGAGCCCTCCCTTCGCCGCCGTTTCCGCTCCCTGGCCGTGCCGGTGCTTTTTTTTCTTTTTCTCCGTATCCGACGTGTCGTCGCGTGTCGTCTGCTGCCCTTGCGTCACGGTGGTCGTTCCCTTGTCGTCTTGCACCGTCACATCGCCCTTGTTGGCCGCGATTTGCACCCGCCCATCCACATCGGTTACTTGAAACTCGGTCCACGAATCGCTTGCTGGCTTCACCGTCACGTCGCCGGCGTGAGCCGCCAGCCCGCGAGATGTCGTCACCCTCACCGCACCATGCTCAAGCTCCACCGCCGGCCCCTGGAATTTCACCAGCGAGTCCGCGAGCACCATGACGTTTGATCCGTTCGATTGAATGCTAGCCGTTGAATCCGGCCGCGTCTGCAACAGGTCTCCCGCGAATACGGCTGCCGATTTCGGCACCTCGCTCCCGTTCAACCAAGCCGCACCGTTCGTATACAACATGGCCGATGCCGTTTCTCCTGCCAGCATCATTTGCGCCGGAAACAGGATCGCAAGCAAGCAGCATAGAGCCGACCGAAACGCTGACTGTGACATGGGTTCAAATCACTCCCGCATTTCTGGATTTTTGTTATGGTAAGCCTGTAAAGGGTTACAGGTCAATGCGATTATTCGTTTTCATGCACTCCGGAGTCACTATTGGGTAGACGGGGACAACTCCCCCGTCAAGAGGGAAGCCACTGGCCGCCCCACGAGCATCTCGCCATCCACACCGTCGACGCTCAAAGCCATCCAGCGGTTGGCCTCATGATGCCCGGAGATTCTCATCTTTAGGTAATTGTCCGTCAGCGCCTCGGTGAATTCCGCTCCGCCCGATTGCAGCGTGATCGCCTCGACGACCGTGCCCACCAGCGACCGCATAAACGCCGCTTTCTTCTTGGATGCAATCTCGCGCAGCACGCGGTTCCGTTCCCGAGCCACCGCTATCGGAATCTGTCTCGGCTGCTCCGCCGCCGGCGTTCCCGGACGCGCCGAATATGTGAACACGTGCAAATAAGTGAACGGCAGCTCTTCGATCATGCGCCGCGTCTCGGCAAACTCCACCTCCGTCTCGCCCGGAAATCCCACCATCACATCGGCGCCGATCGCCGCAGTCGGCATCGCCGATCTAATCTTCAGGACTTTTTCGCGATAATGCCACGGCCGGTACTTGCGATGCATGCGCCGCAACACCGCATCGCTCCCCGACTGCATCGGCACGTGGGCATGTTTGGCGATCCGCCCGGATGCCGCTACCAGGTCGATCAGTTCATCACTCCAATCCATGGGCTCGACCGAACTGATCCGCAATTTCTGTAGGGATGTTCGATCGAGAATGGCGCGAACCAGGTCGACAAGTCGTTGGTCGTTGGTCGTTAGTCGTTCGCGGTGCGATTCGGGCGGCTCGCTTTTGGAAATCGCGGAAGTCGAAGGGTTTTGCTTGCCAACAACTAACGACTGACGACCAACGACCTCCAGGTCTCTTCCCCATCGTCCTAAATTAATTCCTGAAATCACAACTTCGCGATAACCCGCCTCCACCAGCGTCCGCACTTCCGCTATTACGCGTTCCCTGGGCAGCGAACGGCTCTGCCCACGAACATACGGAATCACGCAGAACGAGCAGCGGTTGTCGCATCCGTCCTGCACCTTCAGATTGGGACGGGTCCGCTGGTTGGCGGCTTCAAATACGGGAGCCGCCAGCAGCTCGGTATGCGCAAAGATATCCCCTACAAACACATTGTTGGATTGATCGCCTGAAAGCCGATTTTTAGGAAGTTGTCCCAGAGAAAGTTGCCCCAGCGGCACGAAACCGGAACTCGAAGAGGAAGAACCAGCATGGGGAAAAGAAGAAGTCGCAATTTCCGCCGCCTGATGCTTGTGCGAATTACCGACGACCCAAGTCACCCCCGGCAGCGCTGCCAGCTCTTCCGGCGCGCGCTGCGCATAGCAGCCAGTAACCAGAATGCGGCAAACCGGATTCACCCGCTGCAGGCGCCGTATGGATGCGCGCGCATCCTTGTCCGCGCCCTCGGTCACGGTGCAGGTATTCAGCACAACAATTTCGGCGTCCGAGGCCACCGCCGCATGTTCCAGTCCGCGGTCCAGAAATTGCCGTTCCATTGCCGCCCCGTCCGCTTGCGCAGCGCGGCAGCCAAAATTCTCTATGTAGAAGCGAGGCACGCTCCTATACTAAACGAGTGGAAGCTGCGACTGAAGCTCGGTGCGGTCCCACCTACGGACGCAACATGAAAATCCCTCTGAGCCGATTTCCGCGGTGGACCTGCATCTCGAACGCTTGTAAACGGTTGTAAGAGGTGCACATGAAGCGCCGCATTCTTCTCGTTGACGACGATCTCGCCGTCCTGCTGACCCTCAAAGCGGTTCTCGAACTCCATGGATTTGAAGTGGAAACCGCCGGCAGTTCCGCCGAGGCCTTCGCCCGCCTGAAGTCCAGTGTTTATCAGTTAGTGATGAGCGACTTGCGCATGGAAACCGAAGAGGCCGGACTGGAAGTGATCCGCACCGCACGCCGCCGCCCTTACAATCCCGCGACCGCTCTGCTCACCGCTTATCCGCCCTCAGGGGAGCGAAGGCCCGAAGGGCTTCGGAGCGGAGACCATTGGGACGGCAACGATTGGACTGGAGAAAACTCGGACTCGTTGCTCATCAAACCGCTCGGCACCGGCGATCTTCTGCGTCAGGTGGAAGCCCTGCTCATCCGTCACGCCGACAAGCAACTCAAGCAGCCGAACGCCGCTTCCAAAGCGCAAGAAACCACGCGCCGCGTGGGATGAGCATCCCGCCAGTCCCGCTTTCCCTCAACGGTCGTTACCTAGACGTTCTTCCCTAGGACGTTCGTTTCGCGGACAGTCTTTCCTTGGACGATCATGACGATCATAGGACAATCAGGCGCTCGCGACCTGCCGCCCGTGCTGATAGCACTCGCGGCACAGAACCGGACGTCCCTGCGTCGGACGGAACGGCACCGTGGTTTCTTTCCCGCACTGCGAGCAGTTCGTCCGAGTTTCTGTCTTCGCGTGTGGTTGCCCGCGCGACGGTGCGTGCGACGTGGTGCTAACCACGGCCACTCGCTTGCCCTTGCAGTTCTTGCAGCGTTTGGGTTCGTTCTTGAACTGTTTGTCGTGGAAAAACAGCTGTTCACCCGCTGTGAACACGAAATCCGTGCCACAATCGATGCACTTTAATACCTTGTCCTGGTATTCCATTGAAGAGGCGCTCCCATTCCGCGTCCCTGCTCTGCACGGGAGACCCGAATGGGGAAGGATCCGGTTCACATCGTGGGCAGGAGATTTACATCCCCCTCATGCGTACCCCTGGATTCGGCCCGCCATGCGGTGTGCCCCGCATGGTTACAGCTTTGCTGATCAAAACAACAACTACCGGGGAAGATCGGAAGTCCGTAATACGCGGCTTGCCGCGTCTCCAACGCACAGTTGCGAGAAACGGGCCGCCCGTCAGCGGACGGCCCGTTTTTCTTTAGTCCTGTTCCTTGCGTGCTTTCTTGCGACTGCGTTTGCGAGCCAGCGCTTCTTTGACTCGCTTCCTCTCGCCGGGCTTCAGGTAAAACGAGTGACGCTTTACTTCCTTGATGATGTCCTCGGTTTGTACCTTGCGCTTAAACCGTCGCAGCGCGTTTTCGAGGGATTCACCCTCTTGAAGTCGAACTTCCGCCAACGGACTACACCCCCCCGCTCGTCCTAAGTGGACCCGTTAGTTATGGCAAGCAACGTACCTCTAAGTCAAGTGGAATGTGCAGAAATCTTCACTCCACTCAAAAATTCAATCGCATCGACAACTGCATTTGTCGCGGAGCAAACGAGCTCGTCGGTTTCAGTAAACTTGTAGGTTGCTGATAATAGGCTGGATAGTACGTTCCTCCCACCGATTGAGTGTACTTAATGAACTGGCCTGCCGTACTCTGGAAGCCATTGTCGGTTATTACCAGCCTCTCGTTATTGCGATTGAACAAATTGAACGAATCCCCGCTCAACTCCAGATGAAATCGTCCGCCCAGATTCATCATCCTTCCCATCTTCAGATCCATGCTCGCGTAATCCGGACCGGTAAATGAATTGCGCCCATAACCCGGCAAGCGGTCATTGCTTGTGTTCCCATCCTGATTCGGATCGCCCGACACAGTCGCGGTCGCTGGCCGCCCGCTACCATACGTCATGATCCCCGAGACCTTCCAGTGATCGAACATTGTCGCCAGAACTTTTTGTCCCGCCGCAAACGGATTCGCCTCCTCGATCGCTGAAATCGTCAGTCGTTGCGGCTGGTCCGTATCGCTCCGTCCCCGCTCGCTCTTCGTTGCGTACGAGTTCTGCACCGTTACCGGCTGTCCCGCCACCAGCGCGTCCTGCCCGTCGTCGATCGCGTGTGCCCAGGTGTACGCCAGGTTGAAATACATCCCCCCCGACATCCGTTTGCGCAGTGAAACCGTCATGCCGTTGTATACGCTCGAGGACGCACTCTCAAACTGGTCGATGGCCCCCAGTTGCGATATCGGGCGGCTCAATGTGTTGATGCAAGGCGGATACGGACAACTGATGCTGTAACTCGTCTGCCACGTGGCAAACGAATCGACGTTATAAAACGCATTTTGAAAAGTGCCGCCGGACGGGTCGAAGATCGGATAGCTGTAATAAGTTGGCGGCGGCAGATTCACATCTCGCGCCCGGATCATATCCACCCCATGCACAAACAGATAAGATATTGTCCCCATGAAACCGCCCCCCAGTTCCCGCTCCAGACTTAGACTCGCCTGCTGCACTCGGGGCGTCTTGAAGTCCGACGCAAATGCCGACGCCTCGCTGGTCGCATACTGCTGCCACGCAGCCGGCATCGTGCAGGAGACCGGACCCCGCGGACAATTCACCGCCGCATTCGGATACGTCGGAAACACCTGTCCCTGGTAGTAATTCGTATTGTCGAGAGAAATGAAGTTATCGCTCAGCCCATTCTCGTTGATCACCGCCGATTGATAAATCTGCGGAATACGAGTATAGAAAATTCCAAATCCCGCCCGCACCATCACCGGCCGAGCGTCGCCGAACGAGTACCCAATTCCCACGCGCGGCGCAAAATTTTTCCCGTTCAGCGGCATCTTCCCCACCTGTGCCCATAGCGGATTGCTCACCATCCCCTTTTTCGAAAACGTCTGCAGATCGTAGCGCGCTCCCATGCTCAAGCTGAGATGCGGTGTCAGCCGCGCCGTGTCCTGCACGAACCCCGCGTAGTCGTTGCTGTTCGGATGCGACACCGGATTCCCGAAATTTTGCTCGTAATATCGCGGCACATTGTGCGCCCACGCCCGCAGCGGCGTTAACTGCAACCCCTCCTCCATCGGCGCAAACGTAAACGGATTCACCGAAATATTGTCGTAGAAATACTCTCCGCCGTAGAGCGAAGGAAAATAGTCGTAGTCCCAGGTCGCCATTCCGTCGGCCCCTAACTTAAACTGGTTTCGCCCGCGGCTCCAACTCAAAGTCTCCCCCAGATGCAAACGGTGTTCCCGGGTTTGCCGCGGCAAGGTCGACGATTGCCCAAAATCCTGGATCCAATCGTAGATATCGGTCCGCGTCCCCGTGGTGTTGGGAAACGACTGTTCCAGATCGCGCGAAAACTGCACCCGTAGATGGCTTGTGAGCCGCGGCGAAATACCGCTTAGCAAAGTGAGCGACACGCTTTCCGTAGCTACTTCCTCTTCCCCATTCGCGCTGATCGAATCAAAGGTGATCGGGCTCCCCGGATCGAAATTGACGTTGTTCGCCCCGTAAGACCGGGATGCGCTCAGCCGCGCTGAAAGAAACTGATGTGCGCCTAGCACCCGGTCCAGCTTCAGAAATCCAGTCTGCCCCAGTAACTTCGCATGAAAAATCCCGCCCAGGGTCGAAAGCTGGGCCGCCGACGCCAACACCAGCGCCTCATCGCAAGCGATCCCGCCAATGGCGGGATTGCAGATCTCGTAATCCCCTGGAGTCGGGTAGACGCCCACCTGCGGCACCACCACGGTCGAGCCGTCGTAGAACTGCACCACCGCCGGCACATTAAAAATGTGCTGATCGTATCCCGCCAAGAAGAACGTCTTGCTGCGCTGGATCGGCCCTCCGATCGTCGCGCCAAACTGGTGCTGCTCATTGCTGGGATTGAAACCAACAAATGCCGGCGCCGCTCCCCCAAGCTCACTGTCACGCAAATGATAGAAAGCGCTCCCGTGCCAATGGTTCGTGCCCGACTTGGTCACTACATTCACCACCGCGCCCCCAGCTCGCCCCGACTCCGCTCCATAACCGCTCGACTGCACGCGGAACTCCTGTATCACCTCGTCGGAAAATTGGTAAGGCGCGCGGTACCGTCCCGACGCCTGCGCAAAGAAGCCGTTATTGTTGTCCCCTCCATCCACCAGGAAGCTTGTGTTGTATCCCCGAATCCCGCCATAAGAGAGATCCCCGTTCGATCCCGAAGTCAGCCCTCGCGGATCCTGCGTCACCCCCGGCGACAGCAACAACAGATCCGTGAACCGGCGCCCGTTGAGCGGCAGATCTTTGATTGCCCGCTCATCTACCAGCGCCGATATTGAACTCGGATCCGTATCCGCTTCATGCGGAGCGTCCGACACCGTGATCGTTTCCTTCGGCCCGGCCACCTTCAATCTGAAAGTCAACTCCGACGCCAGTCCCACGTCCACACGAATCGGCGGCGAAATCTGCGGCGACATCCCTTCCGCCTCCGCCCGCGCCGAATACTGCCCCGGCGGCAACAGGTCCACCACGAATCGTCCCGCCGAATCGGTGGCCGAGTAGTAACGGATTCCGGTCTCGACGCGAATCGCTACGATGTCCGCGTTGGTAATCACCGCTCCCTGCGCGTCCAATACCACTCCCCGCAACGCGCCCGTGGACGCGTCCTGACCCCAAACTTCGCAACCAATAAAAATAAAGATGAGTTGAAAGAGAAATATGCGGAAGACAACTACCCGAGAAACATCGCGAATCGTGGCCAGAAACGGAGCGCCGCAGCGGCACATAACAATCCCCTCGTATCCAAGACTTCGGAATCGGAGGGGATTCCAGAGGCCTACCCATCCATATACCACCGTGCATCTCACCCAACGTGTGACGCACGTACCTGCAATATGTTCGGTTTCGTATCAGTCGTTGGTCGTTGGTCGATGGTCGTTGGCGGGCAAAAGTCTTTCAACCCGTCATTCCCTCTAGCGAGAACCTAAGTTGAACCGCGAACGACTAACGACAATCGACCAACGACTGCACCACCCGCTCAATGCGCCGGAGCGGCCGCCGGAGCCGCTGGCTTCGCGCCAAAGTCCACCTTCGGCACCACGCGCGAAGCTTCAGTAGCCTGGAAGTAAGCTGCGTTCTGCTTGTAGCCGGCAAAACCCGCATACAAATTGTTCGGGAACTGCAGCACGTAAGTGTTGTAATCCTGCAGCGTGTCGTTATAGCGCTTGCGCTCGACGGCGATTCGGTTCTCCGTCCCAGCCAGTTCGTCCTGCAAGCGCAGGAAATTTTCATTCGACTTCAGCTGCGGATAATTCTCCACAATCAACAACAGCCGGCCGATCGCGCCATCCAATTGTCCGTTTGCGGCAATCTTATCGGACGGAGTCTGCGCCGAAAGCAACGCCGACCGCGCCTTGGCGATGTCCCCAAACACGGTCACTTCCTGCTGCGCATATCCCTTCACCGTCTCCACCAGGTTCGGAATCAAATCGGCGCGGCGTTGCAGCACAATGTCCACCTGCGACCACGCCGCCTTCACCGCCTGATCTTTCGCCACCAGCTGATTGCGTACGCCCACGTACTGTCCAAACAGCGCCAGCACGATCACCACCAACACCACCAGTACAATCAAGCCCTTGCTCATATCATTCTCCTGAATAGAAAACTTTTCTTGCTGGTAGAGAGCCAGGCGTCCCCGCCCGACCGCAACCGCGTTGACTGGCGAGACACCCGTCGCTCCACCTACGCCGCCGGATCCAGCATCTCGTCCACCGCCGCTGTCACCTGTTCCACCAACTTCAAATAGCGCGCAAATATCTCATCCACGTTTGCCGACTTTCGATCTTTCTTCCGTTCCCGAATATCCAGCAACTCGCCGAAAACGCTGGTATCGATTCCCAACTTGCCCGCCAGCGCAGCCGCCACTTCCCGCTTCGACCCCGCTCCCGCATCACCCAGCGCAATCAGCGTATGACGGAACAGCGTCCCAAACGCCGGCAGCGACCGCAACAAGAGTTCCCACTTCGCGTCAGCGTTCGCCGACACGAGCAACCGCTGCCGCAGCAGGATCGTCTTCTCTCGCAGCTCATACTCCACCTGCGCCCGGTGTAAGCGCATCGGAATCTCCAGCGTCTTCAAAACGTCTTCTCCCCAGAGCACGCGATAGTGCCGCCGCATGTCCAGAAATTCAATGGAGAAAACGTCCGCCGATCGCCGCATCTCCTCCGCACTCATAAGCAGCGGCTCCCGATGCTTCTGCTTGCCCCACCATTCCACCGCCGGAGCCAACGCCGCAATCGCAGCAAAAGAAGTCTCGCTAAGCACGCACAGCAGATTCACGTCCGAATGGTCGGCAACATAATCTCCCGCGGCTGCCGACCCATAGAGGATTACCGCCAGCAGATTCTTCCCCGCCCCGCCGCGTATCCGTTCGACAAACTCGTTAATCAGTTTCTCCGGAACCATCGTGACTCTCGCTTTCTAATAACCGCCGAACGACCCGCCGCCTCCCGTGCTCCCGCCACCAAACCCGCCAAAACCACCGCCGCCTCCACCAAAACCACCGCCGCCGAATCCTCCTCCACCAAATCCACCTCGACCACCGCCCATGTTGCTGAACAGCATGCCCCAGAGCAGTCCGGACCAGAATCCCGAACCGCCGCTCCCTCTTCCACCAGTGCCTCCACGAAATATTGCCTTCAGGATGATGAGGATGACAATGAAGATGATAATGAAGACAACAACCACCGCCGCCCCCCCACCGGCCGGCGCAGGTCGCTGACGAGGCGCGGCCAGTTGAGGTTGATTATCGAGCGTCACTCCCGCATCTTTAGCGATGACATCGGCGATTGAGGAGGTCATCAGCGACAAACCGGCCGCATAATCACCGCTGTGCAGATATGGCACCACTTCCCGACGAAAGCCACCGACCTTGCCATCCGGAAGGATCGGTTCCAGACCATAGCCGACACTTGCTCCGAACTTGCGATCCTGCGTTGCCAGCAGGATCAGCACACCACGATCACTCCCCTTCTTCCCGATCCCCCATTTTTGATACAGATCGACTGCATAGCTAAAGACGTCTTCGCCGTCCGTGGATTTCACCGTAACCACGGCAATCTGCGCGTGCGCCTTCTGATCCACCTGCTGGCAAAGATCGTTCAACCGCGCCTGCGTAGCCGCATCCAGCACTCCGGCAAAATCATTGACGTAGTTGCTCGGGTGCAGAGAAGCAATGGGCTCGGCTGCAACCCACACCCCCGCCCCCAGTAAGATCCAACCAATCCAGAGGATCGCCGAAACTCTAGCCAGCCGACACATTCGGGAAAATTGTACAGGAGTATTCGGGATCGAACCGCTTCATGGGCTCCGACGACGACCGCGCTAAGCTGCTCAAGTCCTTTTTACCGTATGTCTTACAAGGCGGTTACGAAAGCCGGTGCACTATCGAACACTCCCAAAACGGGACTACGGGGTCAACCTACTTAACGAACTTGGCGTTAACGTAGTTGATGTACGGCGCTCAGCCCGTTCACGGCCGAGCGGTACCTACTCCCCGCGAGAAGGCAGAGGCTATGCACAATACAAATGTCCCGGCATTACGGCGCAGCTCGAGAGTGCCGATCAACGTCTCGGTACTTGTTACCAGCTTAGCGCCGGGAGCCCAGTTCTCCGAAGTCTGCCAGACCGTGGTGGTTAGCGCCCATGGTTGTGCGATGCGGTCTCCGATGAAGCTGGAGGCCGGAGTTCCATTGCACTTCCACAGCCAGGAAGGTCGGGAGACGACGGCGCGCGTTGTTTACTGCCAGCCGATCGCCTCCGACCAACGAGGCTGGACGCTGGGCGCGAGGTTTGACAGGCCGGAAAACTTCTGGGGGCTGGAGACTTGTCCTAAAGATTGGGCGCGCTTGCCGGTGCCTGCCGCGGAGAAACTCGCTCCAAGGCTCTCGTCTAACGACACCCAGACAATACCGCCGGATCAGGCTGCCGCATCTGTGAAAATCGTGCTCGACAGAATCCGAAAGCAACTCTCAGACGAGCATCTCAAGACCGTGCTTGCAGAACTTGTTCGCCCCCTTGAGACCGAGATGAAGGACCTCAAGGAACAGCTCGCGCGAGGGGCAAAGCGGAACCGTTTTGAAGTGTCGCTGTCGCAAATTCCTCCCGAGCTCGAACAGCAGTTGGAGCTTCGTCTCAGGAAAGACTTGGGGCCACAAGTCCTGCAACAGGCGCGGGCACAGTCGCAACAGGTACTTGAAGCGGCGAAAGCGGCCATCGATCAGAAGACAAAGGAGACCCACGACGAATTCGTGCAACGGGTCACACTGGAACTACATGCGGTTGAACAACGGGCGCAGGGCGTCTCGACGGATGTTGCCCAGAATCTGCGTGAGCACCTAAATCGTGGAGCAGGCGAGGTCCACCAGCAGGTCGTAGACGCAGGCAATCGTCTCAAGCGGCTGAGTGAGGACCTTCTACGAGCTCTAGAGCATAGCTTGGGGGAGGTACACGATGCGCGCCGCGGGGAATTGGAACAGCTTCATGCCACAGTCGTGTCGGAATCGTCGCGCCTGCAGCAACAAATCGCTGATCTCGACCGCCGCATGGCAAAGCTGGACGAATCTGCGCGCCGCCTTGAGTCGGGCCTTGACAAACACCTGGCGCAAATGGCCAGCGACACAGTAAGCAGCGCACGCAGCCAACTGGAGAGTGCTCTGCAGGTGGCTCTGAATGAGCTGGGCACACGCAATGCCCAGGAACTTGGAAATCAACTCGATGAGGTTTGCGCAAACTTGAAGATCATCCAGAAAGGGATTGAAGCCTCGGTGTCTGAGTCGCTGAGGACCCACGTCGCTGAGACTCTGCAATCTTTCGAGCACTCTATGGAAGAATTGGCACAGCAGTCCGTGGAACAGTTGCGGGCCGCTCTCGCCGGCGGTCTGAACTCTCTCGTACGGTCTCTTGGTGAGCAATTCTGTTTACAAGCCGCGACTGACAGCAACGCCGGCCAACATCCGCAATAAACGGCTACATTTCAAACTCGTCCACCTAAGCGGTAACTTGCACCTGGGATGCACTCCCGTAATTTGAAAGGGTGCCCGGACGGTAGTCAAATCGGTTCACCCGACACCTTCAGAACAGTCCGCGCCGCCGAGTCTGGCCAGTGCGGAAGCGAGCAACACACATGAGATTCGTACAGCGACTCCTCGGCGAATTGTGCTCCCATCAATTTTCTTGGCCACGACTTGACGGCAATGGCCGGCATTATCAGGTCTGTCTCATCTGTGGAATTGCCTACGAATATGACTGGAAGCGGATGCGACGTATCGATCGCCTGCTAGGGACGAACGAGCAACACCCACTCGCCTTGGCGCGGACTCGGCCGCCGGGAACGGTCAATTGACGGAACCATCATCGCACTAATTGTGCAGACAGGGATCCGCTGGAGCAAGCGCAGCCGCGGAGCGCTCTTTACTTCGCCGTCTCGCCAGCCATCTCTTCTTGCTGCTCTTCGGCCTTCTGCCAACCGGAACCAGGGTCGTATCCCTTCATGGCTTTGGCGAGAACCTCCGTCTTCTTGCCGAGATCCTTCTCATACACGACCCCACCCTTGCTAACGATGAACGTCATCACGCCAGACGACCTGTATTCCGCAGGATAAGCCACGAAAGCAAAACCGTCTGTCATTTTGCCATTCACGATGTAACTCTTGGCGCCGCCCGGGCCATTCTTGCCCTGCCCCACGAGGATGTGAAAATAGTAGCCGCGGTAAGGAGTCGGAGCGCCTTCTTGGCTCTGGGCATAACTCCCTCCAACAACCGCCGATGCCACCAGCGGTCCGATGGGACTCTGCGGTTCGCCATTGGCAGCTTTCCAATAGAGGCCATTCTGCCGCCCGTCATCGCTGAAGATCTTCTGGGCGTACTCCTTGTGCTGCGCCGAATATTCCTTTTGCGCCGCCACCAGTTCCTGGCAAACGCGGATGGCCGACAGTTCATTCCGCCCAACGCGCCTGTATAAAATTTCCTTCTTTCCCGCTTCGGTGTCGAAATACCACGCATTACCTTTGTGCGCGAGCGGTATGGGCGTCGGCCAATTATGCGCCCCGATATACAAAATCGTGGTTCCATCCGGCTCCTTCACCAGACGGTGCATTTCCTGATATCTCTGCACGAAATTAGCGCGGTTCTGCACGTCCTCCGCGTCGTCTCCGGACGAGACGATTTGCTTTCCCTCTGGTCCGAGGATTTCGAGCATCGCCTTTTCGTCGTTGTTATGCGCTGCCGTGACCAGCGCATTGCTCGCCTCTTCCGCCGATGAAAATGTTTTCTGGCCCGGTTGCTGCGCCATCGCATCCGCGGAAAAGCATATGGTCAAAAAGATCGCAACCACGGCTAATTTAAGAAGATTGGCCCCATGAAATTCATCGCAGTTCAGCTTCGTTCGGCGCATATGGCTCATCTCCATCTCCAAATTCTTTCAAGCCCCCAGGAACCTAATGAACCCTCGATCGCGATCCATGATCGCGATCAATGAGCTCAATCAATGACCTCGATCAATGACGCCCGCCACCGCCACGAGATCCTCCGCCACGCGCTCCGCCGCCGCCACGGGACCCGCCCATGCTGGCGCTTCCGCGTGACGAATAGCTCTTGGCCTGTCCGCCATGGTCGTAGCCGCTGAAAGCGCCCGAGCGAGTGCCGCTCTGACCGCGAGGCGCAGCGTATCCGCGGGCCGCCTGCCGGTTTCCCTCGAATGGCCTGGCCGCAGGCCCGGTGCGGCTGTTAACTCCGCCGCGCGCCGCTCCGCCGTGGTAGAAATTGTTTCGGTTATAAAACGTCCTGCTCCCGGAGTAATAGCGGCCGTGGTTGTACATTGCGTATCGGCCACCCCAATTGAACCCCCAGTGACCCCAGCCCCACCCAAAACCGCCGTACCAGCCGATTCCAAAGCCAAGTCCGAAACTAAGATACGGACCGCCAAACCAGATTCCGGGATATGGATACCATCCCGGCCAGGCCACGATGGGATATCCGTACACCAGCCAAGGGTTATAGGCGGGGACGTAAACCACATCGGGGTCGGCAGGCTCAATGTCGACATCCGGGCCCTGGTCCTTTACAACTTGCTGCTGCGTGCTCTTGAGATTGCCGGATGCTTCCGCTTTGTGGCGCATCACCTGCACCGCATCCATGACATCTGGTTGCTGGTTGTAGTAAGCGTCGCCGAGAGATGACGTCCAAGACAGGTTCTTATCCATATTTCCCAGGACGGTTGGAAATCCAGTGAGCGCTTTGACGCTCGGATCCCAGGGCTGCTGGTCTACGGCCTTACCCAACGCGTCGCCCTTCAAATCAGGATTCGCCTGCACCCATCGGTCGGCTTCGACAATCTCATCTGGAAACGTAGATGCCGCCAGGATCTGCGCCACCAGCGAATCCGGATACAGCGCAATCGGTGCCACTAACCGCTGCAACTGCTCGGGAGTCTGTTGCGCGTACGGCGGCGCCTGCCCGCCCTGTGGCGGGGCCTGGTTATCCTGCGGCGGCGGGGCTTGCGCGTCTTGGTCTTGGGCCGACAGGCTCATCGGCCAGGTCGCGAGCACCAGAGCCAATGACAAGATGCAAACCAAACTCTGTTTGCCCAACCCAGACCTTGAAATCCCTGCGGCTCGTCCGAAAATGTTCATGATGGTGAACCTCCTCCGCACCCTTCATCGCTTGAGGCTTCCACATAAATTGAAGCGTTCTTACTTACTAAGGATGCGTAAAACACGATTTAGGCTGCAAATTTCGTTTTGAGATTTCCCGTTTGATGGTAAAACTACGTAAAGACTTAAATTGCCGGCGAGTTACCGATTGTCGCGCAATTAACCCCGCTTTGCAGCGCGCTTCTTCTTCGTCCCCGTATTTTTTTCCACCCTAAGCTTCCAAGCCGTGCGCAGAGCACCGGTCAGCACGTCCTCGTTCGCTTGCGCCAGCCGAATGTGCGTCATCCCCATCCGTCCCCATCCGCCATGAATGGGCAAAAAAACTTCGGGCAACTCCCGGACAAATTCCGCCTGCAACTCCGGTGTGAGCATCAAGTTGCCGTAACCTTTTGCTTGCGATGCCAGCGTAGCGAAGATCCTGCCTCCCACACGGAAGTCAGCCGCGCCCATGTGCGAGCCTTCCTCCGCCCCTTCGAAGCTCAGGGCAATCCGTCGGAAGTCTGCCGTCTTCATCGCCATGTCGCATGCATTCTAGCCTAGATTGACGAAATAACGACCGCCCAATCCGGCCGCCTCGCTTTCCCCTGTCATCCTTTGTGCTCTCTGTGGTTAAGCCTTTTGTCGATGATCAGCAGCCTGACGCCGGCAATCGCTCCATGATATGTTTTCTGTTCGCAGCTCAAGCTGCAGCTCAGAAGCCCATGATTCGCTCCTACAAAGGCGTCACCCCCCAATTCCCCGAAACTTGCTATATCGACGACTCCGCCCAGCTCATCGGCGACGTGATCGTAGGGGAACACTCCAGCGTCTGGATGAACGCCGTGCTCCGCGGCGACGTCCACCAGATCCGCGTTGGCCACTACTCCAACATTCAGGACAACTCCATCCTCCACGGCATGAAGGAACAATATGGCGTCTACATTGGCGACTACGTCACCGTGGGCCACAGCGCGATCCTCCACGGATGCACCGTCGAAGCTCGCTGCCTTATCGGCATGGGCGTGATCATCCTCAACGGCGCCGTCATCGGTTCCGGCTCCATCATCGCCGCCGGCACCCTGATCCCCGAGAAGACAATCGTCGAACCAAATTCCCTCTGGATGGGCTCCCCAGGAACATTCCGCCGCCACCTGGATAAGAAAGACGAGGAAACAATCCTCCGCTACGCCGACAATTACGTGGGCTACAAGAAGTCCTACTTGATGGAGAGAAAAGTCTTCTAGCTCTTGGCCATTAGCCCTTGGCTCCCGGCGCGAACAATCTCGCGCTTCAATCCGTATATTGCTAACATGCGAATCCGCGTCCTGTTCCTGCTGCTTCTCCTCTGGACAACTGTTTCGAGCAAACTCAGTTTTTGCTCTGACCTCGCCCTGGTTCACGCCAAGATTTATCCGTCGCCTGCTGACCCGCCCATCGCGGATGGCACAATCCTGGTCCACAATGGCCGCATACGCGCCATCGGCCCGAGCACTAGGATCAAAGTGCCACGATTCGCCAAGGCGGCGACCGTTATTGAGTGCCAAGGCCTCGTCGTAACCGCCGGGTTTTGGAACAGCCACGTTCACATCTTCACTCCCGGCTTACTTCATGCCGAGAAACGTTCGTCCGACGAGATCTCTTCGCAACTTGAACAGATGCTGACCCGGTGGGGTTTCACCACCGTGTTCGACACTGCGTCCGTCCTGGAGAACACCAATAACATCCGGCGGCGAATCGAAAAGGGAGACGTACGTGGCCCCCGAATTCTGACAGTCGGAGAACCGTTCTATCCAAAAGGTGGAACTCCGGTCTACGTTAAGGGATTTCTCGAGGAGAACCACATAGCCTCGGCAGAGGTCCAATCCATGCCGCAGGCTTTGGAACGAGTACGTCAGCAGATCAAAGATGGCGCCGACGGAATCAAGATTTTTGCCGGCGCCATTACCGCTGAAGGTGTGCTGCCAATGCCCACGGACATAGCCAAAGCCATTGTTTCCGAAGCACACCGTGCCGGCAAACCCGTCTTTGCGCATCCGTCGAACGCGGAGGGAATCGAGGTGGCCATTCAGAGCGGCGTCGATGTGCTGGCCCACACCGCCCCCATGAGCGGCGACTGGACTCTGGCTTTTGCCGAACGGCTGAAAGCCGCTCATTTGGCCCTGATCCCCACGCTCACCCTGTTTGACGTGGAAGCCAAGAAGGCCAAAGTCTCCGCCGAGGAAAATGAGATGTGGATCAGGCAGGCAGTCCAAGAGCTGCAGGCCTACTCAGATGCAGGAGGGCAGATCCTGTTCGGAACCGACGTAGGCTACATTGACCAATTCGACACCGCCGAGGAATTCACATTGATGTCGCGTGCCGGGATGAGTATGCAGCAGATTCTGGCGTCACTGACGACCAATCCTGTCGAGCGCTTCGGATATTCACGCCACAGTGGGCGCATCGCGAAAGGAATGGACGCCGACCTGGTCGTGTTGGATGGCGATCCGGCCACGGATATCACCGCCTTCTCTAAAGTCCACCAGGTAATCCGGCGTGGGAAGCTGATCTATCCGGCACGCTAGCTCGGCGTATTGCAACTTACCAACCTGGCACCCGATTCTTGAAGCTGGAAGCTGCGCCCAGCCCATTCATAACCGCGCCCCCAGCCAGGACGGCACGCCCTAAATTGTCGTGGTGTCTCCTGTGCAACATATAAGCGGTGGCGATTTCAGCTCCGAACAGCGCCGCTGCTGCTGCGACCAGTACCCCAGTCGTATGCACAAAAGGACGGGCCAGCGGATCGTATTCCTCGCCGCCAGCAGAGATGTTTTCACGCGTGACGAAGCTGTCGGCGGCCTTTGCCGCTCCGTCCAGCGCGACCAGCGTGATTGTCGACGGCGTCCAGAAGCGTGAAGCGGCCAGATCTCCACGCGTTATATAAGGACGCACCGCAAAAGCGTTATGCGCCACTTGAACGCGCATCTCTTGAGCAGCGAGACTACCGGCCACCGCCGCCAGCTCCAGAATCGCCATGAGTATCTTCATTGCACAGGCGGATCGCGCACACCGACCCTCCCATACCCATCGGAAGACAAGCGGAGGTCTTGACCCACGCAATCGAGCCTGGAAAACGGAGGTAACCGCAGTTCGGATGAACAACGCTGCTTGGACACGCCCTTCCAGTGCTGACGGCGTATTAAACTAGCCGGATCAGGCTGCGTTCCCAAACTCACATGAACACCAAACGCCCCAAGTTGCCCGTAATCTCTGCCGAGATGAAGGCGTGGTCGGCGGCGCTGAAAGCAGAGACTGGCGACTGGCCCGGCGTCAAGATGCGGTCATTCTTCGGATTTACCGCCCTCTACCGGCAAGACAGAATCTTCGCGCTGCTGCCGCGAACTCGTGCGATGGCAACGCCAGACTCCCTCGCCTTCAAATTGCAATCGCCAACACCGCGACTCCTGGAGCGACTGCGGAAAGATCCCCGGATTGGATCAACCCAGATGCAGAAGGCGCGCTGGTTCACCTTCGAACTCGCCACGGACGGAGATCTGCACCACGCTCTCGATTGGCTGGCCCGCGCGTACGACGCGGCAGATTCGAAAAGTTGAGATTCGCGCAGCAGCGCGACGATCCGATATACGGGGAAATTTGCTTGGTAAGATTGCCCGGCCCGCCGCTTGGGTGGCGGCTGTGTGGGGTCGTGGGGTGTGGACCGGGCAACTCTCTAACTACTCAGGATTGCAACTTGATCATATTTGTACTCCACAACGCTTAACTCTGCCTGTGACGGCCATCACCATTCCTCGTGATTAGGACACACCAAGCTGTGACAAAGATCACCGCCAAGGCGGACGCCACCGGCTAATCTAACAGCGAAATCGCAACACCAAACCACTCAGGAGACGCACTCATGGCGTACGTAATCACCGACACCTGCATCAAGGACGAGCTTTGCGTAGAAGTCTGCCCGACCGACTGCATTCATCCCAAGAAAGACGAGCCGGAGTTTGAGGCCGCGACCCAGGTGTATGTCGACCCCGAGGGCTGCATCGATTGTGGTGCCTGCATTCCGGCGTGCACCTCGGATTCGATCTTCGTGGCCGAGGAACTGCCCGAGGACAAGAAAGAGTTTCTGGAAAAGAACGCCGCCTATTACAAGAAGTAGCGTGCGCCTTTCCCTCTGTCACAAAGACCGCTGGCCTGCGTCCCGCGAGAGCAGGCAATTTCACGCGTCCCCATTTCTCACGCTTATCGAGCAGTGGGGACAGTTTGTCTCGGACCTCCAGTCCATCAACGCACCGCCGAAGTCACTGAATAAATCCTGGCGACGATGCCCGCCGATAACCAATCAGATAAGTAATCGGCGCTTTGCCGGTTAGGTTCTCGCCAATCTCCCACACGTAGTCGCTCGCCGTCAGTTTGTCTACCATCTCACGTAGTTCCTTCGGCCGATACGTCCGCAGGCACGACACTACTCCATCGAACAACAAGACCAACGGAATGATCGGAACTAAATACGTCCAGACGAAGCGTGGCCAGCGGAACGGGCGAATCCACGGAGTGCAAACCAACAGCATGATATCCCAAGCAAGAATAAGGCCAATGGTTGTCGGAGCCCGCCTGGTTATCTCGAATATGCCAATACCTTCGCCCGCATCGACCGCATTTTGAAGTATGGCACGAGCCTCGTCGGGCGAAAAATGATGGAACGACGTGAACATCGTTCGAAACCCCTTGAGCTCCGGAGGAACATTCATAGCGTCCACCGAGGTGGGATAGAAACGAATGCGATTCTCGGAAACCCCTCTGACATTCTGAGATGCCCCAAGATTCGGGTATTTGTCTGTAAGCCAGATCTGCAGGGCCGGCGGATTTCCATTCGCCGTTGAAGATTGGAGTTTTCGAAAAAGGTCCAGCCAGGGCCCGCCGCCACCTGAACACAAATCGACAACCGATTGACCGACATTCGAATGCCCGAAATTCGTCGAGCTCCGTGCCCAGTCCAGCGCGCGTTGCAGCAGCGGAGCGATGGGCGCGTAGGCATTTAAAAGACCGAACCCAAACTGAAGGGCATCCGTAATCTCATCCCGAATCGAAGATGGGAACCACGGTTGTTCATGGATCTCGATGAACTGTATGCGACGCATGGCAGGTCCCAAAATGCAAATTCGACGTTACACTAATGAGGCACTACAGTGGATCGGAGAAGCTGAGAGGTCAACTGAAAACTGCTGCCTGATCGTCGAGGGCAAGCGCGCGGATGACAATGTTCACGCCGCTCCGAACGACTAGCGACCAACGACTAACGACCAACGACAAAATGATCAAATCCCCCCGAGGCACCCGCGACCTTCTCCCGCCCGACACGGCGCTCTGGAACCTCGTCGAAACCGCCGCCCGCGACGTCTTCCGCGCCTACAACTTCCACGAAATCCGCACGCCCATCTTCGAGTCCACCGAACTGTTCGCCCGTGGCGTAGGCGAAGAGACCGACATCGTCTCCAAAGAAATGTTTACCTGGGAAGATCGCGGCCGCGCTGAAAGCGACAAAGGCCAGTCGCTGACTCTCCGCCCCGAAAACACCGCCGGCATCGTCCGCGCTTACATCGAGCACAAACTCTGGGAGCGTGGCCTGAACAAATTCTTCTCCATCGGCCCTATGTTTCGCCGCGAGCGCCCGCAAAAAGGGCGCTACCGGCAGTTCTACCAGATTGACGCCGAAATCATCGGCCCTGCCACCGCTGGCAGCCAGTCTCCCGCACGCGATGCCGAGATTCTCGAACTCCTCGCCACACTGCTCGACCGCGTAGGCATCGCCAACTGGACGCTCGAACTGAATTCCGTGGGCTGCCCCGCCGACCGCGTAAAATTCAATGAAGCGCTCCGCCAAGCGCTCGCACCCGTAGTAGGAAAAATGTGCGCCGATTGCCAGCGCCGCGCGGTCACCAATCCGCTAAGAGTCTTCGACTGCAAGGTTCCAGGAGACCAGCCCATCATCGCCACGCTCCCCACCATCAACCAGTTTCTCGACGAAGCCTGCCGCACCCACTACGAAGAAGTGAAAAACATTCTGCAGGCCGTCGAGATTCCATACAAAGAAAACCCGCGCCTGGTCCGAGGCCTCGATTACTACCAGAAGACTGCGTTTGAATTTACGCATGGCTCGCTCGGCGCGCAAAATGCCATTCTTGGCGGCGGACGATACGACGGCCTATCGGAAGCGCTCGGCGGCCCCGCGGCCCCGGGGATCGGCTTTGCCATCGGAGAAGATCGCCTCGTTCTTTCTCTCACCGCGTCGGCCGAGTCGGTCGTGCGCACGCCTGACGTTTACGTTGCTCCGCTCGGCGCTGGGATGAATCGCGAAGCTGCCCGCGTGGCTCGCGAACTGCGGCGGCACGATCTGGTAGTCGAACTAGGCGACGAAGCGTTTCGCTTGAAAAAATCTTTCGAGGCGGCCGACAACATGGGATCGCGATATATCCTCATCGTCGGCGAAAACGAAGTGGCGGCCAATGCATTCGCGCTCAAGCATTTGGCCTCCGGCGAACAAGTCACAGTCCCGCGCGCGGAACTGGCCCAACGTATTTCGCGGAAGTAGCTGTTGGACACTTACCCAGACAATTTCCCGGCGGCTACATCGCCGAGAACACAGCCTGAGTGGGCGCTAGTGGGCATTCATCCGGCAGTGGTAAACTTCGCCCATGGCCACCAGGAAAACAGGCAAGAAGCAAACCAAGCGGAAGAAGACTGCAGCGATGAAGCCGCCAAAGAAGGCGGTAGGAACAAAGCTGCGTAAGAAAGCAGCCCCCAGGAAAACACTGGCGAAGAAGAGGTCGGCGACACACAAAATGGCTGCGAAAACGAAAGCAAAGACCAGCGCCACGAAGAAGAACCGCGCGAAGACACCAGACGTTTCCAGAAAACCGCTCCAGGGAAAGGGGCAACGCGCGAACCTCGAGTCATTTGGAGACGAAGAGGCGAAAGCCCGGTCGGCGGGCCAATCAGGAAGTTTGCAGGGGTTGTCCAATGCCGCAGGCGCCGATTCAGAAAGTGTGGACGAGTTGATCGAAGAAGGAAATGCGTTCGAAGGCGGTGTGGTGTCGGGCGTCGAGGCCGCCGACGGGGCCGACGAGCAGGAAGTCCGCACTCACGAGGTGCCCGAGGATGACGTTCCCGACGAGTATCTGAATCAAGATTAGAGGAAGTGGGTGATTGGAAAAACCACTCCGTCGGTCGCCTGCAAAATGGCAGCTGAAATTCCGCCAAAGTACGCCCAACCTCTGGAGCAGCTGGAGAAGTTGCTGGCCGATGGTGCCATTTGGGCGGGGGTTTTTCATTGCCGAGCTTGATTCCGCCAGCCCATCACACCGCACGGTGATGCCCGTCATTGAAGAGCACCGCCAAAAGTGGGTAGCTTTAGCCTGACGTTTCCGAGTCCTTTTCTTGTCATAAGGTCCAACCAGACCAAAAATCAAGGCAACTCGGAAATATCGGGTTTCCCCGACCTGAGCCCTGCACTTGTCATCGCTTTCCGAGCCGCGGAAACCTCCAACATCGAACTCATATAGCGGACGGAAGGGAGGAACTTTATGGCAGCCAGCCCACGCGTCGCCCCCCAAGTGGAGCCCGGTTTCGAGAAAAAGACCCTGAAGCTCTGTGAGCCAAAGCATATGCCGAAGCCCAAGCCGAAAACGGCCAGCCAGAAACCACGGGTCCGAGATCTGGCGGCCGAGATCTTCGAGGGATACGAAGAGTTCTTTGGCTGCGCTCCCGACTAGTACGCGCCAGCCCGCCCGGCAACCCGTCCGTCCCCGTCCCGGACAAGTGCGCTGGCGCTGGGCTATGTTGTCACGCCGGAGCGCCTGACCGTTGACTTGCGCGCTCCGGGTGTCTAACATCGGCAACCGGGCGTGGTCATTCTTTCACACGACCATTCAATTTCAGGAGGCGTTCTCTGATGACGCGTATCTCGACTCTTTTCATCGCTACTCTGCTGCTCGCCGCCATGGCTTCTGCGCAAATGCAAATGCCCAAGCCAGGCCCCGAGCACAAAAAGCTCGACTATTTCGTCGGTAACTGGACCTGCGACGGAGACATCAAGCCCGGGCCCATGGGGCCGGGCGGCAAGGAGACCTCGATCGACGAACTCAAATGGATGGACGGCGGTTTCTTTGTCGTCATCCATTCGACGTTCAAAAGCGCTAGCATGGGTAATGGCACCGGGATTTCCTTCCTCGGTTACGATGGCGACGACAAAAAGTACACCTATAACGAGTTCAACAGTCAGGGCGAGGCGGTCGTGTCCAAGGGAACTGTGGATGGTGACACCTGGACTTGGATCGGAGACATGAAGGCTCCACCGGGCAAAGGCCGTTTCACCGAGAAGATCCTGTCCCCGACTTCGTACTCGTATAAGTTCGACATGTCATCCGATGGTTCCAAGTGGACTCCGGTCCTTGAGGGTAAGTGCACGAAGCACAAATAGTTGAAATCGAACGTCGGGAGTCGGCGGCCGGGCGGGTGCGTGTCACTGACTCCTGACCTTTCACGCCTGACACCGCCTCCCTACCTCCCTCCATTTATAATCGTCAGTTCAACCCGATGCCCCAATTCCAGCTGGAATCATTGCAGTCTGGGATCATTGCGGCAAGACAAGGCGAAAACGTGCTCGATTTCCTAGGCGACCTCAGACGAACTCATATGTGCGGCGAGCTTCGGCTCTCCGACGCTGGCAAGAAAGTTGTGCTCATGGGATGGGTCAACCGGCGGCGCGACCTGGGCCAGATCATCTTCGTCGACCTGCGCGACCGCACCGGCGTCACCCAAGTCGTGTTCAGCCACGAATTGAGCGCCGATATGCACGAAAAGGCGGAAGCGCTGCGCAACGAGTTTGTGATCGCGGCCATCGGCACCGTCAAGCGCCGCGATGCCGACACCATCAATCCCAATATCCCGACCGGCGAAGTCGAACTGGTGGTGGAAGAACTGCGCATTCTGAACGTGTCAAAGCAGCTGCCTTTTCTGCCTTCAGACACGGTGCTGGCGAACGAAGAGATGCGCTTGAAATATCGCTACATCGACCTGCGCCGCGACGCCATGCAGTTCAACATCGAGCTGCGCCACAAAGTGGCGCTCGCCATCCGCGAAAACCTGGCATCGCTTGGCTTCTTCGAAATCGAAACGCCCTTTATGACACGCTCGACGCCCGAGGGCGCGCGCGATTATCTCGTCCCCAGCCGCGTGCAGCCGGGAACGTTCTACGCGCTGCCGCAATCGCCGCAGCTGTTCAAGCAGATATTGATGATCTCGGGCTTCGACAAATATTTCCAGATCGTGCGCTGCTTTCGCGATGAAGATTTGCGCGCCGACCGCCAGCCCGAATTCACCCAGATCGATCTCGAGATGTCCTACCCGCAGCCGGAGCGCGTCTGGGAAGTGGTAGAGAGCTTCCTGACGGCGGCGTTCAAAGCTGCGGGCCACGACATCCAGACTCCTTTCCCGCGCATGGATTTCGACGATGCCATCCGCCAGTACGGCATCGACAAGCCCGACCTGCGCGTGCCCGCCTTCACCGATGTGGGCGATTGTTTTACGCCGGATGAGCTTCAAGGGTTAGCCATAAATAAAGATCTGCCGGTGATTGCCATCCGCATTCCGCACGTAGGCGAGCTTTCGCGCAAGGAGCGCGACGACATCAAGCCGCTGTTTGTCTCGAAGGGCGGAGCGCGCGTCTTTGAAGACTTCAAGCGCATCGAGAGCAAGCATCCCGAGGCGGGAGCGAAAGTGCGAGAGAAGGTACGGACAAAAACAGGCGCGACCGCGGCGGACGATCTGCTGGTGCTGGTGGTGGGCTCGAAGCATTCGGGCGCAGCCGGAGACGCACATCCGGCCAGCAAGCGCAAAGTAACACCCGCGGAAATGGCAATCTACGCCTCGGCAGGATTGCTGCGCATAGCGCTGGCGCAAAAATATTCTGATCGCCACAAGCTTTTTCAAAAAGGCGATTATCGTTTCCTCTGGGTAACCAACTTCCCCATGTTCGAGTGGGATGAAAACGAGAAGCGCTGGATGGCTGCCCATCATCCGTTCACTTCGCCGCACACAGAAGACATGGACAAGCTGGAAACCGATCCCGCCATGGTACGTGCGCTCGCCTACGACGTGGTGCTGAACGGAACAGAATTGGGATCGGGCTCGATTCGTATTCATCGCCAGGATGTGCAGAGCAGAATCTTCCACGCGCTTGGCATGACGGAAGAAGAAGCGCGCTCACGCTTCGGCTTCTTCCTGGAAGCGCTCGAATACGGAACGCCGCCGCACGGCGGAATCGCACTCGGCCTCGATCGCATCGTGATGATTCTCGCCGGAGCCGATAGTTTGCGCGAAGTAATTCCCTTCCCCAAAACCGCCGCCGCGAAAGACCTGATGATGGAGGCGCCGACGCCGGTGGCGGAAGGACAGTTGCGCGAGTTGGGGATTGGGGTGGTGAAGAGGTAGGCGCTAGAAGCTTTTGGGTGGCGCAGCCGTCTACGGCTGCGATCTGAGCGCTCAGTTCGGAAGGTCTTAGCCGGTAGCTAGAGCGTCGCCGTCAGCCGCTCCTCCACCAACTGCTCAATCCGCCTGAGCACTTCGTCCTCGCTCATATTCGTCGAGTCAAGCACCACGGCGTCTTCCGCCGCCACCAGCGGAGACGCAGGGCGAGTGCGGTCCCGCCGGTCGCGCTCGCGAAGTTCCACCGCCATTGCCTGCGCCGGTGGGCCCTTCACCTGCTGCTGGTCCATCCGCCGCTGCTCGCGGGTCACGGGATCGGCGTCGAGAAAAATCTTTAAATCCGCATCGGGGAAAACTTTTGTCCCAATGTCGCGCCCCTCCATCACCACGCCGCCGCTGATGCCCATCTCGCGCTGCCGCGCCACCATCCACTCGCGCACCTTGGGATGCACCGAAACGCGCGACGCCCCCTCCGTCACATCGCGCTCGCGGATCCGTCCGGAAACGTCTTTGCCGTTGAGCAAAACGCGATTGCCGCCGATGGTGCGATCTAGAGTAATGCGTGAATCCTGCACCATCTTCAGCAGCGCATCCTCATCGTCAAATGACGCGTCCCACTCGATGGCCCGTAACGCCAGCGCGCGATACATCGCGCCGCTCTCCAGGTTCACGTAGCCGAGTTTGCGTGCCAGGCGGGAAGCGATGGTGCTCTTGCCGGCTCCGGCAGGCCCGTCGATGGCGATAATGAGTTTACGCGGGGAAGAGTTAGTCATTGAGCGAAGTGCATCGAGCGAGTACATTGGGCGAACGGAGTATTGTACACGGAGTGTGAGAGAGCTAGCTTACCGGCGCTGAGCGCCTCTTCGGGACGTACACCTGCTTCGGCGGAGTTACCTGCAGCAGCGACTTGCTCCCGACATGCACGAAACTCAACTCGCGCGCTGAAAGCAAAGCGTGGATGGCTTCTTTGACCCGCGTTCGCGGAACGAAGTTTGCGAGGAAGTTCTCGACCTCTCCTTCATCCACTGCCACCACGCAATCCAGATATTTCGAGACCAGCGCCGAGAGCGCTTCGGGCACGGAAATTCCGACGCCCTCGCGCACCAGATCCGGCGCCCAGCGCGACAATTCATCCCACACCGAGCCTTCCTCCACCGTATAATCCACGCGCGTGATGCGCAGTTTAGCCCATAGTTCGCTCAGCGCGCGATCGAGGCCGGCGTTCGAAACCGACCCGCCCAGCATCTCGCCCAGTTTAGTTTTCGAAATCGGCCCACGCCCCCGGATGATCTCGAACGCGTCACAAGCCAACGGCGAATAAGGAGACCGCGGTCCGGTTGCTGGCGCTTGCTTCGGGTTGCGCTCCCCGACGAGCGAATAAAAATAGGGAAACACCGAAACCGCCAGCAGGAAGGCGTTGTTCTCGTCAATCAGCGGAGCCTCGTAGGCTGCCCTATCGCGCAGCGCGCGCACCATGAGTTCGGTCGCCTCTTTCGCCCGCGGATCGGCATAGGCGTGCTGCCGCGTCGGCAGCTTCTCATCGGCCCCCACCCATGCCCCCATGAAAGTCGGCAACAGAATCGCAGGCCGCGTCGGATACATCAGACAAAATCCCACTGACTCCAGGAAGCCCCGCGCGTCATCAAGAGTGCGCATGGGCTGGCCGTCGAGGCGCCACTTGTGCATACGCGCCTGCAGTAGCTCGGACTCGGTCATGCTTTCGATTAGAACACAGCGTTGCGCTGTTCGCTGATCACTATCCAATTCCACGCGCTTGGCGAACAGCGAATAGCGAGCAGTGAAGGTCCTAGATCCTCTTGAATGCCTTCTGAATATCCTGCATGGAATAGCGCAGCACCACCGGCCTACCGTGCGGGCAGGTCATGGGATGCTCGGTTTTCGCCAGCTCCGCGAGCAGCCACTCCATCTTGTTCTGCTCGAGTGGCATGTTGACTTTGATCGCAGCGTGGCACGCAATCGAGGCCGCAATGCGCCTTCGCACCGCTTCCAGGTTAATGGCCTGATCTTCGCGCGTCAGCTGCTCGAAGATTTCGTTCAGCATGTGCTCGATCTGCGCCGCGTCCACGCCCGCCGGGGCGATCTTCACCGCGACGCTGCGCGCCCCAAAGGGCTCCGCCTCAAAACCGTTGCGTGCCAGTTCTTCGGCAATGTCGCTGAAGATAGCTTGCTGCGCCGGAGTCAGCTCGATCACCAAAGGCATGAGCAGACGCTGGCTCTCCACCTGCTGCGTCGAGCGCTGGCGCAGAACTCGCTCGAACAACACGCGCTCGTGTGCTACGTGTTGATCGATGATCCAGAGCCCGTCTTCGTTGACCGCGAGAATGAATGAATTTCGGATCTGGCCCAAGGGGTGCAGGGTTCGCAGCGACTCGAGAGTCGGCGCAGGTTGCGGCTCTTGCGCGATTGGCGGCGCGCAGCCGTGATCGGGAATCGGCTGATCGGCCATCGTTTGATCGATCATCGTTTGATCAGCGATAGTCGAACCAGAGATTCTTGCCTCCGGCGTGCGTGCCAGCGATACCGCCGCGTTGCCCTCGACTGCAATTCCGCCTTCAAACTGGAAGGACGCGCTCGCTGCTGGAATTGCCGGCGCCTGCAGCGCAAATCCGCCGGTAGCCGGTCCGGACAAGTCGCGCCACGGTGCGCGCTGCAAACCATCAGTGCTGCGCGCGCCATCGGTGAAACGGGGATTACCGAGGCCGGGACTGGAAAGGCCCCGACTAGCCGACGGCTGCGCGCCAATCTCGGTCAAGAACTGCGGTACGGGCCGTGCCTTCATCAACGCCGCCCGAACTGACTCGCGCACGAAATCGTGAATCACCGTCTGCTGCCGGAAGCGCACCTCGGTCTTCGACGGGTGCACATTCACATCCACCTCGGCAGTCGGCATCTCAATAAAAAGCAGAACTACCGGATACACCGTCGGCGGCAAAATGTTGCGATACGCCTCGGTGATGGCGTGCTGGATGAGGCGGTCGCGAATCAGCCGTCCATTCACAAAAATGAAAATGGAATTGCGATTGAGTTTCTGAATTTCCGGCTTGGAAACAAACCCATGCAGCCGGACTTCGCCAAAATCGTGCGGCGCGGGCGCCCCCGCCCGCGAAGCCTCATCATCGGCAGAGCCGCGCTCAGCAGCCTCCGCGCCACGCCGCCACGGCGGAGGCTGCGGCAACCCAATACGCTCCAGCGGTTGCACCGCTGCCAGGGGAATCAGCTGGTCGAGGGTCTCGCGTCCAAACACTTGGTAAACACGCTCGCGATGGTCGGCCACTGGCGGCGCGACCAGCAACGCATTGGTCGCCGAATGCAATTCGAAATGCTTCTCCGGATGCGCCAACGCATAGTGCGTGACCAGCGAAGCGATATGGGACAGCTCGGTCGACTCCGACCGCAAGAATTTCTTGCGCGCCGGTGTATTAAAGAAGAGATCGCGAATCGTGATCGAAGTTCCGAGCGGAAGTCCGGCCTCTTCCACGCGGATGATCTTGCCGCCGTTGATTTCGAGGATCGTCCCGGCAGCCTCCTCTTCCGCGCGCGTTTCCAGATGCAGTCGCGCCACCGAAGCGATGGAGGGCAGCGCCTCGCCGCGAAATCCGAGGGTCGAAATGCTGAGTAGGTCGTCGGTGTCCTTGATCTTAGAAGTCGCGTGCCGCTCGAAGGCCAACATGGCATCGTCGCGCACCATGCCGCATCCGTTGTCGGTAATCTGGATCAGCTTCTTCCCGCCCGCCTCCACCTGAATGCGTATGCGCGTGGAACCCGCGTCCAGCGCGTTCTCCAGCAACTCCTTCACCACCGACGCTGGACGCTCGACCACTTCGCCGGCAGCGATCTGGTTGGCAACTCTCTCGGGGAGGACGTGAATCTTGCCCATGGGATCAGTCGCTAGTAGCTAGTGGTCAGTGTGACAGATTTGGAGGCGCAGCGTAAAGGCGGGTCGAAGTTGGTAGCGACCGCATCCAAGACTACCGTGTCGTATAGTTTTCTCGGGAGCACTGGAATGAAACATGCAATTTTAGGAGCGGGAGCCATCGGAGGCTTGATCGGTACGGCGCTGGGATCCCTCGGCGAAAACGTCACAGTCATCGTTCGACCAGAAACGTTGCCAAGCTTTCCGGGGAGCATGTTGCTCGATCGTCCATCGGGCCCGCTCACGGCACCGGCAAAAACCGTGGCTACTCTGACCGAACTAGTTGACGTGCTCTGGATCGCGACCAAAACCTATCAACTGCAAACTGCGCTGGAAACTGTGAAGGCGTCGCCGGGCTGGATCGTCCCGTTGCTGAACGGAGTGGATCACATCGCGGTGCTGCGAACACAATTTGGAAAAGAGCGCGTGCTCCCGGCAACCATCGCGGTCGAAGCGGAGAGGCTCGCTCCCGGACGATTCATCCAGCGCTCACCGTTCGTTCGCCTCAACCTCGCTAGCAGCGGCGAGCCGCTGTTGGGAGCCATCATTCAACGGTTGGGCGATCTTGGATTCACCTGCCAATTCATTCAGAACGAGCAGACTTTGCTGTGGAGCAAGCTGTGTTTCCTGGCACCGTTGGCGCTAGTGTCATCTGCATCCGGCATGAGCGTGGGAGAGTTTTCTGCGGACGCTGGGTGGAAACAGAAACTGAGTCTCGCGCTCGCCGAAGCATGTGCCGTAGCCAAGGCAAGCGGTGCGCAAGTTGACGCGCCGCAGATTCAGGCGGTTTTCGACAGCGCGCCGCCGGAAATGCGCAGCTCCATGCAGAAAGACCTCGCCGCCCGCCGGGAGCTTGAGTTGGACGCGATCGGCGGTCCGATTGTGCGCGGTGGGGAACGCTACGGCATCAATGTTTCGACCACGATGAACCTGATGGCCGTGATTCTCTCGAAGACTGTCGCTGCGCGAGTCGCTGAAACTTTCTGGGTTCGTTAGCGCGTACCACGCTTAGCGTGTACGATCGTTCGCGTAGTTGACCGGGCTCGGCAGCTCTTCTAGCCCTCGCCCCGCGAAGATTTCCCGGAATTCGTCCAAGAGCGCGTCGTGCACCAGTCCATTCGACGCCAGCGTTTCGCGGCTTGCGATCTGGAATGGGCCGCCCGAAAAGTCCGTGACCTTCCCGCCCGCTTCTTCGACGACGAGCACTCCCGCCGCCGTGTCCCATGGATTGAGATTAAATTCCCAGAAACCGTCAAACCGGCCCGAGGCAACATTGCACAGATCAAGCGCGGCCGATCCCGCCCGTCTCACTCCGTGGGTACGCAGCGTGAGCTGGTGATAGAAATAAATATTCGGGTTCTTATGCCGTTTGTGGCTCGGGAAACCTGTGGCGATCAAGCACTCTCCCAGATTCGCGGTGGCCGAAACACGGATTGCTTTGTCGTTCAGCCGCGCGCCACTGCCGAGTTCAGCGGCGAACATCTCGTCGCGCGTCGGATCATAAACCACGCCCGCGATCCGATGTCCCCGGCCTTCGACCGCAAGCGAAACGCAAAACACCGGATAGCCGTGCGCAAAGTTCGTTGTGCCATCGAGCGGATCGACATACCACTTGTACTCCCCGCCAGTTTCAATGCGTGTTCCCTCTTCACCCATCACGTCATGAGTCGGAAACTGCTTGCGAATGCGCGCCAGGATCAGCGCTTCCGATTCTCGGTCGGCCACGGTAACCAGGTCCACGTCGCCCTTATATTCAATCTTAACGTGCTGCCGAAAGTGGTCCATCAGCAGGCTGCCCGCTTCGCGCGCCATAGCCTGCATAGGAGAAATCAAATCCAAAGATTGATGGGATGTCATTCGATGTCTAGGCCTTCGCTTCCACGGCTGGGCGCTGGATCTCTGAGAACTGACAACCG
Source organism: Terriglobales bacterium (assembly GCA_049520095.1). GTDB lineage: Bacteria > Acidobacteriota > Terriglobia > Terriglobales > Acidobacteriaceae > Acidiflorens. The sequence continues at coordinate 51,981 of JBEKQC010000017.1, forward strand.
GGAACTGAGAGCTGACTTACCGGTTACTTTTTCTTACTGTCTTCCGCGATATAAACAATCTCATGCTTGAAGATGAACAAATTCGGACCATCTTCGCGCGTCACGCGCACCATGTTCTTGTCGTAGTACTCAATCCAGCCGCGGACCACTTCGCCATCGGCCAGCTTCAGGCTCACGACCTTCTGCTTTTCTCCCAGCGCTTTCAGATAGGCCGCTTCTTCAAACGTCTCGTCCGGAGGCGGGGTGCGTTTCTTGTTGAATGTCGGATTTCCTGGTTGCAACGGCATGTTGTCATTTTACAACGCCACGTTAGGTCTTCATATAAAACGCCGCTTCCTCAGGCCGCACGACCCGCGGTATCCACAACGGACGGCGCAGCCCCCCAGGCCCCGGCGCGGGACGAGTGAGCGCCTTCCACCGTTGATATACCGCAAAGGAAAGATTGGTATCGACGAAGATGTCGCCGTAGCGGTCGTCGGCGCCAGCCCGCTCCACGCGCACCATCTGGTGCCAGCAGTGCATGCCGGTGATGGGGTCGGGATGCACAGGAAAAGTAAGGTTCTGGTGCACGCCAGCATCGCTCCACCAGACTCGCTGCGTGTCGGGATCAGACGTTTCATAGCGTTCCACTCCCGAGATCTGGCGCATCTTCCATTGCCCCTTGCCAACTTCTTGCAGGTCGACCCAAGCGCTCGACATGCGTTCGATCTGATCCTCTTTATTCAGGCGCCAGCGTCCCATATGGTGAGAGCAGGCGACCACTCCCGGCGCCAGCCCCTCGGTGATCCATGCATGCAATACGAAGAAGCCGATTTCAGTGTGCACTTTGAGCAAATCGCCAGTACGAATGTCACCGAGCCTCTTAGCGTCCGCCGGATTCAACCAGAGCGGATTCTTATGTGCGATCTCGTAAAGAAATTTCGAGTTCCCCGACCGTGTGTGAATAAGATGCGGCAATCGGAAAATCGGCAACAGCGTGTACACCTCGCCGTTCGAATCCTTGGGCCATTCCACGAGCGGCATGTATCGTGGGTCGAACTCTGGATCGAAATCTTCCGCGGGCGTTCCCATGGACGCCGCTTGCGCTGCCCGATGAATGTGGCTGCGATAATATTCCGGAAGCGCGAACTCCGGCCACTTCCAATCGGCCATGGTTTTCGAAAACAACTCCAGTTTTCGCGAAGGCGTGTTGTAGCCGACAACCGCTTCGCCATTGATCATTACGCCGACTGCTTTGCCATCCTTGGTGACCACACCACTCGCTTCGACTTTCGATCCCGATAGATCGGCCGGAGTCACCGGCTTCTCGTTCAGCTTGTAGACGTCAGTGGTCACTTCATACGCGCCGTACTTGCGCATATATTCAAGCGGCTTCAAGCCCTCTTTTGCAGCGGCCTCTGGCAATCCTGGAACGGAATTTTCAAAAATCCATCCATAGTATTCGTCAACTGTCAGCTTCTGTCCGGGACGATACGGAGATTCAAACCACTGCCGAATTCCCATCGAACCGTCGGGATCGATCGCCCAAGAGAGGTTGATCCAGAACTCATCCTCTTCCCAAACTTCTCCCGGATTCGCCTGATAGGTGTAGTCGAACTTCTTCCCTTCCCGTTCCTGCAGAACGCGCACCACCGGCTGGCGAAAGCCGATCCACTTTCCGGCGTAAGACTCCTGGCTCATCAGGTCGTGACGCTCCGAGCTGAAGCCCATCGGCAAAACATAATCCGCGAACCACGCCGTCTCGCTCCAAGTCGGCGTCAACGCGGCATGCAGGCCGACCTTCTCTTCGTCGCGCAGCATTTCGATCCAGGAAAATCCATCGGGATAAGTCCAAACGGGATTGAATACGCGAGTGAAATAAGCTTCGATGCGGCCGCGGCCTTCCTTGAGAAAGTGCGGGAGCAAGGGCGACATTTCATGAGTGCACAGCGGCCATTCCTGCGGATAGAGCAGTTCATTCCATCGTTTCTGCGGCGGTGGATTCTTGAACGGACGCGGCACGAATTTGTTCCACGCATTCAGATTGTGTCCGCCGGGAGTTCCCACCGAACCGGTCAGCACATGGAGCAGCATCAATGCGCGTGTCGATTGCCATCCGCCCAAATTGCCGGAGGCGCTGCCCCGCCACAGATGCGATGCGAAGCGGCTTCCGGCGGTCGCAATCTCGCGGGCGGTCTTGACGATGACCTCCGCCTTCACTCCACTTTCCTTTTCCGCAAACTCGGGAGTGAACCTCGCGTAGTGCCGCTTCAGCGCGCCGATCAGGGCTTCGAAACTTTGCCCCTTGGCGGAAAAGCCATCGACTTCAAGTTCTTCCCAGTTCGTCCAGGTCTTCACGAAGTTGGCATCGAATCGATTTTCGCCAAGGATTACCATCGCCATCGCCAGCAGCACCGCCGCTTCGGTGCCTGGATAGCTCGGCATCCAGTAATCCGCCATGCTCGCCGTATTCGAAAGCCGCGGGTCCATGACGGCGAGCTTTGCTCCGGCCATTTTCCCTTCGATGATGCGCTGCGCATGAGGATTGAAATAGTGGCCGGACTCAAGATGCGCGGAGAGCAGCAGAATGAAGCGCGCGTTCGCGTGGTCGGGCGAAGGACGGTCGGCATAGTGCCAAAGCAGATAGCCAAGCCGCGCCGAAGACGAGCACACATTCGTGTGCGAGTTGTGGCCATCAATGCCCCAGGCCTGCAGGGTGCGCTCCATGATGAAGTCATGGCCCGGACGGCCCACGTGGTACATGACTTCCTCGCCGCGATTTTCCTGAAACGCTTTGCGGATGCGCGCACCAAAGGTCTCCAATACTTCGCCCCACGAAGTTCGGGTCCATTTCCCACCGCCGCGCGGCCCGGAGCGCTTCATCGGATAAAGGATGCGATCTGGATCGTGAATCTGCGTGATCGTGGCCGGCCCTTTCGCACAAAGGCGTCCGCGGCTGGCCGGATGCTTCGGGTTACCTTCAAACTTCGTAACTTGTCCCGTTTTCTTATCGACATAGGCGAGAAGTCCGCAGGCCGATTCGCAGTTGAAGCAAATGGTGGGAACAAGCTGGTAGTGCTTTTCTACGCGACGTGGCCAGGCTTCGGCATCGTACTCGACCCAATCGTCCCATTTCTCAACCGGCGGACAATACGAAAGATGGCTGCCGTCGCGCTTGAAATCGGTCATTGCTGAATCTCCATAATGCTTTCCAAACTAGCTATTCGGCACGCTCTGCCCCGCCATCACAAAGCACCATTCAAAAATCAGCAGTCCAGCTAGAGCCAGCACGCTGGCCAGTCCGGCTGCGATGCGGCTGGACGCACCGAAAGAACCCACTAGCAAGAGCAATATCGGAATGACTCCACCCACCCCAACTGCCCCGCCCCAAAATGCGCGTGCGAACGGTCCGTGCGTCATCAGTCGAGCCCCGTAGCGCGCGTTGTCGGTAGTGTGAGGCATCGCAACCTCGCCGAGCAGCATGAGCAAATGCAATCCCAAGCTGATGACTAGCGTGGGAATAGCGAATGACAAAACCTGCGCCGATCCGCCGATGGCATCCGGAAGCAGCGCCAGCACCGCCGATCCACAGAGCAATGCTTGAACGATCAAATGTGCCGGCAGGAGCGGCGTTTGCCACAGGTCGCGACCTTCGCATTGTCCGAAGAGAAACGCGGTGTAGGCGGCTGCGCAGAATCCCACCAGCACCGTGGGCCACAACAGGATCGAAGTGACGACAGAAAATGCCAACACCGCCGCCAACCAGAACACGCCACACAACCCACTGTATGCAATCAGAATGAACGCACCGCGCGCCAACCACGATTTGCTTTGTGGCGTGAACACCACCCTGAGGAATCGTTCCTTGTGATCGAGATCCCAAACCAGCAGCACCGTGGTTAGCGCCGTGAACAGCAGCGCGACGCTCGCGAGCGCAATATCCCTGACCCGGTTACCCGACAATCTTCCCAGCGCCATCGCGATCGCCGGCACAGCAAGCGCGCCCGCGCCGATGGATTTGGTCCAACAATAAGCTGGCACCTGCCATCCCCACGGACGCGCATGGGAAACGTCATAAGCCGCCAGTGCATCCTTCTGCAGCAAAGGACTATCGAGCGTATAAGCAGCACCGCCGCCAAACACGGCCGCATTGCGCTGCGACCACATATAAATCGACTCATGACGTGCCGCCGTCGGCACGATCGCGCTCTCATCGCCATCGATGTAGTAGAGCTTGGGCTGAGTTCCCTGCTCGGGCTTGCGCACGCGCACGGACTCCCGCGCCACCAGTTGCGCCGCTTCGCTCGCAGCATCGCTCAGATCTCCAGCAATGATGGCGTGTTCCGGGCATACGATCACGCACGCGGGTTCCAATCCAACTTCGGTGCGATGCGCGCAGAAATGGCACTTGGTGGCCGTGCCATCGTCCGGGTCCATATAAATCGCATCGTACGGACAGGCCTGCATGCAAGCCTTGCAGCCAATGCAGCGGTCGGAGTTGAAATCGACAATCCCGTCCTTGCGCTGGTACATCGCGGTCACCGGACAGATGGTGACGCAGGGAGGCTTCTCGCAATGGTTGCAGCGCGTAACCTGAAATACGCGGCGCGTGTTGGGGAAAACGCCTTTCTCGACGTACTTGACCCAGGTCCGATTCACGCCCACCGGCACCTGGTTCTCGGTTTTGCACGCCACCGTGCAGGCGTGGCATCCGATGCACTTGCGGTGATCGATTACGAAGCCGTATTTCATCCGTAGAAGATCTCGACCCAAAAAACGTCAGTCAATCATACTTGGGTTGAGGCGATAGGGGAGTTACGTTGGTGACACTTGCCGTGCTGAAAAAGAAGACCCGATAGAGCGCCGGGCGTCCCCGCCCGGCCACCGAACTGCCAGACGGGCGAGACGTCGTTCCACTAGATCTGATAGTCGATATCTTCCATGATCCGCTGCAACGATGCAGACAGCGGCTCACTTCCGCCCGTGCCCTCTAGTTGATGCACTCGTTCCGCTAACCTGTTCACCTCGGACGCAACCGCGGCCAAGGCCTCCGAAAGCGGATCGTTAATTTGCTTGGGATCGGTGATCACCACTCGCTTGCCTTCCCGAAAAATGATGTGTCCCGGCACGCCCACCACGGTGGAATCGTCGGGCACGTTGCGCAGCACGACCGATCCCGCGCCAATTCGGCAATTGCTCCCCACCGTGATGTTGCCCAAGATTTTCGCGCCTCCGCCAACCACCACGTTGTCGAGAAGCGTCGGGTGCCGCTTCCCGTGCTCCTTGCCCGTTCCACCGAGCGTCACACCCTGATAGAGCGTAACGTCCTCGCCGACAATAGCAGTCTCGCCAATTACCACGCCCATACCATGATCGATGAACAAACGCCGGCCGATCTGCGCTCCGGGATGGATTTCGATGCCGGTGAGAAGGCGCGCGACCTGCGACAACCAGCGCGCCACGAGAAAGAAACCGTGGTTCCACAACCAGTGATTCATGCGATAGAACCACACCGCATGCAGACCGGAGTAGCAGAGATAAATTTCCAGGCGCGACTTCGCCGCGGGATCGCGCTCCAGCACCGTGGTAACGTCCTCGCGAATTAGCGACAACAGATGCGGCATGGGTCCAAGATTATGGGTCCAAGATTACGAGGACCGGTTTAAGGATCAGGCCGGAACTTGCGACGTTGGAATCTGCAACGCTTGGTTCCGGAGTCCTTCGAAGAGGATACTACTCAAGTAGCGCTCGCCGAACGACGGTAGAACCACAACAATCAATTTCCCGACATTTTCAGGACGGCGCGCCACCTGCAAAGCCGCGACCACCGCCGCTCCCGAAGAGATGCCTACCAGCAGTCCTTCTTCGAGCGGAAGCCGCCGCGCCATGTTGATGGAGTCTTCGTTGCTCACGGTAATCACTTCGTCAACGAAATCCCTCCGCAGAATGCTCGGAACAAAACCGGCGCCGATGCCTTGAATCTTGTGCGGTGCTGGTTTTCCGCCAGAGAGCACCGGACTATCCGTTGGCTCCACGGCCACGGCCTTGAACGACGGCTTCTTCGGCTTGATGTATTCGGAGACACCAGTAATGGTGCCCCCCGTGCCGACCCCGGAAATCAGAAAATCGACGCGCCCGTCCGTCTCCTCCCAAATCTCGGGACCAGTAGTCTCGTAGTGGATCTTCGGATTGGCCGGGTTGTCGAATTGCTGCAGCATGTAGCCGTCTGCGGTGCTGGCCAGCAGTTCTTCGGCTTTCAGAACCGCTCCCTTCATTCCCCGCGGACCCGGCGTAAGAACGATCTCGGCGCCCAAAGCCAGCAGTAGCACGCGCCGCTCCAGGCTCATGGTTTCGGGCATGGTAAGGATGAGCTTGTACCCCTTCACGGCCGCCACAAAGGCGAGAGCGATTCCGGTGTTGCCGCTGGTCGGCTCAATCAGAACGGTTTTTCCGGGACGAATCCGGCCGGCACGCTCGGCGTCGGCAATCATGCTCACGCCGATGCGGTCTTTCACACTGCCCAGAGGATTCTGGCTCTCCAGTTTCGCCACGACTTCGGCGACCGCGCCCTCCGTAACCCGGTTCAGTCGCACCAGCGGCGTGTGGCCGATCAGTTCCGTTACATCTCTTGCGATTTTCATAGATTTTCGATTCTCAGATTTGCCCGTCGATTCTTTCGATTTCTGCGTCGCCACGGCATCAACCTGCCCGGCGCCATTTAACACGATTAACTCTACTATATTACTAGTGTATAGTCAAGATTCAAGGGATACAAGCCGCAATTAGTGGCTCAGTGTGAATTCTATTTCCGTCGCTTCATGACTAGCCCGAAGACTACGCCCAAGGCTATTCCGATGCCGACGCCGAAAGGGATGTTATGTAGTGCTACTCCGAGCCCAGCTCCCACGGCGATGCCGATAGCTACTCCCACGCCCATGTAGTTCTTCATGTGCCTCCAGAAATTCCAACAATTTCTCTAGACTCCATCATGGTCCGCGAGACCGGCAACTGACCCACTATCCATCAACACCGCTTTCCGCTAGCGCGGGTGCGGCTTTCGCCGTCCCACCCGCGCCAGGATGCGACGCACTTTCTTGGGAGAAATCGAAAGCCGGGCCGCCACTCGGGACACTTTTCGGCCTTCGCGTTCCCAGACCCGGGCGATCACAATCTCGGCAAACTCTTCGCTGATTTGCCGGAACGTCTTCTCGCCCACCGCACCCTGCGACCACGCTTTCAGCGCCGGATGCACGCTTCCCTTGCGCAGAATTTTCGCGCCCAACGTCTGTAGATCCTGCCACATGTTGTTGTCCGGTTGATTTGTCCCGCACGACGCCCGCGCCAGGTCATATGATTCGCGAGCCGCTTCCGGATTGTCAAAAAACGAATTGCACTGCGTCAATCCCTGCCACAGATGCGCGTTGGCGAGCAACAGATGATGCTGGGTATGCTTCGCGAGATCAATCGCCTCTTGACTGAACTCGAAGGCGCGGCGCGCATGGCTTCCCGGATCGGCAGCCTCACCGATCTCTTCTTCCACCTTCGCATTCTCAATCATGCACTCCAGAATGCGCGCCCGGCCCATCAGAATGTAGTCCTGCTTCTCTTCCCCGAGCTCATACGCCGAGGCCGCTTCTGTCTCGGCCCGCTGAAAATCCCCACCATCGAGGTGGATGTACGCGGCATTCAGGTAAACTGTGCCGGCTCCGTGATGGCTTGGGCGCAACTGGTAAATGGCGCGGGCGGCCTCCAAGTGCTCGATCGCTTCGCGGCGAAGCTGAATTAGGCGGCCGCGATAGTCATGCTTGCGCGAATCTTTGTTCTGAAGATCGACACCGCGAACATCACCCCCGGCCGAGGTCTTTCGCCGCCGCTGGGCGTCGCGGTCGATTCTTTTCTGCAACTGAAGAGCGATTCCGCGCTTGGCAAGTGCCATATTGGCCAGCGATCGCGCCAGGTTTGCATGCCGCGGATCCCGCTTGCCATAGTAGCGAATCGCGCTCTCGAAAAACTCGATCGCTTTATCGAAGCGGCCTTCCCGGCGCGCCATGCGTCCGTAGAAGGATTGAATGTTGCCGAGCGTCACATAGTCGTCGGTCTCGCGCAGCGCGTTTTCCGCCGCCTGCGAGATGCGCACGGCTTCTTTCCATCTGCCCTGCTGAAAATAGAGCCAGCCTTCGAGCACCTGCATCACCGCCGCCATTCGCGGATGCCCTAACCCAACCGCCAGATCCTTTCCCTTCACGGTGTAGATCAGGGCTTCGTCGTACTCGCCTCGTCTCCGCAGGCAGCGGCCCTTCCAGAAATAAACAATGGCGAGCAGAAACCGGTCGTCCAGCTCTTCCCCCAAGCTCAGGACGAAGTCAAAATGGCCGATCGCCATTTCCATCGCCTCTTCCGCCATCGCCGCCATTCCCTCGGCCATGCGCAGGCAGATGTAGTCGACGATCGAGAGCTTCGATCGCAATCCCGTGTCCATGCGTTCGAAGTGTTGCAGAAGTTCTTTGAGCGGCGGCCCGCTGAATCCAATATCGCTCCAGATCGCGAGCTGCGCCAGCAGGCGAGCGGCATTTTCTTGGGAGGGATCGAGCTTGGCGATCAGATTCTGGTGCGATCGCAGACAGGCAATCCCGCGCTCGATTTCACGCGCGGCAACATGTTCCCGTAACTGCGAGAGGAAGGCTAGTTCAATCGGCACAAGGTGAATCGGGGGGTTGCCGGCAGTACCTCTGCGTCCGTGCATCACCATCAATTGACGTTCTAGTCCAATAAATCGTAACTGGCAAGCGTCAGAAATTCCGCAAACTCCGTACTCGTCGTCAGGTCTTCGAGAACTCGAGCCGCTTGGCGCAACTTCTCATCGTTACCCAAACCGACGCCCAATTCCCCTGCCCGCTGGTGGATAATCTCCTTCACCATGTCTGCCGTCACCAGCCTGCCATCTTTGAGGTGCGCGCCGTGCTTGACCCATTGCCACACCTGGGCGCGGCAGATTTCACAGGTCGCCGCATCCTCCATCAGGTTATAGATTGGAACGCAACCCGATCCCTGCAGCCATGAATGCAGGTACTGCAGCCCAACGTCGATGTTCCAACGCAATCCTTCGTCGGTAATATCGCCTGTGGGAACGTCAAGCAGATCTTTCGCCTGCACTGTCCGGCTGGCACGCTCAGTCGATTTCTTATCCGAAGAAATCTGATTCGGTTCCGGCATGTACTTATCGAAAATCTCTTTTGCCACCGGCACCAGTCCCGGATGTGCAACCCATGTCCCGTCATGGCCGGCCTTCACCTCACGAAGTTTGTCGCGCCGCACTTTCTCCAGCGCCTGTTCGTTGGCCGCCGCATCGTTCCGTATCGGAATCTGCGCTGCCATTCCCCCCATCGCATGGATGCCGCGCCGGTGGCAGATTTGAACCAGCAATTCGACGTAGGAGCTCAGGAAATGCGTCTCCATCGTGACCAGCGATCGATCCGGCAGAACGAATTCAGGATGCGCCTGAAACTTCTTGATGTAGCTGAAAATGTAGTCCCAGCGTCCGCAGTTCAGTCCCGCCGAATGGTCGCGCAATTCGTAAAGGATCTCGTCCATTTCAAACGCCGCCAGAATGGTTTCGATCAGGACGGTGGCGCGAATCGATCCGCGCGGGATCTTCAGTTCGTCCTGCGCAAAACAAAACACGTCGTTCCACAGCCGCGCTTCCACATGATTCTCCAGCTTCGGCAGGTAGAAGTAAGGGCCGGTGCCCTTGTTCAGCAAGGCGGCAGCATTGTGAAAAAAGAACAGACCAAAATCAAACAGCGCACCGGAAATCGGCTTCCCCTCAACCAGAAAGTGCTTTTCGTCCAGGTGCCATCCCCGCGGCCGCACCATCAGCGTGGCTAGATTGGATCCAAGCTGGTATTGTTTTCCCTCAGGACTCACGTACAGGATCGTCCCACGAATCGCGTCCCGCAGGTTGTGCTGGCCTTCAATATTATTGCTCCAGGTGGGCGAATTGGAGTCCTCGAAATCAGCCATGAAAACGCTGGCCCCGGAGTTCAACGCGTTGATAATCATCTTGCGATCGACCGGCCCGGTAATTTCCACGCGGCGATCGAGCAAGTCCTTCGGGATCGGCGCCACTTTCCACTCGCGTTGGCGGATCTCAGCCGTCTCCGGCAGAAAATGCGGAGAAATGCCGTGATCGATTTCCTGCTGCACGGTTCGCCTCCGCGCCAGCAGTTCCTGCCGCCGGGACTCGAAGCGAGCCGCAAGTTTCAACAGGAATGCCTGGGCTTCCGCTGTAAGAATGCCAGCCTCAATCTGCTTCTGGGTCAGCGCCGGGCTCTCAACGGAGTTCTTCTCAACAATAGTCGGGTTCATAGGTCAACATCATAGTCGTTCGCCGCGCCGTTTGCAGACCTGCATCCCACCCACTAGGTCATTTTGACCCACTGGCTCCCGGCGGACAGCGCCGTTTGTCAGGAGGCGTACTTCGCGTTCTACTGCACCTGGACGCAAACTTCTGAACGGGGATACACAAATGATGCTTTCGACCTCCAACCGGCACGGCAGCAACGGGCAAGGCAACAACTGGCAGAGCAGCCCTCGATGGCGTGGTATCGCGCGTCCGTACACCCAAAGCGATGTGAACCGCCTTCGAGGCTCGTTCCAGATCGAACACACCATCGCCCGCCACGGCGCGGAACGCCTCTGGAGCCTGCTGCATGACAAAGCCGAACCGTTCATCCCCGCGCTCGGCGCCATGACTGGCAACCAGGCCGTCCAGCAAGTCAAGGCTGGATTGAAGGCCATCTATATAAGCGGCTGGCAGGTCGCCGCCGACGCCAACAACGCCGGCCAGATGTACCCCGACCAAAGTCTCTATCCCGCCGACAGCGTGCCCAATCTCGTGCGCCGTGTCAATCAGGCCCTGATGCGCGCAGACCAGATCCACCACGCCGAAGGTCTGAACGGCGTCAACTGGTTCCCACCGCTCATCGCCGACGCCGAAGCTGGCTTCGGCGGCAACCTCAATGCCTTCGAACTAATGAAGGCTATGATCGAAGCGGGCGCCGCCTGCGTTCATTTTGAGGACCAGCTTTCATCCGCCAAGAAGTGCGGCCACCTGGGTGGCAAAGTGCTGGTGCCGACCACCGAAGCGATCCAGAAACTGGTCGCAGCCCGGCTCGCTGCCGATGTGATGGGCGTTCCGACCTTGATCATGGCTCGCACCGACGCCGACAGCGCCACGCTTCTGACCAGCGACATCGACCCGCGCGACCGCGAATTCGTGACCCGCCAGCGCACCGTCGAAGGCTTCTACCACATTAAGAGCGGTTTAAAGTCCGCCATCGCCCGCGGCCTTGCCTATGCCCCCTATGCCGACATTCTCTGGTGTGAAACCTCCAAACCCGATCTCGAGGAAGCCCGCGAATTCGCCGAGGCCATTCATAAGGTCTATCCCGGCAAGTTGCTGGCTTATAACTGCTCGCCCTCATTCAACTGGAAGAAGAATCTGGACGACGCCACCATCGCCGCCTTCCAGCACGAGCTTGGCCGCATGGGATACAAGTTCCAGTTCATCACGCTGGCGGGGTTCCACGCGCTCAACCTGGCCATGTTCGAACTCGCCCGCGGCTACAAGCAGGCTGGCATGACCGCTTACTCGCGTCTGCAGGAAAAGGAATTCCTGCGCGAGCAGCAGGTCGGCTATGAAGCCGTGAAGCACCAGCGCTTCGTCGGAACCGGATACTTCGATGCGGTGCAGCAGGTAATCACCAGCGGCACCACGTCCACCATGGCGCTCGAAGGCTCAACGGAGGAAGCGCAGTTCACCGACGACACAACTGTGCAAACGGGACATGGCCACGGCATCACGACTACTATGACTATGACGGATCCGTCATTCGATCCCTTGCTGACCGATGCATTGCTGTCCGATCCATCGCTGCTGTCCCCTTGCTGGGAGGCATCGGACGAACTGATGCCCTCGGGAGACTAACGTCTTAACAGGCTGCAGAAACCGCTGAAAAAGTCAGCGTTGCCTTGATTGCGGGTGGCGCAGCGGCTCTCCGTTGCGACAGGTAAGCTTGTTTTCAGGTTGGCTTTAGCTGCTTTTAGCTGCTGAGGTGAGACTGCGCCGCTCTTCCGCAACAAGCCAAACACTCACGCGTGTTCCGTCTTTGACCGTTCGCGCTTGTCTTCGCGAAGCTGTGCTGCCGTAAAGGCCGAGCCGCAAGTCCCGCATCTCCAGCTTGTAAACGCGCTGGTCACCAGGCTTGGCCCGTCATTTGTACTCTGGGGTTGGCTCGCACGCACCGCCAGAACCAGCTCCCCACCGCAGTCCGAACATTTACGTTTTTGCATAGCCCCAGTCAAAGTCTCGTTCCAAGACTCGTTCTAAAGAGAAAGAATAGGCCGCTCAGACGCAGCGTCCCCAGACTTAATCCTCCATCTACTATGGCACAGATATCCGGAAACAACTGGTCAATATTGACCGTCTTTTGCTGCGCCGCTGCTGCCTCCACGAGCTGAATGAAGGACGCGAGGAGGTTCGACATAAAAAAGATCGCTACGAAATTAGGACCCGCACCGATTCGAAGAACCTGCAGACGGAACTAGACCAACTGAAGGCGATGACTCCGATTCCAACGGCTCCGATTGCAACCGCTTTGGATAGACCGCACAGCGACGACACACTCGGGAGGAGCGCATTGGCGTGTGTAGTCCGGGTCAATGAAAGTGGGTCAAAATAAGAAGCACCCAGCGCAACCGAGAATGCTAGGCGCTAACCCGCACGGATACCAACTCTGGGCTGCAGTGGGAATTCTGCATCGACTTGACCGCGTCTTCCGCCGTAAATCTCCCCATCACCAGGGCCAGTTTGCGGTCAGTCGTCGTCTGGATGGGAAGCCGATCGATCCGCAGCACGTATTGAGGAGCGTGAGCACCGCCGCGGTTGACTTTTACAACAAACTTGATATTTTTCATGGTTCCCTTCCCGGTTTTCGATCTGTGTTCTTCGATCTGTCTTATCGCTGCCGCATGGACCTTGATCAGCTTGGGTTTGCAGTCGAAAATATCCCCAGCGGACTGGCAGTATCGTAACTCAGACTCCTCCGAGCAATCAAAGAGGAGACACTGTTCAGACAGGCTAACTCAGAGGAAATGAAAGAGATAAGGATAACAATTAAGTGCTTGCTCAAGATCAATATTAGGCTTGTAGGCTGCCATTGTCAAGTATGCCAACATCTTTCTGGTCAAATAGAACTGACCGGAACCAGTGCCCGGTTCCGGTCAGCGGAAATCATGCTTCCTAGGGGCCTATCAGCCTACTTGTTGTCCTCTCTGGCTTCTGCGATGTGTGCCTGTTGGCCCGCCTCGGACACAGCCTTTACAAAGGCGTTGCCGCTTACGGGAGTTGCAGCCTTGCCCGAAAGGATGTTGCGGAAGTTCATGTGCTTGCCATAAATGGCGCGCGTCGAGTCGTTATCCTGCTCCACCACCGCACCTTCCAACGTCAGGCCGGCGAACACGCCTTTCGAGCGCGAGTAGGTCAGGACTTCGGTATTCAGTAGCCAGTCGGTTCCAGCGGAAGCGTGCCGGCCAACCGGGCCTGCCGCAACCGATCCTTCACCGGTCAGTTCGAACTTGCTGGAGAGCAGGTGCTGCAAACCCCGGTCGTTCATGATCAGCATGACCAAGTCCACGTCTTCAACGCCGATCTGTAACCCCCAACTCCCACCGCCAACCGAAACAAAGGCAGGAGCGCTCCACCCATCAGCTGTGCGGCACGTAGCAACACCTCGACCGTGTTTGCCGCCAAAGATGAAGCCACCTTTGATCAGGTCGGGAACTACCAGGATGCACTTTGCGCCGCTTAACACTTCTTCCGGGATGCCTTTGTCGGGCGTCGACATGATGGCGTGCAGAACGTCCACCGATTTTTGCATGCGGTCGACCGAGTCCTCACGCGCCGATCCTGCCCACGCCATGGTTCCAACCATACCGATCAAACTCATCAATAGCAGCGACATTATCTTTTTCATGAATTGTTCCTTTGGGATCTGCGAAACTAAGAGGAAACGACTTCAGATGAACTGACTTAGCTCAGAGAACCTGAAAGAGAGAGAGGAAGTGCTCGACTCAATCGTCATAATCGCACAACCAGCGGCAGGAAAGCTGGTCTACATTGCTCACTTTGGCCAAAGGCTAGGGCGTCAGTCTCAGTCTCAGGAAACCCGGATGCTCTCCCTGACACATTAGACCTGACACCTGAGAACTGACCACCTGCCGGATGTGAGCAATCTTGCTCAGAATAACTGGCCTTCCTCGTGTCATCCTTATTGCATGGAACGCGCTTTTCGTCAGTTGCGCGAGCGTTTTCGCAGACGACTCACCAGAATTACCGCGTCCGCTTCGAAGTGGTTTGCTTCCGTTACGCCGCCGGTTCGCGGTTATGCATCGCAAAGGATGTGTCCGTTCTGCGGCTTAATAACCTCGCGGTCCAAGACGTCTTGCCTGGAGTGCGGGAAATCGCTCGCTCCGGCCGGCTGAATTTTGCAGACCCTCAATTGCGTGAAGGAGATCGACATGCTTTGGACAATCTTCGTTGTGCTTGTGATTCTGTGGCTTCTCGGTTTCAGCTTCCACGTCGCCGGCAGTCTGATTCATTTGCTGCTGGTGGTTGCTCTGGTGATGTTGGTCATTAAGCTGGTGAGCGGCCGACGTATAGCGTAGAGCCGTCGCTTAAGTTTGGAGGACCCAATGAAAAGGCAGTATCTGCACCTCTCCGCTTACTTGTGTGACGAATGCGCGGGCCCGGTCGTGGCGGGCTCGATCGCGGTGCGCGAGAATGAAATATCGAAAGAAACCGACAGCCGGGCAGTAGGAGCGATCTGCCTGACGTGCGGCCATCGGCAAAGCATGGCAACTGAACCAGGCGTCACTCGCAACTTTCCGCCCACGCTGTGGGACTCAACCAAAGCGATCGACGCGAGCCGGAGTACGACCGCATAGCCCAGGGCGGGGATATCCTCTGCTGCAGCCTTGTTCCACTGTTCCTAAGAGTGGTTCGTCCCGTGAACTGTCCCGCCACAGCAAGGCATCGTCAGTATCAAATTGCGCATCAAAACTTTGCATCGGAGCACAGGATGTCAATCTTCGACGAGCAATACCGAGTTGTCGCCATCGAAGGTGACTGCCTCGTCATTCGGGGAATTCTTAGCGGCGATCTGCTGACCATCGTCAATCCCGAACCTGACACTCCTCTCACCCCAGAAGACTATCCGCCCGGAAAACTAATCGCCCTGACCGATCCGTCCGCTGCGCCACTGAATTAAGTTTGAACTGATGAAGCGACAGCCCCCCGCAGGTCATAGCAGAATGAATTCTCATGGTGAAAAGGTTGGCAGCCCGGCAGGGATTCGAACCCCGATACGCAGCTCCAGAGGCTGCAGTCCTACCGTTGAACGACCGGGCTATATCGCGATTCTAAACCATTTCGCCGCACCCGCAAAACCGCTTGGCGCCGTCGATTGGCGGCGTAAGTGATGAGACCCGAGTTAGAATCTCTGGCAGCGGTCCAAAGGAGTTGCCATGCCCAGCAGCGAAACGCTTCCAGGAGCTTTTTCGGAAACCATGCCACCCGACACCGATTACGCCGAAATGGCGCGGCGTCCACTGGAGGCCGAGCACTGCGCACTCATCGTGGTCGACATGCAGGAAAAATTGCTGCCGCCGATCTGGGAAAAAGAACGGCTGGTGCGAAATGTGCAACTGCTGATTCGCCTGGCTGGCATCCTCAAGATTCCGGCGCTGGTGACAGTGCAATACGCAAAGGGCCTGGGTAACACCGTGCCCGACATTGCGTCCCTGCTGCCGGACAATCCGCCCATCGACAAACTGACCTTCTCCTGCTTCGGCAGCGATGTGTTCTGCTCCTTGCTGAAGCGCTTGCCCGGTCAGCGGACGACCGCGTTGCTGTGCGGCATGGAAACCCACATTTGCGTGATGCAAACCGCACTGGGAGCGCTGCGGGAAGGCTATCTGGTGCACGTTGCGTCAGATGCCGTCAGCTCCAGGACAGAATTAAACTGGCGGATCGGACTTGATCGGATGCGTGCGGCCGGAGCCATTCTTTCTTCCACCGAAATGATGATCTACGAACTGCTGCGCTCGTCGGGCGCCCCCGCGTTTCGAGAACTGCTGCCGTACCTGAAGGGCTGAGAATCAGTCGCCTCTATCCGGCCGCTGCCTCTTTCTGCTTCACTCGCACGACCGTGATCTTCGAGAATCCCTCATCAAACGTCGGAGCCTTCAGCTTGCCCGCCATCTTCCGCATGATCTCTTCTGGAACGGCGCGTCCACGCCTCTGGTGGCGTTCCATGCAAACTTCTACCGGGACATCGAAGAACACTCCCTGCACGTCGTAGCCGTAATCCTTGGCCAGTTTGATCCAGCTATGGCGGTCGTGCGGAGTAAGGTTCGTCGCATCCACATAATTCATGGGACGCCGCGCAATCAGCCGCGCCTTCAGCATCGAGCGCAGGTTCGAAAACACCAGATCCTGAAAGCGCTGCTCCTGCGCGTCATCGAAAAGAAGTTCGCGGAGCAGATCGCTGGAGAGCGGATGAATGTTGTGCCGCTTGAACCATGAACTCTTGCCCGATCCCGGCAATCCGATCGCCAGAACTACCGTTCCCTTGCTGGCGCGGGTGGGAGCCGGCGCCACTCCAGCGGGCGCGGCCTGGCTCGCCACCACCTGATCCGGCATAGTCCCGCTCGGCATAGTCTGTCCCGGTAAAGTCTGGCCTGAAATCGTCTGAGTCGGCGCAGCATCAGCCGGTAACTGCCCGGCCAGCGCTGGTTCCGTGGCAGACGGCTCAACTGCGGACGGCTCTGCCGCAGGCGCGGGTGCGAGCGCAGCCGCTGCTGCCCGCTGACGAGATCCGCCACGACCTCCGCGGCTGCGACGACGGCGAGTTGTTCGCGGTCTAGGCTCAGTCGAAGACGCTGCGACCGGTGGCGCAACGGCCTCAGACGCAGACTCGGGCGCGGGTGTCGGTCTCGAGGGTCGGCGCGATTCAACTGCCGGAACCTCGGCGGGAGCCGCAGGCGGCGCAGGAGGCTCATTATCATAAAACCGAGGCTGTAAGGGCTCTGGCGCCTTCGCTGCTTCCTTGGCAGAGGTAGATCCAT
Source organism: Terriglobales bacterium (assembly GCA_049520095.1). GTDB lineage: Bacteria > Acidobacteriota > Terriglobia > Terriglobales > Acidobacteriaceae > Acidiflorens. Next base: position 69,144 of record JBEKQC010000017.1, read on the forward strand.
CTCCAGTCTTCTTGCGGCGCTTCAAGCGCTCGCTCATCCATTTGCGCATATAGCTTGCTTGTAGCACACCTGTGCACGCCGGAGCAATCCGCGCCCCGTGCCGCTCAGGATACCGGGGCCGTGTAGGGTTTCCCCTGTGTTGCTCTGTGCCTCCTGTGGTAAAGCCTTTGGTTCAAGCCCTAGCAAGCGACAATAAGAAACCAAGCTGGTATGTATACACTTTCCGTCAACAGCCCATGAGTTCCACGCGCGCGATTACAATAGCCCACAAGGAAATCTCATGAATCCAACCCATCCTGAAACTCTGCCGGTCGCCGTCGGCCAACTCCCCGCCGTGCCGCTGACCATTGAAGGCTACGCCACCCTTCACCAGATGATGCGCTTCCGCTGGACCGCCTGGCGCTCCATCCCCGAGAGCGCCCGTCGCGAGATCGCGAACGAAGCCGTCCAAGTGCTGGCCGGGATGGAAGGCAAATCCGAGGGCCAGTCCGCGCTGTTCTCCCTGCTCGGACACAAAGGCGACCTGATGTTGGTCCACTTCCGCCAAAGCTTCGACTTACTCAATCAGGCGGAGCTCGATCTGGCGCGGCTTCGCCTCAATGACTTCATGGAGCCCACGACTTCGTATTTGTCGGTGATTGAATTGGGACTGTATGAGTCGACGCTGAAGACCTACAAAGCCCTCGCCGAACGCGGCGTCGAACCACATTCGGAAGAATGGAAAAAGGCGATCCAGGAGACCATCGCGCGCCAGAAAGAGGCCATGAAGCCGCGCCTGTTCCCGGCGATGCCGCCGAATCGGTACATCTGTTTTTATCCCATGGATCGCCGCCGCGGTGAAGACAAGAACTGGTACACGCTCCCCATGGAAGAGCGCCAGCGCCAGATGAACGAACACGGTCTGGTCGGACGCCGCTATGCCGGAGAGGTGAAGCAGATCATCACCGGCTCCATCGGTTTCGACGACTGGGAGTGGGGCGTCGACCTCTTCGCCGACGATCCCCTGGTCTTCAAAAAGCTGATCTACGAGATGCGCTTCGATCACGTCAGCGCCGTCTACGCTCTCTTCGGAAGTTTCTATATCGGATTGCGCTGCCCAGCAAACCGGCTCTACGACTTGCTGGACGGAAATTTGCCGGGGCAGGCTATTGAATCATCGAGTCATTGAGGTATTGAGTTGTTGGTCCTCAATGACTCAATGATTCAACGCCTCCCCCTGCGAAAGTGAAACTCGTGCCGTTTCATATCCACGCGCGCCCCGCGAAAAGTTACACCTTCCATGCGCAGGCGGAATTTCTGTTCAGCGGCATTTTCTCCGCCGAGCTTGATCGCCCCGCCCGACCCAACCACCCGATGCCATGGCAATCCCACAACCTGCTGCAGAATGCGCACCACCTGACGCGCAGCTCCCGGCCAGCCCGCGGCCTTGGCCAGGGCTCCGTAGCTCGACACCGTCCCCGCCGGCAAAGCGCGAATGCAGCGCACGACACGGGCACGTTTGTCGTCCAACATGCTTCTCCCGGAACCTCTCGATGAATTGGATTGAGCTTTCCGATTCACGGCCAACGCCTGGAGGAAAATCGTGTTAACTTAGATTCACCAATACAAAATTTTACACACACCCGTAAAACCTAGGATTACGATACTTGCATCTCATGTTCTTACTCGCCACCAAAACTGCCTTTTGGAGAATACTATGTCTCGCTTACTGAAAGCCCTGCCCCTTGCATTGTCCATTGCCGCCTTGATCGTCTTCGCCGCTTTCGCCGCCAGTTGTGGTTCCAGTAGTGCGCAGGCCCGCTTTGTCAATGCCATCTCGCAAGCCGGCTCCTTGGATATCGACATTAACGGAACGAAGCAATTTTCCTCCGTGGGGGTTAATGCCGCTTCGGCGTCAACGTATATAGGCGTACCTTCGGGGAGTGACACGATCGAAGGCTTCCAAGCCGGCGGCACCACTGTTGCCTTCGCAAGCCAAACCGTTAGCTTGAACTCTGGGTCGTCCTACACTTTGGTTGCGACCGGATTTCTTAACGGCAGCATCGCCCCCACCGTATTGAATCCAGTCGACAACAACACTGAGCCGCCAAATGGCAGCGTGAGTTTCCGCGTCATTCACGCATCGCCCGACGGACAAACCCCCGTGGATGTTTATATCCTCCCGTACCCCGTCACCTGTGATTTGGGTGCCGGTCAATGCTCAGCTGCGGTCACCAGCCTTGCCTACCAGAGTGTTAGCACATACGCAACCCAAAACTACAATAGCGGAGGCGGAGGGTTCCAGATGTTCGTGACCGTACATGGGAGCACGACACCGCTCTTTAACTTTGGTCCATTCAGCGTCGGCAGCTCTTCCGTCGGCTCGATTCGCACCATTGTGCTAACAGACAACTCGAGCGGAAATGGGTTTAGTGATTCGCCTATAGTGTTGGATGACCTCAACTAACCGCAAGCGAGCCGATTCCGCACAACCGGGTGTCTCGCTGCCACCTTCGGGAAAAATATCCGGGCCTCGACCGAGGCCCGGTGCACACCCAACAAGCTGCTAAAATCCTTCTTGCTCACCAAACTGCCTGTTGGAGAAAGGATGTCTCGCTTGTTGAAAGCCCTGCCTCTTGCGTTGGCCCTGGCTGCCTTGAGTATCTTCGCCGCCAGTTGTGGTTCCAGCGGTCCCGCGCAGGCTCGTTTTGTCAATGCCGTCCCGGACACGGACCAGTATGGCACCGGCCTCGATATCGAGTTCAATGGAACGAAGGACTTTACCAACGTAGCCTTCTTCGATTATCTGCCAGCCTCGGAACACACCAACGTACCTTCCGGCAATAACACGATCGAAGGGTTCGAAACCGCCACCAGCTCCGAGATCTTTAGCTCCAACGTTTTCTTGAACCCTGGGTCGCAGTACACAATGGTTGCGGCTGGACCTGGCACCAACATCAACAAAATTGCCCTCATTTCTGCAGTGGAAAATAACACGGTCCCGGCCATCGGCACCGTGGTATTCCGCGTCATTAACGCATCGCCGAGCGGACCCTCGGGCGTGGACATTTATTTTGCACCGGTCGGGTCCAACGCCCCCACGCCACCAGCTACGATCACGAACCTTGCCTACCGAAACACGAGCGCCTACGTAACCCTTCCCTATAATTCCAACAGTGTAGACGGCGCGAATTATACGATGTTCGTGACTGCAACCGGGACCACGACACCAGTCCTCATTACTCAGAGCTTCAGTGCCGGCACCTCGTCCCAGGCAGCGATTCGTACCCTGGTGCTCACCGACGAACAGAATATAGATCAATTGAATCCGCAGGCCATAATATTGAAGGATCTCAATTAACGGAGAATCTAAAGATGTCTCGCTGGTTGAAAGCCCTGCCCCTTGCGTTGGCCCTTGCCGGCTTGATCGTCTTCGCCGTTTTCGCCGCAAGTTGTAGTTCGAGCTCTCCTGCGCGGATAAGGTTCGTCCATGCCATTCAGGACGCCAAACCCTTGGATATCGATGTTAACGGCACACAGGCCAACAGCATGCAGGAGTTTCTCAATATCCCATTCCTCGGTGTTCAGCCGACCCAACCGGGTTACGCCAACGTACCTTCGGGGAGTGACACGATGGAAGGGTTTTTGACGGGCACCACCACCGAGGTCTTCAGCGACTCCGTTAGCTGGGGATCCGGGACGCAGTACACGGTGATTGCGACTGGATTTTCTCAAACCGGCACCAACGGCAGCAACGTCGTCCTCCTGTCTATACCTGACAACATCCCGACGCCGCCAGCTGGCGACGTTGCATTCCGCGTCATCCACGCCTCGCCCAGCGGACCTGGTAGCGTGGATGTTTATATCGAGCTCAACCCAAGCACCGCTCCCGGGCTCCCAGTTACGATTCAAGGCCTTGGCTACACGCAGGCGAGCAACTACGTATCCTTTGCCTTCAACCCCAACAATGAGACCACCGCCCCAGGTTATACGGTGTACGTTACGGCATCGGGGAGCCTGATACCAATCATTAGCGAACCCATCTATCCGCAAGATGGAGCAGTTCGTACCCTGGTGCTCACGGACGTTCAGGATGGGACAACAATGAATTCGTCTTTCCTGGAGTTGTCCGACCTCAACTAATCGCGGTTACTTGATTCTCGGGTCACGTATTTGATTTTGGGTGGCGCAGCGGTTCACCGCTGCGATAGCGGGACTGTTTTCCGAGTCGGCTTTAGCCGCTGCGGTGACACCGCCACGCGGACGATACTCTGCAGCCTGAGCGTTGAAAATCGATCCTTCCGGCAGCCTGCTAAGCGTGGAACGACTTCGCGGCCGTCTCTTCATCGTCGAACACTTCAAAAATAGTGAGCAGCTTCGTGATCTGCAGAAGGTCACCCACGCGCTGGCTCAGACGCGCCAGTTTCACCGCGCCCCCGGCGTTGCGGGCAGTGGTGAACAGCGAAACCAGCGTGCCCAGCCCGCCGCTGTCGATGTAATTCACTTCGCACAGATTCATCACCACCTTCGGGCTCTGGGCCAGCAGTGTCTTGACTGTGTCGCGCAGCCTGGCCGACTCTTCGCCGAACATAAGCCGGCCGCTACAATCCACCACCAGTATGCCGTCCAATGATCGTGTGCTCATTCTCAGTTGCATAGCCGCCTTCTCCAATATTCGCGTCCAACGTCGCGGTAAAACTCGATTCATGAGCGTACCCCGCCCGACTCCGCCACGCAAGCGGTAGAACTCCGAGCCATGAGCTTCGAGCGGCGAGCCATTCAGCTATGGCCGCGGACGTCCCGCTTGCTCGAAGCTCGCAGCTCGTAGCTCGTAGCTCGAAGCTCCCCTGTATAATCGAGGATTCCGATGAGCTATCAAGTTCTCGCGCGCAAATACCGGCCGCAGAAATTCTCCGACGTCATCGGCCAGGAACACGTCACCCGCACCCTGCAAAATGCGATCGCGCAAGAGCGCATTGCGCACGGTTATATTTTCAGCGGTCATCGCGGCATCGGCAAGACCACAGTCGCCCGCATCCTCGCCATGGCCCTGAACTGCCGCTCGGCGGAAAAACCGGTGGCCGAGCCCTGCGGCGTATGCGATTCCTGCACCGAGATTCGCGCCGGCAACGCGGTGGACGTAATCGAAATTGACGCAGCCACCAACCGCGGCATCGACGAGATCCGCGAACTGCGCGAGGCCGCCCGCTACCGTCCGGCCCGCGACCGCTTCAAAATTTACATTCTCGACGAGGCCCACCAGATCACCGACGCGGCATTCAACGCGCTGCTCAAAACGCTGGAGGAGCCTCCTGGCCACGTCATCTTCATGATGGCCACCACCCAGCCTGAAGATATTCCCCAGACCATCCGTTCGCGCTGCCAGCACTTCAGTTTTCGCGCCGTGAAGTTCGAAGACATAATGGGTCAACTCCGCGGCATCGTCACTAAAGAGAAGATTCCCGCTGACGACGATGCCCTAGCCCTGCTGGCCGAAGCGGGCGACGGTTCGCTGCGCGACGCGCTCTCCATTCTCGACCAGGCCATCGCCTCCACCTCCGACCACCTCACACTCGATTCCGTGCGCAGCCTGATCGGTTCCGCTCCCGCAGGAGCGCTCGAAACCGTAATGCAGGCCGTCGCCGAAAGTTCGAGCGAGAAAATCCTCGTGCTGGTCGACGAACTGATCGGCGAAGGCCACAGTCCCACATATTTCGCGCGCCAGTTGGTGCGCTTCCTGCGGAATGTTACGGTGGCAAAGATCGCGGGCAAGGACTCCGCGCTGCTGCAAATTTCGTCCGATGAGCGCGCCCGCGTTGCTCGCATCGCCGGCCTGTTCAGCGAGGAAGACCTGGCGCGGCATTTGCAAATTATGTTGCGCACCCATGGAGAACTCGGATACCGCCAGGAGCAGCGGTTCCACCTCGAACTCGGCCTGCTGAAAATGGCGCATGCCCAGCGTCTGCTGCCGATCGAGCAGTTGCTGAGCGATGCCGCGGCGTCCGCACCAGCCCGCACCGCGCCCCGGCCAGTCCTCGCTTCAACCACGGAGTCCCGGCGCACTGAGACTCCCGCCCTGCCGCGATCGAATTCGGTGTCGCCATTCGCCGCCGACTCCGCGCGCAAGGGCACTCCCAAAGCCGAGTCGTCCAGCGATGTCGCCGTCTCCGCCTCGTGTAGCGCGGACACTCTTGTCCGCGACCGCCGCAATATCGTAATCATGGGATCGGCCGCCCCGGCCCTGGAGCAGTTATTGCCGGAGCCGATAGCAAGTGGAGCGACGGGCGTCTCGCCCGTCCCGCCGGTCAAGGACGCCGCGCCCTCCGTCAACACGAGCGAACGAGCGGAGGAAGCAAATGCCGACGCGCTGCGCGGCGCCGTTCTTAACGCGCTGGGCAATCAGCAAATGCTAATTTCGATTCTGGAAACCGCGGAGTGGAGCCTGAACGGAAACGCCCTGACCGCAAAAGTGGCGGCGTCGAGCACGATGATCGAAATGTCATTCCCTGCCGACGCGCGCCGCATCGCCAGCGCCGCCGCCAGCGGCCTGGCCGGCAAACCGATTAAGATGCAAGTCGAGTCCGGTGGGGCACCGCAGGCGTCGTCCGCACCTCGCCGACCCGCGAACGGAAGCGCACGCAACCGAGCCGAACAAGATCCGATAGTGCGACGCATGAAAGAGAAATTCGGAGCGGAAATTCGCACCGTGATCGATTATCGGGAGAAGCGTTAAAGCTGGAACCGCCGAGACGTAGAGTGGGTAGGGAAAAGCAAGAATTGGATTTTTGGTTTCTCGGCGTACTCTGCGTCTCGACGGTGAAAAGGTCCTTATGTCCGGATTCAATTTGCAAGAACTCATGTCGCAGGCCAAGCAGCAGTACGAGACGCTGCAGAAAAAGATGGAGCAAACCGTGGTCGAGGCCTCGGCCGGCGGCGGCACGGTCACCGTCAAAATGGATGGCCGCAAGCAGGTGCTCGCCATCAAGATCGATCCCGAAGCGGTAAAGGCCGGCGACGTCGAGATGCTCCAGGATCTGGTGATGGCCGCTCTGAACGAAGCCAGCCGCAAAGTCGATCAGGCCATGCAATCGAGCGTAGGTGGAATGCTCGGCGGACTAGGAGGAATTTTGTAATTTGGCAATTTTGTAATTTCGTAATTCAAACCTCGGCGGGTTTCAAATTACCAAATTACCCGATTACAAAATTACAAAATCGCTATGTCTCGTTTTGCCGAACCGATGACCCGGCTCATCGACGAACTCAAGAAGTTGCCGGGAGTCGGCGCCAAAAGCGCCCAGCGCCTTGCCTTTCATATTCTGCGCTCGAGCGCGGATGACGCCGAAGCTCTGGCCTCCGCTGTTCGCGACGTCAAGGCCAAGCTGCGTTTGTGCTCGACCTGCAACAACATCACCGACGTCGATCCTTGCGTTTACTGCAGCAGTCCTACGCGGAATCAAAAGCTCGTCTGCGTGGTCGAGGAGCCGACCAACATTGCCGCCGTCGAGAAGACGCGGCATTTTAACGGCGTCTACCACGTGCTCCACGGCTCGATTTCTCCATTGCACGGCGTAGGGCCGGAACAGCTGCGCATCGCAAATTTGATGACCCGAGTCGACCGCGGCGAAATCGAGGAAGTTATCCTGGCCACCAATCCCACGGTTGAGGGCGAGGCCACTGCCACCTACCTCGCTCAACAACTGAAGCGGCAAAAACAAGGGCAAAAAGAAGGACTGCGCATAACGCGGATCGCCATGGGCATTCCGGTAGGCAGCGACATCGAATACACCGACGAAGTCACCATGCTCAAGGCCATCGAAGGCCGCCGGGAAATGTAGCGCCGCTGGGAGTCCGCAGGAACCGCTCGGTTTGGCGCCCAGCACCGTACGACATTTTGAAGTACGCCACTTTGAAAGTGCAACACTTTGAAGCGCTCCCGTGCCCGGCAACCTTGGACCGGCCGCGTAAACCGATTCCACACAGCAGATAAGTAGCTATTGTTTCTTGATTTTGCAGAGACAATTGAAACTATTGCATGGAACCTGATATTGGCCACCTAGTTGCTTCATCGGTCATGTCCTGTCCTCGCTCCTTTGGCACTATTTTGCTGGCGCGAGACGCAGAAGCGGACGCGAACCGCGCCTGCGCGAATATTCTCCAAAGCCAGCCAGCGCCTGGCTGTGATGTAACCGCATCTCAGCCGACGCTCTCGAAACCGGGCCTAACCGCCCGGTTTCCTTTTTTGTCGGATTTTGTCGGGACGAATTTACCGAATTCCCCGCAGAGACGGGGCCTGCTCCGTCTCCCGCATCTCAGTCGCCCGCAGTCCCCTGCAAAAATCCGTTGGCTTCCTCTTCTTCGGCAATCAGTCCTTCCGGCAGCCGGCCCCGGTTGTACTCCGCCATGCGGTTTTTCCACTTGAGGAAATCGGTGATGCTCTCCGGTTCAATGCGGATTTCCACCCGCCGCAAGCTCGCCAGCAGCAGATTCATTTCGTTCTGAAACCCGATCGCGGAACGCAGATTCTTCGCCGATGGCTTCACTCTCTCGATCTCGCGCCCGTACGCCTCCAGAAGCCCCCAGCTAGCGGGAAGTTCCTCGGTCCGTATCATGCCCCGTGGCGCCAGGTAATACCGCTCACAGCCGACGCCGAGCTCCGGCTTTTGCCGGAAAGGCTTGTCGCGATCCGCCAGAAAATCCGAGCGCGACACCTTGCTCTCGACCAGCACCGAATGGCACGCCTTTTTCCAGCCAATAGCATCCGGCATCTCGCCGCTGACGCACGCCTGCTCGCTCAGCACCACTCCGCAGCGATAGCGCCGCAACCACCGCACCGCCATCAAGACTAATTTTGCATGGGTCATACTTGGATGCGTCATACTTGCATGGGTCATACTTGGATGGTCCATCTTTGCATGGACCACAAAGGAAGTTTGAAAGCGGAATGTCTTTCTGAGAAGTGTCAGAGTAGCTTCACGAAGATTTGCCAACTCCCGCCGGAGCACGCAGCGCCCGCACGAGCACCGGACGCCGCAGCACGGTTTCCAGCAAATGGCGCGCTGCGGCCACGCCTTCCGCCGAACGGTCCAGTGCCGAGTATCCCGCCATTCGTACCACGACAAAACGATCCTGCAAACCAACCTCAACCCGCGGAGCGTTTTCGCCTTCGCTCCCGTTGCGCCCGTGGCGCAAGTCCAACGCATTCGCCAGGCGCAGCACACCGGCCAACTCGGTGGCGATTGGCCGATCCGCTAGTTCCAGCGCTTGCATCGTCTTACTTCGCGGACGCGGCAATGTCCCGCGATGATACCGCGCCACCACCGCCGCCAGCTGCAGTTCCCGAGCGCTCCAACCCAAAGGCCGCGCCAGCCCTCGGATCATCCGGTACGAAGCTTTTTGGTGATTGCCCGCGCCCTTGGCTTTGCCGACATCATGCATGAGCGCCGCCGCCTGCAGCACCGCCCGCCCGTCGCAATCCAGATTCGCAGGCCCAGAATTCGCGGACCCAGCGTTCCCAGCCTCAGCGCCCGCCGTCGCCAGCCCCGCATCCTTCAGCCCGTCATACAAGAAAAGCGCCAATTGAGCCACGCGCTGCGAATGCAAGAAGTCTGGATCCAGATATCCCGCCCATGTGCGAAGCCGGCTCATCGCCGCCGCACGCAACTGCGGCCCCGACGGCAACTCCGCCCGCCAAACGCGCCACAGCGACTCCTTGCCCACCATCTTCTCGCGATAGCGTGCAATCCGCTTAGCGCGCTCCGCATTCAATTTCTCGCGCCACCTCTTGCGGCTCTCGACATCGGGAAAGACCTGTATCTCGATGGCAATGGCCCACAGTACATCTAGATCGTGCACCTCTCCCAAAAGATCCTGCAGTTCTTTCAGATCGTCGCCCCACAGTGCGTGCTGGCGCGGCAGAAAATTTTCCACCGTGTAGCGAAAGCGTTTGATACCGATGCGCAATTCATGCCAGCTAGCCTGCGACCGAGTCCGCAGCGCGTGTTTGTGCAGATCGTAAGCGGCCGTCCACTTTTCCAGCGCCAAATGCAGATACACCACGTTCCCCGGACGCACCCGCGCCGCCCGCTGCGGCAGACTCCTGCTCCAGTGCTGCCATTGCTTGCGGTCAAACTGATTGAGATCTTTGAAGGCGTGCTGCTTGCATTCGGCTTCGCGCGCATGCACGTGCTCGAGCAGCCGGACCGCAACCGGATCGCCCGCCGCTGCTTCACCGGATAAACGATCATCGGATGAACGCTCGCCCGATGGACGATCGCCGGATGAATGACCACGCGCCGCCGAATCGCCGTCCGAATCGCTCCTAGCGCTCAGCTTCTCGATCCACTCCTGCATCACCTGCATGTCGCGCAGTTCGCCGAGCGCGCGAAAGAGTTTCCGTCCCGCTTTCTTCATGTCCTTCCACGAAGAATCGGGATCGATCGCCATCAATCCATCGGCCAGCGACCGGCAGCGCCGCAGCGCCACTCGAAGATCGTGCACCGCTTCGGCATCGAATCCCGCAGCCGCCCGATCGCACTCCACCAGCACGCGCTCCATCCACGCGCGCAAGCCAAGCTTTGGCTTAGGACTCGCAGGTTTCAGACTTGCAGGCTTCAGAGTAGGACTGGCTCCCACCGGGGCTCCTCTTGGTGCGGCAACCATTGTCGTCTCTTTGCGCGAATTCTTCTAGGGGAGCCGGGTGCCCCATCCTTGCGCGTCTTGTGCGCAAGGGTGGGATTCCACAACCGCGTTCCGCTTGGGATTCCTAAGGACACATCAGGGAGTTCTCCCCCGTACAGCCGGTCGCCTCTCTCCGAAATCCTGTCCCCCCATTTCGCCGATTTTCCGCGTAAGCCAATCCACCCCCCGGCACGCGTCCTTGCAAAAGATAGATTGCAATGGAATTACGCCGGTTTCATCAAAACCAGGCCAATCCATCCCTTTCTGCTTAACGGAATGACCCCGCTTCCCGGGGCTTGTCGCGTTACTGGGTGAACGCTCATTACGACATCAGATTCGAGGAGACGAAAATGAAAAGCTCTATTCTCATCACCCTACGTGCGGCCCTCATCGCGGCAACCTGCCACTATGGCCTTATGACTTCCAGAGCAGCGCAAAGCCGGAAAGAAAACAATGTCAGGAGACTTAGCCTGTCGAAAATCGCCTGCATCGTCTCCGTGTTCTGTGCCGCCACGGCGATTCTCTCCCCTGCACAGACCACGTTCACCAGCTTGTTGAGTTTCAATGGAAACAACGGTACGTCCCCCCACTACGTCAATCTTGTTCAGGGCGTCGACGGGAACCTGTATGGAACAAGCTATGCGAGCACCGGCAGCGGCGGCACGATCTTCAAAGTAACCACAACGGGCACGCTGACCACGCTCTACACTTTTTGCCCTAACGGTGAATCGTGCGAATACGGCGCTCAGCCGAGCGCCGGGTTAGTGCTCGGGACCGATGGAAATTTTTACGGAACCACGATGAACGGCGGCGCGAATAGCGATGGCGCCGTCTTCAAAATCACACCCGCCGGTGCGCTCACCACGCTGCACAGCTTCGACCAGACCGACGGCGCCCAGCCGCAGAGTGCGCTGATCCAAGCGAGCAATGGTAATTTCTACGGCACCACCGCCGGTGGCGGAACCGGGGACGTCGGTACGATCTTTCAAATCACCTCCGCGGGCGCCTTTTCTTCGTTACACAGCTTCGACGGCACGGACGGCGACTATGCGTACTCCAGTCTCGTGCAAGGCACGAGCGGCAACCTGTACGGCGTAACCAAAGAAGGCGGAACCGGCTTCGGCACCGTTTATGAAATGACTACTGCCGGGCAGTTCTCGACGCTTTCTACCTTCGACTCAGCCGAGGGAAGCGGGAACTACGGCAAGCTGCTTCAGGCCAGCAACGGGAACTTTTATGGCACCTCGATCGGCGGCGGCAATGGAATGGGCACAATCTACGAAGTCACTCCTGCCGGCAGGATCACGGTTCTCTACAGCTTCTGCGCTAAGTCAGGGTGTCCGGATGGCGCAATCCCCTACGCAGGCTTGATACGGGGCTCGGACGGAAATCTCTACGGAACAACTTTCGCCGGCGGAATCACCAATGCCAACTGCAGCGCCGGATGCGGAACGGTCTACGAGATCACCACCGCCGGCAAGTTCACCACGCTTTACAGCTTCTGCTCACAAGCGAGCTGCGCTGACGGCAGCGCTCCCATGGGCGGACTCGTTCAAGACACCAACGGCACCTTCTACGGGACGACCTACTATGGCGGCACCGTTGGCGTCGGCACGATATACAGTCTTTCCACAGCACTCACCCCGTTCGTCCAAACGACGCCGACCACAGCTCCAGTGGGAACAACCATCATCATCATCGGAAACAATTTGACAGGCACAACCCAAGTTAGCTTCAACGGCATCGCCGCGAACTTCACGGTTATTTCCAGCACCGAGATCCAGGCTACCGTTCCCGCCGGCGCGACGAGCGGCGTTGTGACCGTGGTTACACCCAGCGGCACGCTGAAAACTATCGTGACCTTCTACGTGGTCGTGACGCCGCAGATCAAGAGCTTCACGCCGAAGAGCGGCCCGGTGGGAACCACAGTGACCATCACCGGGGTCGGCCTCACGCTGACCTCCGAGGTCACTTTTGATGGCGTGGCGGCGACTGACTTCACCGTGGACTCCGACAAAAAGGTGACCGCAACCGTACCAACGGGTGCAAAAACTGGAAAGATCGCGATCACCACTCCTGGGGGAACTGCCACGAGCACCACCAGTTTCACCGTGACAGAATGATCCTGGGCCGTTCGGAATATTGATAGCGAAGCCGCCTTTCACAAGGCGGCTTTTTTGTGTACTAACTCTTGTAATATCGCCCTAGCGATCATTGAGTGAGAATGCTCGCATTCGAGTCTGATTTCCGCTGATTGCTTTTCCACTAAATTCCATCCGTAAGTACGGATTGGTATGTATAGTGAAGTCGGATGACACGTGGATGACAGGCGTACAGAAAAATTGCCAGCCCCCGCATTCAGACTGGCAACGCGACGGCTGGCAACTGAGGCATGACACCTAGGACATGACACCTAAGAACTAAGACCTGCACTTACGTGCTGAGCACCTTCTCGCGCTCCTCGGCATCCTGGAGTTCCTCGCGCGGTGAGCTGGGCAGGGCGAACTCCAGCACCTCGTCGATGGTCTTCACGTAGTGGGTCGATAATCCGAGTAACTGCTCGGGCGTCAGATCCTCTTCGACATTGGTTTTATTCTCGGCCGGCAGAATCACGTCATGCACTCCGGCGCGTTTGGCGGCCAGCACTTTTTCCTTGATACCGCCCACTGGCAGCACGTTTCCGCTCAGCGTGATCTCGCCCGTCATCGCGGTCAGCGGACGAACCTGCTTGCCGGTCAGCAACGACACCAGCGCAGTCACGATGGTGACGCCCGCCGAAGGACCGTCTTTCGGGATCGCTCCCGCCGGCACGTGAATGTGGATGTCATGGTTGGCGAAGAATTCCTCGTCGATGCCCAGCAGCTTGGCGTTCGACCGCACCCAGCTTAACGCGGCCTGCATGGACTCGCGCATCACATCCTGAATCTGGCCGGTGATGGTGAGCCCGCCTTTGCCTTTCATCTGGTTGGCTTCGACAAACAACACGTCGCCGCCTGAGGGCGTCCACGCCAGTCCGACTACTACGCCCGCGCGCTTGGTGCGCTCGGCAATTTCGCCTTCGCTGCGCACCTTGATGCCACCGAGAAATTCCTGCACGATCGCGTTCGTAACCACCAACTTCTCGGTTTTCCCTTCCGCCAAGCGGCGCGCCTGCTTGCGGCAGATGGTGCCGATGGTGCGCTCCAGGTTCCGCACTCCTGCCTCGCGCGTGTAATGACGGATCACGTGGCTGACTGCCTCTTCCGGAAATTCGATCTGCTCGGGCGTGATTCCGTTTTCCTCGATCTGCCGCGGGATCAGGTACTGGAAGGCGATGTGAATCTTTTCTTCCTCGGTGTATCCCTGCAGCTCGATGATCTCCATGCGGTCGCGCAACGGCTCTGCGATCGGGTCGAGCATGTTCGCGGTGGTGATGAACAAGACCTTCGAGAGATCGAAAGTCACGTCCAGATAGTTGTCGCGGAAAGTCGCGTTCTGCTCGGGATCGAGCGCTTCGAGCAACGCCGACGCTGGATCGCCGCGGAAGTCGCGCCCGACCTTGTCAATTTCGTCGAGCATGAAAACCGGATCTTTCGTTTCCGCTCGCCGTATGCCTTGAATGATCTGGCCCGGCAAGGCTCCGATGTAGGTCCGGCGGTGGCCGCGAATTTCGGCTTCGTCGTGCACTCCGCCGAGCGACAGACGGGTGAACTTACGTCCCAACGCGCGGGCGATCGATTTGCCCAGCGAAGTTTTGCCTACGCCCGGAGGCCCGACGAAGCACAGAATCGGCCCTTTCATGCTGGGCTTTAACCGCCGCACTGAAAGGTAGTCGAGGATGCGGTCTTTCACTTTCTGCAAGTCGTAGTGGTCGGTGTCGAGAATCTCTTTCGCCTTCGGAATTTCAATTTCTCCACCCGAAGTCTTTGCCCAGGGCAGTATCGCCAGCCACTCGATGTAGTTACGCGTCACCGAATAATCGGCTGCCATCGGCGACATGCGCGCCAGGCGGCCGAGTTCTTTCAAGGCTTCTTTTTTTACGTCGTCGGGCATGCCCGCGGATTCGATCTTCTGCTTCAGTTCTTCGGTATCGCGCTGGCCTTCATCCTGCTCACCCAGTTCTTTTTGGATCGCCTTCATCTGCTCGCGCAGGTAGTACTCGCGCTGCGTCTGCTGCACGCGATCCTGCACTTCCGACTGGATCTTGTTGCGCAGTTGCTGGACTTCAAGTTCTTTGGCCAGGTGCTGATTGATTTTTTCGAGGCGCACACGGACGTCGGTCGTCTCCAGCGTCTCCTGTTTATCGGATGTCGACAGCGATGGCAGCGACGAGGCGATAAAGTCGACCAACCGTCCTGGCTCTTCAATATTCATGGCGACGGTCGAAAGCTCGTCGGAGAGCGTTGGCGAACCGGCCACGATCTGCTGGAACAAGGTCAGGACATTGCGCTGGAGCGCTTCAATTTCGGAATCCTTGGGCGGAATAATCTCCGGAATCGTGGTGACCCGGGCCCGCATGAACGGCGAAAGTTGCGCGAAATCTGCCAGCCGCACCCGCTCCAGTCCTTCGGCAAAAACAAACAGACTCTGGTTCGGCATCTTGACAACTTTGTGGACCACGGCCAGTGTTCCGATAGCGTACAGATCGGTGGGCTGCGGCGCGTCCACGCGCGCCTCGCGCTGCGCCACTACCACGATCGTCTTGTCCTCGCCCAGCGAGTTGATCAGCAGCACAGAGCTTTCCCGACCCACAGTCAGCGGCAGCACCGCATGGGGAAAGAGCACGGTGTCGCGCACGGGCAGAATCGGCAGCGACCGCTCGGTGGTTTCGTAAGACAATTGCTCGTTGGAACCGGAATTAGCAACAAGATCGCTCATGAATTTTCCCTTGAGTGACTTTCACTCAACTTTGGATGAACCAAATTGCCAAAAGGATGCAAGCCTTCGGGCTAGGCTGTTGAATTCTAGACCTTTTTAGGCCTTTTGCAAGACACAGAAGGAAATTCGGCCCCACTTCGGTAACGGACTTGGGGATAAGACTCCCCTCCCGCACGCCCCGGGTCGCGCCCCCGCCAAATCAGCTATTTCCCTGCTTCCGCGCTTCCAGTTAGAACACGTGCTTGGCGCGATCGCCTTTGAATACTAGCTCTTGCAGCACCAGCTCGTTCGCCGCATTCAAAGTGTAAGCTCTCTCATCCCGGCTGGCCTTGGCGCCCAAAGGAACCAGCGTGCACTTCGCGCGCACCTCAACCGGCCTCTTCGTCCCCAGTTGCCGGAAAACCATAATATGGTTCGAGCCCTCCATCACGTGACGGATCTCGTAGTCCCCCTTCGGCAACAGTGTGTCCGCCACCCGGACCTTCTGTGAAAAGGTCACCTGATACTTGTCGGCAATTCCCATCTGATTATCGGCAGCCGAAATCGCTCCCAGCGTAAAGACAAACATCAAGACAAGAATCCCTGCAAAGATCTGACGCATACAAGCCCTCCTTAGCTCCGGGCCAGAACGGCCCACCTTCAGGCTAGACCCAAAGGCCGGTTTCCGCAGTGCAGTGCCTCACAGCAGGTTGTGATGAAACGAGTCCAGGCACGGAAGCTTCCCGAGGTGAATGCGACCCGCGTTACTGCACATCCACAATCTTTAGCGTCGTCACCTGTCTCACCCATCGTGCCATTCTTTTTTCATCGGGTATGACGAGGCGGTATGGCCCCTCTTGGGAATTGGCATCTAGCGGCTTCCCATTCTTCAGGAAAGCCAGCACCACCTGTTTATCAGTGAACGCCGGGTCAATCTCGGGCAGGGCAATCACTACACGATATCCGTCGGCCGCCTCTACCAGCAAACACGAAACCAGCCGTTTTCCCTTCATGGTTTCCCCGAACCCAAATCCCACTCTCTCCAACAATGCCTTTAGCGGGACGCCCTCAAAGGTTATGGATGAACCGGAGGTCCCGGTCGTGACCTTCACGCGCGGCAAAGCCTCGATGTCGGCACGGGCCAAGACAGTCTGCTTTCCACTCTCGGTTTGAACGGTTAGCTGCTGGCACAACGCGAGGGCAGTGTGCAGCGTCAGAGCAACGAGCACGGGAAAGAATATGCGATTTCTCATATCACACACGAAGAATCATTACCTCGGTTGCTTTAATCAGAGCGGCTGCAGTCTGTCCCGCCTTCAGTTGCATCTCCCGCGCCGATGTGGCGGTGATGATCGATGTAATTTGCTGGCCACCTATTGAAATCTTTACTTCCGCCATGAGACCGCTGATGCGAACCGAATCGATGCGTCCCACTAGTTGATTGCGTCCGCTAACGCGCCGGACGACCAACTTCCGTTCTTTCTCCGTACTGCCTCGTGTTCTGAAGAGCAGTTTGTCGACCTCCGCCTGCGGGATGCGGTGATGGCCCCCGGCCGTCTGGATGCTGCGAATTTTCTTCTTGTAAATCCACTGCTTGATGGTGGGGAAGCTGATGCCTAGCTGCAGAGCCGCGTCCCGAAGGTGCATCAAGTCTTCGGTATTGGTATTAGCGTTCCCTCCGGATTTGCCCTTCTTCTGCATCGGAACGAAATCGTACCGTCAACCAGGGACACGGTCAACAATACCCCAGTTTTCCACCCGCCCGATTCAAGTGCGCACTTTGTGTATATAACTGCGTATTTCTAGACAGTTAATCAGTATTTAATGTACACTTCTCGGCTTTAAGACCAATCCCCGCTTTGGAGGCTGAATGCGTTCCGCTGCTCTGTTTCTCGCCATCCTCGTTTGCTGTAACTCCTCAACCCCGGCGTGGGCCCAAACGGGACCGAGCCTTTCCGGCGTGGTGACAGACCAAACCGGCGCAGCTCTTCGCGATGTCGCGGTGACAATCAAGAACGTCGACACAGGTGCAACGCGCACGATCGCAACCGACGGCGGGGGACACTATCAGGCGTCCGGCCTGCCTCCGGGGCACTTCGAGATTCGAGCGGCAAAACAAGGGTTCGTCGATGAAACGCGCACGGGAATCAGCTTAGCGGTTGGCCAGGAGGCCACGGTCGACATTAAGATGCAGCGGAGGACGCTCGAGGGCACTCCCGACGCCTGCGCGAGCGGCCACGAGTTCGCCACCACCGATTGCGCGCTGACCTGGCACGGCATCACGCTGTACGGTGCGTATGACGTCGGCGTCGGCTGGGTCAGCCACGGCTTACCGGA
>JBEKQC010000018.1:0-80972 GCA_049520095.1 Terriglobales bacterium
CAACGCATCAGGGCCGTGGCTGGCTGGCGAGAAGCGCAAAGCATCGCCGGGCGCCCCATCCTAACGTCGTGCTTTTCGACGTTAGGTGGGATTCCACAGCCGGGTGCCCCGCGTCCCGCGGTTTTCGAGACGTGGGACGCTGCGGGATCCTCACTCCTGCAATCTGACGCCCGACCCTTTTCCATCACACCCAAGCCGTGAGATGGTCTTGGGTCAGTTTGAAATTAGGAAGCAGTCGCTTGTTCAGCCAATTGGTCCTTGAGTAGTCCGGCAAGATAATCCGCCAGCACAGAAACATCAAAGTGGCCTTGATCCCAAGGTAAGCGTCCGCCGGAGCCCGCGACGCCCGCTCCGTGCATCCGACCGATGGGACTGTGAGCGTTATGGCGATTTTTCACCAAGTGCGCGATTGCTTCCGGTTTACTGACAATCCAGGCGGTAAGAGTGCGCAAGCATGCTCAGGGCCTAATGGCTTAAACGTGAGGTTTCAGGCGGCGCCGGCGCGCCCTATGGTTTAAGGTGGTAGCTATCGCCCAGTTTTCCCGCTGCCTGCAGGTGTTTTCGCGCTCTCACCAGCTCAGTGATCTGCCGGATATGTCCCAGATCGTGCATGGTCCACTCATGCAGCATTTGTTGCAGGGTGATTTCGCCGACCTCCTGGTGCCTCGCGCGGCGTTCACCGGCGCTTCGCGGCAAGGTCCGCAGATACTCCACGTTGGTCTCGCGCTGCTCTTCAAAATGGTCAGGCATCTTCCGCATTGGCATTGCGGTACAACTCCAGGTACATCTGCGCATCATCCGGCTCGAACTCCGGCAGTTCCTCACTCACGAACCGGTCCACGCGTGTTCGATAGCAGTGGCCCTCGGAATGGGAAAGATGCGCGAGCACTTCCGCTACCGAAAAGCGGTCGGGCGCGGGCTTCCATTCGGTATCTTCGACCGACAGGTCGCAGATCAATCCGCGCAGGATCGCGGGGGTCGCTTCCAACTGGTCGAGGCAGTCTAATTCCAATTCTTGCGTCATGCGATTCATCCTACGATGTTCTCTCCGCCGTCTACATGCAGCCTATTGCCAAGTCGGATGATTGACGAAATCAGGCGATTACACTCAAAACCCCCGTCCCGAGGGCAATGAGTGTAATTGGGATTTATCGTCAACTGACGAATCGCTTCCTGTAGCTACCAACAGCCACTTGGCGACTGGACAGTCCGCAGCTATGGAATGATTACCAAACGGGAGCGGCCTTGATCGCGTGTCCAGACATTCTCAATATCAGCAAGCGGAATACGTTCGGTGTCTATTTGAAGCTCTCTGCTGGCAGCGTGCGCCATAACCTTCTGCAATGCATCCACCAGAATGTTCCGGGGTGGAATACCCGCAGTACCTAGGATGGTCAGCGCAGTGCTACGAAGCACGGCTGCTGGAAGTGAGATCGTCGCCCCGGCGCTTTCCCCGGCCTGAACAAATCGAGTCTCCGACTTGATAACCGCAAATTCTTTCCGCGTGAGTGCAGCGAGAAATGCTTCTACGGTATTGCCCCACACGTAATCGATCACGACCTGGAACCCGGATTCACCGGCTTGCTCCACAAATGCATCCGTGAGCTCCTGTGCAGGCATGTCAAGGCGAATAGTTGCGTCTGCGCCATGTTTACGGAGTGTGCTCAGGACCTCTTCGTTGCGTCCTGCAGCAACCACGCGACCCGCACCGAGAAGCTTGGCTATTTGGGTGGCCAGCTTGCCCGTCACGCCCGTAGCGCCGAGGATTAGGACATGTTCCCCGGGCGCCAGTTTTGCCCGGTGGGCTAGCGACAGCCAAGCGGAAACCCCGGGATTAGGCAGTGCAGCTGCGGTCTCGTCGTCGACCAGTTCTGGTATCGGAAAGGTGAATGCACGCGGCACAACTGTGCGCTGTGTCATGGCACCGTATGGTGGTCGAGCTCCGCCGAAGAACACCCGTTGGCCGTCGCTGAGATGGCCGACTCCGTCCGTGCCACAGATTACCGGGAGTTCGCGTGGACTGGCATAATGCGAGCCGCTGGCCAACTGCTTGTCAACAGGTTTCAGCGATGCGGCACGAACATGCACTATTACTTCATCCGCACCAGCGACTGGCTCAGGGAATTGTTCGTATCGTGGCGGTTTTCCGAGTGTGTGCAGAACGGCAGCATGTATGGTGGCTGGTGCCATTCGATCCTTAGTTTTCTCGATTCTACATTTCTTGGAAGAACGCCTCCTGAGAATTGTTAGTACAAGGGCTGATGTGAAGCACCGGGCAGCCGCTTCACTGCCCTTCCCGTTTGTCGATCTTGCTAGCCACCTTCACGCCGCTCAAGCCGTTAACATACTTCGACACTCCCCGATAAAGCGACTCGGCAATGCGCTGTCGGTGCTCTGAAGTTTCCATTTTGCGCTCGTCGGTGGGATTCGACACAAACGAAATCTCGGCCAGAATCGAAGGCATATTCGCGCCGATCAGCACGATAAACGGTGCCTTCTTGATCCCGCGATTGCGGATGCCCGCGTTCTGCAGGGCCAGTCCGCCGTAGAGTGATTCCTGCACGTCGCCGGCAAACTCGCGCGATTCATCGATCTTGTCTTTCAGCGCAATCTTCTTCACCAGATCCTGTAACTCGTGAATCGATTTCTCCGAGACCGCGTTTTCGCGCGCCGCCACTTCCAGCGCTTCCGGCGATGAGGTGAAATTCAAATAGTAAGTTTCGACGCCGCGCGCATCCGAATCGCGACTCGAGTTGGCATGGATCGAGATGAACAAATCCGCCCGCGCCCGGTTCGCAATTGCGGTGCGGGTTTCGAGCGGGATGAAGGTGTCGTCCCGGCGCGTATAAATCACTTCGGCACCAAGCCGCGATTCGAGCAATCGCCCAAGGCGCTTCGCCACGTCGAGCACAACGTCTTTCTCCAGCAAGCCATTCGGGCCAATCGTGCCCGTATCGTGGCCCCCGTGACCGGCGTCGATGACGATCTTGCCAATCTTCAGACCCAGCGCGCGCGTCAAAGACCGGTCGCCAGCAGCGGTCGGACGCGCTTCGTGGGATTCAGCGGTGTCAAGACGAGGATTGTCAAGATGAGGATTGTCAAGATGAAGATTATCCAGATGACGATCCGCGGTTTCAGGAGCGGCTGCCTGCGCGGCGTATCGAGACCTTTTCCCTCGCAAAGAGGATGAAGACGATGATGATGACGAAGCCGAAGTATCCCGCGTTGCCTTCGCCTGGTCGGTGCCCCCACTCGCTTCGGGGCGGATCTTTTCGTGCTCCAGCGTGGCCACCGTCGCCGGAGCGTTCTCGTTCGAACTGCCGTTCGGGCTGTCGTTCGCTCTGCCGTTCGCTCTATCGTTCGAACTTTCGTCCGCCTCGACGATTGTCTTGGGAATCCTGCGGTTCAATCCTTTCACCGCAACCGTGGTCTTAGTCACTCCATTGCCACGCGCCGCGCTGACATCTTCGGCGGGTAAGTCCGTTTCGATGAGTCCCGACTTCGAGTCTCGGCCCGCCGCCGCTGGCTCGCTGGAGTCGTCATCGGTTTCCGCGGAAGCCGCCATGGCCGTGTTTGCCTTAGCCCGATTTCCCTTGCCCTGAACACCCTTCCCGTGAATGTCAATGATGAGCCGGTACGGGTCCGGCAGCAGGAACGCGTCGTAGCTCGCGAGATCGTCCACTTCCAGCACAATCCGTGTGCGCCCAGGCTGAAATTCGGCAACCCGAATTGTCTTCAGGAAGCCGTCGTCGACGTCGAACGTCTTGCCCACCAGTGTCGAAGCCAGTCGGGTATCGCGCAGATCAAAGAAAATGCGGTCGGGATTCGAGATGCGCTGCGAACCAAACTTCACCTCCTGCTCAACGTCAATGGCGACGCGTGTGTAGTCGGGCGTGGACCAGTGGCGAACCCCGGTAACGCGCGGCAAGCCGCTGCGGCTGGCGCTAGTGGCATCTGCGGATTCGGCCGCGTCGTCCGCGCTGGCACTTGCACTGACGCCAGAAGATAGCTGCTTGCGCGCTGCCTTCTGCGCCTTGCGCTCCCTCGCGTCCGCCTCGGCATCAATTTCCTTCACCGCGGCGCGGGCATCGTCGGCCAAACGGTTGCGTGGATAGCGGCGCACAAAGTCTGTGAAGGTCGTCCGCGCCTCTTCCGGATTGTTCAGATCGTCCTTGTAGATCTCGCCGATCGTGAACAGCGCATCGAAGCGGTATTTGCTGCCAGGATATTCCTTGCGCAGAAAGTGGTACTGTTCGATGGCGCCGCGCAGAATCTTGTTATCGTTAAAGCGCCGCCCCATCTCGACCATAAGTTCCGCGGTCGCTACCACGCTCGGGTCCGCCTTCGACGATGCTGGAGAGCCGAAGTAAACGCGGCGATAGGAATCGATCACACGCTGATATTCGTGGCGAGTGCGTTCTCCCACGGGGCGGCCGTTAAGAGCCTCCCGCATGCGCTCCGCCTTGGCGAACTGCTGGCGAGCCCAGGCATCGTTGTGACGGACGTTGTGGTGGACGCGGGTCGATGCGGAAGCCAGCGGCAGCAGCGCCAGCAAAAGCGTTGCGCCAAGGCGCAAGGCGCGGCCGCCTCGAGTTAGGGTCGTAGAAGCCTGGGTCTTCACTAAACTTCCTGCTACAGATCCTGCGGCTACAAATCCTGCGCTGTCATCGACGTAGCGTTGTCATCCTGACCCCGAGCTAGTCGAAGGGGAAGGACCTATGCACTTTGCTCGTGCGCCGGAGTGCATGGATCCTGCGCTCGCTCAGAATGTCAACCCAACTCACATCGAGAAGTTGCTGGGCGCCCCCCCGAACTGCTTCAAAAAAGCCGCGAACGCTCCCGCTACCATACGCGAGCGGCTACTCCGTATTGCTGATGTACAGCACGCCCCGAGCATCCCGCTGCACGTGAACCGGCTCATGCGACGGGCCCCCAATGGCGTACGACCCCGGTTCGCCGCCGCCGTTATACAAGTTCGTAATGCGGCGCACATACTCCTGCGTTTCCCTGAAATGCGGAACGCCCGCGCTGCGAGCCACCGCTCCCGATCCAGCGTTATAGGCTGCCAGACTGAGGCGAACGTTGCCCCCGTAGCTATCCAATAGTTGCCTTAGGTGTCGAACCCCGGCATCCACGTTCTGCGCCGGGTCAAACGGATTGGAAACATTGAGCGACCGCGCGGTTGAAGGCATCAATTGCATCAGTCCCATAGCGCCTTTGCGTGACACCGCATTGGGATTGAAATTCGATTCCACTTTGACCACCGACCGCACCAGGCTCGGATCCACGTTGTGCCGCGCCGCCGCCGCATCGATCGCGGCGTCGATATCCTGCTGAGTAAAAGCACGGTTAAGAATCTGATGGGTCTGCGCTCTATCGAGATAGGTGTTGACTTCCGAAGCCGCCGAACGCGCCGCCCGCATCACGGCTCCGCTGGTGGGAACCGGCTTGAAACGATGCTCGGTCACACTCCAATACATCAGTCGAGATCGCGCCGGCGCTGCAGCCCCCGTCCTCGGAGCCGCGGAAGGCGTATCCCCATTGACATAGATCTTGCGGCCGGATTCGTCGGTGCTCGAAGTAATAGCGCCCACTCGTTCGCCCGACTGGGCGCGCGCCGGCGTCGTCGAAAACACCGTGGAAAGAAAGGAGATCGCGGTTAAGCTGGCCATCAACGCGATTTGCAGGCGTCTATGCATACGGGTTTAGGTCGGCCAAAACTGATCGCACCTAAGAAAGATCGGCCAAGAGACACACTTACTCTTCGCGGGCCTACCTACCCAAGCACCTGTCAGAGAATCCAGAACCAGAGTACCGCCAGTATACGGTGCGCTGGAGACCGCGGCAATCTCCCCGAAGGGCATAGAACCACTGGAGTAATCTACCTAAGTAATTGAAAACACTTGATTTTAGGGCGCGTTAACGTCCCGTAGGTCCTGCTTGCCCCTGTGTTCCTCTGTGCCCTCTGTGGTAAAAGCTCCCCCTTGCGTCCTCATCCAGCCGCCGCCATCGACTACCACCATCTACAATGACTCCTGCCATCCATGAACGCCGAGACGCTGAAAAAACTGTTCGCTCAGGTTCGCAGCGGCAAACTCTCTCCCGACGCCGCCGTTGATCGCCTCCGCCACCTGCCCTTCGAGGACCTCGGTTTCGCCAAGCTCGACCATCATCGCGCCCTCCGCCAAGGCATGCCCGAGGTGATCTTCGCCCAAGGCAAAACGCCCAACCAGGTAGCCCAAATCTTCTACCGCCTAGCCGCCCACGGCGGCAACGTGTTGGCCACGCGAGCTACCGAGGATCAATACGCCGCCGTAGCCGCCGTATTTCCCAACAACGTCCCCCGAGCAGAATTTTGTCCACTGGCGCGCGCCATCGTGCTCAAGCGTGACCGCAAGCAGCACGGCAAAGGCGTGATCGTAGTCGTCTCCGCGGGAACCAGCGACATCCCAGTAGCCGAAGAAGCAGTAGTCACCGCCGAACTGATGGGCAACAAGGTTCAGCACATTTACGACGTCGGAGTAGCCGGCATCCACCGCCTCCTGGCCCATCGCGGAGCCCTAGCCAAAGCCCGAGTGATCGTAGTCTGCGCCGGCATGGAAGGCGCGCTGCCCAGCGTAGTAGGCGGCCTCGTAGGAATCCCGGTGATCGCCGTCCCCACCAGCGTCGGTTACGGCGCAGCCTTCGAAGGCCTGGCCGCACTGCTGGGAATGATGAACTCCTGCGCCTCGAACGTCAGCGTAGTAAACATCGATAACGGATTCGGCGCCGGATACGTCGCCTCGTTAATCAACCGCCGCTGATCCCATGACCGTGTCACGTCGCCCTAGGCAAACGAGGGTGCCCCATCCTTGCGCGTTTTGTGCGCAAGGGTGGGATTCCACGGCGCCGTCTCCCTTGGGATTCTGATTCTGTGGCAAAGTAGTAAAAGCAAATCAACAAAGAATGCTCACCTCCCAAGACCCGCGCCTAGCCGGACGGGTCGCCTTCACCTATCCCAATTTCGTCTCCTACACGCTCGCGCGCTTTCTCATCGTCGTTGCGCTGGAGATGCAGTCCGTAGCCGTAGGATGGCAAGTCTACGCAATCACCAGGCGCCCGCTCGACCTCGGATACGTCGGCCTGGCCCAATTTGCGCCCGGCTTCATCCTCTTCCTCTTCGCCGGACACGCCGCCGATCTCTTCGACCGCCGCAAATTGCTGACCAGTTGCTACGCCGGATACGGTCTCTGCTCAGCGCTTCTGCTAGCGATCAGTTGGCGCGCCCCGCAATCAGTGCACTTGATCTATGTCGTCCTGGTATTGGTCGGAGTCTGCCGCAGTTTCAGCTTTCCCGTGAGCCGCGCCATCCTGCCGCAGTTAGTTCCCGAGGAACATTTCACAAACGCGGTCGCCTGGAATTCCAGCACCTTTCAGATCGCAACCATAGCCGGCCCCGCCATCGGCGGAATCGCCTATGCCCTCTTCCGCGGCCCCGACGCCGTCTATGCCATCGCCGTCGCGGTTTCCATCCTATCTACCCTGCTCACCCTGCGCATCCACCCGCAGCCCGCCTCGCCAGAAAAAGAACTAGCCGGAGGTGTGAACAATGGAGGTGTGGACAAAGGACGATTAACCAGGAAAGAACCCATAAGCCTGCGCACCGTGTTAGCCGGTTTTCATTTCATCTGGAATAAGAAGCTGATCCTGGGCTCCATCTCACTAGACATGTTCGCCGTCCTCCTAGGCGGAGCGGTAGCCCTGCTGCCCGTCTACGCCCGAGAAATCCTGCACACCGGCCCCTGGGGACTAGGCCTGCTGCGCAGCGCTCCCGGAGTAGGTGCCGCCCTGATGGCGATCGCCGTAGCGCATCGCCCCATCCGCCGCCAAGCCGGCCTGACCATGCTGTTAGCCGTAGCCGTATTCGGCGTGATGACCATCGCCTTCGGACTCTCGCACAGCCTCATCCTCTCGCTCATAGCACTCTTCCTGACCGGCGCCGCTGACATGGTAAGCGTCATCATCCGAGCCACCCTCGTCCAGGTAGCCACTCCCGACGAGATGCGAGGCCGAGTCAACGCCGTAGACATGCTCTTCATAGGAGTATCCAACGAATTAGGAGAATTCGAATCCGGACTAACCGCACAATGGTTAGGCACCGTCCCCGCCGTAGTCCTAGGAGGAGTAGGAACCCTCTTAGTAATCGCCACCTGGGCATGGCTATTCCCCGAACTAAGAAAAGCCGACCAGCTAACTGTAGCCGAGCTGATGCCAAAGTAGCTGATGCCAAAAAAAGTGTGGAGCGGACACTCCTGTCCGCTGCCGTTGCTCTTGATCTTGACTTTGCCCTTGCCTTTGACTTTTTCGAACGAAAACGTACCCGAGGGTGCCCCATCCTTGCGCGTTCTGTGCGCAAGGGTGGGATTCCACGGAATCGTCAATCTTGCGATTTGTGTTGCACGTGATTTTGGGTGGCGCAGCGGTGAACCGCTGCGATAACTGCTCCGTCTTGGATGGGGCGTTGCGCTACCCACAAATTGCCATCCTGAGCAACGCGCGGCAGCAAGGAACAAATGACCACCGCACCAACCGAGCGGTCGCTGGTCCTCTGCAGACTGCTGCTACAATTTCCGGTACGCCATCCTGCTAGTACGAAGATGCGGCAAGCCGCGTCTCCATATCGAGGTGTCTCCATGCCGGAAACTCTGCAGCTAACAAATCCCACGCCGCTCACCACCCTCACCGAGGACGAGATTCTGTTCCGTGACAACGTCCGCCAGTTTGCCGAGGACAAGGTTCGTCCGCTGGCCAAAGAAATGGACGAGAAGGCAGTCTTCGATCACAGCTTGATCGACCAGTTCTTTCAACTAGGTCTGATGGGCATCGAAATTCCCGAGCAGTACGGCGGAGCAGGCGGCAAGTTTTTTGAAGCGATCCTGGCCGTCGAAGAACTTTCGCGAGCCGACGCTTCCGCCGGAGTAATCGTCGACGTGCAGAACACGCTGGTCGCGAATGCGATTCTGCGCTGGGCCAATGAAGACCAGAAGAAACGCTACCTTCGCGCATTGACGGTGGACATGCTTGGCGCATACGCGTTGAGCGAAGCCGGATCGGGATCGGACGCGTTTGCGCTGCAAACCAAAGCCGATCTAAAAGGGAACGAGTTCGTTCTCAATGGACGCAAGCTCTGGATCACAAACGGCAAAGAGGCTGGATTGTTCATCCTGTTTGCCACCGTCGATGCGTCGAAGGGATACAAGGGGATCACGGCGTTTCTGATCGAAAAAAACTTCCCCGGATTCACCGTCGGCAAGAAAGAAGACAAGCTCGGGATTCGCGCGTCGTCAACCTGTGAACTGATTCTGGAAGATTGCCGCGTGCCCAAGGAGAACGTGCTAGGCGAGGTTGGCAAGGGATACAAAATTGCGATCGAAACGCTAAACGAAGGGCGCATCGGAATTGGCGCGCAAATGCTGGGCGTAGCCCGCGGCGCCTGGGAATACGCCGCTAAGTACGCGCAAGAGCGCACGCAATTCGGCAAACCGATTTCCGAATTTCAGGGAATCCAGTTCCAGATCGCGCAGATGGCCACCGAGATCGAAGCGGCGCGTTTGATGGTTTATAACGCCGCCCGCATGAAAGACGCCGGCGTAAATTTTGTAAAAGAAGCCGCCATGACCAAGCTGTTCACGTCCCAGGTGGCCGAGCGCGTGACTTCGCTGGCCATCGAAGTCTACGGCGGATACGGTTTTACAAAAGATTATCCCGTGGAAAAATATTGGCGCGATGCCAAGATCGGAAAGATCTACGAAGGCACGTCGAACATGCAGTTGGCCACGATCGCAAAGCTGGTGATGTCCAAGTAGAGCTTTTAACCACCGAGGGCGCGGAAGGACACAGGCCCCTGTAATGATTTTTCTCTGTGCTTCTCTGTGTCCTCTGTGGTTATCTGTTCTTGAATTTAGGCAGTACCTCATCGCCAAAGAGCTTCGCTTGTCCCACACGATCGTCGCCCCAGATTTCAAGCATGATGTGAGTGCAGCCAGCGGCGCGGTATTCTTCGATTTTTTGAATGCACTCGTCAGGCGTGCCTGCGATAGGACAGACTTTGCGCAGCAGTTCATCGCTGACCGCCTGCGCTGCAGCCTTGCGGCCATCTTTTTCCATGGCATCCGCAACCGGCTGCAGCTCTTCGAAAGTAATGCCCGCGGATTCGAGCAGCACGTCGGCGGAGCCTTTGATGTTCTGCACTTTGTTGGCAAGATACATGGCAGCCTGCTCGCGTGCGCCTTCTTTCCCTTTCTTCGAATCGCGAGCGATGCTGCCGACAATCACACAGCCGAGGATCAGCCTGGAAGCATCTCTACCCGCTTTCGCTGCGCCCTCTTCCATATTTTTTTTCGAGTAGCGCACGAATGCTGGAGTAGTGATTGACGCCGTGAGCAAACCATCGCCAAGTGAACCGCCCAGCCTCTGCATCGCGGGTCCAGTTCCTGCAACATATACTGGAGGAACGTTGCGCGAAGTGTGCGCGTCCGACTTGAGCGGCGGAACGCTGGCAGAGAAGACTTTGCCATGATATTCGAACTTGTCGCCTTTTAGCACACCGCGGACAATGTCAATGCTTTCCCGCATCACAGTCGCCGGCCCGACTTTCTCGCCTTCCCCCTCGCCGATTTCCTTCATAAAGATCTTGGAAGCGCCAAGGCCCAGCAGAAAACGGTCGCCGGCAAGATCCTGCATAACACGCGCTTCCATCGCGATCTCGACGGGATGACGCGTATAAGGCGAAATGATTCCCCATCCAAGCTGAATGCGTCTGGTCTGGCTGGCGATGACCGCGAGAATTGCAGTCGATGAGCGCGCCTCAAAAGAATGTTTACGCCACCAAGGATATGCTTCGGCAATCCAGAAGGTGTCAAATCCCGCATCCTCGCATGCCTTGGCCATGGCCACGGTCTCATGGGCAGGCTCCATGCTGAGTTGCAGGACTCCGATGTTGAATGGACTGGTCACTGCGGATCGCTCCAAGAGTGTTCCAAACCTTTCATCAGTTCCCAGACCGCTTTGTTCAACGGCGTAGGAATACCAGTTTTGTCGCCCCACGTCACGATTGCGCCGTTCATGAAATCGACTTCAGTCTGGCGCTTGGCGAGCACGTCCTGCAACATCGAGGCGCAATGCTTGCCCGGTGCATTCGCTCCCTTTTGTACGAGAGCGCGCGGATCGCCGTGCAGTTCGATGCCGAGCGCGCGGGCGACGGCCTCGCCCTCGGCAATCAGATCGTTGAATAGCCGACCAGTCGGCGCGAAGCGCGTGGCAGCGCCGTGATGCAGCAACGTTAGGGCTCCGACGGGATTGGTGGCGGCGTTGAAGATTAACTTGGTCCATTGCGCTCCGCGCGCATCTTTCAGCGCAATTACATTCATGCCGGAGCGCGTGATCAAGCCCGCCAGTTCTTCGACCCTAGACATCGGCGTTTTGGTCGGTTCGAAGGGACCAATCCAGGTGTCGCCCTTGATGTCGAAACCGATGTGGCCAGGAGCGATGGGATGTCCGGCGGGAAACGTCGTGCCCCGTATGACGTGCTTCACGTGCTCGGCGATGATCTCTTCGTTGCCGACGCCGTTTTGCACAGAACAGACCGCGGTGTTCTCGTCGAAAGCGCGCGCAACCTGCGCGATCGCGCCACGCGTGTGAATGGCTTTGGTGGCGACGATGCCATAATCGCAGCGTGGCAGTTCATTGGGATCACTGGTGGCGTTTAGTTTCGCGGTAAAATCGGCGGCTCCGGAGACGCGCAGACCGTGATTGCGGATGGCTTCCACGTGATCTTTCCAGACGTCGTAGGCCCATATCTCGGCCTCTCCCTTTTGGGCGAGGTGCGCGGCGAAGAGGCTGCCGACAGCGCCGCAGCCGACGATGCAGATTTTCAACAAGCTATAACTCCAGACACAAAAATTGAAGAGGTCAGAGGTCAGAGCGGAGAAGTGAAAGCCTAGTATCGTTCGAATCAGCCTCCGCAATCTGACCTCTCACCTCTCACCTCTCACCTCTAACCTCTCTTCATGCTCTCCCGAGTCTCGCCGCCGTCAAAGAATTTCCACGGTACATCGGCCAGGCATTCGCCTTCGGTCTTGCCGATTCGATATGTATCCTGGGTATAAAGGCAGACCTTGCCTTCTTGATCGACGACCTGCGGATGCAGGGAGAAGATCATGTTCTCTTCGAGCGGAACATCGCTTTTCGCGCCGATCGCCGGATACTCAAGCATCGTCATGCCAATGCTATGGCCGGAGAGATGGCCGAGTGCAAAGCCGTGCTTGGCGAATATGTCGGCGACCGTGCGATGCACAGTGGAAGCGAGTTCGCCGTGACGCATCAGTTTGCGCGCCGATTCCATCGCGTGCGGATAAGCATCGGCCATCCTCTGCGTTGTCGGGCTGGGCTTGCCCTGAATCAGAGCACGGGAGAACTCAACCCAGTAGCCGCCCGCTCCCGTGACCTCGAGCGAATAAAGAAGAAGATCATCGCCCGAAACTTTGCGGTGACCGGGAACTTTGAAGTAAGCGTTGGCCTCTCCGTGTTCGCCCGAGAGCAGAATGTTCATCATGCGCGGCCCAGCGCCGCGCGCGAAGAAACGTTCGACCGCGGGCGCCATGATTTCGGCTTCGGTTTTGCCTGGCTTGTAACCGGCAATCAGCGCCCAGAAGCCATCGACGACAATGTCCATGGCGTCGCGGACTTCGACGAGTTCTTCTTCGCTCTTCACGGCACGGGCCATGTCGAATTCCTGGTCAAAGGGCATGAGTTCGAACGGACCTTGCGCGAGCTCGCGATAGTCGCGAACAGCCATGATGAAGTTCATCCCGAAAGTGCCGATGCGCTTCCACTTGCGCTCGACGGCACGATCGCGCAGCCACTGGCCGGGAGCATCGGGCCAGACCTGATCTGTCACCCAGGGCTTTTTCTTGTCGCCAATCCAGCGAGCTTCGCGCGGAAAGACGAGCGTGGGTTCGTCCTCGAGTGCGATAAGGACGTAAACGTAGCGATGAACGATTTCGAATCCGGAGGTGTAGAAGACCGCGCCCTCGAATCCCGCGTATTGATTGCCGCAGACGATGAGAGCGTCCAGTCCGGCAGCTTGCATGCGCGAGCGTATGTTATTGTAACGGCGATCAATTTCTTTCTGACTTGGCAAGATGGCCCTCAGCGGCTACTCACTCCGCATAACTCGGCGGCGGTTAGAGCGTAAATCTTTGTGATCTCCACCAATGTTTGAATGCGAACTTTCTCTCCCTCTTTGTCGCGCGGGCCGCTGGACGGGCCGTAATTCACGGTCTCGACTCCGTAACGGCTGAGCACGCTCGCATCAGAGCACCAGGTGACGACTTCCCGCTCCGGCGTTTTGCCGGTGATGCGCTTGTGATTGCGATCGATGGCGCGGATCATCTCGTGCTCTTCACTGATCCGTGCCCCGGGAACCGAGACGTAGGTTTCGAATTCTAGACCCCAGTCGGGATGGGTTCTTTCAAGTAAGAAGAAGAGTCGCTGAATGTCGCGACGCGCCGCCGCCAAGGGGATGGTGGGCGGGACGCGCACATCGAGGAACAAGTCCGTTTTTTCGGGAGTGCGGCTGGCGCGCCAGGCGTGTCCGCCGCGAATCCCGCCAAGATTCACGATCGCCTTCTTGCCGCCGTAGCTTGCCTTCTTCTCCCATTGTTCACTCCACTTGAGGATGGGCGGCATAAGTTCGACCATGCGGCGTATGGAATTCATTTCCTCGCGGCCCTCGCAGAAGGCAGTGTGTACGTAAATTCCGGCACACGAGATGCGCACCCACATGGAGCCGAAGTGCTCGAGAACGACATGCATGTCGGTGGGCTCGCCGAGAATGCACATGTCGGGCAGCACTCCGTGATTCACTAGGTAGTGCGTGCCGTATCCATAACCGCGGTACTCTTTGCCCTTGAATTCGCTCCACTGCGTCTTTTCGATTTCACCGGCAACGGCGGCAATGATGACATCTCCGTTCAGGCGCACCCCAGCGCGCTGCAGCGCTTTCACGGCGTTGGTGTAGCAGACGAGGGCACCCTTCATGTTGTAGATGCCGAGTCCGTAGATGAAGCCGTCTTTGACTACGGCGTGTGGTTTGTAGCCGAGGCCGGTAAGAAATTCCTCGCGGCCGGTGTTGGAGGTATCCATGTGGCCGTTGAACATCAGGTTCTTGCCGCCGCCCGAACCCTTCCAGCGGGCGACCACATTGGCGCGCCCTTCTTCGACTTCCTGCCAGGTGATGTCGAGGCCGATCGTCTGAAGCGCGGATCGCATGTATTGGGCCATCTGCAATTCTTCACCCGTCGGGCTGGGGATGTTGATCACGTCAGTGGACATGGAGATAATTTCGTCCTCGCGGACCTCGGCGAGAATGCGGTCGATGAGTTTGGAATCGAGAGCGGCGAGCTTAGATGTTGTTTGCGACACAGTTGTCTTTCGTCGTTGGTCGTTTGCTATTCGCTATTCGCTACCTTATTGACTGCCGGGGCTACAACAGCACTACTTTTTGCCAGACGGAAATCGTCTGGGTCGCTACACAATTTTTCATTGCCGCTCTCTGTTATCAGAAAATTGTCTTCCAAGCGCAGGCCTCCGCCCCCGGGCCAGTAAATGCCGGGCTCGATCGCCAGCACCATTCCCTTTTTAATTGTGCCGGTGCCAGCCTGGTGCGCGTAGGGCCATTCGTGGGCGCGGGCCCCGACGCCGTGGCAGATAGGGTGGGAGGGCTGTCCGGGGTATCCACCTTCGGCAATGCGGGCGCGAATCAACTTGTCGAGTTCGGGGAAGCTGGCGCCAGCGCGCGCGAACGAGACGGCGCCGTTGAAAACCTCAAGCAGAAGATCGAGTAGCTTGTGATACTCAGGCTTTAGCTTGCCGGGGCAGGCATTCTTGGTAAGATCGGTCCAATATCCATCGACGCAGACCCAGATTTCGAAGAGCGTTGGCTCGTCCTTCTGAATCGGACGATCGCCGGTGGCAGTGAACGTGGCGATTCCCTTGCCCGACCATACCAGCGTAAAGGCACGCGCCATCTCGACTTTACTCTTATAGCCAACGCCGATTCCGTGCACGAAGCCTTCATACATGGCGCCGACTTCGCTCTCTTTCATACCGGGGCCCATGTGCTCGCGAGTGTAATCCATCGCAAGGGCCGCGAGTTCGTTAGCTAAACGCATGCGCTCGATTTCCTGATCGGTCTTGATCGACCGGGCTTCGTTGAGCAGCGGCGTTGCGTCCACAACCTCGCCACAAAACTTCTTGAACGATTCGAAATAGGACAGCATGAAGGTGGTCGGCTCGCCCACCATGCGGTCGGCCGATTGCGTGCCCATGTTGAGTTCGACGCCAACTCTATCCGTCAGGCCGCGTTGCTTCAGGACTTCATACACGCGGTCCCAGGCGCGGAACTGCGGCGGGCGCGGATCGCGCTCGTCGTAGCCCTTGAAATAGAGAATGTCCTTTGTCCATGAATTACGCTCGGCGTCGGCCTGCTGCGGATCGAGGGCAATCAACGTGGGCTCGCCATCGCCCGGAAAGACGACGGCATCGTATCCCTTCATGCACCAATAGTTGGTGAGATAGAGAACGTTGTCAGGCGCGCGGCAGACCAGAGCGGAGAGATTCTGATCCTTCATCAGGGCACGAACGCGATCGAGTTTTGTTTTGTCTGCGGGCCAGGGCATGGCAATCTCACATCGCAATCTCAATGCACGGTTACAGGTTTATTTTCGTCCTGAAAATTCCAGGCTGCTTCTTTCCCCTTGATCAGCCGGTAGACCGCGGTATGCAGCGGCGCGGGCACACCGACGCGCTCGGCTTCGTGAGCGATGGCTCCGGAGAGAAAATCGATTTCGGTCGTCAACCTGTGGCGGACATCGTGAAGCATGGAGGGAGGGTGATTGGTCATGGCGCCGACCCGGTTCATCTCCCATGGATCTTCGTGCAGGCGAACGCCGGCCGCCTCGGCCACTCGCTTCCCTTCGTCGATCAAGGCGTGCAACAGATGGCCGAGGTCGGAAAATTTCCCTTCATCGGAAAAGTGCGGCGAGTGCGGCAGGCCTGTCAGAGCGGATACGCTATTCACCGATGAATTGAAAATCAGTTTGGACCACTGCGCGGGCCGGGCGTCTTCGAGCGCCTCGGCCTTGAGCCCGGCGGCGACAAGGAGATCGGCGGCTTCTTTGACGATGGAGAATGGCGTGCCGGTCGGCTCGAAGGGGCCCATCCAGGTGGGAGTGTCGAGTTCATATTGCACGTGCGTGTCGCTGTGGCGCGTGCCGCTCATGAAAGTGGTGGCGCGGATGACGTAGCCGCGCGTGAGGGTGGCGATGATTTCTTCGCTGCCGACACCGTTTTGGGCGGAGAGAACCGCCCCTTTATCGAAGCGCCGGCCCACCAGGCGAAATGATTCTTTGACCTGCGTCGCTTTCGTGGAGACGATACCGAGATCGCAATCCGGCAAGTCTCTGGGGTCAGTAGTGGCTTTTAATGGGACAACGAAGTTGTGAGTTCCGGTGACGCGCAGGCCGCCGCGGTTGAGCGCGGCAGCGTGATCTTCGCGCCGAACGAAGGCCCACACTTCTGCGACGCGCGCCAGATGCGCGGCGTAAAGCGAGCCGATCGCGCCACAACCGATGATGCCGACCTTCTTCATCTCATCCTTCATCGTTTCTAAGCCCGCTTCTCCAACTTTACTAGCTGATCGAGCTGTCCGCCGTCGTGATGCTTGAGCGAGCGGAAAATACTGTCGGCGTTGTTAAAAGAGTCGTTGATAAAGATGCCTTGCGCAAACAACGCGTCCTGCAGCGCCGCTGAAATTGTGTGCACCGGGGCCGCGCCGCCCTCGCCCATACCCTTTGCACCGCTGTAGCTGTGCGGAGAAGGCGTTATGGTGTGGCTGTATTTGATCTTCGGAATATTCATCGAGGTGATCGGAGTGTAATCGCTGAAAGTGCTGGTCATCATATTACCGACGGCGTCATAGACACAGGTTTCCATCAGTGCCGCGCCGATCCCGTGCGCAGTTGCGCCATAGACCTGGCCTTCGACAATCGGTGGATTGATGACCGTTCCACAATCGTCGACGGCTACATAGTCGAGAATCTTCGGGACAAAAGTTTCGCCGTCCACTTCCACGATCGCAATATGCAATTGCGAGGCGTAGGTCAACGTGAGACTGCCATATTTTGCTTTCGTGTCCGGAACCTTGAACGGCGCGCGCCACACGTAGCGGCAGTTGAGCGTGACATCGTAGAGTTCAGGAGGGAGCACGGCGCTATTCACGTTCACAATGTTGGCCAGGCCCCAGTAGTTGATGGATTTTGCAGTCCTTCTTGCCTTTATCTCCGGCCCCTGCTGGCCGACTCCGAATTCGAGATCGTCTTCTTTGGTTTCGAGCGCAAAGGCGGCCAGGCGCTTCATTTCAGCTTTGAGTTTCTGCGCGGCGCCGTGAACCGCCGATAAACCGGAAACCGCAAATTGGCTGGCGTAGGTTCCGGAAAAACCGGTGTGCACGTTGCGCTCCGTGTCGAAGCCAGTGCGCACGGTGATCAGGTCCGGATGAATATTGAGCACGTCCGCGACGACTTGTGCGGCGGTAGTTTCGTGTCCCTGGCCTTGCGGACACGAACCGACGGCCACCACCACTTCGCCGTAGATATCGAGTTTGCAGTTCGCGCCCTGCGAGTTGCCAGAGAAAGGCGCGTAGGGATTGATGATCTGTGACTGGCCGAAGTTGTTCGTGCCGGAATCGAGCGTCGTGCCGATGCCAATCCCGATCATGCAGCCGTCTTTTTCTTTGCGCGCCTCGGCTTGCTTCTTTTTCCAGTCGTCCCAGCCGATCAGGTCTTTCGCGACTTCGAGCATCTTCGGATAGTTGCCGGAATCGTATACGCAACCGTTGGGCGTGGTGTAGGGGAATTCTTCCGGACGGATGTAATTGCGCAGGCGCATTTCGTCCGACGCGATGCCGATTTCGTGAGCGCAGATATCGACCACGCGCTCCAAAAACCAGAGGTGCTGCATCCGCGAGTATCCGCGATTGGGGCCGACCGGACACTTGTTGGTGACCGCCTGCCAGAAATCGATGCGCGCATTCTTGAAACGATAGACTCCACAGAAGACCTGCGACCAGATCACGCATCCCAGCGGCTCATATCGCGGGTATGCGCCGCAGTCGTCGATGTGGCGCGAATCGATGGCGGTGATGACGCCGTTCTTGTCTAGCGCTACGCGCGTGTTGCGGAAGGTACGCTCGTTGCCGTGGGCGCTCGAAATCATGTGCTCGGAGCGGGTTTCGACCCACTTAATGGGGCGTCCGCCGGCCTTTTTCGATGCCAGAGCGCAGACCGCCATCTGCGGGTAACTAGTGATCTTGATACCGAAGCTGCCTCCGATATCGAAAGTCTGCACCCGGATCTTGTCGATATGAATGTTCAGATGCGCGGCAAGAAACTGGATCGCGAAGGACGGAAATGAGTTATTGCACCAATAGTAGATGCGGTCGTCTTTGGGGTTCCATTCGGCGATCACGACATTGTTTTCGAGCGGTGTCGACGAAAAGCGATGAAAGTGCAAGCGGTCGATTTCGACCACATACGCCGCGTGCTTAAAGGCGCGTTCAACATCGCCGTATTCCCACACGCCATTCCAAACTCGGTTCGTGCCCGCTTCTTCGTGGAGGATGCTGCGATCGGTGAGAGCCTGCTCGGCGTCAACTACCGGTTCAAGCGGCTCGTACTCGACCTGAACAAGTTCAGCGGCATCGTCGGCGAGGCTCGGAGATTCCGCGACTACCGCGCCAACCGGCTCTCCCTGGTAAAGGACTTTGCCCATGGCCATGGGGTAATCGCGAATTTTCTGCGCGTGGTCCGGACCGATTTCGATGAAGGGCTGAGTTTGCGCGGCAATTTCTTTGCCGGTGATGGCGCACACTACGCCAGCGAGCGCCTCGGCAGCGGAGGTGTCGACGCTGACGATGCGCGCATGTGCATAGGGAGAGCGCACAAAGCGGAGATAGAGCATTCCGCGCAGCTTGATGTCATCGGCGAACTTGCCCCTGCCGCGCAACAGACGGTCTTCTTCTTTGCGGGGAAGTGAGGCGCCGACCCAGCCTCCGCTGCCGTTCTTTTTTTCGTCAGCCACGTTTTCGCCAGCCTCGTTTTCTTCAGGCACGATATCTTGTGCCTCCGCAAACATTTCGCGGACAGGAGTGTCCGCGCCACACGAGCTACCCCAGCGCTGCTTGCAGGCCGTCTATCAATTTCTGAATCTGTTTCTTGCCCAGCGGTTCGAGCATGCCCCCAGCTACGGACGCCAGGCGGCCGAAGATCTGGGCCTCGCCCTGCCAATTCACTTTCGTCCCGAGTACGGTTTCGAGTACGACGCCATCTGCGCCTCCGTTCGCGACCGGAAGCAGGTCAAACGCGGCGACCATGGTGACATTCCCCCCAGCCACGGCACCCTGTCCTTTATATTGCGCGCGGCGCGGCCGGTCGGCCTCCGCTAGTTCGATCTTCACGTCAGCGCTGCCCTTGATGTAGGAAATGCCTACGTTCACCTTAAGGGTGAAGTGGTTTGCATCTTGCACTATCAGATTTTGAAAATCCGGGAGCAGCGACGCAAATCGATTTGGGTCAGTGAGGAAGTCGAAAACTTCCTCGGGGTTTTTCTTGACCTCGAATTCGCCGGAAAATTTGATGGCCATCTCAGGCTCCCTTCATGTTCTGGCTCGCGAGTTGAATAGCCTTGAAGATGTTCATATATCCGGTGCAGCGGCAGGTGTTGCCGGCGATCGCTCTACGAATTTCCTTTTCGCTCGGCTCAGGATTCTCGGAAAGCAGTTGCTGTGTTGCGAGCATCAGACCGGGTGTGCAGTAGCCGCACTGCAGGCCGTACGAATCGCCGAAAGCCTTTTGAATGGGATGAAGCTTGCCGTCTTTTTCGAGACCCTCGACAGTCGTGATCTCCGACCCGTCAGCTTGCACCGCAAACATCGTGCAGGACTTTACCGCCAGGCCATTCATCAGTACGGTGCAAGCACCGCAGTACGTCGTGTCGCAACCGACGTGCGTTCCCGTAAGATCACATACCTCGCGCAGAAACTCGACCAGCAACATGCGCGGCTCGACCTGCCGCGCATAAGACTTGCCGTTCACGTTGATATTGACATTGATGTTGACGGCGATTCTTTGCGCGCTCGCGGTTTCAGCCACGTTTTCAGGCATAGAGATGGGCACCCTCGATTTGTTCTCCGCGAGCCCGTCGCATGGCAATCTGAATGGCGCGCTTCACCAGAGCTACGACGAGTTGGCGCTTGTATTCGGCCGATCCCCGCATGTCAAGCTGGGGATCGGCGGCAGCGCGAGCGGCTTCGGCGGCGGTGGCAATCGTCTTGCCGTTCAGGATTTTTCCGCGAAGCGTCGTCTCAGCCTCGGTCGCACGGATCGCCGTCAGTCCGACACAGCCGAGAGCAATAGCGGCATCCTGGCAGACGTCGCCAGCCACAGTGAGCTGCACGGCAGCACTGGCAGTTGGATACACGGGAGCGCTCCGTTTAAACGCAAGGTAGGCGCCGCCGCTGTGCTTAGGCGGAATCTTCACTTCAATTTCGGTTACAAGTTCGTCGTGAGCCAGCGCGGTTGTGAAGGCGTCTTTGATGAAGTCTCTCAGGTGGACGGTGCGCGCACCGTGAGGCCCGAGGCATTGAACGGTGGTGTCGAGCGTGATCAAGGCATTGGCCCAATCGCCGCTTGGATCGGCTTCCGCGAGCGATCCGCCGATAGTGCCCCGGTTTCGCACTTGCACGTCGGCAATGCCGGCGGCGCAATCGTGCAGAAGTGGAATCTTCCTCGCAAGCGCGGAGTGCTCGATTTCGGCATGGCGGGTCATGGCTCCAAAACGAAGCGCTCCGAAGTGAAGCGCACCCCAGTCTTCCTTAATAAAGGAGGTGCCCGTGATGAAATTCAAGTCCACCAGGTGCTCAGGGTTGGCGAAGCGAAGTTTGAGTAGCGGAATCAGACTCTGCCCGCCCGCGAGAAACTTCGCGCCCTCGCCGAGTTGCCCGAGCATGGAGACCGCCTCCTGCAGTGACCCGGCCCGGTGATAGTGAAATGATCGCGGATACATTGCAGTTCGTCGCTTCCTGCGCTGAATCGCAGGACGAGCACGCCAGCCCAGCCCGTCCGGCAAATGAACACGCTACCACAGTTGCGGGGTCGGAGGCGGTTCGTATCGGTCTGTTTTTTCGGGTACGATGAAACGAGTTTCTAAGCAGAGACGTATGGCCGCCTTTTCCCCAAATGCTATGTCCCTGGCAGCTGAGTTGGCTGTTGCCGGCGCAGAGCCGATCTCTCGCGAAGTGGCTGGTCGACTGCTGCGAGCGGACGACGGCACACTGCCTTCCCTGCTCGCGGCGGCGCAAGTTGCTCGCGCGAAATTCAAACCGGGAGTCATCACCTATTCCCGCAAGGTGTTCCTTCCCCTGACCAATCTTTGCCGCGACTACTGCGGTTACTGTACTTTCCGGCGAGATCCTGGCGAGCCTGGTGCGCACACGATGACACCGGACGAGGTGATGGAAGTGGTGCGCGCCGGCGAGCGCATGGGATGTACCGAGGCATTGTTCAGCTTGGGAGACAAGCCAGAACTGCTTTTTCCCCAAATGCGCGACACGCTGCGTCATTTGGGATAC
The DNA here is from genome assembly GCA_049520095.1 of Terriglobales bacterium. GTDB lineage: Bacteria > Acidobacteriota > Terriglobia > Terriglobales > Acidobacteriaceae > Acidiflorens. The sequence goes on from JBEKQC010000018.1 coordinate 21,728, forward strand.
AAATCCACGCTCCATTATCTGGAGGCGATGTGTGAGAAAGTGCTGCGTGAGTCGAGCCTGCTGCCGCATCCAAATCCCGGGCTGATGAGCGCGGAGTGGCTGGAGCGGCTCTCCCGCGTGGCTCCCAGCATGGGTCTCATGCTTGAAACGGCCAGTACGCGGCTGCTCGCGAAAGGCGCCGCTCACCACAACGCTCCCGACAAAGACCCGCCGAAGCGCCTGCGAGTAATAGAAGATGCGGGGCGGCAGAAGATTCCTTTCACCACGGGAATTCTGATCGGGATTGGCGAGACGCTGGAAGAGCGTGTGGATGCGCTGATTGCGATCCGCGACTTACATGCGAGGTATGGGCACATTCAGGAAGTGATTGTTCAAAACTTCCGCGCCAAGAATGGAACACCGATGGCGCATTGGCCCGAACCGGACCGCGCGGAAATGCTGCGCACGCTGGCCGTGGCACGCCTCCTGATGCCGCAGATGAATATTCAAGCGCCACCGAATCTTTCCGACCCGCACTATGCCGATCTGATCGATGGCGGCATCAATGACTGGGGCGGAGTCTCGCCGCTGACGCCGGATTTTATCAATCCGGAGAAGCCGTGGCCGCATCTGGAAGAATTGCGCCAGCGGACTGAGGCAAAAGGATTCGAGTTGCGCCAGCGGTTGCCGGTTTATCCAGAGTTCGTAACACAGTTCGCAAAACCGTTCGCAGAACAAGCAGCGCCACACGGCGATTTGCTGGCGCAACGCCTGAACTCGACCGCAGACGCTAACGGCTACGCTCGGAGGGCGGCATGATCGCGGTTCTGACCGGCGGCACGGGCGGTGCCAAGTTCGTCGATGGACTCCGGCAGATCGTTCCTCCGGAAGAGCTGACGATTATCGTGAACACCGGTGATGATTTGCTGTGGTGGGGATTGTACGTTTCGCCCGATCTCGATTCCATCACTTACATGCTGGCGGGCAAACTGAGCCAGGAGCGCGGTTGGGGCGTGAAGGGCGACACATTTTTTTGCCTGCAAGCCATGGGGCGAATGGGACAACCGACGTGGTTACACGTAGGCGATCGCGATCTGGCCACGCACATTTTCCGCACGAAGTTGCTTGCCGACGGCAAGACGCTCTGTGAAGCCACTTCCGAGATTGCGGCCAGACTTGGAGTCAGAGTGCGCGTCCTGCCGATGAGCAATTCGCGCGTGGAGACGCGAGTTCTGACTCCGGCGGGAGACTTGAGCTTTGAAGAATATTTCGTCCAGCGCTGGTACCAGGATCCAGTGGAATCGGTTCGGTTCGCTGGCGCTTCGGAAGCGGAGCCGGCACCGGGCGTGATCGAGGCAATCCGCTCGGCGGATCTGGTGCTGCTGGCGCCGAGTAACCCGGTAACCAGCATCGGGCCGATTCTCGCCGTGCCCGGAATTCGCGAAGCGCTGGGCGAGAGCCGCGCCCGCACTGTGGCCGTCAGCCCGATCGTGGGGGGAGCCGCAGTCACCGGGCCTGCAGCAATACTCATGGCGGCGCAAGGCTTCGCAGTTTCGATTGCCGGAGTTGCCGATTCCTATCGCGACTTCCTCGGTCTGCTGGTCGTCGATTCGCAGGACGCACCGGCCGCCGAACAGTTGCGCAAGACCGGTCTGCGTGTGCATTGCACTCCGACGATTATGCGCAAATATGAAGACAGAATCGCGCTGGCAAAGAGCGTGCTCGAGGCAGCGATGCGAAGCCCGTCTGGCGAATCCGCGCTGGAGCAGCCATGATTCTGGTTCCCGTAAAAAACTTCCTCGACGCCAAGCAGCGGCTGTCTCCTTTGCTGAGTCCGGAAGAACGTTTTGCGCTGGCTCAGGCGATGTGCGAGGACGTGCTGCAAGCGCTGGCGCACTGGCAAAGCCGGCCTCCCGTTGCGGTGGTGACGAGCGATTCGTTTGCCCGCGACTTGGCGGCGCGTTTCAATTTCGATGTCATTGCCGACAACAACTCCGGAGAGACCAGCGCCATTGAGATGGCAACAGCGATTTGTCGAGAGCGCGGTGCGACGAGCACTCTGGTGGTACCGGCAGATATTCCTTTGATCGACGTTTCGGAACTGCGGAAAATCGTGGATAGCGCTCCACATCTCCAAGGCGGTGCGGTCCTGGTGCCTGACGCGGCGGGACGCGGTACGAATGCAGCCTGGCGATCTCCGGGTGATTTGTTTCCGCTTCGCTTTGGGAACGACAGCTTCCGGCCTCACCTGGCCGCGGCAAAGGCAACGGGCCTGCCGTGTGTGGTCCTCGAACTACCGGGGATTGCGCGGGATGTCGATCGTCCCGAAGATCTTCGGGAACTGGCGGCGGCCCGCGGAGAACGGCGATCACAGAAACTGGTGCGAAGCTGGAACCTCGGCAGCCGGAATCAGGTCGAAGATGGCGTCCAGCAAAGTTAGGAACAAGGGTAAATGCGCAACTGGGGAAGTTCGCCTTCTTCCTATCTTCGTCAGCGGTGAAATCCGCGCCGGAGAATCGCTGAGCGCGCGGTTGTCGGCGGCGGCGCGAAGCTCGGGGCTGCACTTTCAGGATGGTGACATCCTGGTGGTCAAGCACAAAGTTGTTTCGAAGGCGGAAGGCGCGTTGATGGCGCTGGATGAGATCCAGCCGTCGAAGGCTTCACGGACTTGGGCTCGGCGCTACGGGCTTGACGCCCGCGTCAGTGAATTAGCGTTGCGCGAGAGTCGGCGAATCGTGCGGCGAAAACGCGGTGTGCTGATCACCGAAACCAAACACGGGTTTGTTTGCGCCAACAGCGGCGTGGATGTGTCGAACGTGGATGGTGGTCGGCATGCGGTGTTGCTGCCGGTAGATCCGGATCATTCCGCGGCGAAGTTGCGCCGGGAATTGAAGAAGAAGCTTGGGATCGAAATCGCGGTCGTCGTCAGCGACAGTTTCGGGCGTCCGTGGCGGGAAGGTTTGACGGAAGTGGCGATCGGCGTCGCGGGCATGCGGCCTCTAGTCGACTACCGCGGACGTCGCGATCCGCACGGCTATTCTCTGCACGCGACAGTGGACGCAGTTGCCGATGAACTGGCTTGCGCGGCGGGACTGGTTTGCGGCAAGCTGGCAAGCACCCCTGCTTGCATCATTCGGGGCTATTCTTACTGCTGCGACAACCGCCGAGGAAGCCGTGGCGCTCGCGAGTTGATCCGGCCCGCGCGGAACGATCTTTTTCGATAAGAGTTTCGATAAGGGTTTGACAGAAGTTCGATGGGAGAATGTTATGGCCTGGCAGACTTCAGAACTTGAGCAATTCCCCGCGCTGACCTGGGACGAGATCGCGCCACGCGCCTCAGTCGCGATTCGCAGCGCATTGGAACATGTGCTGGAAACGCAAGACGGAGCATGTCTGCGTGACGAGGAGCGCTACGCCCTGGCCAACTGCGACGGAGCAAACTGCAATGGTGCCGACTTACTCGCACTGCTTGTGGCTGCAGACACGCTTCGTCGGGACCTGGTCGGCAACATCGTCAGCTACGTGGTAAATCGCAATATCAATTTCACGAACATCTGCTTCGTGGGGTGCAAGTTTTGTGCATTCAGCCGCGGGCCGCGTGAGGCCGATTCCTATTTTCATTCGCTCGAAGACATGGGGCGCAAAAGTAAAGAAGCGTGGGAACTGGGCGCCACCGAAGTCTGTATCCAAGGCGGTCTGCCGCACGGTCTGCCGCCGTTTTACTACCGCGACATTCTGCGCGCCGTGAAGAATGCAGTGCCGGGTATGCACATCCACGCGTTTTCTCCCATGGAAATTGTGTATGGCGTGGAACTGACCGGCATGAAGCTGGCCGACTATCTCACGATGCTGCGCGATAACGGACTGGACACGCTGCCGGGCACGGCGGCCGAAATTCTGGATGACGAAGTGCGTCATGTGCTCTCGCGCAACAAACTTTCGTCAGCGCAATGGCAGGAGGTGATCCGCACGGCGCACAAGTGCGGAATCCCGAGCACTTCGACGCTCATGTACGGGCACATGGAAACACCGGACCACTGGATACGGCAGTTGTCGTTGTTCCGCCAGATTCAGTCTGAGACCGGCGGCTTCACCGAGTTCGTTCCGCTCGGCTTTGTGCACCAGAACACGCTCTTATTTCAGCAGGGACTGGCGCGCTCCGGACCGACGCTCGCCGAGCACCTCAAGATTCATGCCCTGGCCAGAATCCTGCTCGCCGGTTCGATTCATAACATCCAAGTCTCGTGGGTCAAGCTGAACCGCAAACTTTCGCAGCTTTGCTTGCATGCCGGCGCCAACGACTACGGCGGGACTCTGATGGAAGAAAACATCTCGCGCGAGGCGGGAGCGACCGCGGGCCAGTACACCAGTCCGGAAGATTTTCAGGCATTGATTCTGGAGATCGGGCGATTTCCGGCAGAGCGTAACACAAGATATTCGCGGATGAAGATCAAGCTGCCGTTTGTGGAGGGACGGGCGTCCTCGCCCGTCCAGGCCGAGGCCGCGGAGTTCGCATGAACGCAAACAGCCGCACCATCGCCGTCATCGGAGGCACCGGCCCGGCTGGCATGGGTCTGGCGCTACGCTGGGCACGAGCGGGAGAGACTGTCATCATCGGCTCTCGCGATTCTGACCGGGCGCGGCAAACGGCGGAGACGATTCGCAAACGCGCGGGCGTAAATGCGCGAGTTTCCGGGATGGAAAATTCGGCAGCCTGCGCGGCCAGCGATCTACTGGTACTGACTGTGCCGTTCGAAGGGCAGGCAGCATTGCTGAAACAGCTGAAACCTGCGATCCGTCCGGGCAGCATTTTGATTGATGCCACCGTTCCGCTGGCTGCGAGCGTCGGCGGACGCGCCAGCCGCACCATCGGCGTGTGGCAAGGCTCGGCTGCGCAGCAAACGGCGGAACTGGTGCCGAAGGGAGTCTCGGTCGTGGCGGCATTCCAGAACGTTTCGGCGGACGTGCTCAACGGCGACAGTAATGAAGATGTGGATTGCGACGTCATCGTATGCAGCGACGATCCCGACGCCACGCAAGTTGCGATGGAACTTGCGGCGAAGATCGCGCGCGTGCGAGCGATTGATGGCGGCAAACTTGAGAATGCACGCATTGTCGAGCAAATCACCGCTCTGCTGATCGGGCTCAATATCCGCCACAAAGGGCACGGTGGAATACGGATCACGGGACTGCCCGACGCCGCGTATAAGACCGGCCCGACTATCCTAGAACGTGTGGAGTGACGGTGCGAGGACGCCCGTCGCTCCACCTTATAAGATGAGTGCTCCTCCCATCCACGGATCGGCATCCGATGGACCGACCATCGAATTCGATCACGCTTCCTTCCGCCTGAACGGACGCCCGCTGCTTCAGGATCTGGTGCTCTCCGTCAAGCAGGGTGAAACCCTGGTGCTGCTGGGGAGAAGCGGCTCAGGTAAAACTACAACTCTAAAGCTGATCAACCGGTTACTGTTGCCGACTGCGGGCGACGTGCGTGTGAACGGGCGCCGGACCGCGGAGTGGGATCCGATCCGCTTGCGGCGAAGCATCGGGTATGTCATTCAGGACGGCGGTTTGTTCCCGCACTTCACGGTGGAGCGCAACATTGCGCTGGTGCCGCGGATTGAGAACTGGCCGCAGGCGCGCGTGGAAGCACGGGTGCGCGAGTTGCTGGCCACGGTCGGGCTGAGTGAGGACTTGGCGTCCCGTTATCCCAGCCAACTCTCGGGAGGTCAGCGACAGCGCGTAGGTGTGGCGCGAGCTCTGGCCGCGGATCCGCCCATTCTGATTCTTGACGAGGCTTTCGGCGCGCTCGATCCCATCACCAGATCGGAGATGCAGAAAGAATTTCGTGCCCTGCAGCAGGGTATGCATAAAGCGGTGATCTTTGTTACCCACGATCTGCGCGAGGCCTTGTTGCTGGCAGACCGCATCGCGCTGCTGGAAGAGGGGCGGCTGATAGTGGACCTTCCAGTGGCGGAGTTTCCGCGCTCACAGAATCCACTGGTGCGAGCGTATATGGAAGCGTTCTCTGGATTGTCAGAATCTGGATTGCCGGAACCAGATTCAGGCACAAAGTGATCACGAGGTGATCGGCATGAATTTCTTGCAGTTCATGATGGCAAACCGTCAGCAGGTGCTCGACCTCACAATAGAGCACATTACGCTGGCAGGAGTGGCGACACTTCTCGCTGCGCTCGTCGGGATTCCGCTGGGAATCCTGATCACGCGCGTTCCGCAACTCAGCAAGCCGGTGCTGGGTGGCGCAAATATAATTCAGACCATCCCCAGCTTGGCGCTGTTCGGCTTTCTTCTTCCAGCACCGTGGATTGGCGACCGCGCTGGGCGGCTTGCGATTTTGGCATTGGCGCTCTACGCGCTCCTGCCGCTGATTCGCAACACCTACGCGGGCATTCGCAGCGTCGATCCGGCCGTGGTCGAGGCGGGTCGCGCCATGGGATTGACTGACCGGCAATTGCTTTTTCAGGTGGAGTTGCCTCTGGCCTCGGGAGTCATTGTGGCTGGAGTTCGAATTGCGACGGTCCTCTCCATCGGGCTCGCAACCATCGCAGCAGCGATCGGCGCGGGCGGTCTGGGAGAATTTATTTTCCGCGGACTGGCCATGGTGAACAACCAGGTGATTTTGGCGGGAGCCATTCCGGCGGCGCTACTGGCGCTCCTGGCCGACTTTGCGCTTGGACAACTGGAGCGACGATTGGGAACATTGCGTGCGCGCTCGTGAGCGAAGACATCGCTGGCGTTAAGATTCATGACTGTTGACTCCATCCGCGCTCGACGAGAACTGATCATCCGCACAGTCTTCATTCTTCTGCTTCTTCTGCCGGTCGCAGGTTGTGAACGTCATGCGGATCGGATTGTGGTTGGGTCCAAGAACTTCACAGAGCAGCTCATCCTGGGAGAACTGTTCGCTCAAATCATCGAAGCCCGAACTCACTTGCCCGTGGAGCGCCGTTTCTACCTTGCCGGCACATTCATCTGCCAACAGGCGATCCTCGCCGGACGAATTGATATCTACCCGGAATATACAGGCACGGCGTTGACAGCCGTGCTCAAAGAACAGCCGAATAAAGATCAGTCGAGCAGTGACAATGACAAGCAGGAAGTTTATCAACGCGTGAAGCAGGGTTACGAACGCAAGTTCGGCCTGAGTGTGGGGCCGTCGCTCGGGTTCGACGACACCTTCGCAATGGTGATTCGCGGTGAGGATGCGCGCCGGTTGCATCTGAAGACGCTGTCGCAGGCCGCTGCTTTTGCGCCGCAGTGGCGCGCCGGATTCGGATATGAATTCATGGAGCGTCCGGACGGATACAAGGGCCTGGTAGCTAGCTACGGCCTGCGATTCGCGGAGGCGCCGCGCATTATGGATCTCGGGTTGATTACCCGCGCACTCAAAGATCACCAGGTGGATATCATTGCCGGGAACAATACCGATGGATTGATTCCGGCGCTGGACCTGTTTGTCCTGGAGGATGACCATCATTACTTTCCACCCTACGAAGCGGTAGCGATCATGCGCGGAGAAATGTTGAAGCAGCATCCTGAAGTAGGAGCGGCGCTGGGCTCGCTGGCGGGAGCGATCTCCGATGACGATATGCGGCGGCTGAATTATGCGGTTGATGGCGAACATCGCGACGCGACTAACGTTGTGCGAGAGTTTCTGCGGCAGCGGAAGTTGGTCAATTGAGTTACGACGAGAAAATGATAGACCCTGCTTCAGTGAGTGAAAATACAGTCGCGAGTGAAAGAATCAATATGAGATCGAGCAGCAAGGCAGTGGATGCCGTTCGCGCCGCCGACGCGGCGTGGCTGAAAGTTTATCAGGCGAAAGACGTCGACAAAACGGTGGCGTTCTTCGACAAGCAAGGCTCCATGTTGGTGCCCAACTCTCCCATCTTGATTGGGAAGCATGCGATTGCGAAATTCATAGCGAGTGGGTTCGCGCTACAGGATTACAAGATCACATGGCATCCGAACAAAGCCGGCGTCGCCCGTTCGGGCGACCTTGGTTATACGAGCGGCACATACGAAATGAGCTTCAAGAACGCATCGGGCAAAACTATCTCTGATAGAGGGAAGTATCTAATGCTGTGGAAAAAACAGGTGGACGGTGTGTGGAAGGTTTTGTTCGATACGTCTAATTCCGACCTGCCCTCGCGCTAGTCGATGGTCGCTAATCGACGGACGTTCGCGAACGACTGGCGACCCACGACAAACGATCCACGACAAACGACAGGTCACTCTTCCACCGGCTGGGCGTTCAGTTCCTGAGGAGGTTCACCTCCAGCCAAGCCCTGAGCGATGATGAGCCGCCGGGCTTCGATACGCAGTTCGGGCAGGGCGCGTCCGAACCAGATCGCGCCGATGACGCAGGCCACTCCCCCGACGGCAACCGTTATAGGCGCACCGATGCGGTGTGCCAGCGCTCCGCCACAGAAAGCCCCAAAGGGAGCCATGCCCATGAACATCATCGAATAAAGGGACATGACGCGGCCGCGGAGTTGGTCGGGCACCATGGTCTGGATCAGCGTGTTCGAGCAAGCCATCTGCAACATCATCGAGTAACCGGCGGGCAACAGGAGCGCGACGGACAACCAGAAGTGAGTCGAGCAGGAAAAAAGACACAGGCTGACGCCGAAGCTTCCACAGGCGAATGCCACCCACCGCCCCAGCCCTTTCACTCCGGTTTTAGCGGCTAGGGTCAAGGCGCCGAACAGAGCTCCTACGCCAGTGGCACCCATCAGAATGCCAAGGCCGCGCGCGCCGCCATGCAGAATTTTGTCGGCGAAGATCGGCATCAGCACGGTGTACGGCATACCGACCAAGCTCACCAAGCCAAGCAGCAACAGGAGCGCACGAATGATCTTCGTCCGGTTGACCCAGCGGAAACCTTCGACGATGTCATCGATCGGCGAACGCTTGCTGGCGCGCGGAGCGCAGTGCACGTGCATCAGCACCAGGCCGGCGATCACGGCGATGTAGCTGATGGAGTTGGCGGCAAAGCACCAGCCTTCGCCGATTCTCGCCACCAGAATTCCGGCTATGGCTGGGCCGATGATGCGGGCGCCATTGAACATCGAGGAATTCAGCGCGATGGCGTTCATCAGGTCCTCTTTGCCGACCATGTCGACGAGGAAGGACTGGCGGCCGGGGATGTCGAACGCGTTCACCACTCCGAGCAGGGCCGCCAGCACGAAGATGTGCCATACATGAACGTGGCCGCTGAGGGTGAGCCAAGCCAGAATCCCCGCGAGGATCAGGGAAGCGGTCTGAGTGGCGATTATGAGTCGCTGGCGATTGACGCGGTCAGCGGTAATTCCGCCGAAAGGCGCGACGAGGAAGACAGGAAACTGACTGGCAAAACCGACGCTTCCCAGCAAGAGGGCAGAGTTCGTCATGCGGTAGACGAGCCACGCTTGGGCTACCGTCTGCATCCATGTGCCGACGAGAGAGATCAGTTGTCCGCCGAAGAATAGTTGGAAATTGCGGTGGCGCAAGGCGCGGAGAGTAGTGGCCCATCTCGGCAGCCGCGCGGTTTTCACGTCCGTTTGTTCAGCGGTGGCGGAATTTTGCTCCTCAGGCACGCTTCTAGAACTTTTTCACATCTTCGCTGTGACGGCAACCCGCGGAAGGATAGGGTGAGGACGCGGGGGCGTTTTGTCCGGGCCGAGTCGATGTCTGTTTACTTTCCAGACAGATTTCCACAGCCCGGCCAGGTGACTGACTTGCAACTTCCCCGCCGGTTCGGTCCGCGGTAGAGTAGGGTCTCCCGATCGGCGAAAGCCGGTCCGCGATGGATAAACGATGAGCACAGATTCTAATCGTCTGGAACGCCGAGCGGCGCAGCGCTTCGAAGTGCACCAGTCATTGTCGTTGGCCATTCATTTCGAGGGACGCACGGTGCCCGGATTCATTCAAAATTTGAGTGGCCGTGGAATATTTTTTTACGCCGACACGACGCTCCCGGAAGGGGCGGTCGTGGAATTGACTTTTACCATGCCATCGGAAATCACCTTGGCGGAAAGCATGCCCGTTCGCTGCCGTGGACGGGTGTTGCGCGCCTCGGCTTCCCCGGCCGGTCGTTTTCAAGCGAGTCAGCGAAGCGGGATCGCCGTACGACTTGATTCCTACCACTACTTGCCCGCCGACGAGCCCATCTCTCAGTTCGTACGAGTTTCGGCCGCCAGTGCCGTCGCCACGGCTTCCGCTTCGGCGCCGCGCTGAGACCTTTCTTTCCGGTACTTTCCGGTCATTAGTTTTCCTACGTCAGTTTTCCTACGTCGCGCTCACCTTTTCAAGCGCTGGCCTTTGCCTTACAATGAAGTAACCCAGCAGCTGGCGGGATTTCTCCCCCGATTCACCCGTTGGCGACCTGCCGCTTCGTCTGTGGTCCATTCCTTCGATTACGAAGGTCATTTGGCCTGGACGCTGGAAGTTCGTAGCATAGCAATGAGCACTGTGAATCGAGTCATGCCCGGGATAGCCGTCGCCCTTCTTACCGAGGACCGCGAACAATCCGTCGTACTGCACAGCCGGGTGGAAAGCACCAATCTGGCCCGAACCGTATTGAGCCATGTCGGGTTCCCGACGGGACCGAGCGATGCCGTTCTGCGTCAATTGCAGGATCAGCGCGCCGAGGTCGTCCTGGTGGATATCGATCCCCACGCTCCGCAGCGTGCCATCCGCACCATCGAACTGATCCACGCCAGCACTCCCGAAGTCACAATTTTTGCCGTGGGCGAAATGAATCAGCCCGCGAATATTGTTTCGGCAATGCGAGCCGGCGCGCGCGAGTTCTTGGATCATACCGCCAGCCGTGAGGCTTTGATCGAAGCCTTCACTCGCTTCTCGACCACCTTGAGCCGGGCGCAACGCAGTTCCAGCAAGGCCCGTGTCTTCACGTTCCTAAACGCCAAGGGCGGTGCCGGCGCCACCACCACTGCGGTGAATACCGCCGTCGCGTTGCAGGAGACTCACGGGCGCGTGGTGCTGGTGGATTTCGCTCCCATTGGCCACGCTGCCCTGCAACTGAATCTGCGGCCTCAATTCACCCTGATCGATGCGTTGCAGAACCTGCATCGCATGGACGGTTCACTGCTCGATGGCCTGATGACTCCCTACCGCAATGGCCTTCATCTGCTCGCGGGCGCTCAGCAGCCGCACAACGCCGTCCCGACCGGATCGGAACTGGCTCGCCTCTTCGACTTACTGGTGGGCCAGTATCACTTCGTGGTGCTCGATTGCTCGGGCCGGATGGATGGAACGATGCAAATGATCTGCGACCTCTCGAATGCCGTGCTGCTGGTCACGCAGACCGACGTCGTTTCACTCTGGAGCGCGGGCCGGATTCATGCGTTTCTGCAGGAAGGAGCGGGCCGCGATCGCCTGCGGATCGTTCTCAACCGTTATAAGAAGATTCCAGGCTTCACCGACGAGGATGTGGAAAAAGCCACCAACTGCAAGGTGCTTTGGAAAGTGCCCAACAACTACCAGGTCATTGGACCCGCGATTGACAAGGGAAGCCCGGTGGCCTCGCAGGGAAATAACGAACTCGGCCGCTCCTATCAAGGATTAGCCGCGGAACTCGCGGGAGCGACCACGTCCGGCGAAGGCGCCCTCTCGCTGCTCTACCAGCACGACAAGGGCGACAGCAAGAACCGCACCGCCAGCCCACTGGTTGTCTCGCCGGTACGAGCCGGGCAATAGAGCCGACTCGCTGCATTTCCTTTCCATCGCCGCAACTCCTGGTTTTACCGTTGCAATCTGACTTCCCACCTCCGCATTTTCCGGGCTTTGTTAGAATCAGGGTTCACCAAAACAGGGTTCATCGAATCAATGTTTATCGAAACAAGTTTATCGAAACAACATTCATCAAATCCATGTTCATCAATAACGCCGCGAACCGCTTCTACCTCTCAATGCTGGGCAAATTCTGAATGACAACCCCCTCCAAGAAACGCGTGCTGAGCGGAATGCGTCCGACTGGCAAACTGCACCTGGGAAACTATGTTGGTGCGCTTGAAAACTGGGTTCGCATGCAAGAGCAGTATGACTGCTTTTTCGTTATCGTCGACTGGCACGCACTGACCACCGATTACGCGGACACATCGCGTCTGAAAGAAAACCTGGCCGATGTATTACTGGATTGGCTGGCCGCGGGGCTTGATCCCGAGAAGTGCGTGATGTTCATCCAGTCGCATGTGCCGGTGCATGCGGAATTGCACCTGCTGCTTTCGATGATCACTCCCCTCGGCTGGCTGGAGCGCGTCCCCACGTACAAAGAGCAGAAGGAAAACATTAAGGAAAAGGATCTGGGCACATATGGGTTTCTCGGTTATCCCGTCTTGCAGGCAGCCGACATTTTGATCTACAAAGCTGATGTCGTCCCGGTCGGCGAAGACCAGGTGGCCCACGTTGAACTGACGCGTGAAATCGCGCGCCGGTTCAATGCGTTCTACGCGTACGCGCATCCGGTGGTGACCGACACGACTCACCTAACGCCGGATCAAAGAGACTTTCTGATTTCCAGCGGAACGAAAATAACGCCGGATACCGATTACATCTTCCCTAGAACCGTTTTCCCCGAACCGCAGGCTCTGCTCACTCCGGCTCCCCGTCTGCCCGGCACTGACGGCCGCAAGATGTCGAAGTCCTACGACAATGCTGTCCTGCTCACGGACCCCGAGCCCGTGGTCCGGCAAAAACTGAAGACGATGGTGACCGATCCCAGGCGCATCAAGCGCACCGATCGCGGCGACCCGGATGTATGTCCCGTGGGCGACCTGCACAAAATATTCAGCAGCAAAGACACGATGGCGAGAGTATATGAAGGCTGCCGGTCGGCCGGAATCGGCTGCATCGAATGCAAGAGTTGGGTCGCGGATGCTCTGGTAAAGATCCTCAACCCCATGCAGGAGCGCCGCAAAAAATACGAGGATAATCCGCGCCTCGCCTGGGATATTCTGGAGGCGGGCTCGGCCCGCGCTCGTGAAGTTGCAGGCGCCACCATGGACGAAGTCCGCAAGGCGATGGGTCTAGACTATAGTCCAAACCATAGTCCGAAGCATAGTCCGAACCATGGTCCGAACGACGAGCTGGCCAAAGGTTCTACGCCGTGACAGATTTGTCTCAACCCGTATCAGAACAGGCGCCAGTCGAGGCTTCTCTCCGCCGCGCGACCATGCCCGTGTCGGCCACGACTAAGTCCGCCCAAAACGATGCCAGCGATTTTCCCTTCGCCATCGCACTCGGCGAAATCTACGAAGGCCCGCTCGACCTGCTGCTCGACTTGATCCGCAAGCAGGACATCAACATCTACGACATCCCCATCGCGAAGATCACGGCGCAGTATCTCGTCTATGTCGAGCGCATCCGCGAACTCGACGTGAACGTCGCCTCCGAGTTCATCTATATGGCGGCGGTGCTGATTCACATCAAGTCGAAGATGCTGTTGCCGCGCGATCCGCTCGCTCCCGCCGACGCGCAGGAAGACCCGCGCAACGAACTCGTCAACCGCCTGCTTGAACACGAAAAGTTCAAATCCGCGGCACAAATGCTGCTGCAGAAACAGCAGATTGAAGACGCGGTGCTGAGCAATCCAGCGATCCGCGAGTTCATGGACGCCGAGGGCACCGAGCCCGAGCTGGCCGCCGATGTCATCGACCTGGTCAAAACCTTCCAGCAGATACTGGACCGGGCGCGCACCCGGCCGATCCTGGAAGTGGACGAAGACACCGTAACCGTCGGCCAGATGATCCAGTACCTGCACCGCCGACTGTCCCTCGAAGATCGTCCCATCCGCCTGAAGCAGATGCTCCGCAATGTGCCTTCGCGGCCGGCGCTGGTCTGTATGTTTCTGGCGTTGCTCGAATTGGTCCGCTTGCAGGCGATCCAGGTACGGCAAGACCACGTCTTCGGCGAAGTGCTCGTGCGTAAGCATTCCCACTTCGAGGAAGTGATGACCGAGCAAGCTGCGGTGCGCGATGATTGGAAGTGAAAAGGGTCGTTGGTCGTCAGTCGCTAGTCGTTAGCAAGCGCTGCTGCGAGCTGCGGATCAATCGCCAACGACCAACGACTAGCGACCAACGACCAACGACGATTTATGAGTCTTAGACCCCAACTCGAAGCCATCATTTACGCGGCGGAAACACCCATTTCACTCGACCAGATTTATTCGCTGGTGAAGGAGTCTCTGCTTGCGGAAACTCCGGAACTCGATCCAGCGGAAATCAAATCCCACATCCGCGCCACGCTCGAAGAACTGATCGCGGATTACTCCGGCGCAGACCACGGAATCGAAATCCGCCAGGTCGCCGGCGGATACCGCATGTCTACCAAGCCCGAGCAGCACGATGTGGTGCGCGCCTTCGCCAAGAGCCTGAAACCGCCTTTCCGGCTATCGCTTCCGGCGCTCGAAACGCTGGCCGTCGTCGCCTACAAGCAGCCGGTCACGGTGCCCGAGATCAGCGAAATTCGGGGCGTGGATTCCGGAGGAGTCATCGCCACCCTGCTCGACCGCAAACTCGTCACCACCGCCGGCAGAAAAGCCGTAATCGGCCGACCGATTCTCTACAGAACCAGCAAAGAATTTCTGCTGCGCTTCGGGCTGAAGGACGTCAACGAGCTGCCCAGCATGGAGGAATTCGAGAAACTGCTGGCGGAGTCGTTCCAGAGCGATCTGCTTCCCGGCGAAGATACATCCGCGGAAGCTTCGAGTTCGCCGCCGGCTGTAGAGGAAGATACTTCCGAAGAAGAGATCACGGCTGAAACTGCCGAGGGCGCCGAGCCCGGACTCGCCACCGAACTCAACACTGAAGAAGAGGAAAACGAAGCGCGAGCCGCCACCAAGCCGGAGTAGCCATCCATGCCAGCCGAACGTCTGCAAAAAATTATTGCTGCTGCCGGAGTTGCCTCCCGCCGCAAATCAGAAGCCCTGATCACCGCCGGCCGCGTTCTGGTCAACGGTCAGGTGGTCACCGAACTCGGCACCAAAGCGGATCCCGAACAAGACCACATCCGCGTGGATGGCAAGCTGCTGCAGGGGCCCGAGCGTTACACCTACGTCGTGCTGAACAAGCCCAAGGGATATGTGACCACGGTCAGCGATGAGAAAAAGCGCCCCACGGTAATGGATCTCGTGCAGAAGGTCAAAGGACGCGTGTATCCCGTCGGGCGTCTGGACTGGGCCAGCGAAGGCCTGCTCCTGATGACCAACGACGGCACGCTGGCCAACGCACTGATGAAGGCGTCCTCCAACGTGCCTAAGACTTACGTCGTGAAAGTCGCCGGCCAGCCCGACGAAGCCAAACTAGACAAGCTTCGCCGTGGAGTTTCCATCGCCGAAAAAGGCGGCCGCCGCGTGCGCACGGCTCCGGCAAAAATTCGCCTGATCCGCGAAGGCGATAACCCCTGGCTCGAAGTGACGATTATTGAAGGCCGCAACCGCCAAGTCCGAAAGATGTTTGAAGAAGTGGGGCACCACGTGGAGAAAATCCGGCGCGTGCAGTACGGTCCGCTCGCCCTCGACGTGCCACCGGGAGATTGGCGCAACCTTACTCTGCTGGAAGTCGCCAAGCTGAAAACCGCTGCGTCGGGACCGAAACTTACGCTTCCGCCCAGCGTGCCTTCTCCGCTGCGTCCACCGAAATCGCCTCACCCACCGCACTCGTCCGGACCGTCGCGATCGGCGCGCGTCCCGAAAGCACGTGCGCCTAAGCACAAGCGCGTTTAGCGCCTGGGTTCCGCGAGCATTGGTCCCGCAGTTGGTTCCGCAATCATCGGCAACCGGGCGGCGCCATACAAGCCGGCATCACTTCCCAACAACGCGCGTGTAATGATGGTCTTGTGTCCGGGCCCAGCCTCCACACGCGCGGAAGCTCCCTGGTTAGTGGCCAATTGATCGTGCGGCGCAGTAGCAGCATATACGATGGAACGCCGCCGCAATTCCTCAAAGATCGACGGCGAAAAAGCTTCCCACGCGCTCGATGCGCCCCCGCCGATCACGTAAATCGGCAGGTTCAAGGAATTGACCATCGACGAAAGCACAATGCCCAAACAACGTCCCACGTAACGGAAAATACGGCGCGCATCTTCATCACCTTGAATCGCGAGATTGTAAATTGATTTCGCGCTGAACTCCGGATCGGAGTCTGCAGCGCGTGCCAGCGCCGATCTGCCATTGTTCGAGATCGCTTCCCGCGCCATCCGGACCACGGCCGTCGCCGAAGCGTATTGCTCCAGGCATCCGCGATTTCCGCACCCGCAAAGTTGGCCCTCCGGTTCAACGGTCGTGTGTCCAAACTCCCCGGCCATGCCGTTCGCGCCGCGCCAGATCGCGCCGCCCAGAACCAGTCCGCCACCAACCCCGGTGCCCAGAGTCAACATCGCCACGTCGGAGTAATCCTTGGCTGCGCCTAGCCACTTTTCGCCGAGCGCCGCGACATTGGCGTCATTCTCAAGGATCACAATCGTCTTCAGGCGCCGCTCAATTTCGGCGCGAACGGGATAGTCGGCCCAGCCCGGCAGGTTGGGCGATTCGCGCAACAGGCCAGTCTGCATGTCGATGATGCCAGGCACGCCGATGCCGATCCCGAACAGGGGGGCGGAGTCCTTGAATTTCTCCGACATGCGCTGGATGGCGTCGCACATGTCGTCGATGACGCGATCGCGGCCCAGCGACACCTTGGTGCCGAGCGTGACCTTCTCGACCAGCTTGCCTTGCTCATCCACGGCGGCGATGCGCAAGTTCGTGCCGCCGAGGTCCACGCCAATGGAGAATTTGTTCATAGAATTTGCTTATTATGAATGACTCGGTAGTCCGTTCGAGGGAGCCGGTTAGCCTCCCCTTTTTACAATGCAAGTGGCAATTCGTCAATATTAAATCGTTCTATTAGGGCTATTCTTGACACTTCGAGCAGTAGTGACTGCTGCGGCCGGCTAAGACGACGCGCCGGATGGCCGTCCCGCACACCAGGCACGGCTGCCCTTCACGGCCATAAACTCGGTGCTGGAGCTGGAAGAATCCTTCCTCTCCATCGGCGTCCACATAATCGGAAATCGAAGATCCGCCGAGCGCGATCGCCTCGCGCAGCACCTCGCGTACAGCTGCGTGCAACTTACATAACTGCACACGCGTGACCACCGCAGCCCGCCGGCGCGGCCGGATGCCGGCCCGAAACAACGACTCGTCGGCATAAATGTTACCCACGCCGCGCAGCAACTTCTGATTCAGAAGCGCGCTCTTAATCGGAGTCTTGCGCCCGCGAAAGAGCTCGACGAACCGTTCCTCGCTCACTTCCAGCGGCTCCACTCCCCCCGGATCGAAGCCGCCAGCATGAACGCTCAGTTTGCCAAACATCCGCGGATCGATAAACCGCAGTTCGCGCCCCGAGGCCAGCTTCGCAATCAGGTGGGTGTGCTTTGCGATGTCCGCCGCAGGCTCCGAAACCACCATGCGCCCAGTCATGCCGAGATGGACGATCCACTGCGCACTCCGCTGTAGAGACGCGGCTTGCCGCGTCTGGCCGCGCACTGCGGGCTTGGCTTTCTTTTTTTGTGATGCCGTCCCTGCTGCCCGCGATTCTCCCTCCAGATCGAACACAATGTGCTTGCCCGCGCGATGCACGCGCACGATTCGTTTGCCTTCAAGCGTCGAAGCGATGACACCTGCCGGTGACTTGAGAGGCTGCTTCCGCGAACCGATCCAAACAGATTCGACGGTGTCGCCGGCCACACGCCTGTCGAGGCCTCCGGCAATAGTTTCGACTTCGGGAAGTTCAGGCACGTTGTCAGAATACAAGATCGATGCTGAGAAGAAGGCTTTTCGCTTTTCGCTAAGAGCCAAAGGCCACGATCTAAGCGCGATTTTCCGGTTTGCTCCTCCACAGCCCCATTGGGTATGCTAGGGCGTACACACCAAGCACCGCCGATCTTCCCAGTTTTCCAGTCTACGCAGCAGCGGCGCAATCACTGTGTGCGACCCCGGGGCGGGTTTCGGTTTGCGGCCGCGTAATATTCCAGGTGGAGTTTTCATTGAGCAGAGGTACAACAAACAGGGGCAGAACCGCGGTCATTGTCGGAGCCCAGTGGGGCGACGAAGGCAAGGGCAAGATCGTCGACGTACTCACCCAGACCTTTTCGGTCGTGGCCCGCTATGCCGGCGGCCATAACGCCGGACACACCGTCATCATCAATGGAAAAAAATTCATCCTGCAACTCGTGCCCGGCGGGATTCTGCGGCCCGAATGCATCAGCGTCGTGGGCAATGGAGTAGTCATTGATCCGTTGGCCTTCCTGAAGGAAGTCTCTTCTCTACGCGCAGCCGGCGTGAAAGTAGACGACAACCTTTTCGTCTCCAACCGCGCGCAGGTCATTCTTCCCTACCATCGCATGATGGAGCTGGGGTCGGAAAACGCTCCCGGCCGAGTGAAGATCGGAACCACGTCGCGCGGCATCGGCCCTACTTACGAAGACAAAATGGGACGCCGCGGATTGCGCGTCGCCGACCTGCTCGACACGCAATTGCTGCGCACGCACATCGAGAACGCATGTCGCGAAAAGAACATGATCGCGCACGCGCTCTTTAACTCCGAACCGCTCGATGCCGACAAAATGTTCCGCGAATACTCCGACGCGGCGCGGCAGATCGCTCCCTTTGTCCGAGACACAGCGCTCCTGCTGAATCGCGCGCTGGCCGAAGGCAAGTCGATCGTCTTCGAGGGCGCGCAAGGCACCATGCTCGACATCGATCACGGCACCTATCCGTTCGTGACCTCGTCGAGTTCCACGTCCGGTGGCGCCGCCACCGGAACCGGCGTGCCTCCCACATCGATTGATACGGTTATCGGCATCACCAAAGCCTATTGCACACGCGTCGGCAGCGGCCCGTTTCCGAGTGAACTGCTCGGCTCACAAGGAGAAGACCTGCGCAAGCGTGGCAACGAATTCGGCGCCGTCACCGGACGTCCCCGCCGAACCGGCTGGCTCGATTTGCCTCTTCTCCGATACGCTGGCATGATTAATGGAATCTCCTGGTTGGTAGTTACTAAGCTGGATGTGCTTGACCACCTGACGGAGATTCCAGTCTGTGTGGGCTATAAGGTGGACGGCAAGCAAACGGACGAAGTTCCGGCTCAGGCATGCGGCTACGAGAAAATCGAATGCGTCTACCGCAACCTGCCGGGCTGGGCCAGCCCGACGCATGCGATTCGGACAGTTGAAGAATTGCCCAAACCCGCGCAAGAATACCTGGCCTTCATCGAAAGGGAAACCGGAGCGCGGGTGGCAATGATCTCCACGGGGCCCGATCGCGAACAGACGATTTTGGTTCCCGAGTTCATAACCGAGTTGGGCCTGCAGAGCCCGAAGGCTCGAGCCTGAATCTGTATGAGAATTTAGCGAGTAAGTCTAAGCAGAACGTGTCTAAATCAGCGAGTATCTAAACGAGAGAGAGAGAAACGGAGCGACGGATGGTGGTGTTGGCTGTAACCTGGATGGCAAAAATTGGACGCGAGTCCGAAGTGGCTGCAATCTTTGAAAAACTAACAGCCGAATCGCGCAGAGAACCGGGCTGCGTCATGTATCAGGTGCACAAGCACAAGACCGATCCGCGCCGGTTCTTCATTTACGAACAGTACCAGGACGACGCTGCGCTGGAGGCCCATCGCGCCGCCCCGCATTTCTTGCAACTGGCAAAAAAAGATTTGCCCAAAATCGCCGACCGCACCGAAGGGCATCTTTTCGAGCCGCTGGGATAAGTGTGGGGTTCTCAGTTCTCAGAAAGCCCCGTCATCAGATCGATCTCCCTGGGAACCGAGAACCGGAAGCTGTTTTCACTGCTTGTCCACCATCAGCACGCCACCGGAGGCATAACTTTCCTTCGACACTTCCAGAAAGGTCACAACAATCGCTTCGCGGCGCGCGCCCGCTTCTTCCACCATCGTGTCGGTAATGCGCTGCGCAATCTTGCGCTTCTGATCGGCCGTGCGGCCTTGCAGCATAGTGACTTGAACAAGAGGCATGGAGGTTCTCAATTCTCTTTATTGCGCCAATTCATATCCCGCAAAGAAAAAGCTCAATTCAAAGCGCGCCGTTTCATCCGCGTCGGAGCCGTGAATCGCGTTGTGCTCAATATCGCTGGCCCACTTCTTGCGGATGGTGCCCTCTTCCGCGCTGGCCGGGTTCGTGGCGCCCATCAACTTGCGCAGATCGGCGATGGCGTTCTCTTTCTCCAGCGCCAGCGCCACGATCGGGCCACTCGACATGAATCTAGTCAGCGAACTATAAAACGGCCGGCTCGCATGAACGGCGTAAAACTGCTCCGCCTGATGCTGGGAGATCTCCAGCATCTTCATGGCCAGAATTTGGAAGCCATTTTTCTCGAACTGTTCGATGATGTCTCCGACCGCGTTCTTCTTCACCGCGTCGGGCTTGATGATAGTCAATGTGCGTTGCAGTGTTTTCATAATTTCAGCTGTCAGATCCCAGTTCTCAGGCCTCAGCAAACCATCCGCTCCTCAGGAGGAGAAGCTGACCGCTGAATGCTGATGCTGATTGCTCTTACACCTTCACTCCCAGTGCGGCCGCGAGCGTTTCGCCAATGTCGGCCGGCGATTTCGCGACGTTGAGGCCGGCTTTTTCCATGGCCGCAATCTTTTCCGCCGCCGTGCCCTTGCCGCCCGAGATGATTGCGCCCGCGTGGCCCATGCGGCGTCCCGGAGGCGCTGTCTGTCCGGCGATAAATCCGACGACCGGCTTCTTCATGTGCGTCTTGATGAACTCCGCCGCAGTCTCTTCCGCGTTGCCGCCAATTTCCCCGATCATGACCACCGCTTCGGTCTGCGGATCGCGGTTAAACAGATCGAGCGCATCGATAAAATTCGTGCCGATAATCGGATCCCCGCCAATACCGATCGCGGTCGACTGCCCAATCCCGCGCTGAGTAAGCTGATGCACTGCTTCATAAGTCAGCGTTCCGGAGCGCGACACAATCCCGACACTGCCCTCTTTGTGGATCGCCCCCGGCATGATCCCGATCTTGCATTTCCCCGGCGAGATGATGCCCGGGCAGTTCGGCCCGATCAGGCGCGAGCGCCGGTTCTGCAGAAATTCCCAGGCGCGCACCATATCCAGCGTCGGGATGCCCTCCGTGATGCAGACGATGAGTTCGATTTCAGCATCAGCCGCTTCCATAATCGCGTCGGCCGCGTACGGCGGCGGCACAAAAATGACCGTGGCATTCGCGCCCGTCTTGTCCGCCGCCTCCTGAACGGTATTGAAGATCGGCCAGCCCTCGTGCGTCGTCCCGCCCTTGCCCGGAGTGATGCCGCCCACAATCTGTGTGCCGTAAGCCGCGCATGCCTTCGCGTGGAAAGTGCCTTCGCGGCCCGTCAGACCCTGCACAATCAATCGAGTTCTTTTATCAGCTAGGATTGCCATAATTACTCACCCTCAAAAAGTGCTTTCTGCTGCTCGCGCTCTCTCGACTAGGCTGCCGACCGCGCTGCCGCTACTACCTTTTCAGCCGCATCTTTCATAGTCTCGGTAACCACGAAGTTCAGCCCCGATTCCATCAGGATTTTCTTGCCTTCCTGAACATTCGTGCCTTCCAGCCGCAGCACCACCGGCAGTTGGAGATTCGTTTTCTTCGCCGCCTCGACCACTCCCTCTGCCAGTGTATCCACGCGCAGGATGCCGCCAAAAATATTGATCAGCACGGCGCGCACACTCTTGTCGCTTAGCAGAATTTCAAATGCATGCGCCACCTGCTCCGCGTTGGCGCCGCCGCCCACATCCAGAAAGTTCGCTGGCATGCCGCCCGCGTACTTGATGATGTCCATGGTGGCCATCGCCAGGCCTGCGCCATTCACCATGCAGCCCACGCTGCCGTCGAGCTTGATGTAGTTGAGGTTGTACTTCGAAGCCTCCACCTCCAGCGGATCTTCTTCCGTGAGGTCGCGCAGTTCGCGCAGGTCCGTATGCCGGAAGAGCGCGTTATCGTCAAAGGTCAACTTGGCGTCGAGCGCGAACAACCGGCCATCCGTACAACTGATGAAAGGATTGATCTCCACTAGCGAAGCGTCCGTCTCCAGAAAAGCCCGATAAAGACTGGTCAGAAACTGAACGGCAGGATTGATCTGCGACGGCTTGAGCCCCAAGGCAAACGCGATCTTGCGCGCCTGAAACGGCTCCAGCCCCATGCCCGGATCGATGTACTGCTTCAGGATCGCTTCCGGCGTGTCGGCGGCCACTTTCTCGATATCCATGCCGCCCGCCGCCGACGCCATGAACACCGGCTTGCCCTCGCCGCGATCCACCAGAATGCCGAGATAAAGTTCCTTCTCGATCGGCAGCGTTTCTTCGACCAGCAACCGATGCACGATGCGCCCTTCCGGCCCCGTCTGATGCGTCACGAGTTTCATGCCCAGCATCTTGCCGGCGACCTCGCCCGCCTCTTCCACCGACTTGGCGATCTTCACGCCGCCGCCCTTGCCGCGTCCGCCGGCGTGGATCTGCGCCTTCACCACCACTCCCGTAGCGCCGGAGGCAAGAATCTCCTTCGCCACCGCCTCAGCTTCTTCGCGCGTAGTCGCCATGGTGCCGTTCGGCACGGCTACGCCGTACTTCTTCAGAATTCCTTTGGCCTGATACTCATGAATTTTCATAATGATTCCAAATTCGTCGTTGGTCTTTAGTCGTTCGTCGCTCGCGACCACGAACCGCGGTAAATGCCTTTAATGGACTCCTGCGGGGACTCTGCTTGCGGCTTCAGACAATGTGCAGCAAACTTATGATTCTATAGAAGGGAGAACGGTTGACGCAAACGGTTTGGCGAAAACCGAGCCGGTCACGAGAATATATTGGGGATCGGAAATTGAATCACTGCGTCCGAGTACACAGATGATTTCGATGGCCCGATCACTCGATGGCCCGATCACCCGATCCCTTACTTCCCACCTACCGATTGCAGGCAACGGCCGTATAGTTCGAGCAACTGGGTTGCGTAATCTTCAGGCTTGGCGGCCGCGCCTGTCCCCTGGAAGCCGACTCCGGTGCCGGTCGTCTTGCCGTAGCTGGTGGTCATGGCGATGAATTTCATGAGGTCAAGTGCGATGTCTTCATTGCGGCGGGAGCCGAGAGGAAGCGCGGCTGTTTCCATGATAAAAACTCCTGATGAACGGTGTAGTCAGCCGGTTTTCCCGGCCCTGCCGCGATGATAGCAGAAGCAACGGGGATGGGCCGGGCGGTGGCTCGTCCCGTTGGCGAGGCTTCGTTTTTTTGTCGAAACAATCGCGATATGGCTCACCGACGGGGTTCTGAGCGCCTATCGCCTGTTAACAACAACCATCTTGGTGTCTAATTAAGCTAGGACATGTTTCGGGCGAAACTTATGAAGCGGACGCTCGTCGTGTTGGTAGCCGTCGCCGGAGCAGCGGCACTTGTGTTCGCCGTGGCCGCAAATCTCTTCCCCGATTGGACTTGGAGAATCCTGGATAAGGCTAGGGGCACCAAGACAGGATTACTTGGGGAAGGGACACCGGTAATAGAACTGTCGAACTATGCGCCGCCGCCCGGAGGCTCGCTACAAGCAGGGCAGGTGTCGTGCCCATTGCCGCCACAGAATTCACTCTACACCATTGTCGTGCCTACGCCGCGTGACGAAAGCTGCTCACCGCAGGTCGGCGACCTGTCCTTGAACAACTATGGGATGGTCGGCTACCCATTGCGTGGGTGGGTAGGCTGCATCGACGGGCATGATCTTAAAGGCATACACATCGACGCGCTAAGTAGCGATGGGAAAGACCGTCTGGCATCAACGATCACGAACTCGAAAGGACGGTTCGTATTTCCAAATCTTACGGCTGGAACCTACCACTTGACTGTGAACTCAAGAGGGTTGGAACGCGTCGATGCGGTCGTGACTACCAGCCCACAATCCCAAGACGCGCTTTGCCTCGTGGCAGCAGGAACTCCGGGGCCGTAGTGCGTGGTTGGTGAAAAATCGGATTACACTAACAGCGCTCAAAGCCGCGTCCGTAGCTGCGTCCTACCCCACCTCCACCAGCCCGTAGCTAAGGGCCCAGCGCGACCGCATTTCCCTCAGCGCCCGCTCAATCTCGTCTTTTGATATCTCAGCATTCGGCCCCGAGATCACAAACGCAGCCTCGCGCTTGGCCGCTTCCAGAAGTTGGCGATCGCGGATGATGTTGGCCACGCGGAAGCTGGGAATGCCTGCCTGCTTCGTCCCGAAAAATTCGCCGGGGCCGCGCAGTTCGAGATCGAGTTCCGCGATCTGGAAACCATCGTTCGAGCGCACCATGGCGTCGAGACGGCGTTCGCCTTCTTCGGAAACCTTCCCGCCGCGCATAAGCACGCAATAGGATTTTGCCGCGCCGCGGCCGATGCGTCCGCGCAACTGGTGAAGCTGCGCCAGGCCAAAACGGTCGGCGTGCTCGATCACCATCACGGTCGCGTTGGGAACATCGACACCGACTTCGATCACCGTCGTAGCCACAAGAATTTCGATCTTGCCCTGTTGAAACTCGCGCATGACATGCTCTTTTTCGTCGGCGTCAAGACGGCCATGCAGCAAACCAACATGCAGATCGGGAAAGATCTTTTCGCGCAACTGCCGGTGCATTTGTTGCGCCGCCTTCAATTCGCGTTCTTCATTCTCCTCAATCACCGGATAAACCACGTAGGCCTGATGTCCCGCGCCGATCTGCTTGCGCACGAAGTCCCACACTTCGGGCGCGCGCTCGTCCGGCACGGAGCGCGTGACAACGGGCGTGCGCCCCGGCGGAAGTTCGTCGAGGACCGAGACGTCAAGATCGCCGTAGAGAGTCAGGGCGAGCGTGCGCGGAATCGGCGTAGCCGTCATCACCAGCACATCGGGCTCACGTGTTTTGGAAGCTTCATCCGTTTTCTTCATCAGCTTCAGCCGTTGCATCACGCCGAAGCGGTGTTGCTCGTCCACTACTACCAGGCCGAGCTTCTCGAATTCGACGCGGTCCTGAATCAGTGCGTGCGTGCCGATAACCAGTTGCGCGTTGCCTTGCGCGATGTGGCGGCGTATGTCACGTTTTCGATCCTGTTCGAGCGAGCCGGTCAGGAGCACGATACGGTATCCGGCGCGTTCCAGAATCTGCCGGGCGGAAAAATAATGTTGCTGCGCCAGAATTTCCGTGGGCGCCATCAAGGCTACCTGGCAGCCATTTTCAATAGCGATGATCGCCGCTTGGAAAGCCACAATCGTTTTGCCCGATCCGACGTCGCCCTGCAGCAGACGCCGCATAGGACAAGGCGTCTGCATGTCGGCGGCGATTTCTTTCAACACCCGCTTCTGCGCCGCGGTCGGATGAAACGGCAATATCTTCTTAATCGCCTCGCGAACGCCATCGTTCAGCTGAAAGGCGATTCCGGTTTGCGCCTTCTGCTCCCGCCGCTTGAGTTCCAGCCCAAGCTCGATGAAAAAGAGCTCGTCAAAAATCAAGCGGATGTGGGCAGCTGTCCGCGACGCTTGCAGATCGGCAAAGCTTTCTCCCGCATCGGGCCAGTGCACCTTCCACAACGCTTCGCGCGGAGACACCAGGCTCAGGTGCGCGCGCACCGCGGCAGGAATTGGATCGGGAAGATCGGGATTCAAATTTTCCAACGTCCCTCGGATAATGCGCCGAAACCAGCGCGGAGTAAGTTTGCCCTGGCCGGTCGATTCGTAAATCGGAACAATCCGCCCAATTTCGAGCGAAGCGGCTGCCTTCTTTTCGGCCTCATCGGCGCCGCCTTCTTCGTAAATGTCGCCAAGAATCTCGAATGTCGGCTGTACGATCTGCAGTTCGCCGTCGCGGCCCTCTTCGACCTTGCCATAGAGCGCCACCATCTGTCCGGCCTGGAAGCGGTCCTGAAGATACGCCGCATTGAACCAGATACACTTCAGCCGGGTGCGGCCCTGGCCAACCGTGAGTTGGAAGATGGGCATGCGGCGCGTGCGAAACAGTCCCGAGTTGCGGACTTCGGCAATCACCGTCGCCATCTCTCCCGCGCGCAGTTCAGCGACTGAACGCGGATTGAGCCTGTCTTCGTAGCGGAAAGGCAGGTAGTGCAACAGGTCGTCAACGGTAGCAATGCCCTTGGCGGCCAGGATCTCGGCCAGGCGCGGGCCAATGCCTTTCACATACTGCACTGGAGTGGACGGTTCCAGCATCTTAAGCGATGGTAGCAGCCGGGGTCCCCATCGCGCCCGTTCTTGACGCGATGGGGTGGAGGAGCGGAGGCAGGCTTGGGTAGCATCCCAACGAGAAGAACGATGAAGAATTTTTTTGATGCGCTCGTGGCCGTGCTCGCAGGTAACGCGATCTATTTCCTGCTCATGCCTCATCTGCCCGCCGTGGCGCGGCACCGGCTTTTCAAGGAAGACTGGGGCCTGCTGCTGGATTTCGCCATCTGCACCGTGATCTTTGCCGCTGTGAAATATGCGCGGCGGCACGAAGTGTGACTGTCGTAAACTCATCGCACCGTGTTTACGCTCATCCCATGTTGAAGCCGCGCGAAACGATTGCCGGCCTCAGGCCGTACCACTCGCCCATTCTGAGCCGCGCCGGGCTGAGTCTCGATCTCAACGAGAGCATGGCCGGATGCTCTCCGCGCGTGCTGGTGCGCCTGCGCTCGCTCTCGGCGACCGACGTGTCGCTGTATCCGCAGCGCGAGGTCGGTGAGTTGCTGGTTGCGAACTTCCTCGGCGTCGCGCCCGACCAGGTGTTGCTCACCAACGGAGTGGATGAAGCGCTGTCGCTGCTCTTCACAACTTATCTTGGTGCAGGCGACGAGCTGCTATTTGCCGACCCAACATTCGTCATGTATCCCATGCTGGGCGATGCGTTGGGTGCAAAAGTAGTGCGCCTGCCGCCGGGAGAAGACTTGGCGCTTCCCGTTGCCGATTTGCGGGCCCGCATTTCGCCGCGCACTCGGGTGATCGCGATTGCGAATCCCAACAATCCCACCGGCCTTGCCGCTCCGCGCGCCGACCTGCTGAAGATTGGAGAAGCCGCGCCCAAGGCGGCGGTAATGATCGACGAAGCCTACTTCGAGTTTTGCGGAGAAACGCTCATCCCTGATTTGGCGCGCCATCCGAATCTATTCGTCGCGCGCACGTTTTCCAAAGCCTACGGACTCGCGGGTCTGCGCCTCGGCGTGCTGATCGGTGCGGCCGAGCAGATCGGCTACCTGCGGCGCTTCAGCTTGCCGTTCAATGTGAACTCCTTGGCGCTCGCCTGCCTAGAAGAGGCGCTGGCCGACCAGACGTTCGTAAGCAATCACGTCGCGCAGGTGAAGCAGGGCCGCGAGCGGCTGTCGCAGTTGTTCGACGAGCTCGGTCTCCGCTTCTGTCCGAGTCAGACGAACTTCGTTTTGGTGCGAGTAGGCGCGAAAGTGAAAACATTTGTTGAGTCGATGCAGCGGCGCGGCATTCTGGTCCGCGACTCATCGGCAAACCCAGGCTGTGACGGATGTGTTCGGATCACCATCGGGACTCCAAGCCAGATGGATGAAGTGCTGCGGGCAATTCGAGAAGCGATCGCGGAAATCCGCCGCTAAAAACGTGCAACCGAAGCCCAGAATCAGGCAACATATCCTCATGACCACGATCCTGCTCCTCACCCTCTCCAACATTTTCATGACCTTCGCTTGGTATGGCCATCTGAAGTATCGCCACGCACCGCTGTTCAAAGTCATCCTCATAAGCTGGCTCATCGCCTTTGCGGAATACTGTTTCCAGGTACCCGCCAACCGCATCGGCTCCTACGAGTTCACCACCGCCCAGTTGAAGACTATCCAGGAGGTCATCACGTTAACCGTATTCTCGATCTTCTCGGTTCTATATCTTCGTGAACCGCTGAAGTGGAATTACCTCGTGGGCTTTGTCATGATCATCGGCGCCGTCGCGGTCATTTTCAAGAAATGGTAAGGCGGGCAATGCAGCGTTGACGCCGTTTCCCGTATCATAGAGAGTCCTCCGTGATGCGCACCGTCTGAGCAAGCATCGGCGACGTGCGCAGTGTGCTTTAAAAACTTAAGATCTAAAGCCGAGAGCTAAAGGCCGATTTCCAATGCTGATCTTCCGCAAGCCTCTCCCCAACGTAGAGCACCCCGAAATGCCCGCCGATGTTGTCATCGTCGGCGGTGGGCCCGCGGGCATGGCCTGCGCGCTGCGGCTTTCGCAGTTGATCGACGATCACAACGCGCACCACCCTGACGTCCCGCTCAGCAAAGAAAATATCTACGTGCTCGAAAAAGCGCGCGAAGCCGGACAGCACTGTCTTTCCGGCGCACTCCTCGATCCGCGCTCCATGAAAGAACTTCTGCCCGGATTCGAGAGCGAAGCCCCGCTCGATGCGGTGGTCCGCAAAGATGCCGTCTACTTCCTGACGCGCGACGGGCATTACCAGCTTCCCCTCACGCCTCCGCCGCTACAGGATCACGGCAACTACGTCATCTCCATCAACCGCTTCGTGAAGTGGCTGGCTGGCAAAGTCGAAGCGGCGGGGATCACGATTTTCACGGGCTTCGCCGGATCGGAACTGCTCTACGACGGCGACCGGGTCACCGGCGTGCGCACCGACGACAAGGGCGTCGACAAACAGAATCAGCCGAAGTCAAATTTCGAGCCGGGATACGACGTGAAGGCGAAGGTCGTCGTGCTCGCCGAAGGCACCCGCGGATCGCTCACCAAGCAACTCATCCAGAAGTTTGACCTGATAAAAGATCGCAACCCGCAGACCTATGGCGTGGGCGTGAAAGAGCTGTGGGAAGTCCCTTCCGGCCGCATCGAGGCCGGCGAAGTCATCTACACGATGGGATACCCTCTGACCACAAAAGAATACGGCGGCGCCTGGATTTATGGCTCGAATGACAACACCGTCTCGCTCGGCTTCGTCACCGGCCTCGACTATCATGACCCGCGCCTCGATCCGCAGCACGTGCTGCAGGCGTTCAAGCAGCATCCTTTTGTCGCCAGGTTGCTCGCCGGCGGCAAGATGATCCGCTATGGGGCCAAGTCGCTGCCCTACGGCGGATGGTGGTCGCTCCCGCCCCTCGGCGGAGATGGATGGATGATCGTCGGCGACTCCGCCGGATTCCTGAATTCTGCGCGCCTGAAAGGAATTCACCTCGCGATCAAGAGCGGCATGTTGGCGGCCGAGACAGCATTCGAAGCGCTCGTGAAATCGGACTCGTCAGCGGCAACGCTTGGCAAATTCCAGCGGCGCGTCGAAACCAGCTGGATCCACGACGAGCTCTGGCCGGTACGCAACTTCCATCAGGGATTCAAGAATGGCATGTTCGCCGGCATGTTCAACACCGTGCTGCAAGACATTTTCCCGGGCGGTCTCCGCAACCGTGTGCCATCGCACGCCGGGTACGAAAATCTGGAGCCGGTGGCTAAGCTGCCTGCCGACGGAGGCACGGAAGCCCACATGCTCGGCCCCGCAAAAGGCGACGGCAAACTCACCTTCGACAAACTCACCGACCTCTATCATTCCGGCACCAAACATGAAGAGGATCAGCCGGCGCACTTGCTAATTCAAGACACCAACATCTGCAATGACCGTTGCGTGAAAGAGTTCGGCAGCCCGTGCCAGAATTTCTGTCCCGCGAACGTCTACGAGATGGTCGACGACTCCTCCGCGCCCAATGCAAAGCGCATCAGCCTGAACCCCGCCAACTGCGTGCACTGCAAAACCTGCGACATTCAGGACCCCTACCAGATCATCACCTGGGTTCCACCCGAAGGCGGCGGCGGCCCGAATTACGATGGGATGTAACGCTGATGTGACGCTGATGTGACGCTAAAGACCAGCAGCTAAAGGCCACCGGGGGAAGACTGGCTCCGCTCCTCGACCCGGTATATACTTCTCCCGTTCCTTATTGCAGTAACCGGCATGACCGGGCGCGGAGCACATTCTCATTCTCATACAGCTCCGTGAATAGAACGCTGGCGCGGGGATCCTAAATATTATTCGCCCCGGACGGCCTGCGGGGGCGGGAATCGCCAGATCGATGCCGCGGCACCTTCCCCGAGAGAGGTAGTTAGTCGTGGACGTCGTATTTATACGCCTTTTGTTTGTCCTCATCGTCGGTGTAATCTGCTTTTTCATCCGTCCATTTAACCTGCCGTCACACCTGGATGCCGTTGTCGGCCTGCTGATCGGCGCCGCTATCATCGTGTTCGAATGGCGGCTCCGCGTGATGAGCCTGAAGCGCCTGATTGGCGCCGCCATCGGCAGCGTGCTCGGCATCGTTGGCGCTTATCTTTTCGCGCTCGTCATTCGCAGTAGCGTCCCTGCAGGGCCCATGCAGAGTTTCCTGCAAATCATGGTCATGCTGGTCATGGCATACGTGGGATTGGCGGTTGGCGCCAATAAAGGCGACCTGCTCAATCTGGCCGCGCTCGGCGGGATCTTCGGCGGCGAAAGGTCGGGCAAGAAGAGTTACAAGATCCTCGACACCAGCGTCATTATTGACGGACGCATCTCCGACATCGCCGAGACCGGGTTCCTCGACGGCCTGATTGTGATTCCGCAGTTTGTGCTCCGCGAATTGCAACTGGTGGCGGATTCCGCCGATTCCCTCAAACGCAATCGCGGCCGCCGCGGCCTCGACATCCTCCAGCGTCTTCAGAAGACTGCTTCCGTCCAGATTCAGATCGTGGAAGACGACTTCCCCAGCGTCCGCGAAGTCGATATGAAGCTCATCGAACTGGCCAAGCTGTATGAAGGCAAGATCATCACCAACGACTTCAACCTAAACAAGGTTGCCCAGCTCCAGGGCGTGGCCGTGCTCAACATCAACGAACTGGCCAACTCGCTCAAGCCCATCGTTCTGCCCGGCGAAATAATGCGCGTATTTATCCTGAAAGAAGGCAAAGAGTACAACCAGGGCGTCGCCTATCTCGATGACGGCACCATGGTGGTCATCGACAACGCGCGCAAGATGATCGGCAAGACCATCGACATCTCGGTGACTTCGGTCCTGCAGACCACCGCCGGCAAGATGATCTTTGGCAAGTGGGATGAGCGCGCGACAAGCCGCCACGACTCCAAGGTGGCGTCTGTGCCGGGAACCGTGCCCCCGGCGACGGGAACCAATGGACCGCCCTCCGACCCGGCAAAAAAGCCCACCTCGGCGGGAGTCGACCGGGCCGGTGACTAGTTTTATATCGGTGCATCGCTTTAGCAGGTGTTCGACCCAATCCTAGCGCCTGTACTATACTAATCGCCCCTATGAAGGTGTTTGTCATTGTTCCGGCGGCCGGACTGGGCACGCGCATGGCTCCGCCCTCGGCCGCGAAATCCAAAAAGAAAGCCCCTAGCAAGCAGTTCAAAGAACTGGGCGGCGTGCCCATTCTTGTCCGCACGCTGCGCAAATTTGCCGCCACTCCGGCTGTCTACGAAATCATCGTCGCCCTGCGCAAAGACGAAATTGCCGGCTTTTGCAACCAGGTCGAAAAACAGTACCCGGAAATCTTGAGCAAGCGCTTGCAGATGGTCGAAGGCGGCGAACATCGTCAGGACTCGGTGGCCAGCGCTCTGGCCAGCACTCCGGCCGATCCGGAGGACATCGTCCTGGTGCATGATGCCGTTCGCCCCTTTGTCACGCCCGAAATCATTAGCCATGTGATCGAGGCGGCCCATCAGCATGGAGCCGCTATCGCGGGCTGGCCCGCCGTGGACACGGTGAAACAGGTGGAACGAACCGCGGACGGCGCGCTCATCAAAGCCACCATCCCGCGCGCCAGTATTGTGATGGCGCAAACTCCGCAGGGTTTTCGTTACTCCATCCTGAAAAAAGCCTTTGATGAGGCCGTTGTCGATGGCTTCCTCGGCACCGACGAGGCTTCTCTGATCGAGCGCGCCGGCCTTCCTGTCGCGGTAGTAATGGGATCGCCGCGCAATATTAAGATCACAACGCCAGCCGACATGGAGCTAGCAGAGTTCTATCTGCAGCACGAAGACGGGAAGAAATCTTGAGTCCGGAAACGCGGAAACCCGAAATGCGCATCGGTTACGGTTGGGACTCGCACGAATTCAAGCCCGGCATTCCACTCAAAATCGGCGGCGTGGCTCTGCCGCACGATCGCGGACTCGGCGGCCATTCCGATGGCGACGTCCTGCTGCACGCGATTACCGACGCGCTGCTCGGCGCCATCGCCGGTCCCGACATCGGGTCGCTATTTCCGCCGTCCGATCCGCAATGGAAAAATGCCGACTCCGCCGTGTTTCTGCGAGAGGCGTTGAAGCGCATCAAGACCGCCGGCTACCAATTATTGAACCTGGATTCCACGCTGATCCTGTCCACGCCAAAAATCGGCCCGCACGCCGAAGCGATTCGCAAACACGTCGCCGAGTTGTGCGGAATTCCCGCGGACTGTGCAGGGATCAAAGCAAAAACGCCCGAAGGCATGGGAACGGACAACGCCGCGATTGCGCAAGTCGTGGTCTTGCTGAAACGCTGCTAAGAGTTAGTGGAGCGCCGGGCGTCGCCGCCCGGCCACAACGCTGCTGACGCCTGTTAAGGACGGGCGAGGACGCCCGTCACTCCACTAACTACCGGCAGCCTCAAACTTCTTTGCCAGCTCCGCGTGCTTCTCCCGCGCCGCCTCGATGAA
This sequence comes from Terriglobales bacterium, assembly GCA_049520095.1. GTDB lineage: Bacteria > Acidobacteriota > Terriglobia > Terriglobales > Acidobacteriaceae > Acidiflorens. The sequence continues at coordinate 54,381 of JBEKQC010000018.1, forward strand.
CGCCCGGAAAATCGCGTGCGCGGACTCCGCCACCTCCGGTCCATCGCTGACACTCCGCTCCGGATGCCACTGCACGGCCAGCACAAAATGTCTGGGAGCGGTTCCTTCCAGTGCTTCGATGATTCCGTCCTCGGCGGAACGCGCCACCACTCGCAGCCCATTGCCCACTGCGTCCGCGGACTGATGATGCGAGGAATTCACGGCCATCGTCTGGCTTGCGCCCACAATCTCAGCCAGTTTCGATTCCGGCTCGATTTTTACTGTGTGTGCCTTTGCTACCGCCCGTCCCGCGCTGTGATTGATTGCCGATTGACCGATTGCCGACTCGATGTGCTGGACCAGCGATCCCGCCCGGTACACATTCAGCGACTGCAGTCCGTAGCAGATTCCGAGAACGGGTTTGCGCTTGTTGTAGGCATCTTGCAACAGCAACTCGTCCACCATGTCTCGCTTGACGTCGGCGGCTGCAGTTTTTTCGTGGCGGTGCGCGCCGTACTTTTGCGGATCGACATCCGCCCGGCTGCCTGGGAGCAGAACGGCGTCGCAGCGCTCGATCTGCCTCATCACCTGAACCGGTGTCTGGTCCAATTCGATGCGCACCGGCTCTCCGCCGGCCCCGCGCACGGCTTCTTCATACTGCGGCAGCGCGCGCTCGGCGTACTCGCGATCCCCGGAATGCGGCACGGGAATGGCGATACGGGGCGCGGTCGTTCCTAACTTACCCATATTCAACTTGCTCATGATCAACTGACCCGCTCGATCCCATCCAGCGTCTTCCGCTGCCGGTAGTGCCGAATTTCCATCACCAGCGACAGCACGAGCACGATTGCACCCGCGGTGATCGCGAACGGAAACGCGATGTGCCGGTAGGCGAACGTCAGGTTGGGCGCGACGTGCTTGACCTGCGAGTACACCACCGTCCCGAGAATGCTCAGCAGCAGCGCGATCGCGAACGACAGCAGCGTCAACAGAAACGTCATCAAGAATACCCGCGCCGGAATCCCGATCCATCGCGGCCCGTCCGAACTCGTTCTGCCCATGCTTCTAAGCTACACCATCGGTTCAAGCCGTCGCGACTCCTTGAGCCGGCCGCCCCTGTGCGTCCATACGCTACAATACCGTCATGTCGCAAACCGCTTCGGCGATCACCCGCAGCCCCGCGGAGATCGTGCAAAACAGCCCGGTTTCACAGGCCCCGAACAGCATCTGCTATGCCCGTTCGGGCGAGATTGCCATTGCCGACAACGATCTTGAACGCATGATTGCCGTGGTGCCGGCGCCGGTAGCCGCGGCGCTTACCCGCAAGGCTTACTATTTCGTGCCGCTCACCGTAACCCAGGGCGAGGAGACGGTGATTGCTGACCGCTACGACGTCGCGCTCAGCGACAACGCCGTCTGCCATCGCAACCTGAATCTGGGTGATGCGCAGTGCGTCTTCATCTCGACCCGCTTAATGGACGACAAATTTTCGGTGGCGTTCGAGTTCTACATCAACGTCGGACACGCGCTGGTCGAACGCGCGGGCGTGTCGCAGAACTTCGCCGATCTGGCCTGGCAGCAAGTCGAGTCCGGAGTGCGCGGCGAAACCTCACTCGACGCCTGGGAAGCGCGCAAATTCGCCACCGCCCACGGTCCCGACGCGGAGAAATTCAAGAATGAGTATCTTGCGGCCAGCTTCGCGGATGCAATCTCCATCTACCTGCTCTCGCTCTATCTCGACGTCGATTACCACGATCTGCGCGAGCGCGACTATCCGCTCCTGGCCCCGGCTCCGATGGCCGAACGGCTGCGCAAGATCGCCGAAATTTTTCCCCCAAACCCGGGATTCGAGTTCAACATCTACTATCGGCGACGCGCGTAAGGGGCACACGTCTTGTCGGCGGACACTGCCTCAGCAGCTCAAAAGGCCCACACTGAACTGCTCTTCGCCAGACAATTTTCGCCACACAGTCTGCCCAGACAGTCTACGGCGTTATGGGGCAACTTTTAATAACGCCGTAACATTCGTCGACTAGCATCCCCCAAGCCGCAACACAAACCTCACCGCTACTTGGGAAAGGACAAAGATCATGCGTCAACTGCTGTCTGTGTGTCTCGTCGCCGCCATGGTTGCCGGGCCGGTTCTAACGCCCCTGGCAAACGCCGCCGATGCTAAAACAGCCACGCCGATTAAACATATTGTGATCATTTTCGGCGAAAATATCTCTTTCGACCACTATTTTGGCACGTATCCTAACGCGCTGAACCCGAAGGGCGAACCCGAATTCCACGCGCTTTCGAATACACCCAGCGTGAACGGCTTGGGCAACGCCCTGTTGAACAATAACCCCAATCTCAACCCGCTCAATGGCAGCGGCGCCGCCAATCCTTTTCGCTTTGATCGCTCGCAAGGGTTCACGCAAGATATGGACCATGACTACCTGGCCGAACAGCTTGCCTTCGACGGGGGCGTGATGGATTTGTTCCCCGCAAACACTGGCAGCGCCGGTCCTCCACCCAGCGCTCCACCGGCAGTGGTGCTCACGACCGGACAAGTGATGGGCTACTTTGATGGCAACTCGGCTACGGCGTTGTGGAACTACGCGCAACACTTCGCCATGAGCGACAACTCCTATAGCACTAACTTTGGTCCTTCCACGGTGGGCGCGATCAATCTGATTTCGGGCCAGACCAACGGCGTCGCGCAAACCGCCAACGGTACCGGCGGACTCATTGGCGACGGCAACGGCGGACTGACGTTGATCGGCGACCCCGATCCGCTGAACGATGTGTGCTCCGGTGGAGGAACGCAGGCGCAAATGGGCGGACAGAATATCGGCGACCTGCTCAACGCAGCCGGGATCACCTGGGGTTGGTTCGCTGGTGGTTTCAACCTGAACATCGTAAATCCGGACGGCAGCACCGGGTGCAACCGTCAGTCGACTTCGCAGATTGCCGGTACGCAGACAGATTACGTTCCGCATCACACGCCATTCCAGTACTACGCTTCGACCGCGAATCCGACTCATGCACGGCCGAGCTCGGTCAAGACGATCGGTTACTCGGGCGATCCTGCCAATCACGACTATGACATCCAGGATTTCTTTGCCGCGGTTTCTGCTGGCAACTTCCCGACGGTAAGTTTCCTCAAAGCCATCGCCATTCAAGACGCCCATCCGGGAAATTCCGATCCATTGGATGAGCAACAATTCGTGGTTACGGTAGCCAATTTCCTGCAAGGCCAGCCGGAGTGGCCGAATACGGCGTTAGTCGTGCTCTATGACGATTCCGATGGCTGGTACGATCATCAACTCGGCCAGATCGTAAACTCGTCGAAGACCGCTGCCGATGCTCTCACCGGTCCGGGAGCCTGCGGAAATGGCCTCAACGCGCTGCCCGGCGTTAATCCAGCCACCACTCACGCGCAGGGCCGGTGCGGATATGGTCCACGGCAACCGCTCCTGGTTATCTCGCCTTGGGCGCGGCATAACTATGTGGATCATTCGGTCACCGATCAAACCTCGGTCATTCGCTTTATCGAGGACAATTGGCTTGGCGGTCAGCGGATCGGACAAGGCTCGTTTGATGGGATCGCAAATTCGGTCAGCTCTTTGTTCGATTTTAAGCAAACTATAAGCAACGATCTGTACATCCTCAACGAAAACACGGGCGAACCCGTGAAGACCCAGTAGACCATCATCGAGATGGCCTAACCTGAAATCACGATACAGACAACGGCAAGTCGGGTGCGGCGCGCTAAACGCTCACCTGCCTTGCCGCTGTTGTATGCTGAGTGCGCGAAAGGTGTGTGGTGATTACACGTCGAAAGTTCCTGCAACGATCGAGCCTGCTGGCGACAACGCTGGCGACTGGCAAAAGCGGCTTGTTGAATGCAATGACGCCGAATGCAATGGCAATGACAATGATAATGACAACGACGCACGCCGCTGCAACCGTGCCTGCGGCGCTCGATGTCAACACCCTGGCGCAATTTGTCGATCCGCTTCCGGTGCCGGAAATCGCGCAACGCCAGGGATACCGGCCCAGTCCTACCGATCCAAAGTTGAGCCTTCCGTTTTATCGGATACAAGCCCAGTCCGTCGCCAGCAAGGTTCACCGCGATCTGCAGCCCACCAGGTTCTGGAGCTTCGGGCCTTCGACACCCGGTCCGACACTCGAGACGCGCGCTGGCCAACCATTGTTGGTGGAATGGGTGAATGCGCTCCCCCACGAACATTTCTTGCCCGTGGACCACACCATCCACGGAGCCGAAGCCGACAAACCTGCGGTCCGCACCGTGGTGCACTTGCATGGGGCGAAAACAGGACCTGAAAGCGACGGGTATCCGGAAGACTGGATTGTGCCAGGGAAATCGTCACTCTACCACTACCCGAACCAACAAGACGCGGCCATGCTCTGGTACCACGATCACGCGCTGGGAATTAATCGCCTGAATGTCTATGCGGGATTGTTGGGAACGTTCTTCATTCGAGACGGCGTCGAGGAGGCGCTCAATTTGCCGAAGGGCAAATGCGAGCTGCCGCTTATCCTCTATGACCGCTTGCTGACGCGGGATGGCCAGCTTCTTTATCCGGTTTCGCCAGACCCACAATCCCCCTGGGTTCCAGAGATCTTTGGCAATGCGATTTTGGTAAATGGGAAGCTCTTTCCCTATCTCAATGTCGAGCCGAGAAGATATCGCTTCCGGGTGCTGAATGCTTCGAATGCTCGCATCTACCATTTGTCATTTGTCAATAATGCTTCCGTCGACAATGCGTCCTCCAATAAAACACCGTTTCACCAGATCGGCACGGATCAGGGTCTATTGCCCTCGCCGGTTCCGCTTACGAGCCTCGAAATCGCGCCAGGTGAACGCGCCGATCTCGTCGTCGACTTCAGCGAGCATCGCGGCACGCAACTGCTGCTTAAGAACGATGCTTTCGTCGTCATGCAATTTCGCGTCTCGGCCAGGAAGGTAACCGAGACAAGTTCGCTACCTTCGGCTCTGCGGCCGGTGCCCAAGATTCCTGAATCGCGAGCCTTGCAGACACGTCTGTTGACGCTCGATGAGTATGTCACCAAGGCGGGCAATCCCGCGATGCTGCTTTTGAATGCTTCTCATTGGAAGATGCCGGTCACGGAGAGGCCGGTGCTGGGATCGACTGAAATCTGGACGCTGATCAATCCCACGAACGATACCCATCCCATTCATCTGCACCTGGTGCGCTTCCAAGTCCTCGACCGGCAGCCCTACGAACCATGGCTGTTCCAAACCAAGCGTCAGTTGCACTTCCTGGGACCGCCGGAGCCGCCCGACCCAAATGAAGCCGGATGGAAGGATACGGTACGAGCCCATTCTCGAATGGTCACGCGGATTATCGTACCCTTCGAAGGCTTTACGGGACGCTATGTTTGGCACTGCCACATCCTCGAACACGAGGACAATGAAATGATGCGCCCTTACGAAGTGATTCCCGCAGTCTGAGGAGTGAAGAGCTAATACTCTTCGCGCCGAAGCGCAGAGCGGCCCGAGGAAAGGGATCTGCATTTTGCGACAACTGCAAATCGCTCCTCTTCGGTCCGCTCAGGGTCGGGATGACAATATCTGTTGAAACGAGGTTGAAGAGCGTGGGCCTTTTGCCACGGACTCACTTGCTCGAGAGCACAAACTGGTTCCCATCAGCGTCCTTGAAAATGGATGTCGTGCCCCACGGCTCCTTCTTCGGATCGACCGCAAACTCCACGCCCTTGGACTTCAGCGTCTTGGCGGTGGCGAACACGTCATCCGTCCAGAACGCGAGCGGCTGAAATCCGCCGATGCGGTCTTCCTGCCCTTCCGGCGTAAACAGAACCAATTGCGATTCGGCGCCGGGAATGCCTAGTTCAATCCAGCGCTGAGCTCCGAAGGGCTGGTCGGTCATTACGCGGAAGCCGAGTTTTTCGGTGTAGAACTTCAAGGCGCGATCCTGATCGCGAACCGGAACGCAGGCGAACTTGATCCCTCGAATCATTTTCAGTCTCCTTCAAAAGTGGTGAAGCCGGGCGGTAAAGAAAAACGACGACAGAAAGCGAGAATAGAAAAGCGCGCGCGCGGATGCAATCGCCTATTTAATGCTATATTTACAGTCGGTATAGCATGATTTTGCTCCATGATTACGATTGATGACTATGTAATCGATGTCCTGATGCGCGACCTCGTCGGGCACGACCGCCGCGTCGTGAGCTTTCTGGTCTATCTGTGGTTTGCCAGTGAGCAGGGAAAAGAACAGCGAAAAGGAAACGTGGTCGAGGCCAGCTACCGCCAGATTGCCGAGTGCATTGGAATATCCAAGAGCTCGGCGCAGGCCGCGGTCGGCTGGCTCATCAAAAGAAAATTGCTGGCCTCGACCAAGAAAACCGTCACCGCCACACCACGCTACAAAGTGCTGACTCCCTGGCGGGACTACGAAAGCCGCAGCCGGGGGCGCGGTTAGAAAATGGCGGTGCACGGTAGACCCGTGGAGCTTTCCAACAACGAAAACAACTCAGGGGCCGGGTGTGGGTCCGACCCCTGTTCTCCGAGCTCGACTCGTCATTAAGGCGCCGTTAGTCCCATATAGTCGCCCACGACCTTGGCGTCGTATGGCGCGTTGAGTCTCGTTGAAGCCGGTTCCAGGAACACTAATGTGCCCGTGACTGAAAATGATGTGGCCCGTCGCGGCGAGCCTAGACCCCTGCTCCTGCCGAGTTGTCAACAAATTGTCACTTTCTTGTCAAATAATTGCGGAGAGGAAAGCTCTCGACGTTCACCGAAGCAATGCCGGGATACGAACCGGAGTGCTTCATGCGATCGCGAACACTATATGCGAGACAACAATGCACACAACACCGGGCAGCGGCTCTTGTCCACTGCTGCGGTACATAATTTCACACCTTAGTGCCCTTGGCGGTCAGAGAGGTTACAGCTTATTCTGAAGGTAGTTTCGAAAGGCTCAGGTTCCGTTTGCCGTGATTTCGTTTCGTCTCTACATATTTGCGCTGAGCACGATCGGATTGGCCCTCGCCGGTTATTCTCTGCTGCGCCGCAAACCCAAGAACGCGGACGACATTGAACGCGATCGTCGCATCTGGCTGAATACGGTCGGGCGCATCACCGATGGCACGGTGATTGATGTCCAGGAGATCACGACCGCCGTGAACCGGCCAGCCACCATGCTGATTTACCAGTATGACGTGGCCGGTGTTTCCTATGAGGCCTCACAAGACGTTACCTACCTCCGGCAGTGGATCAATCTACATTCCTGCCGCCTCGGCCTGCCGACCTCGGTGAAGTACGATTCACGAAACCCGGGAAATTCCATGGTGATTGCCGAGGGCTGGATGGGGCTGAGGCAGTAACCGGCATGTTGGTGGAGAGCCGGGCGTCTCCGCCCGGCCTGCCAAACTGCCTGACGGGCGAGGACACCCGTCGCTCCACTTAATCAGAGTTTCCCGATTGCGGCCAGAACCATGTAAAGGATTTGCGCCGTGGCCAGGCCGATCCAGACCCGCTGGCGAATGCGTGAACGGCGTATGTCGCGCAGCAGATCGGTGGCGGTGGGTTCCCTGACCAGTGCTTCAACCAGAGCTTGCCGCTTTTCCGCCGATGCGGCCACCGGTTGCAGATTAACTTGCCTGGCAGGATCGGCCGACTTTGCTTTGTCGGGATAAAACACCTTGGGCGTGTCCACGACTTCCGACCACAAGGGCAGCAGAATCCACGACTTCGGAATGATGTCTAGAATCGGCTTGGCAGTCAGGCTGAGAGCCGGCTGCGTTTCGGGCGCGACGCGATCGGCTAGATTCCGCAGCAACGAGCCCCACCAGAAGTGGCTGAGCTGATCGGTGATGAGTTCACCCACATCCACAGGCCGCGATTCAAGTTCAAGCGGCGGCAGCGTTTCCGGCGAAATCACGTCCCCGATGTTGGTGAACACGGTGCGAAACCAAGGCAGGCGCAGACGGTCGCCAAGCAACAGGCCGACATTCACCGGCCGTGAAGTAAGTTGGAGCGGCGGCAACTTCTCCGGCGCGAAGGTATCGCGTAGATTGCCGACGAGCGACCTCCAGAGGGGTTGCGTCAGGCTTGCCGGCGGGAGCAAATCCAGCGGAATCTCCTGCTCTGCCGCCCTGGACTGCGGGTCGGGATACCAGGCTTCGGCGGCATTCGAGCGGTAAGACATAAGAATTCAGATGACTCCAAGTGCGGTTGTGTCAGCGCCATCTTCAGCGCCACCCCAAGACCTAACCACCGATGTTAGACGCCGCAGGCAGCGTCTGTCACGCTTATTTGCTCAGCTTTACGAACTGGTGGCCGAGAGCCGGTCGTCCCCGCCCGGCTGGACCCTTCGACTTTCCCTTCGGCTCCGTTGGCGGATTCGGCAAAACAGGGCAGGCTCATGAGACGCCCATCCATCCACTTGCGTTCCCCCGCCGAGTGCCCTCTTCGTTAGTACATGGACTTTGATGCCGTTGAGATCGGCCTTGCGCTAAAGCACAATCTCAAGGCAAGGTTTGAAAGGGCAATCCGCAATGGAGAAGTTGAGTTGAGCGACCTCTCACAAGCAACCGCCAGAACCCATCAGCGGCGGCGGCGTTTCTCCCGTTATCGTTTTGACGCGCGCATTCACGTCTCGGTGTTTCGCGACGGCCAGACGACCGCATACTGGGGCCGAACCAACGAGCTCAGCCAGGACGGCATCGGGGCGACCCTCAGCGGCGAGCTGCAGGCCGGAGAGGTCGTTTCCCTGGAGTTTGCCATCCCGCTCCCGCCGCACCTCATGAAGGTGCGCGCCGTGGTGCGCTATAGCGAGGGGCTGCGCTGCGGATTAGAGTTCCTGGTTATGACCGATGAGCAGAGGCTGGTGACGCGCCAGGTTTGCGTAGTGTTAGCCAATGCCTCTTGAGAAACCGCGGACCTGATCTTCGAGGACCGTTTTCCCAATCTGGAATCCTTCATTACCGCCGTAACTAACGGCCAATAACCCAGCCCGCTTACCATCGTACTATCGTCAGTGGGGCACTGGGGAAGGATTGTATGGGGGAGAAAATCGCCCCGGCAGCCGCTTCGAGCGAACTGCCGCGGGTGAAGGCGCTGCAGGATGCTCCTGAGCACGGCGCGGCGCCGATCCCTAGCCACACGTCCGATCCCATTTCCGACCCCGCCCCGGTCACTCTGCCCAACAACGGCAATGCCGCCGAAGTCCCGCTCACCGTGGAGAAAGCGTACTTCGAACAGATCATCGAGAACGCGCCGGAAGCGATCAGTATTGTCGACACCGAGCTTCGCATCTTGCGCATCAACGGTGAGTTTTCCCGCCTGTTCGGCTTTAGCGCGGCGGAGGTGGCAGGAAGGCGTCTCGACGAGATCATCGTGCCACCCGATCGCTACGCGGAGACCGCCTGGATCACAGAGTGTATCAAGACGCAAAGCAAACTTTCGCTGGAGACTCGCCGCCAGCGGAAGGATGGCACGCTGGTCGAGGTGCTGCTCTCAACTTCGCCCGTGACCATCAACAGCAGAAGGGTTGGGGCGTACGCCAGCTATCGCGACATCACCGAGCAGAAGCGCGCCGAGGAGCTGAACGCGGCCTTGTATGCCATCGCGGCGCGCAGCCAGTCGGCCGAAGATCTGCAGCAGTTTTTCGCCGCCATTCACAACATCGTGGGCCAGTTGATGAATGCGCGCAATTTCTACATCGCCCTCTACGATCCGCAATCTCAATTGTTGAGCTTTCCCTACTTCGTCGATGAGGAGGATCCTACGCCCACCCCACGGCCCTTGGGCCGCGGTCTGACGGAATTCGTCCTGCGATCCGGCGATCCCCTGCTGGCGACACCGGCTGTCTTTGAGGAACTGGTGCGGCGCGGCGAAGTGGAATTGATCGGCGCTCCGTCCCTGGACTGGCTGGGGGTTCCGCTGAAGAGCGGCATGACCTGCATTGGGGTCCTGGTCGTCCAGAGCTACAACCAAAACGCCCGTTTTGGAGAGCGCGACCGCGAGATTCTTAAATTTGTTTCGCAGCAATTGGCCGCGGCCATCGAGTATAAGCGCCACGAAGAAGCGCTTCGCCGCTCTGAAGCCCGCTCCCGCTCGCTGATCTTGAGCGCCGCCTTCGGCATTTGCCGCTGCACGCTCGGCGGAAGATTCCTGGACGTGAATCCGGCGCTCATCGCCATGCTCGGCCATGGTTCGGTCGAAGAGCTTCTCCATCTGAACGCGCGCCGTGAAGTCTTCGTCAATCCCGAAGAGTTGGACCGGCTGGCCGAGGATTATCGCCGCACCGGAAGTCTGCAGGGCGTGGAAGTGCAGTGGAGACGCAAGGACGGCCGCGTCATCATCGTGCGGCTCAGTGGCTGCGCCGCCATCGGCAGCGATGAACCCGAAGAGGTATTGGAGCTGATCGCCGAAGATATCACCGACCGGCGTCAGTTGGAAGAGCAGCTTCGCCAGGCGCAAAAAATGGATGCCGTCGGCCGCCTCGCCGGCGGCGTCGCCCACGACTTCAACAACCTGCTGATGGTAATTAACGGATACACCGAGGTGTTGCTGGAGCAGTTGGAAGCGGGCGGCGAAATGCACCATAAGGTTCAGTCCATCCAGCAGGCAGCCGGCCGCGCCGCGACTCTCACCCGCCAGTTGCTGGCGTTCAGCCGAAAGCAGCTCCTCGAACTCAAGGTAATCGACGTTAACAGCGTGATCGGCGACATGGAGCGACTACTGCGGCCCCTGATCGGCGAAAACATCGAATTGGTGACGCGACTCTCTCCCGACGCCGGGCACACTCGCGCTGACGCCGGCCAGCTCGAGCAGGTAATCATGAACCTGGTCGTCAACGCGAAAGACGCCATGTCCGAAGGCGGCAAGCTCACCGTGCAGAGTTCCGACGTTACCGTAAACCAAAACTTGAGCGAACACCGTTTTATCCAGCCCGGGCGGTATGCCGTAATCTCGGTGGCCGACACCGGCCACGGCATGGACAAGGAAACCCAGTCCCGCATCTTTGAACCCTTCTTTACCACCAAGGAAAAGGGGAAAGGCACCGGCCTCGGCCTCTCGACCGTGTACGGAATTGTTAAGCAGAGCAATGGATACGTGTTTGCGCAAAGCGAACTCGGAGCGGGCACAACCTTCCACGTTTACTTACCGCGCGTGGAGGAATCCACCGAGCAGCAGAGCCCGGTCAAGTCCCAGCAGAACGAAGCGGGCGGCTGCGAAACCGTCTTGCTGGTAGAGGACGAGGAGTCGGTGAGGGAACTGGTGCGTGTGACCCTCGCCTCCCGCGGCTACAAGGTTCTCGAAGCCGAAAATGGCGAGTGCGGTCTGCAAATCGCCGCGGACTTCAAGGAACCCATCGATATCCTGATCACCGACGTGGTCATGCCCGGCATCGGCGGCCGCGAACTTGCCAAAAAGCTGCTGACGCTGCGGCCTGGCATCAGCGTGCTCTATCTTTCGGGCTACACGGAAGATGCCGTCGTTACCCAGGGCGCGCTCGGCCCCACGACCGCGTTCCTGCAGAAGCCCTTCACGCTTCAGAATCTGGCCAAGAAGGTCCGCGAAGTCCTGCGCGCCCGAGTCGCCTCCACACCCCCACCAACTTCGGCCTCCAAGTCGATCGCAAAATCGGCCTCGAACTGAACCCGTAGCAGGTGGAGAGCCGGGCGTCCCCGCCCGGCTGACCCTTCGGCTCGGCTCAGGGCAGGCTCGCGAGACGCCCGTCGTTCCGCTTGCATCTTTTTCTTCCGTTGCCGCGTCCTATACTGAAGGCAAGCACTGATCTGGGGTTTTTCGGCATCGGATACATCCAAAGTCCGCCTGCCGAGCGTACTTCAACTTTGAATGAGCAATAATCGGGGTGAGCCATGTGTGGTGAACCATGCTGATCGGGAAACCGGCTGCGATTCCGTCTTCTGAAATTACTCCCAAGGCGACGTTTCTGAACCGCCGCAATTTTCTCGCCGGCGCAGCGATCGCCAGCGCGGTTGCCGCCACCGGCGTCGCCTTCCGTGATCTGGCCGATCTTGTCGATCCCTCGTTCACCGCCCAAGCCAACGCCAAAATTGACGGCCTCCAGAAAAGCCCCTTCAGCACGACGGAAAAGGAAACGCCCTACAAGGACGTCACCAACTACAACAATTTCTATGAATTCTCCACCGACAAATACGAGCCTGCCGACCTGGCAAAGAATTTCAAGACCCGTCCCTGGACCGTGACCATCGACGGGCTGGTCAAGAAAAAACAGGTGCTCGACGTAGACACGATCATGAAAATGGCGTCCCCCGAAGAGCGCATCTACCGCCATCGCTGCGTCGAGGGCTGGTCGATCGTCGTGCCCTGGGTCGGATTTTCCCTGAGCGAACTGATCAAGCGCGCCGACCCCCTGCCCAAAGCCAAGTTTGTCGAGTTCACCACCTTGTACGATCCCAAACAAATGCCCGGCCAGCGCACCAGCATATTGCGTTGGCCTTACGTCGAAGGTCTGCGCATGGACGAGGCCATGCATCCGCTCGCCCTGCTCTGTTTCGGCATGTACGGCGAGCTGCTGCCGAATCAAGACGGAGCCCCACTTCGCATCGTGATTCCGTGGAAGTATGGATTCAAAAGCGCCAAGTCAATCGTCCGCATCCGCTTCACCGACGACCAGCCCTTGAACACCTGGCAACAATATGCCTCCAGCGAATACGGCTTTTATTCGAACGTGAATCCCAACGTCGACCATCCGCGCTGGAGCCAGGCCAAAGAACGCCGCCTGGGTGAATTCCTCAAGCGGCCCACGCTCATGTTCAATGGTTACGACCAGGTAGCGAGCCTCTATTCCGGCATGGACCTGAAAAAGAACTTCTAGGAATTGCTCGTGTAGGGACGGACGCATTCGTCCGTCCAAGCCGAGCGCAGCTCGGCAGCTGCCGGTGATCACAATAAACTCGGGATAAGCGACAGACTAAAAATTACCCGATTACAAAAATACAAAATGAAACTCCGTCTCACGAAGATCGCGATCTTCCTGGCCGCACTCATTCCGCTGGAACGCCTCCTATGGAAGGCCTTTCATGACGGCCTGGGCGCCAATCCCATCGAAGTCATCACGCACTCGACCGGGGACTGGACGCTGATCCTTGTTCTCACCACACTCTCAGTCACCCCTCTACGCCGGATCACCCATCAGTACTGGTTGATCGGTGTCCGTCGCATGGTCGGTCTGTTCGCCTTCTTTTACGGGACTTTGCACTTCTTGACCTACATCTGGCTGGACAAGTTCTTCGACATCCACGAAATGTTGAAAGACATCGCCAAGCGCCCCTTCATCACCGTAGGTTTCTCCGCCTTCGTCCTCATGATTCCGTTGGCCCTGACCTCGACCGCATGGTCGATTCGCCGTCTCGGCGGCAAGAACTGGCAGCGACTGCATCGCCTGATCTACCTAACTGGGATCTTGGGAGTAGTCCACTACACCTGGCTGGTGAAGGCCGATCGCCACAAGCCTATCGAGTTCGGCATCGTGCTCGGCGTCCTGCTGATGTACCGTGTGGGAGTCTGGGTATCCGAAAAAGCGTCCGAAAAGGGCAAGCGGCCCCATACCATCCCCAGCCCGGAGCCCGGCTGAAGTCACCAAGGTTTAAGTGGTTACGGAGCGACTCCGGCTCCATGTAGGGACGGGCTTGCCGCCTCTCAGGACCGCCCGTGACAATTTTTTACACCGAAACCTTCTTTAACAATCCGGGTTGTGGCATCCTAAGAAGAATAAAGACAGGAGTGTCTTATGAATCCCCTTGCTTGCACCAAGTGTGCCGGACGCCTGCTCATGGCTCTGGCGGCGATATTCAGCATCCTTTTGATAGCGGGCTGCGGCAGTAGCAGCAGCGCGCCCACTCCCAACAGCGGCGGCTTCAGCGACAGCAATCTGAGTGGCACTTACGTTATCTCCATGTCGGGCACGGACCTCGACAGCAACGGCGTTCCGGTCCCTTTTGCCATCGTGGGGACCATAACGGCCAATGGCAAGGGCGCTATCACGGGCACGATTGACATCAACGACCCCGGTAACACTGGCGTGAATCTCGGCCAAACTCTAGGTTCGAACAGCTCCTACAACATCACGCAAGACGGTCGTGGCACCGGGACGCTTACGACAACATCGGCGGGAAGCTTTGGTATCGATTTCGTTCTGACCTCCAACTCTCACGGGCTGATCACCCGTTTCGACCCCGTCGGGACCGGCAGCGGTACCATTGACCTGCAGACTGCAGTTACCAGTCTCACCGGGTCCTACGCCTTCTCTCTTTCCGGCGCTGATTCGGGCGGGAATCCCCTTGGCACCGTGGGAGCGTTCACGCTCAGCTCCAACAGCATCACTGGCACTGAGGATTTCAACGATGACCTGACTTCCGGCGACGGATATACAGATCTAACTCTCTCTGGGCAGGTGGTTCTAGGCGCAAGCGGGACTTCAGGGACGGCTCAGTTCAATACCAACGCCGTCAATGGTAAGCTTGCCTCGCTTGGTTTTGACGTCTGGGTGATCGACTCAACGCACTTGAAATTCATTGAAACCGACGGCACGCTAAACGTCCTCTCTGGTGACGCTTTCACGCAAGTGACCTCCTTTGCCCCCGGTCAGGAGGTTTTCACGCTCGCGGGTGTTGACGGTACCGGAGGTCCTATCGTCGCTGGTGGTTATGCCACTATCACGGATGCCAACGGCGACCTCTCCAACGGCGTCGAGGATTACAACGACGCTGGCAACGCCGTTTTGCAGAAGCCCTTTTCTACCTCATCTTCCACTTGCGCCGCGGGACGGTGCCAATCGGCGTTGAACGGTTTCACCAACGGCAGCGGGAACCAGCTCACGTTTGTCGTTTATCCCTCCAGCGGCGGGGGCCTGGCGCTGGAAATCGATAGTTTCGGACTGTTGCAGGGCGCTGCCTACTCACAAACCGCTACGTCATTCACCGGCTCCGGAGGATACGCTCTCAACCTCTCCGGTTTAAATAATCTCAACCCCGTTACCGCCACTGGCGTGGGTGAGGTCGACAACATTGCCCAGTTCAATGCCAGCGCCCCCGACACCAGTTTCTCCGGCCCTATAAACATGACTGGCACATTGGACGAGAATGACATTGGCGCTCCGCAACCGACTTCGAAATTGTCCGGTATCTACGTTCCGGACACAAACGCGGACGGCCGCGGCTCGATCTCTTCCAACAACTCCAAAACATTACTGACCGGGTTCACTCTGCAGTACTACGTGGTCGACAGCTCAACCGTCGTCTTTATCGACGTGGACTCTACCGCGCTCGACGGCGGTGCTGCCCAGGTCGCGTTGGGGACATTCGAGGCTCAGAGTTCCTCCTCGGGTGCGGCGCACAGGGCCATCTCGATGGTTCGGCCGACGGTTCGGCCACACGGAGCCGCAACGTTCCAGCGCAAGTAAACTCCGGCGGTTCGCCTAAATAACCAAGGGCGCGGCTCCAAGCCGCGCCCTTTCTTTCTCTCGAAAGTCCTCGGAGACTCCCCTTCGTTGCCCACTGGTGAAAATCTTGTCAAGCCCCCATTTCGACGATTTTCCGCGTAAGTCAATGAATTGGCTATGGAAATAAAGTCGGAAAAGTTGGCGGGGTAGGCCGGTCGGAATTGATATAATAGAAGTATAGACAAGAAAAAGGGTGCGGATCGTTCCCGCACCCTTTCTTATTGGCGCAGCAGAATCCGCCGCTGCCAGATTGGAACCACCTTGGAACCTTGAAACTCTGAAACTCGGCACCCCTAAGTCCTTACCCCGTAATATTTTACTAATAAGTCCTTTAAACCCAAAGATTTGGCGACAAAACTGTCTAAATCCATGATTCCAACAGATCGAGAAATAAAAAAAGTTTGAGCCCCAGTCGGCGACTCGAAGGCCAAGTACATCTAACTCCTTATTTGTGAATAGTTTGCAAGCAAGTCCTTATTTTTGAATATTTTAGCAAAAATGGGGGGAGGGGGGGTACCAGCCAGAGAAAGCGCCAAACGCACGTCCTGAGAACTAAGAACCGAGAACTGAGAACTTTGATTAAGGAGCCATCATGCCAATTCCCCCAGCCGAACCCTGCCAACATATAAAGATGAACGGAGAGCGCTGCGGATCGCCCGCCCTGCGCGATCAAAAATTTTGCTACTTCCACAACCGCTGCAGCCCGGTCCAGATCGACGTCAGCACTTCTGCGGCGTTCCCCGCCTGTCCCTTCTTCCTTCCCGTTCTTGAAGACGCCGCCTCGATCCAGTGGGGAGTCGCGCAAGTCTGCGAGCACCTGCTGCACCGCCGGCTCGACACAAAGAAAGCTGGCGTTCTCCTCTACGCCATGCAGATAGCGTCCTCGAATCTAGGCCGCCTGAAAGAAGACAAGAGTCCGGACAAGAACGAAGACAAAAGTGAGGGCAATGGTCCGAAGGAACCGAGTGAGGAGAATAACCCGGCAAATTGGAGAAAAGCGTAGCGCCGTTCTCTCGATCGCTGGCACGGCAACTGAAAACTGAGAGCCGACAGCTGAGAGCTGCCCTACTTAATCGCTTCCGCCGCGATCCTCTCCGTAACAAACGCTTCGATCACGTCGCCAGCTTTGATGTCGCCGTAATTCGAGATCGAGATGCCGCACTCCATGCCGCTGGTCACTTGCGAAGCATCGTCTTTGAAGCGCCGCAGCGACCCGACTTTTCCTTTGAACACGACCACGTTATCGCGCAGCAGCCGCACCTCGGAATCGCGCTTGATCAGTCCATCGCTCACGCGGCAACCGGCAATCGTCCCCACCTTCGGAATGCGGAAGGTCTCCAGCACATCGGCACGCCCCTGGTAAGTTTCTTTGATTGTCGGTTCGAGCAGGCCAGTCATGGCGCGCTTGATCTCGTCCTGCAGTTCGTAAATGATCGAGTGCAGACGTATGTCGACTTTTTCCTGATCGGCCAGTTCCTGCGCCTTGCGCTCCGGACGCACGTTGAACCCAATAATGATGGCGTTCGACGCCGAGGCGAGCAGCACGTCCGTCTCCGTGATCGCGCCAATCCCCGAGCGCAGCAGCTTCAACCGCACTTTGTCGTTCGACAGCCGTCCCAGCAAGTCGCCGAGCACTTCGACCGATCCTTGCACGTCAGCCTTGAGGATGACGTTCAGCTCCTTCATGCCCGCCGTCTTCAATTGCTCCGCTAGGCCTTCGAGCGATACGCGTGAACTCTTGGCGAGCGTGGCTTCGCGCGCTTTCTGCTCACGGTACTCCGAAATGTCGCGCGCCTTCTCGCGGTCGGTGACCACCACAAACTGATCTCCCGCCTGCGGCAGGCCTTCCAATCCAATGATCTCCACCGGCGTCGAGGGCGGCGCTTCCTTCAGCGGCTTTCCGCGATCGTCGAACATGGCCCTGACTTTTCCGTACACGTTCCCCACCACGAAGTTGTCGCCGGCATGAAGCGTCCCGTTCTGCACCAGAATCGTCCCCACCGGCCCGCGTCCGCGATCCAGTTTCGCTTCCAGCACCAACCCGCTCGCGGCGCGTCCCGGAGTCGCCTTCAATTCCTGCAAATCCGCCGTCAGCAAAATCATTTCCATCAGCAGATTCAAATTCGTCTTTTGTTTAGCGGAAACGTCGACAAATACGGTTTTGCCGCCCCACTCTTCCGGTACCAGCCCGCGATCCGCGAGTTGTTTCTTAACCCGCTCCGGCAGCGCGCCCGGTTTATCGATCTTGTTGACCGCAACAATGATGGGAACTTCGGCGGCGTGCGCGTGGTCGATCGCTTCAACTGTCTGCGGCATTACACCGTCATCCGCCGCGGTGACCAGCACCACAATGTCGGTCGCCTTCGCTCCGCGCGAACGCATGCGCGTGAACGCTTCGTGACCTGGCGTATCCAGAAACACGATCTCCCGCCCGTAAGCCGGAGAGGTCTGGTCCGTAATCGAAACCTTGTACGCGCCAATATGCTGCGTAATGCCACCCGCCTCGCCGCCCGCCACGTTGGTTGAGCGTATGGAATCCAGCAGCGTCGTCTTGCCGTGATCCACGTGGCCCATGATCGTGACCACTGGTGGACGCGGTACAGCCTCCGCGCCTTCTTCGCTGCTCTCGACCGCAGCGTCCGTATCCTTCGCAGCCTGCTCTTCGAAAGTGATCACTTCCGTGTCCGCTCCGAAGAAGCGCGCCATTTCACTGGCTAGTTCCGCATCGAGCGTTTGATTGATGGTGGCGAACACGCCCCGCACCACCAACCGCGCAATCAAGTCCTTGGCCCGAATGCCGAGCTTCTCGGCCAGATCTTTCACCGAGATTCCTTCTGTAATCGTGATGTTCCGCGTGATCGGCGCGGGCTCGTTGCTGATGGTCATGCGCGGCGGCGGAGTGTAGCCCTTCATTGGGCCTTCCTTCACCCCTCGCGGCACATACCTCTGTCCCGGTCGGCGAGATGGAGCTCCCGGACGAGCTCCCGGGCGCGACGGTCCCGGTGGTGCACCGATTCCCGCTCCCGGACCTACGCCCAGCGGACGTGATCCCGCGGGCGCCACCCGCGTCGGATGCATTGGCCGCCGTTCCCCCGGACGAAGCGGCGGTCGCGGCGATCCCGGCGCTTGCGGCCGTGCCGTGCGCTGAAAAATTGGCTGCCCCGGCACAGGTCGTCCGGGCGCAGACCGCGGAGGCGCTCCCGCCGCCGGTTCTCCCGGCGCAGGCAGCGGCGCTTTGTATACCGGGCGCGGGCCGGTTTGCGGCATGATCATTCGCGGCGGTGGCGCAATCGGAGCGGCTGGCCGTGCAGGTGCCGCACTTTGCATCTGTGCGACATTCGAGGGCAGTTGCGTCGCGGGCGGAGCGCTTCCTGCCGCCGGAGTTGTAGTTGTGACTCGCGGCGGAACGGCGATCGCAGGCGGCGCGGCGCTTGAACCAGCTGGCGTGGTCGCGGCGGGTGGGGTCGCGGGAACTTTGGGCGGAATCACGACCACCGACGGCGGGCGGTACGTGGCCGCTACCGAGGCAGGCGTCACCATTCTCGGTGCCGGCGGCGCAGCAGCAGGAGCAGGCGCTTCAGTCGCCGATTTTGCCGGCTTTGGCTTCGCCGGCGCCACTGGCGCTGGAGCCTCCACTCTGGCTTCCATCGGGGGCTCTGCAGCCGGAGGCTTGACCGCCGGACGTGTCGCAGGATGCTCAACCGCTCCCTTAATGGCGCGCAGCACATCTCCGGGCCGCGAAATATGCGAGAGGTCGATCTTGGTCTTGATCTCTTCTTCGCCGTGAACGGCGCGCGAAGAAGGCCTCGCCGAACCGGGCGATGCATCGGAGCGTCCGCGGAGATGCTTCCGCACCAGTTCCGCTTCGTAATCCTCTAGAGAACTGGAGTGCGTTTTCTTCTCCGTGACGCCCACCGTGGTCAGCACGTCAAGAATTTCTTTGCTCTTGACTTCCAACTCACGGGCCAGATCGTTGATTCGAATCTTACTCATCCGCTCTCGTTTCCTCTTCTGTCCCGCTAATGTCGAGTATCTAAGCTCGCATATCTAACCTCATAAAATCCCTGTGCTGTCTCACCACCGGCTGACGAACCTCGCGCATTCGGTTCGGATGTAAGTCCGAACTCGCCACACTCCCAGTTCAGCTCTGCTTGTCTTCCGGGGCTTCTTCAGTCGCGGCCTGTTCGGTCGCGGATTCTTCAGTCGCCGGCTCTTCCGACGCAAGACCAGCGGCTTCTTCTGCTGACGCTGCTTCTTCCGCGGGCTCCGGTTCAGCGGCCAATGCATCCGCTTCAACCGAACCTTCTGCCAGCGATTCCTCGCCGACTCCCGCATCAAGTTCTGCCGGTTCGACGCCTGCCGCTTCGGTGGCGGCTTCTCCAGCGCTCTCCGGTTCAGCGGCGGCTACTGCCTCGCCGCCATCCAGACTGGCAAAGTAATTATTGACCGCAATACTGATTTTTTCCACCGTTTTCGGGCCAATGCCTTCAATCGCTTCCAGCTGCTCCGGCGTCATATCGGCCAGCGATTCCACCGTATTCACGCCCGCCGCCTTCAGTTTCTCGACCAGCCCCTCGCCCAGTCCTGTGACCAGTTCGAGCGGAGTTACGGTCTGCGTGACCAGCGCCGACATCTGCTGTTCCACTTCCTGCCGCTTTTCTTCTTCGCTCTTGATGTCGATCTTCCAGCCCAGCAGCTTCGCCGCCAACCGCACGTTCTGTCCTTTTTTTCCTATCGCGAGCGACAGTTGCGTATCGTCCACCACCACTTCCAGATGCTTATCCGCCGCATCGACAATCGTCACCCGGCTCACTTTGGCCGGCTGCAGCGCCTTCTCCGCAAACGTTACCGGATCCTCGTGATACTCGATGATGTCGATCTTTTCTCCGCGCAACTCGCGAATGATCGACTGCACCCGCATGCCCTTCATGCCCACGCACGCGCCAACCGCATCCACGTCCTTATCTTTCGACAACACCGCGATCTTAGTACGCTCGCCCGCTTCCCGGGCAATCGCCCGGATCACCACCGTGCCGTCGTAAATTTCCGGCACTTCCGTCTGGAACAGATGCTGGACTAATTCCGGAGCGGAACGCGAAGCCACTACGCCCGGACCTTTCACCGCTTTTTCCACGCGCACGATCACGACCCGAATCCGCTCGCCGACGGCGAACGATTCCAGCCGCGACTGCTCCTTGCGCCCCATCCGCGCTTCGGCCTTGCCGATATCGAGAATCACATCCGGACCCTCGAGCCGCTTAACGGTCGCATTCACGATCTCGTTCACGTGCCCGATGTACTCGTTGTAAACTGTGTCGCGTTCCGCCTCACGCACTTTCTGAAATATGACTTGCTTCGCCAGTTGCGCCGCAATCCGGCCGAGGATTCCTTCCGTCACTTTCGGGATCAGCAGCTCGCCGCCCGCTTCCGCGCTCGGATCGAGTTTCCGCGCCTGCTCCACCGTCACCTGCAGATTCGGATCCTCCACCTGCTCCGGACTCTCGACAATCGACTTCACCGCATAGGCATTGATCTTGCCGCTATCCTTGTCGAGCACCGCGCGCAAGTTCTCCTGCGTCTTGTAGTATTTGCGCGTCGCCACCACAATGGCGTCCTCGACCGCGCTCACCACAATTTGCGGATCAATGCCTTTTTCCCGGCTGACCCCTTCGATGATGTTGTAAAGCTCACTAGCCATAAAAATTCCAGGTTCTCAGCTGTTAGGTGTCAGGCCTCAGAACAGGTTTTCCTGAGACCTGACATCTAGCACCTGCCACCTTGCTCCTAAATTTCCGGTACCAAATTCGCTTTCTCGACGTTGCCTAACTCAATCTCGACGTGCGAAGAGTCGCCCTCTTTTGGACGCATCTTCTTCTTGCGCGCCGCGCTTAAATCCAGCAGCAGCTTTCCGTTCTCGAAGCTTTCCAGCTTCCCTTCAAAATGCCGGTTGTCGTTCACCGGCTCCCGTGTCGTCAACTTCACTCGCTGTCCGCGGAAGCGTTCAAAGTCCGCCGCCTTGGTCAGCTTGCGATCCAGTCCCGGAGAAGAGACCTCCAGCACATACGATCCGCCCGGCACCGCGTCTTCAACGTCGACAATCGTCCCGAACTCGCGGCTGAACCTCGAGCAATCTTCGTGCGTGACGCCGTCCGGACGATCTGGCGCCGGCACCGCTCCGGGCCGGTCAATAAAAACGCGCAGCATGCGGTGCTTACCCGCTCCGCACACCTCCACTTCAACTACTTCCAGCCCGCTCGAGCCTGCCACCCGCTCGGCAATCTGCCGGACCCTGTCTAGATCAAGAACCATGTTTTCAGCAATTTGCGTGCGAGTCGCCGCGCCAGTCATTCCAGCTAGTCGGCACAAACTAAAAAGTGGGCTTTCGCCCACTGGTGTGCTTCGACAATCCTGACACTACGACACAACAGTATTCGTCCTTAACTATACGCCGCCAATATGGAAAACACAAACCAAGGCGCCCACTGCCGGGCACAAGATCGCCGTGAGCAAAGTCCGCGTTGGGACACCCGCCAGTCATTTGAGGACTGTCCAGACTTCCCACTCCCAGTCACGAAAATATCGGAAGTAACCTTGCCGTCATCTCGCCCATCCCCCAAACTCCTCGTAATGCAGTTTTCCCGCGCCCATCTCGCCATCGCCCTCGGTTCCGCTGGCTTGCTGGTGCTCGTGTTCCTCGGCTATATCTACTGGCTCAGCAACCAGCCGCCGGTGCTGTCGCGCTCCGAGGAACGCGACCCGCTCACCCAGATGCCAGTCAGCATCACCATGAATCCGTTTCGCGATCGCACTATCGAACGCACCGCCAACAACTTTATCTCGGCGATGCGCGACGGCAATTGCCGTACCCTGCTCGCGCAATGGGAAAGGGACTACCGCAAGAAGCGAGCTGACTTCCTCTGCAACTCCGAGGCTCAGCACCCGCTGATTTCCTGGAACCTTGTGCAATGGGAAGACGCGCCGCCGCTCGTGATTCTGCATTACAAAGGACAGCGCTACAGCAGTCCCACCCAGGACGCGACCTACAAAGATCTTTTCTCAGTGACCGAAGAGAAGAAAGATTCCGGCTGGGTAGTTACTAAGTACGATTCCTTCTATTGAAACACGATCCGCGTCATCCCTATTCTTCTCTTTGTCATCCCGAACGAAGTGAGGGATCCGCAGTAATCCTAGGTGCACCCCGCGTCTCGATGCTGAAGAGCCGTTCCTAGCGACCAACGACGAACGACCATCATCCGCCGATATGCACCATCGTCCGCGAAGCCGGCACGAATCCCGACTCCCCGATGTGGTGTCGCTCTTCTTTTTTCTCCACCACTTTCACAATGAACTCAGTGAGTTTCTCGTCCGTCGCGCCGCGCCTCATCAACTCATGCAAGTCGTGATCCCACACCGAGAATAGACACGTACGCAGCTTGCCGTCTGAGGTGATGCGAATCCGGCTGCAGTGTCCGCAGAAGGGATGCGACACCGGCGCGATAATCCCAATCTCGCCCATGCCATCCGAGAAACGATAGCGCCGCGCCGTTTCGCTGCGTTCATGCGCAATCTCTTCCATCGGCAGATATTCCGACATACGGGAGACGATCTCATCGAGCCTAACCACAATTTCCGGCGTCCAAACGCGGTCTTCTTCGAGCGGCATGAATTCGATGAAACGCACCACCACACGCTCTTCCCGCGCGAACATCCCAAACGGAATGATCTGATCTTCATTGAAGCCGCGCAGCAGCACGCAATTGATTTTCACCGGGTCGAGCCCCGCCTGCCGCGATGCGCGAACTCCCGCGAGCACGCTCTCGTACCCATTCGGCACGCGCGTGATGCGCGCAAATCGCTCCGGATCCACCGCGTCCATGCTGACCGTAACGCGGTCGAGCCCCGCGTCTTTCAGGAGCTGCGCGATCTCAGCCAGCAGATGGCCGTTCGTCGTCAATGCAATTTCAGGCTTGTTGCCCGCCAACGTGCGCAGCTTCGCGAGCTCGCCCACGAACCCCACAATGCCCTTGCGCAGCAGCGGTTCGCCGCCGGTCAGACGAATCTTTGTAATCCCGAGCCCAACCAGTATCCGCGCCATCCGGAGATAATCGTCGAACGGAAGCTCCGCATACGCCGCGCCGTTAGTCCCCGTCCGGCAGTAGACACACCTGTAGTTGCAGCGGTCGGTAATCGAGATCCGCAGGTCGTGAATCGCGCGCCCGAAATTGTCAGTAAGCGGCATTCGGCACTTGGCACTTAGCCTTCGCACGGCAATGAGCCGATTTGGCTAAATGCCAAGCGCTAAACGCTAAGTGTTCGATTTTACAAAAGGAAACCAGCAGGCAGGAGCGACCCCAGCGAGCGTTTCCTTTCCAACACGGGAGGCGTGGACGTTTCCATCCCCACCCTCGGATCGCGTCGGTCGAACCCGCGCGACCCTCGTCCCCGCTGCCAGATTCTCTCAGGCCACGGGGATCGGAAACTCGATCATCATTATAGATGCCGAAGCCGAACTCCGCGAATCCCGCTCGCATAGGGACGGCCGCCCTCGACCGTCCAAGCCGAGCGCAGCTCGGCCCCCACCCGCGCTCACAGCAGCCTTCGATCACACCTGAGCACGGCCCGTCCCGGTTTTGAGTGCCGCCGATCTCGCCGCCCCACCTCGTCCCAGCCCTGCTAAACTTTCCGCATGAAAGCACTCGTCATCACTCGTTTCGGCGGTCCCGAGGTTCTCGAATTGCAGCAGGTTCCCGACGCGCATCCTGCGCCGGAGCAGGTCCTGGTGAAAGTGGAAGCGGGTGGCTTGAACTTCGCCGATCTGCTCACCGCGCGCGGCGGATACGCCGGCACTCCCAAGCCGCCGCTCACTGCCGGCCGCGAATTCGCCGGCCGCGAAGTTACCAGTAACAACGCCGGCGGACGCCGTGTTATGGGCTACACGCAGTGGGCCGCCTTCGCCGAAGAAACCGTGGCGCATCGCAACCTCGTCTGGCCCGTCCCCGAAAACTGGACCGCCGAACAGGCCGCGGCTTTCCCCGTAAATTTCTTCACCGCCTACTTCGCCTACTGGAAGGCCGGTTTGCTCGGCCAGCCAAACGACAAACCGACCGGCGCCCGCGTCCTTATTCATGCCGTGGCCGGCGGAGTCGGCACCGCCGCCGTGCAAATCGGAAAAATTCTCGGCATCGAAACGTACGGAACTTCCTCTTCCGATGACAAACTCGCCCGAGTGCGCGAACTCGGCCTACAACACGGTATCAATTACAAGCAGCGCGATTATTCCGAAGCGATCAAGGACCTCACGCGCGGCGAAGGCGTCGACGCGGTCTTCGAAATGCTTGGCGGCGAGCACGTCGCAAAAAGCGTGAAATGCGTGCGCGACTTCGGACGCGTCATCGTCTACGGCGCCGCCACCGGCGAAACTCCGCAACTCGACACTCGTCTTCTCTACGCAAAAGGCGCAAGCGTCCACGGACTCTGGCTTTCGTATCTGAGTGCGAATCGCCCGCTCATGGAGTCCGCGTGGAAACAACTTTCCGAATGGCTGGTAGCCGACAAGCTCCATCCCGTGATCGGAAAGATGTTCCCACTGGAGCAGGCGCGAGAGGCTTACACGCTGATGCAGCAAGGCAAGAATTACGGCAAGATTGTACTGAAGATCAGTTAGTGCAATCTACGGACACTCCGTAGACTGCAAACACTCCCTCGACTTGTCATCCCGAACGAAGTGAGGGATTTGCAGTTTTCTCCGGAACCAAACTCCAGACAAAACACTCCCACCCTGTTACTTCGCCAATGTACGCAACTTTTTGCTAACGCAGCACGTGCCCGTTCGTCCAATGAACATGTTGGCGAGAAATACGGTTCGCAAAGAAAAAGAAATCGGGAACTTACTCAAACCGAGATTCGTATCCTGTACCGAACCAACGTGAGGTGGACGAAACAAACGATCCACTTAAGAGAATTTGCAGGGTGACAGGACTGGCGCACGCACGGTTTGGCGGCCCTGGATGCGCCGAGTCCGGCAAAAAGAACGGTAAAAAAGAACGAGCGTGAGGCCCGCGTCTTTTTGCGTCACCCTGATACGCGCATTGTAGGACTTCGCACGAAAAAGGCAAGCCCTCAGTCGAACCACTCACCAGCCGCCCCTAACGTCCCGGCCGGAAACCGGGTAGAAAGCGAAGGAGCAAATGAAACTGACGCATGTGGCAAAGACTGTGGTGCTCGGGCTGGCCGTGCTGCTCGCATCGAGTGCTTTCGCAAGTAGCAATGTTAAGGGTTCGCTGCTGGTGCGGGAGTCGGTCGAAGTCAACGGCCAGCAACTCGCCCCCGGAAACTATCAACTGCGCTGGGACGGGACGGGATCGAACGTGGAAGTAAGCTTTATGCAGGGCAAGAAGGAAGTCGCGAAGACTACGGCAAAAATCGTCACGCTCGACAAGGCCTACGACTACGACTCGGCGGTGGTTGACCACGCCAACGGCAAAGCAACGGTTTCTGAACTGCGCTTCGCCGGCAAGAAGTACGCTTTAGCGATCGGCGCGACCGAGAAAGCCGAAATGAGCCCAACCTCGGGCAAGTAACTGACTAACTCCTGGAACACCAAGACAAACAGGGGAGCACTCCGGTGCTCCCTAATGTTTGTTGTCTAACACACAGGCGTAAGGCGCCTTTCATTGAGATCCAGCCATCGATGGCCGGCATCTGGCGAGCAGCGACGCTTTGTGTCCGGATCGACATTCTTCCTCGTCAGTTCGCCGGAGCAAGCACGGTGTCGTGGCCTACACAGGCCGCAAGCGGAGTTCCAAAGCCGTTACTTAGTGGGGCTCTCCGGTTTTGGAGGTGGAGCAGGCTGCGACGGCTGCTGTTTGGCCAGGGACTCATCCACGCGCTTCTTGAAATCGCCCTCGTCGTTATGAATAAGCCCGCTGTAGGCGGTCTGGACCTGCATCTCACAAGTGTCCCCCTTCGCGTTCAGCACCACGGAGTTGATGCGTTTCCCACCGGCCGACCCACCAATGACGAA
Organism: Terriglobales bacterium; assembly: GCA_049520095.1. GTDB lineage: Bacteria > Acidobacteriota > Terriglobia > Terriglobales > Acidobacteriaceae > Acidiflorens. Next base: position 80,874 of record JBEKQC010000018.1, read on the forward strand.
CGAGGCCGTCATTTCTGTGTTGTCGATGCCCAGTATCCCGTACTTCCCCGAGTTGCGGAGGGTATCCTTCACTGCAGGCCACAACGTGGTGCATGACAC
>JBEKQC010000019.1:0-77175 GCA_049520095.1 Terriglobales bacterium
GACCGGGCGAAGGCAATCACGGCTCGACCTTATACAGCGCCATCATGCCGGCCTGCATGTGCTCGTCGAAGTGGCAGTGGTACATCCAGGTGCCGGGATCGTCGGGAACCATGTCAACGGTCTCCATCTGGGCGGGACCGATAAAGATCACGTCGGTCCGCTTGCCGCCGTCCAGCACCACGTTGCCGTGCCAGTGAGGAGTGTGCAGGTTCACTCCCTCGCCGAGGGTGACTACATACCAGCGCACGCGTTCGCCCTTCTTCATCGTCATCAACGGCCCGTTGGCAAACATGTAGCCGTTAATCGTTGAGCGGAAATTCACTCCCGTAAATCCCGCACCGAAGAAGTTGAAGTTGCCTTTGCCATCGCTGGCATCGGTTTCCAGTTTATTCGTGCCTTTCGGATCGCTGGTGTAGGTATCGATGTTGTGCTGCAGATACCAACTGGCGTTCTCGTCAACGATCATGAACAGGCTGATAAATTCACGGTCAACGTCTTTGGGGCGACCGGTTGGACCGGCAGCGCCCTTACGGCTGATGAGCATGACCCCGACAAGTCCGCTCTCAACGTCTTTCTGCTCATCGGCGTGCGAGTGATAGAGCCACACAATCGAACTGGGGTCGTTGGGGCCGGGGCCGGCGCGTTCCGGGACCTCCCAGATGTAGGTGTGGGTCTGGCCCGGCGGCACGCCTTTCTTGTCAGGCGTCGAGGCGCCGTCGTTGTAGCCGGTGCCCTCGGAGTCCTTGGCATAGAAGACGCCGTGCGGGTGCATGGCGAACGGATGGGTGGCGTTGTTCTTGAAAACAACCTTGATGGTGTCGCCAACTTCGGCGCGCAGTACCGGGCCGAGAAATCCGGTGTGCTCCCACTCGGCCGGACGCGGCTTAAGCGTGGTGAAAGTCTCGTCGGTGTATTCGCGGTAGATGGCCTTGCGGTAGGTGCTGCCGATGCGGTGCGGTCCGCGCTCAGTGAACAGCTTGGCATAGTCCATGAAGGGCATGCCCATCATCTGATCAACGCCGAGCGGTGTGTAGTTCCAGTCCACCTCGTCAGCGGCTACGTAGTAGGTGTGAAGCGTCCTTGCATCTGCGCTCTGAGCAAAGGTGGGAATTGTGAAAAGGGAAAAAGCCAAGACGACGAGCAGACAGGACCTACGCATCAACACCCCTCAATTGATTGACGGTTCCCGGATGTTTACTCTGGGATTTTCGATTTGGACTTCTGGTACGCGCATCATAACGCTTCTGCGGACCTCGCCACAACGAATTTTCCCACCCGTAGAGGCACTGCGAGATCGCAACGGAGTGCGATCACAAGGCAATTCGCTAGGTTAGCCACGGGCTCACTCCTGGATAGCCGGCAACTCGGAAACTACGCATTGTTGGCGCAAGATCGGGATTACAGCAGCAATTTGGATTCGCGATGCTATTGCTGTGGAATGTTGTTTTCTGCCGGGGTCTGTTTCGCCCCGGCTTTCGGATCGGCTGCTGCGGGCGCGGCGGGCGTCGGCGTTGTCATTGCGCTTTCCGGATTGAGCAGGTGCTCGTGGCTGGGACCTAAACCGAGTTTGATCAGCGCCCGGGAATCTGGGATTGTCTTCGACTGCCATCCCTGATCTGCTTGATAGCGCTGCATCGCGGCCTGGGTAGCGCCGTCCCACGCGCCCGTTGGCTCGCCTTGCATGTAGTGCTCACGGATGAGCGCGGTCTGAATTTCCCGGGCGCGACTTCCGTCGATCGCCTGCTGGCCACGCTTTTTCGCGACCTGCCTGGAGCCCTTCTTGGCGTGCGAGCTTTTTGCCGTGTGGGAGGAGGTTCGCTTGCTGGTCGCGTGTGCGGTGGTCTGATGTTTGGATTTCTGGGCTGGCTTCGCGGAAGTTTGGGCCGGCTTCTTCGGTGGAGCCGACGTCCCCGACTGTGCGATGGCGAGCCCATGCACGGCTAGGCAGAGCAGGCTGCAAAGGCCCAGCATTCGCCAACGCCGAATTTGGTCCGGCCAGTGCATGTTTCGAATCTTCAATCTTTCGTCAATCCCAGAGCTGCTGTGGCCACCGGTAACTGCCGAGCGGCGCTCGGCTTGGACCCTTCGGCTTCCCTCAGGGCAGCTCGCGCGGGCGCCCGTCCCCACACGAGCATCCCCCACACGAACTCCTGCAATCTCGGTTCCAACAAAAAACCGACGAAACCGGCGCTCTTTATGGTCCCCGAAACGGGGACGAAGTGCCAGTCTCGCCGGATTCACTTATCGGTTACGGAAGTGTACCTGCCAGGAAAATCGTTCCATCCTGGGCTCTTGCGCCGCGCGGGCGCACCAGGAAGACGACATCCTGCCCGCTCTTCAGCGACGACTCGATCTTCATAAAGTCGTCCGGAGTATTCACCGCCTGCTTGTTCACCTCCAGGATCACGTCGCCGCGATTCAGACCGAGATCCTCGGCAAACGATCCCTGTTTCACGTCCTGAACTACCACGCCTTTGCTCGCGGGAATACCCAGGCGATCGGCGAGGTCGGAAGTGATGCCGCGAACCGTAACCCCGAACTTGCTGGCCTTGGGAGCTTCCTCACTCTCGTTGTCCTCTTCTTCACCCAGACGGGAAGCGAACAATTTGGAGCGATCGGCGATGGTCACCGTCGTGTCTTCCTTCTTGCCGTTACGCACAAAGGCGAGCTTGGCCTTCGAGCCCGGCTTGCGGGAAGCGATGTCGGCCACCAGATCGTCGCCGCTCTTCACGTCCTTGCCGTCGACGGAGGTAATCGTGTCGCCGATCTTCAGGCCCGCCTCGTCCGCCGGACTGCCCGAGACTACGTTCGATACCGTTACACCCGCGCCATAAATGCGCGCGATGGCTGGGTTCGGTTGTCCTGTGAACTCGATACCGATGGACCCGCGTGCCACCCGGTGATCTGGCCCGACCAACTGGTTGTAGACCTGCACTACCGTGTTCGAAGGCATGGCAAAGCCCACGCCCGCGTAAGAACTCGTCTCCGTGAGAATAGCAGTATTAATGCCGATGACCTCGCCCGCCATATTCACCAGCGGTCCACCGGAATTGCCCGGGTTGATCGCGGCGTCCGTTTGGATAAAGGATTGGAACTGCCGGTTAGGAACGATATTGCGCCCCTTGGCCGACACGATGCCAGCGGTCACAGTTTCCTGCAATCCGAAGGGGCTGCCGATGGCCAGCACCCAGTCGCCCACTTCCATGCCGTCGGAGTTGCCCAGTTTCGCGGCCGGCAGGGGATGATCAATATCAATCTTGATCACGGCCAAGTCCGTCTCCTGGTCGGTGCCGATCAATCTGGCATCGTGGCCAGGAAAAGCCGGGTTTTCATCCTGCAACTTCACGCGAATACGGTCTGCCTTCTCGACCACATGGCGGTTGGTGACGATGTAGCCCTTCGAATCGACGATCACACCGGAACCGAGCGAGCGTTGGCGGATAGTGCCCGCGTCCGGACCGCCTTGACCACCCTGCCCACCGAAGAACTTGTCGAAGAAATCCTGGAACGGGCTGCCCTCATCGCCGTTGCCCTGATCCTGGTCCGGATCGGGACGTACGTGGAGCCCCCGGCGGTGCGGGTTCTTAATAGTCGACTCGGTATTGATGTTCACCACGCTCGGCTCAAGCTGCTTGGAAATCTGGGAGAAAGCGCTGGAAAGTTGCTGCGGAGCGGGAATGGTCAACTGGGTCGCATCCGACGATTTCTGGCCCTCCTTGCCTTTCACTCCATAGGAGACAACCGTGCCGATCAGAATTCCAACCGCCAGCGTGGCCAGAATCGTAAGAGTGTACGCCCAACGGTTGGCTTTGAGACGCACCCAAAAGGCGCTTTCGCGCGAATCCATTTCCTACCTCCTAAGACTGCCTAACTTTTTATTATACCTTCGCCCCCGGCAGGGATCGGTTCGAAGGTGGCCAAATCAGTTAGACGCAGAAAATGCAGTTGGCGTTAACGGGTGGGCGAGGATGTTGTAGTGGCGGGGCTTTGCACTGCTGGGACGGGGTGGAAGCCCGTCTCCACACGGATCGCTACAGTTTCAAGGTCATCAGAGCCAGGAACAATCCGGTATAGCCGGCGATGACCAGCAAAACCAGCAGTGCTCCAAAACTGAGCACATTGAAAATTCCCCACGGCTTCTGGACCGCGCCCAGCGCCAGTTTCCATAGTCCGAAACTGCTCGCCAGCGCACAAGCCGGCAAGACGAACAACCCGATCGCCCGCCCGTGTGCTACCTGGGGAAAGACGATCAGGAACATCACGGCAGGAAGGAAAACCAAAGCCGGAACGATGGCCAGCGGCGCACCAATCAGGAATGCGCGTTCCCGCTCTCTTGCAGTCATGGGAGAACTCGGGATCGGGTCATCTGATGATCGGCGACCCGATTCTAATTGGCCTCATACACGGTCTTGCCGCCGACCACCGTGCGGAGAACTTTTGTGTCCAGGATTTTCGGTGGCGGGGCGGCCGTAATATCCTGATCAAGAACGACGAAGTCGGCGAGCATGCCTGGCTCCAGTTTGCCTTTTTGCTTTTCGGCGAATTCGGCAAAAGCCGCGCCCGTCGTGTAGGCGGTGATTGCCTGTTCGATGTTCAGCTTCTGCGCGGGGTAGTAACTTTTCTTTCCGTCCTCGCTCGTGCGGGTGACCGCCGCGTAGAGCCCGCGAAATGGCGTAACCGGTTCGACCGGATAATCCGTGCCAAAAGCCAGCGTCACGCCGTGGCGAAGGAATTCAGCCCACTCATAGGAATGCTCGGCGCGCTTCGGGCCCAGTCGCGACTCGGCCCAGTTCATATCCGTGAGCAGGTGGCTTGGCTGCATGGACGCGATCACCTTGAGATCCTTAAAACGCAGAATCTGTTGCGGGGTGGTGACCTGCGCGTGCTCGATGCGAAGCCGGTAATCGGTACCGCCGTCGACTGCCTTAACCTTGACTTCTTTTGCCGCCTTCTCCGCCTCGGCAAATGCGTCGAGCGCCATCTGCACTCCTTTGTCGCCGATGGCGTGGAAGCCGATCTGGTAGCCGGCCAGCACACGCTCTTTGGTCATTGCATTCAGCTTGGCCGCTTCGTATTGCGGCAGACCGCTGTTGCTCGGATCATCGGTATAGGGTTCAAGCAGAGCGGCGGTCTTCGAGCCGAGCGAACCATCCATGAAGCCCTTCAGCATTCCGGTGTGGAGCAATTTGTCGGACGCGGGATGCGAGTTGCGTTTGCGATTCAGCTCTTCGATGGAGTCGTCGAAAGGCAACCATTCTGAAATCCTTGCCGTCAGCTTTCCTTCGTTCTCCAGTTCCTCGTAAATCTGAAAGTCGTCCGACTGCGAGAAGTCCTGCGCGGAAGTGACGCCGTGACTCGCCAGATCGGCAAGCGCCAGTTCGATGGCCTGCTTCCGCTTCTCGTGCGTAGGCTTGGGAATCGCCGCCTGCACCGCCTCTTGCGCTTTCTCGCGGAGAATGCCGTTGGGAGTGCCCGTTTCGTCACGATCGATCTTTCCACCCTCGGGATCGCGACTAGCGATGGTGACAGCGGCCCGTTGCAAGGCATTCGTGTTGGCTACTCCAATGTGTCCGTCCACCCGTTCGAGGTAAACCGGATGACCGCCGCTCACCTCGTCCACATCCCAGCGTGTGGGCAGAACCTTGACCGGCCACAGAGTTTCGTCCCAGCCTTCCCCGACAATCCACTCTCCGGGCGACGCTGTTTCTACCTTAGCGAGGATACGTTCGCGGAACTCCTCCAGCGTCTTCACGCCGACCAGGTTCACGTTCAATTTCTCGAGGCCGGCACTGGCCAGGTGCATGTGGGCGTCATTGAATCCGGGCATGACGAAGTGGCCATCAAGATCCACGATTTTCGTGTCTGGCCCCTTCAACTTCATGATCTCGTCGCGCGCGCCCACAGCGAGGATGCGGTCGCCAACGACCGCCATTGCCTCCGCACGCTTGCTCGACACCAACGAGGAGGGCGCGTCGACCACTCCGGTGTAGATGTTGCCGTGGGTGAAGATCAGGTCGGCTTTCGGCTTCTGAGCGCTCGACGCTGAAGCGCCGATCTGCGCGGAAACGCAAGTCGCCACGGACAATATCAATAGCAGAATCGAAGGGATTTGCTTCATTATTCGCCTGCTCCCGACAGTGTCAGCATTGTAAGGAGAATGCGCCTTAGTCCGAGCTCTCGTCCATTACAGTCGAACCATTCTTGCAACGTGTGAGCGCCGCCGCCGGAACCGCCGCCGCCGATGGCGATGGCCTCGCGACCGAGCGAAAGCGGAATGTTGGCATCGGTCGATGCCCGCTGCACCTGCGCCGTATTGCCCAACTGCGCATCGACGGCGCGAATCACCTTCAGAAGCCGGGCGTCCCGCGCCAGTTCACCTGCCGGACGATTCCCGATCTCGACCAATTCGCTTTGCACCACCTGCGGCTTCCGGGTTCCGTGTTGAGCAGCGGCCCGATTTTCCGATGCGAGCGCCTGTTCCAGCGCAAGACGAAGGGCCCGCTCCAGCCGGTCAATTTCCGCGGTCGACGTGGAGCGCAGATCGACTCTCATGCTGGCGGATTCCGGAATTGAATTCACGGAGGTCCCGCCCCGAATCACACCAACATTAAACGTTGTTTTCGGCGCTGCGGGCACCGGGGTTTGGCTGAAGACTTCGATGGCACGGGAGAGCGCAATAATCGAATTGGGTGCGCCGAAGTCGCTCCAGGAGTGTCCGCCCGGACCGCGCACGATCACTTCGAAGCGGCGACTGCCCAGGGCTTCGGCCACCACAGTATCCGCTCCGGCACCATCGACAATCACGTTGTAGGCAATGGCATCTCGCCAGCGCGGCGTTGCGAAAACGTGGCGCATGCCGCGCAGATCGCCTTCGCCTTCTTCCCCGACGTTGCCGATGAACACGAACGGCAGCGCATGCGAAACTCGCGTGCTGGCGAGCACGCTGGCCACAGCCAGCATCGCCGCAATGCCCGCGCCGTTGTCGGAAACTCCCGGGCCATACAACCGGCTGCCCTGCTGCCGAATGTTCAACGGCGTCGCCGCCGGAAACACGGTGTCAATATGAGCGCTGAGCGCCACGAAGCGGCTGCCGTAGGCGGGACGAACGCCGAACACATTGCCCACCTCATCCACATGAACGTCGATGAGCCCAAGTTCGCGAAAGCGGTCGGCCAGCCAAGCGCCACGCCTGGCCTCTCCGAAGGGAGGCGCGGCAACGCGAGTCGCCTCCATCTGCCAGAGCGCAAACTGAGATTCCCGTGAGCGAAACCGGTCGAAGGCAGCGCGCACTTGCGGTGAGCCGGCAAGCCGCGCGACTTCCTCTTGCACCGGGGGATACGAATCAGAAGCGGCCACTCGCGGAATCGGCTCCATCCTTTGCGCCTATCTTATAACGTCGGCATAACGCCAGAGCGCAACGCCGGCGCGAGGACAGGTGTCTTCCCTGGACCGTGCTTCAGCGAAAGCCGCGGAGGGCGGTCTCGGCGGGATTAGATTCGAGCATCTGCATGCCGTTCATAATCGTGGCGATTACGTTCTCGTCCCCGACTGCGGTGTTAACCATCAGGTGATAGAGGGCGCGCACCGGCCAGTCGGCATTGAAGTAGTGCTTGATGTAGGCCACCCGCTCCTTGTCCACGTTCTCCACCAGGTCTTCGGCCTCTTCCCGACTCTTGCCCATGGCGAGCAGGCGGCGGATTTTTTCGTCATGTGGAGCATAGGTAAAGACGCGGAAAGTGTCCTCGCGTTCGCGCAGGAAAAACGGGCCGCCACGGCCGACAATGACGGCATTTCCTTCCGCCGCAATTGTGCGCATGATCTCTTCCACTATGGCCATCATATGATCAGTATCAAAGGCTGGGGAATTGGCGAACGGCATGCCGCGTTCGTAACTGCCTCGCCAGAAAGCTTTCGCAAGACGATAGAGGCGGCTGTCGACACGTTCATCGCACAAAGCGACTGCCGATTCCGTTACCTGCGCGCGCTGGGCGATCTCGCACGTCAGTTGCTTGTCCCACAGCTTCCACCCCAGGCGGCGGGCCAGTTCACAGGCAATGCCTCCGCCCCCGCTGCCAAATTCGCGTTCCAGACTAACGATGCGAAACATCGCAAAGCTCCTTCCCATCCTACGGGGGACTTGCGTCCCGCCCGGCTCACCGTAAATTACAATCAGTGAACTACCATGCCTCCCGGCTTCGTCCTCTTGATCAGGAATACACACGGGATTAGACAAGCGATCACCACCCCGAGCACCCAGAAATTATCGATGTACGCCAGCATGGTCGACTGCCGGATCACATTCGCCTGAATCATCGCATAGGCATGCTGTTGCGCGGAAACGCCTCCGTAACCGGAACCAGCGCCACCGCCCGAAAAAATACTCGTCATCCCGCGCAGAGCTGACTGAAACTGCGGATTGGCGGCGCTCAGTTTCTCCACCAGTTGTCCCTGGTGAACCTGGGCGCGGCGAGCCAGGCCGGTGGTGACAAAAGAAATTCCGACGCTCCCGCCAATGTTTCTGGCTAGGTTCATCAAGCCGGACGCGGCATTGTTCTTGTCGCGTGGCAGAGACGAATACGCAGCCGTATTGATAGGCACGAACAGGAAAGCGAGTCCTATCGCCTGGAAGACGCGCGCCATCGTCACCGTGCGGAAATCCACCGCCAAGTCGAACGTCGTCATATGAAACAGCGAAAACGAGAGCATCGACAAACCAAACATCATCAGATACCGCGGGCTATGACGGGAAAGCAGAAACCCCACCAAAGGCATGCACAGCATGATCGCGAAGCCGCCTGGCATTAGTGCCATCCCGGACCGTTGGGCAGTGTAACCCAGCAGTGTCTGCATGAAAAGCGGCAACAGGAGTGTGCTGCCGAGCAAGGCAAACCCGAGCATGAACATCAGGAAGTTGGCGGTGGCAAAGCTGCGCTCGCGAAATAAATGCAGATCGATGATGGGATCTTTGTGGCGCCACTCCCAGAAAATGACGAAGATCAGCGACACGGCTGAGATGACGGTCAGCGTCATGATGAAATCCGATTCGAACCAGTCGTCGCGCTGCCCTTTGTCGAGGATCACTTGCAGGGTTCCGAGGCCGAGCGCGACGAAACCGAGGCCAGTGTAGTCGATGCGAGTTTCACTCAACTTGCGGCGCTTGAAGTAGGGAGGATCCTGGATAAGCCGCGAGGTCAGTAAGAGCGAAATAATCCCGACTGGAATATTGATGAAGAAAATCCAGCGCCAGGTAAAGTTGTCGGTGATATAACCGCCGAGCGTCGGACCAATTGCCGGCGCCATCACCACCGCGATGCCATAGACGGCGAATGCCATGCCGCGCTTGGCGGGAGCAAAAGTATCGGCGAGGATGGCCTGCTCGCTCGGCTGCAAGCCTCCGCCGCCCGCGCCCTGAAGTACGCGGAAGAAGATGAGCATGCCGAGGTTGGGCGCGAGCCCGCACAGAAAGGAACTGATCGTGAAGAGCGCGACACAGCCCATGTAAAAATGCTTGCGGCCGACGATCGAAGAGAGCCAACCGCTCAGCGGCAGCACGATGGCGTTGGAAACGAGATAGGACGTAAGGACCCAAGTGCTCTCGTCCTGACCGGCGGAAAGACTGCCAGCGATATGGGGCAGCGCCACGTTGGCGATGCTGGTATCGAGCACCTCCATGAACGTGGCCAAGGTCACCGTGAGAGCGATGATCCACGGATTCACTGCCGGCCGCCATGCGGCGGCCTCATTCATGGTGATCGAAGCGGCGCCCATTATTTAATCCAGACCTTCGGCATAACCGACATCCCGGGGCGGAGCTCATGGTTCTTGATCTGGCCCTGCTCGAACACGATCTTCAGTGGTATGCGCTGCACGACTTTCACGTAGTTGCCCGTGGCGTTTTCGGGCGGAAGCAGGCTGAAGCGCTCTCCACTGGCGCCGGCGATGGAATCGACGTGCCCTTTGTAGGTCTTCCCGGTCGCATCGACCTCAATCTCGGCCGACTGGCCCGGCTGCATTTTGCTAAGCTGCGTTTCCTTGAAGTTTGCGGTCACCCAGATGTTCGCTTCATCGAGAGGAATGATCATCATCATCACCTGGCCGGGCTGCACGTTTTGACCAACCTCGACGGTGCGGTTGCTGACCGCTCCGCTGACCGGCGCAATCACTTTGGTGTACTGGAGGTTTAGTTCAGCCTGATCCAGTTGGGCTTTCTTCTGATCGGCAATGGCTTGCGCAGACTGGGCGCGGGCTCGGATAACTCGCATCGTGTGCGTCCTGTTGCCGGCGTTGCGAAGATCCGCGTTGGCCTGCTCCAGTTTGCTCTGCGCCTGTTTGATCTGGGCCGCGTAAGCGTCGGCATTCGCGCGCGCCGCTTGCAGTGTCGCGGCGGCGGCCTGAGCGCTGTCGACGGCTTGATCGTACTGCTGCTGCGAGATCTCCTGCTTGTCGATCAGCAGCTTGTAGCGGAGAAGATCATTCTGCGCTTTGGTGTTGTTGGCGTCCGCTTCCGCGACCTGCGACTTGGCTGCTTGAAACTGCTGGCGGGCAGCCTCGATTGCAGCCTGCGCACCGGAGACGCCGCCTTGGGCGCCGCTGACCTGGCTTGCAGTGCTCACGTCGGTGATCGGAACGTTGATGCCCGCAGCAGAAGCCTGCGCCTGCGCGTCGGCGAATTCCGCGCGCGCCTGCGCGGCAGCTACCTGGTAGTCGGCGGGATCGATTTCCACCAGCACAGTTCCCTTTTCCACGTACTGATTGTCTTGCACGTTGAGCTTAATCACATGGCCGACGACGCGCGCGCTTACCGAGTTCACGTGCCCGTCAATCTGCGCGTCGTCGGTGGATTCGTAACTTCCGAGATAGCGCGACAGAAAGAACACAGCGACCAGAATTACGAGGCCGACGAGAATGAGCGCCCACTTCGTGCGCGGACTGTTCAAAAACTCGGCTCGCCGCTGATAACGGGCTTCGCTGTCAGGCGGAGACTGAGACTGCGGTGCGCGCGTTTCTTGCGGTTTGGGCTCGGCTACAACGCTGCTGGTTGGGTCCATTGGCTACTTCCCTCTCAAGTATTCACGAACGCCCTCTTCGGCTCGCCCCAGGGCGCGGGCAAAGGAAACCTTGGCCAGATTGTGCATGTAGAGGCTCGAAATCAAACTCTCGTGCGCGGTTGCCACCGCTTCCTGCGCCTGAACCACTTCGAGGTTGTCGGTGACCCCGGCGGAGAAACGATCCCGCGATTGGGTGAGCGCCTGCTCGGCAAGATTCACCGAACTTTGGGCGACTTCCACCTGGTCGGCGGACGACTTGAGGTCGAGTAGCGCGTTGCGGATGTCCTGATCGATTTGAGCGCGGACATCCGCCATCTGCGCCTCTGCCTGCCGCAGGCTGGCTTCGGCCTTGAGTACATCGCCATGGACCTTGCCGCCCTGGAAGATTGGAATGTTCAATGTGCCAACGACCATATACGTCGGCAGCACATCGCCGGGAACCGCGCCGATCTCGCCCCAATTCGCCGCTAGGTCGATAGTCGGAAAGTATCCGGCAGTGGCGGCGCTGCGCTCCAGTTGCGCGGCTGCCAGACGATCATGCGCGGCCTTGTAATCGGAGCGGAAAGAATAGGCGCGCTGCACACTGGTTTCAAGATCGGGGATAGGAAAAGCCTGATAAGGAGCCTTGTCCGCCAGTTCGAACTCCTGGCGGGGCGCCAGTCCGATCACCCGGGCCAGCGAAATCTTCTGCTTCGCGTAATCGTTCGCGGCCGCTATCAGTTGCTGTTGGCGCGTCTGGTATTCCACCTGCGCCCGTAGCGTGTCGATGGCCGGAGCCACACCGGCCTGCTGTTGCGCGACCGCTTTGTCGTAGAGTGCCTTCGCCGTCTCGACCTGCGCTTGCGCAGTTTCCACGCGGGCTGCTCCGGCAATCGCTTGCAGATAAGCATTGCCGGTCGCGAGCACGACGAGATCGCGTGCGTCCTTTAGATTGAACCGGGCCACGCCTTCGCCGATCACGGAAGAACGATATTTCTGGATTGACTTCCAGTCGAAAACTCGCTGCGTCGCCGAGGCGCGCACGTCAAAGTAGGAGAAAGGCCCGATGACGCGCGGCACATGCCCAAAAGGCCCCCCGCTCCGAAGGCCAAGCGCTTCCAGGCTCTCTTTCTCCGCGACCTCCTGCACATCCGCGCTGACATTGGGAAGCAGGTCGCTGAGCTGCTGCCATTTCTCTCCCCGAGCTTCGATGGTGTTGTACTCCGACAAAAGACCGGCGAGGTTCTGGCGCAATGCCCGCTCGATGGCGTCGCCGAAGGTCAGCGGCAGGACTCCGGGTGTGGGCTTAGGCTCCGGAACACTGCCAAACACCGGATTCTGGGCCGAGGTTTGAACTTGTGAGGTTTGAAACTGCGGAGTTGGAACCTGCATGGCTCCACCCGTCGCACTTCCGGTCGATCCTGAAGTCGAAGTTTGGGCGAAAACCGGAGCGAAGACTGGGGCGAAAAGCGGGCCGAAAAGTGCTGCTGGAAAGATGACACTGGGCACAATCAGTAAGACGATCCGCAAAAGGAGTGCTCGAAAACGCTGGAATTGGCGAGTGGAACGGTTCGCGGGAGCCATGCAGCCTGGGTTCTCTCCTTGCAGAACGGAAATCATAAGCTTTTTGGACTCTTTTTGGCGAAGGTCCGATGCAAATTGTTGAATCGCCTCGCGATGGAGCAGCGCGGACTGCCGCCGTTCCCCAGGTGCGCTCGCTAGTGGTGACGTGACGTTGGTCATCTTGTGTAACCCCGCACCCAAAGTTCAATCTTAGATGCGAGTCAAGTACTTCCCTGTGACGGAAAACCGCGGGGAGGAAGTTCTGCGTATGAGCGATGACACGAAAGTGCCGAGCAAAGGATCGGACTGGACGCGCCTGCTCACAGATCCCGACCTGGTCAGCCACCTTGGGAAGCTGCTTCAGACCTATCGCGACGTGCCTCCCGAACAGCGCGAAGCAGCACTGCTGCGGGCGATGTGGGAGATCAAGAACGCTGCCGTCAAGGAGCGCGCGGTGGGGAAAGAAGTGGGGAAAAATGTGCCCGCTGCCGCGGCGCCGGAGCCCTCTCCGATAATTCACCCTCCCGAGCCAGTTAACGCCACTCCCCCGTTTGAACCAGATTTGTTCACCCCGCAATCGGAATCGGAGCGACGCCGTTATCACCGGATCAAATGCTATGTGGCAGTGGAAATTCATATTGAGGGCGAAAACGATCCGGTTTGGGGCAATCTGGCGAATGTGAGCCACGGAGGATGCCTGGTCGAGACCGCGAGCGCTGTGCCCGCGGGCAAGGCGCTGGAAATCGGGCTGTGGGTGGCCAGTGGAAAGATTTGGGTGAAAGGCGTCATCATCAGCGGAGTGGCGACGCGCAGCGCGCCATCGTTTGGCGTCCGGGTGAAATTCTCCCAGGCGGAACTGTCGGGAAAGGAACACCTGCGGGAATTTCTTAAGTTCGTCGAGAGCACCGCCCGCAAGTCGCACAGCGGGAAAGCCTATGTGGCACAATTAAAGAGTTAGGCCGCTCCCTTCGAACCTGGCCTTCCCAGCAACTTTTCCTGCGATCCGGGTTCATTCCTAGTGAGGCCAATCAGGATGGAAATGCCTTTGCGCGGACGCCCTTTGTTGGTAGCAGTGGCCTTGCTGGTGGCGTCCGGGCTCACGACGCAGTTCGCTCTCGGCCGCAAAAAAGACAAACCTTCCCGGGAGACGCAGATGGACGCGCAGAAACGCGCCGTCCACGCCCTGAACCGGCTGACGTTCGGTCCGCGGCCCGGCGACGTGGAGCGCGTCACACAGATGGGCGTTGACAAGTGGATCGAACTCGAACTCCATCCCGATAAAATTGACGACTCGGCGCTCGATGCCAGGCTCGGTCCGTTCCGAACGCTGCGGATGGGGACGAAGGAAATTGTCGAGAATTTTCCGCCGGAACAGGTGATCAAGCAGATTGCCGACGGGAAAGCCTCGCTGCCGCGCGATCCCACGAAGCGCGCAGTTTACGAAGCGCAGCTCGAGCGCTACGAAGACAAGCAGGAGCGCAAGGATAAGGATAAAGACGAAGCAGCCAAAGGCAACGCGCAAAACACTGGCAGCGTCTCCAGCGGCACGGACGTTAATAGCAAAGACAAGGACTATGGCAGCGCCGTCGCCGATCACGACCAGATGCGGCGCCGCGAAGAACGCCGCCTCGCAAATCTCAAGACGCAGGAACTTCTCGATCTTCCGGCCGATGAGCGCATGAAACAGATCCTGCAAATGTCGCCCGAGGATCGCCGGGCGCTCGCCGCCACGACCAAAGGCGCCAAGGCAGATGCGTTGCTGGAGGGAATGAGCGCGCAGCAGAAAGAAACGGTGATGGCGCTCAATAATCCGCAGCAGGTGGTAGTTAATGAGTTGACGCAGGCCAAGCTGCTGCGCGCGATCTATAGTGAACGGCAACTCGATGAAGTGATGACCGACTTCTGGTTCAACCACTTCAATGTGTTCATCAACAAGGGCGCCGACCGCTATCTGCTGACCAGCTATGAGCGCGATGCGATCCGCCCACACGTGCTGGGAAAATTCGAGGACCTGCTTGTAGCAACCGCGAAGAGCCCGGCGATGCTGTTCTATCTCGACAATTGGTTGAGCGTCGGTCCAGACTCGGAAATCGCGCTCGGCATGGCTCCGCATCGGCGCGGCTATAGCCCAGGGCCGGGGAATCGTCCACGCAGGGGCAAGCAGGCCAGCGGCCTGAACGAAAACTACGGCCGCGAGCTGATGGAATTGCACACGCTCAGTGTAAACGGCGGTTATTCGCAGAAAGATGTCACCGAAGTGGCCAAGGTTTTCACCGGGTGGACGCTGGAGCAGCCGAAAAAAGGCGGCGACTTTCGCTTCGAGCCCCGCATGCATGAGCCCGGCGACAAAATCGTCCTCGGGCATCGCATCAAGCAAAACGGCGAGAAAGAAGGATTAGAAGTGTTGCACCTGCTGGCGCACAATCCCAAGACGGCGCACTTCATTTCGCAAAAGCTGGCGATGCGCTTTGTCTCCGACGATCCTCCGCCCGCGCTGGTTGACCGCATGACACAAACGTTCTTAAGAAAGGACGGCGACATTCGCGAGGTGTTGCGCACCATGTTCAAGTCGCCCGAGTTCTGGTCGCCGGAAGCCTACCGCGCCAAAGTAAAAACGCCGCTCGAGTTCGTGGTCTCCGCGGCTCGGGTCACCGGCGCGGAAGTTGAGGATACTCGCGCGCTCGTCGGCACGCTCAATAACATGGGCATGATGCCCTATGGCATGATGCCGCCGACGGGCTATTCGATGAAGGCCGACGTTTGGGTGAACTCCTCGGCGCTTCTGGCACGCATGAATTTCGCGTTGGGGCTGGCCGCGGGAAAGATACGAGGAATCAAGGTCGATTCCGCAAGCCTGGCAGCCGGAACGGCCTCTGCTGGGTCGGGCGCTGCCGGATCGGACATTGCTGGATCGGGCAAGGAAGCGCCCGACGCGCAGCAGGTGCTAGCGAATCTCGAAGATTCGCTCCTGTCAGGCGACATTTCCAGGCAGACGCACGATACCATCAGCAAGCAACTGGAAGACCCGAAGATCAGCCAGCGGCGACTCGATGATCCAAAGCGTCCGCCAAATGTGGCGGCGATTACGGGATTGATTCTGGGGTCGCCGGAGTTTCAGAAACGTTAGCTCCGAGCCGCGAGCTTGGAGCAACGGGTTCGCTCGTAGCTCGAAGCTCGAAGCAGAGTTTTTTATGTCCATCACTCGACGCATTTTTCTTCGCAACGGCGCAATGGCTGTAGTCGGAACAACAGCGTTGCCGAGCTTTCTGACGCGTGCCGCTTTTGGCGCGGCCGACCCCGGCATTCGCAATAAGCGCCTGGTCGTGATTTTTCAGCGCGGCGCGGCCGACGGTCTCAACATCGTGGTGCCGCACGGCGAGTCCAGTTACTACGCGATGCGGCCAACTATCAGCATCCCGAAGAAATCCGTGCTCGATCTCGACGGCTTTTTTGGACTGCATCCGGCGATGGCGTCTTTTCAGCCGCTGTGGAAACAGAGGCATCTCGCCATTGTGCATGCCGCCGGATCGCCCGACCCGACGCGTTCGCACTTCGATGCGCAGGACTTCATGGAATCCGGCACGCCGGGCGTGAAAATCACCGACGATGGCTGGCTGAACCGCGCACTGCACGATCTTCCCGTCGTTCCTGCGAAAGATAAGTCGGCCTTCCGCGCGATTGCGCTGGGGCCTTCACTGCCCCGCATTCTCTCGGGCAAAGAGCTGGCGGTCGCGGTCAACAACCTGAACGATTTTTCGGTCGGAGGAAAAAATCCCAACGCGGTGCCGATGTCGAACACCTTCGAAGCCATGTACGACCACTCGGTGGACAACGTGTTGCACGGCACCGGCCAGGAAACCTTCGACGCGGTCAAAACTCTGAAGGCCGCCGATCCCGCGCACTACACGCCGGCGGCGAACGCAAACTATCCCAAGGGACGCTTCGGCGACAGCCTGAAGCAGCTAGCGCAACTAATCAAAGCAAACCTCGGAGTCCAAGTAGCCTTCGCCGATATCGGCGGATGGGATCATCACGTCAACGAAGGCAGCACCCAGGGACAGATCGCCAACGTGCTCGGAGATTTTTCGCAATCAATCGCCGCCTTCTGGACCGACCTCGGCGATCTCGGAGAGGACACGGTCGTAGTAACTATGTCCGAATTCGGCCGTACCGCACGTGAAAATGGCAACCGCGGCACCGACCACGGCCACGCCAACGTGATGTTCGTCCTCGGCGGCCCGGTAAAGGGCGGCAAAGTTTATGGCCGCTGGCCGGGGCTCGACCAGTCGCAACTCTACGAAGGCCGCGATCTCGCGTTGACGACGGACTTCCGGTTGGTGCTCAGCGAAGTAGTATCGCGCTATCTGGGAAACAAAGATTTGAAGACGGTGTTTCCCGGATTTGAAGGGCAGCCGGGGCAGTTCGTGAAATTCCTGGGATAGAACGGTCGCATAGGGCAGATGCGATCCGTTTAGATTTCGATCAGTACATGTCCGCCTTCGACCTTCAACGGATAAACCGCAATCTTCGCCCCCGGCGGACCAGCCTCACCGGTCTTCGGGTCCCACTCCCAGCCATGCCACGGGCAAACAACTTTCCCTTCAGAGATCACGCCCTGGCCGAGCGGGCCTCCGCGATGCAGGCAGATATTATCCATGGCGCTGATTTCGCCGTTCACGTTGGCTACGCAGATGGTCTTTTCGCCGCACGGGAATTCTTTGGCTTCGTTGAGGGCGGGGAGTTCGGATTGAGAGGCCAGTCTGATGAAGTTACCCATCTGTTAGGCACCTCCTGCCCTTCGGTCGGACAAGTTCCTAGTTCTGCTTGCCCTGACCATTTTTCGAGGCTTCGGGAAGCGAAGGTTCGGGGATGATCGTCCCCTGTTCAAACCGTATCAGCCAATCGTCTTTGTGCCTGGTCCACACCGTCGTCAACTGGAAACGTTTTGGGAACGGTTGGCCCTTGTAGGTTGCATCCACTTCCAGTTTGCAGGTCAGATAAGCGGAGTCGCGGGCCATCAACTTGAACACGCAGTTCGACACTTGGTAGTCGCGTAAAACAACATCCGGCCAGCCCGCCTGGATGTCCGCGCGGTGATAGAGACCTCCGTCGCCGGCAACTTCGGCAAAGTCATCCGCGAGATGAGACAAGACAAACCTGAGATCCTTCCGCTTCTCGGCTTCGTACATCTGGTGGAGAGTGTCGGTGATCCGCTTCTCGACTGCCAAATCCTCACGTGAACTCTGCCCGGCGATCAGGCCGCCGGTCGACAGACACAACACTGACACTACAACCAGCTTTGCGATCCTCATGGAAAGCCTGCTTCAGGCCTCGAAGAGCGGCATGCTCACTGCTCAACCGCTACTTCGGCTGCATTGTCTGCGCCACCATCACCTGGCGCTTGAAGTTCTCCATCATGTGCTCTTCGAGCCGCACTTCGGTCGGGCGCTTGGCGAGGGTCATGGTGTCGATCTTGTCCTGCAGTTTGAGCAGCGCGTAAAACAAATTCTCCGGACGTGGCGGGCACCCGATCACGTACACATCCACCGGCACGATGCGATCCACGCCCTGCAGCACGGCATAGGTATTGAACGGTCCGCCGACCGACGAGCACGCGCCCATCGAAATCACCCATTTCGGCTCGGGCATCTGGTCGTAAATTCGCTTTACCACCGGCGCCATCTTCAGCGTGACCGTGCCGGAGACGATCATCAGGTCGGACTGTCGCGGACTGGGGCGAAACACCTCCGACCCGAAGCGCGCGATATCGAAACGCGCGGTTGAGGACGCGATCATCTCGATGGCACAGCACGCCAACCCAAACGTCATCGGCCAGAGTGCCGACTTGCGCGCCCAGTTGAAGACGTAGTCCACCGTCGAGATCATGAAATTCTTTTCGAATTTGTTCTGGAGCCAGCTCATGGGGCCTCGTTCGCTACAGGATAAATTATGATCATACGCCGCGGCGTGACGGCGGTCACACGCCGGGGTGTGAGCTAACCTTACCGTGGAGAGCCGGGCGTCCCCTGCTGGACGTGCGAGACGCCGTCGCTCCACTAGAGTCTCGCGACTAATAGATCGTGTAGCCCGGCGCCGGATTCCGCACATCGGGTTTCGACGCCATCAGCAGCAACGCGCCTACGCGCTTGAAAGCCTTCAGGTCGTCGAGACTGTGGAACGAAGTGGTCTGGTAGTTATCGGGCGTGGGCGTGTCGTCGGGGATCTGCGCATACTCGACATTTTCGAAAGCGTGCTTCTTCAGCAGTTCGACGTATTCTGCCGCCGAACGAACATGTACCGGCACTTTCAATTTTGGCACCCATTGCTGCGAATACGGATTGTCTTTGTAGAGATTGATCAGAATGAACAGCCGTCCATGGGGAGCCATGACGCGAAACAGCTCGGCCAGCGCGCGTTCCTGGTCCGGATAGTAATAAAACGACTCCACCGAGAGCACCTTGTCAAAAAAGTTTTCCTCCCACGGAATCTTCGCCGCGGATCCGATGACGAACATTACGTTGTCAAATTCTTTCGACGCGGTTCGCGCCTGCCGGACCATCTCATCGGAAATGTCGACTCCGACGACCTGCCCAAACCCCTGTGGCCCTTCGCTCACCATGCGCGCGAGCAAGCGCGTTGCCCAACCCGATCCGCAGCCAAGATCCAGAATTCGCTCACCCGGACGTAGATCCATGCGGCGCATTGTTTTTTCGGTGATGTCGAGATGATGGCGCTCCATCTTCGCGCCCTCGCCATCATCGGCCCAGCGATTGAATTCTTGCTGCAGACGATCTTCGGGAGATGGTGGTTTGTCATTGGACATTGGGTTTCTCCAATAAAGGTGGCTAGTCGTTAGTCGTCGGCAAGCAAAACGCTAACCACCAACGACTATCGACTAGCGACTGTTGCCAATTCCTCAAAGAACGCCGGATACGACACTCCCGCCGCATCCGCGCCGCAAATCTTCGTATCGCCTTCCGCTCGCAGCGCAGCGACGGCGAATGCCATGGCAATGCGGTGATCGCCGAGCGAATCGAGTTCCGCACCATGCAGATGCTGGCCGCCCGGAATCCGCATTCCATCGGGACGCTCTTCGACTTCCGCCCCCATCTTGCGCAGATTGGCGGCGACCGCAGCAATACGGTCCGACTCTTTCACGCGCAACTCTTTGGCATCGCGAACTTCCAGTCCACCGTCGGAGTACGGCGCAACCGCCGCCAGCACCGGGATCTCGTCAATCAATGCCGCTGTATCCGCACCGGCGACTACGGCACCCTTCCACACCGCTCCACGCGCCTCAATCGTTCCTACCAGCTCTCCCTGGTGTTCTTCCAGATGCGCGACCGAAACCTTCAGCCCCATCTGCACCAGGATATCGAGCAGCCGCGCCCGCGTCGGATTCATCAAGATTCCTGGCAAGGTGATCTGGGATCCGGGAAAAAGCGCGGCCGCGCAAAGAAAGAACGCGGCACTTGAAAGATCGCCGGGCACATGCGCCTCGATCGGGCGCAGCCGCTGTCCGCCCACAATCCGCGATGCATTCCCCACGCGCTCGACTTCCGCACCGAACGCCCGGAGCGCAATCTCGCCATGATCACGCGTGCGGACGGGCTCCTCAACCACCGTCTCGCCTGCGGCAAACAGTCCGGCAAACAGCAAGCACGACTTCACCTGTGCGCTCGCCACTTCCGGCCGGTAATGAATCGATTTCAGAGGACCACCATGAATTCTAAGCGGAGGGCGTCCGCCTTCCGCGGCATCGATCTTCGCCCCCATCTCGGAAAGCGGCGTTATGATGCGCGCCATCGGCCGCCGCGAGAGTGATTCATCCCCGCACAAATCGCTGGTAAATGGCTGGCCAGCGAGAATTCCACTCAGCATGCGCATGGTCGAACCGGAGTTTCCGCAGTCCAGCATCTCCGCGGGAGCGTTCAAGCGTGGCCCGACGCCGCGCACTTCAATCGCGTCATCTTCCAACCGCTTCCATTCGCAGCCGAGTTTGGCCACGCAGTCGAGCGTGCTCGCGCAGTCGCGTGCCCCGGAAAAATTATGGAAACGGCTCGTACCCTCAGCGATCGCCGCCAACATGGCATAGCGGTGGGAGATGGACTTGTCTCCGGGAATTCGCACGACGCCGCGCACCGTGCGCGCGGGACGGACGACGGCATAGGAACTGGATACCATGAGTTCTAAATATAAATGACGTTACGCCGTGCGTCGTGGACCGCACTCAGACAAATTGGGGCGCTTGTCGCAACGCCCCTTGCCGGCGATTAGCCGGGAGGCTCCACGTGGCGCGGAGTTGTACCAAGGGGGAACATGAGGACTTTGGCTAGACGTTTTGGATTCTCTAACTCGTCGCGACAGAAACTGCAGACTGGTTTTCCCTTGAGGCAGTCAATGCAATCTTCGCATCGTAGCATGTAACATTTCGAGCAACCGACTGGCTTGGCAGTGGATTCGCAGAACTGGCACACTTCATTGATTACTATCAGGTTGGTGTTGTTTTTCTCCGATTTGCGGCGGGAAGCTGTACTCATTGTATCCTCTACTGGCGGCCCTGGCTCGTCCGGTAAAATATGGTTACGTGGTGGCGGGTTGGGACGTTGACTGCCTTCCGTTCCGTGGCTTACGTGTTCGGGGCGACCATCCCAAATCGTTGCCCGGTGCCGGAATCATGCGCAGCGCGTCGGCGACAGAGTCATAGGCAAACCGCTTGGTGTTGTTCGCAGCCAACAGTCGAAGGTCGCGAGTGTTGGGATTGCGAGGTTTCGTGCCGTTCTTGCTGCGCGTGGGGTATACCATAAATTCGCCCAAGACTAAATCCTCGACGATTTTGGCGCAGCCAATCGGGCCGCGGTCGCGCTCGCTGAGATAGGCCTGGACCGCAGTACTGAGCTTCATGCCGGAATACTGTCCGGGGCGGGGAGTCCTGAGCGTGTCCGCGCTGCCGTTATCCAGATCGCTTCTTCCGTCAGCGATCATGCGCATTCGATTAATGGCTTGTTCGACTACCTCGGTCTGGGATCGCAGACTGTCCCGGCTTTGCAGAAGCGCCGTCAGGGCCATACAGTTACGGCCAACGATAGCCGCCACCTGCTCAATCTCCAGTTCGACCCTCTGGATGTCCGCTTCGAGAGACTTCCTACCCTCTTGCAGGCACAGTAATCCTTTAGACGTCACCGGCGCTCTCCCCCTGCTCGCCAATTACAATCCAGCCGGGGAGGAAAATATGTGATAGGCGAACTACCTTTTTGTGAGATTTCAGGCTTCGAGACTTGCATGAGGTCCGAGCGGACAATCCCCTGGTCAGCCTACTGCGCGCGCACGCGCCCGGCGGCTTCCGCCAGGATCTCCTGGGGGACTTCCCGCAGCGTTACGTTGAATTCGAACATGGGCGTTTCCGTACCGCGTCCCCACCGGGCCACTTCCCAATGCGCGCGGATAAATTTTATCTCCGGCCGCGCCGTCAGATTGAGCAGCAACGGAATTTCCTCGCAGTAAAACCTCTGCGGAAAAGCCGCGACTGGCTTGGCATCCCACGTCGTGCCGTCCGCCGATCCGAAGATGCTGACATCGAGCGATTCCTGCTCGATGATGTTGGTGATGGCGAGGGTCAGCAGAAAGATCCGGCCCCCTGCCCGACTCACATCGAGCGCAGGCCCGTCTCCTTTGGCATTGACCACGGTTTTTTCGGGAACGACCAAGGCTTCCATCATGACGCGGAGATTCTAGCAGAGAGAGCGCGCTTAAAGCTGTGACAAGCGCGGCGCGAAGCACAATTTAGGGAATAACATTTTAAGGAATAACCGTGGCGGGATGGATCCGGAGCGATTTCCGGCCAGCGGATGCGCAGCCGCAACAGAACTTCGCATATCATCAAAACGTCAGGAGCGAGGGTTCAGTTTCTCTTGCAAAAACTCGACAAGGCGACCGTCGCGACCATGCTGGCCGGCATGTGCACGTTTCTGAACGTCTACAGCACCCAGCCGTTGCTGCCGCTCTTGCGACAGATTTTTCACGCCTCCGAGTTGGAAGTCAGTCTCACCGTGAGTGCGACGATTTTTGCGACTGCTCTAACCGCACCCATCATCGGCATGATTGCCGAGCGCCGCGGGCGCAAGAAAGTGATCGTACCGTCGCTTTTCCTGCTGGCCATTCCGACCGCTCTGGCGGCGACTTCCACCAGCCTGCGCGCGCTCATCTTCTGGCGTTTCGCCCAGGGTCTTTTTGTGCCGGGCGTCATCGTCGTGATGCTTGCCTACGTGAATGAGGAATGGGCCGGACGCGGCGTGGGCCGCACCATGTCTTCGTACGTGACGGGAACCGTGATTGGCGGATTTCTTGGGCGCTTTATCTCCGGTGTCATCGCCGCGCATTGGAATTGGCGCTACACCTTCCTGGTACTCGCCGCGCTCGACTTGACTGGCGCGGTTGTGGTCCGCGCCTGGCTTCCTCTGGCGAAGAATTTTGTCCGGGCTGAGCACCTGCAGCAAGTTCTAGACCACGCCAAGGAACATCTGCGCAATCTGCGTTTGCTGGCCAACTTCGGCATGGGTGCTACCGCGCTCTTCACGCTCGTGGGATGCTTTACGTATGCTAACTTTTACCTCGCCGCCGCACCTTTTCGTCTGAACTCAGCGCAACTGGGCAGCATCTTCTTTGTCTATCTGCTGGGAGCCGTCATCACACCCCAATCCGGGCGGTTCCTCGATCGCTTCGGCTTTCGCCACACCACGGTCCTCTACTGCACCATGATGATCGCGGGACTACTCCTGACCTTGGCCCAATCGCTGCCCATCGTCATCGTCGGCCTGGCCATCTTTTCTTCGGGTGTTTTCGTGGCGCAGGCTGCAGCTACGGTGCAGACTGGCGCGATCGCCGGGCGCGCCCGCTCCTCGGCCGCCGGACTCTACGTGGCGTTCTATTATCTGGCAGGGAGTGTGGGCGCCACGCTGACCGGCGTGTTCTGGCATTGGGAAGGATGGCCCGGCTGCGTTGCTCTGTTGGTAGGAGTTTCGTTGCTGAGTTTGTGGCTGGCTCGCATCAGCAGCCGACCGCTCGACCGGCTCGACTCTGCGGAGATTGAAGTGATCGGCGATTGAAGTGCGGAGCTTCACCCCCGTTGGGCGGACGAGGGTGTCCGTCCTTCCACGGTATCACTACGTGACCGCGTCCAAGAACTGGCGCAGGATTTTGCCGACTAGCTCCGGCTGTTCCCACGGCGCATAGTGTCCCGCTTTCGGGATTACCTTCAACTGGCTGCCCGCAATGTTCTGCCGCATCAGTTCGCCGTCGGCGACGGTTGAGAGGACATCTTCTTCTCCGATTACGATCAGCGTGGGCACGTTGATGGTCTTCAGATCCGCGACCGAGTCGGGACGCTCCGCCATGCCGCGCTGTACCTGGCTGACATCCTCGGCCGACATTTTTCGCATCATGGCACGCGCTCCATCGACTACGTCAGAACGCGTGCTCACCGTCGTCCGCCCCATCAGCTTCGGAATCATCGTCTCGATGAACGGTTCGGTCCCCTGCTCCAGGCCGGCGTCCGCGGCTTTCAGGCGATTCGCCCGGGCCTCGGTGGTATCGGCCTGAGGACGCGTGTCGCAAAGCGCGAGCGCGGTCACCCGCGCGCGAAAGCGGCGCCAGAATTCGAACAGGACGTATCCGCCGATCGAACATCCGATGAACGCTGCTTTGCCAATGCCGGCGGCATCGAGCACGCGGGCAACGTCGCTGGCGTGCTTTGGCATGAGCGCTGGGCCTTCACCGATGTCCGAATCGCCATGCCCGCGCAGGTCGGGAAGGATCAGCCGGTAGCGCGAATCGAGGGCCGTCGCCACCGGATACCAGAATTCGTGATGACACGGAAAAGGATGGAGAAGAACGACTGGCGGACCGTTACCGCGTATTTCATAGAAGATTTCGGCATCGCCGCTGTGCACGCGTTCCATGGGAGGAGATTAGAACACAGAAGCCGTGCCCTTCCCGATTGGGAGTTTCCCGGAGCTGTTGCTGAGGTCAATAGGAGACAGGGCAGGCCCCGTCCCTACAGCTAGCTCGTGATCGGTTGTTGCGACGCCGCAACTGGCAACAGAAGCGGCTCCTCTGGAATGATGATCCATCCGAGCACGTACGCCACTACCCCAGGGACGATTCCGCACGCGAGGGTGATGAAGAACCAGAGGATGCGCACGAGCGAGATGTCGAGATCGAGGTACCGGGCCAGGCCGGCGCAAACGCCTCCGATCTTTCTGTCGGTGCGTGAGCGCATGAGCCTCTTCGGCATGGGCGGAATCCCCACCACGTTGCCGCAGTAAGAGCAAAAGCGCCCGTCCTCAGCGATGAGCTTGCCGCAAGCGTTGCAGTGCATGGTTTTGTCTCCCTTGTTAGGATACGGCAATTGCGGGCGAAATGTTCCAAGATCAGCTCTTGGACCTTGGCTCTTGGCCTTGGGCTAAAGGCTAATAGCCAATCGCCGCCTTCTGCCCTCACTCGCGGTATGCGTCTTTGATTCTCCTGCGTGCTTTATCCGCTTCGGCATTGCCCGAATTTACAGCCACGACAGCCTCGTATTTCTTCACCGCCAAGTCGCGCTTCTGGAGCTGGTCATACATCTCGCCGGCTCCAAGATTCGCCTTCTGGAGCATTTCCGGATCGGCGCCGGTGATCTCACTCACCAGTTCGTAAGCCGTAGCCGCGCTCTGGTATTTTTTTTCGCTGCGCAGCAAGTCGCCCAATCCCAGCGCCGCAATTTCGTAATGCAGACTGCCGTACTTTCCCTCACGCCCGTTCTGCCACACGCGGCGATACTGTTCCTCTGCTTCGCCATTCTTACCGGACGCACGCAGCAGATTTGCCTCTTCCAAAGGCAGCAGATAGTTGCGCGGAAATCGCGGACCAAGCGCGGCCGTGATCTGCAAAGCCTCGCCATAGCGGTGTTCGCGGCGCAGGAAAACCATGAGCACAATGCCAGCGTCCACGCTGGTTTCGCCATTGGCGTGGTAGGCATCGTTCAGATACTGCAGTCCTTTTTCTTTGTCTCCGCTCAATCCAACCAGCGCGACAGCGATTTTTACAGCCAGGGTCAGGTTCCCCATCACGTAGTTGTGGGCTCCCACCACCAGCTTGGCGTCGGTGTATTGCGGATCCAACTCGAGCACCCGTTCGTGATCGCGGCGCGCTCCCACCGCATTGCGCAGTGCGGAAAACCAGGCGCGTTCGATGAGTGCTGTGTAAAGCGCGAACTGGCCGCGGGTAACGCCGCGGGCATAAAGCATATCTACGTTGTTCGGATTGCGCGCCAGTTCCGCGTTTTCCAGCTTCTCGGCCTGCGCCACCAGTTGCTTGATGCGTTCCTTCTGTGCCGGATCGGCAGGACGGTGCGCTAGTCCGATGAAGTTGTCGTTCGAGTAATCGCCAGTATTCATCGCGCCCATGCGATACAACTCCCGCACCTGAATGGCGGAAAGCAAGTGATTCACGGCAAACGTATCGTTCGGATGACGCGCCAGTATCCGCTCGAAATCCTGAATCGCCGCGTCATAGTCGAGGTTGTAGTAGTGCTCGAACGCGGCCTGATTCAGCGGATCGGACGGACGAAACGGAGTCGAAGCCGCAGGGTCCGCTGCCAGACAGGCAGAGGCAAGCACCAGCAACATGATGGCAGTCAAAGCAGGGCGATGCCGGAACAAGGAAAGGAGCACGCTCTTTCAGTTTACCCGATTGGAATTGTCTGCGAAGCCCCATTGGGACAAGCCACTGCCACCGCTCCCAGCCATGAGTTGTCAGCGATAAGGACGCGCAAGGGTTCACTGAGAGCTGATATCCGACCGACGCTTTCGCTGGCAGGAACCAAATCGGGTACGTCCGCAGTCCAGGTAAGTCGTGCACAATGGGAAAATCGGGCATGGATAGCGTAATTCTTGCCGCCCGGAGTGGCCACCCTCCCCCTTGGCTAGCTCGTAAGTGTGTGTCTTTGCAATAGCTTGCTTTGGTGATTCGCTTGCGATCCGAAAGGATCAGAAAAGAGCTCCCTATGGCAGAAGCAGCCGATCAGGCACAGCACGACTTTTGGCGACCACCCGTGCCGGCGTCCAAGGCTGTCGCCAACCCGGAGAGAAGCTCAGCCTGCCGTCATTGCGGAACCGAGTTCATCGTCAGCTCACTGTACTGTCATGCTTGTGGCGCCAAGCGTCCCGATCTGAATGCCGCGCGCGCGATCGAGATACCGGGCCGGGCTGAACTCGCTTCGCTCGGTGAGCGACTCGGGCTCGCGATGCCTGCGGTCATCGCTTTTCTGCTGGGCGTACTGTGCGTGGTGGGAGCGCTGGCGGTTAGTGTGTTCTTCAGCCCCAGGACCGCCCTTGACTGGCAGGCAATTCAACTGTGGCGCATCGAGTGGCTTATCGGGGCGGTTGCCGCCTTTGTTGCCGGGTTACTGCTCAAGAAATAGCTCTCAGCCATCAGCCATCAAACCACATTCCAGTAGAAACGGGACTTGCCCCGCCTGATTCCGCGGCAGGAGAGCAAGTGAGCCTGCCGGCGATGTCAGTTTCTTGAATGAGCGTGCTCCCCTTCAGAGACGATGGTGCTGGGCCGCCGTTGCTGGCCCATGCGATAGAGGTGATGCAACGGACCCACGCCGTGGCCCAGCGGATGGGCATTCGCAATCGCGGCCAAGACATACGCCTTGGAGAGAAGAACTGCTTCGGGTAGTCCTCGCCCATGCGCCAAGTGGCAGGCCAGCGCTGTGGCGAACGCACACCCGGTTCCATGGGTGGAATTCGAGCGCTGACGGTCCGCCTTAAAAACCTCTTCTTCGGTGCCTCTGGCAGTGCTGAAGCTGAGGAGATCGATCGCCTTCTCGAGGTGGCCTCCGGTGACCACCACATTCGCCGCTCCCAGAAAGTGCAGACGGGCAGCCGCCTTGCGCATCTGGTCGAGATTCGTAACCGCCATTTCGGTCAAGACGCTGGCTTCATCAAGGTTCGGCGTAACCAACTCGACCAGCGGAAGCAGCCTTTCGATCAACTGCCGTGTACCTGTGCTGTCCAGTAAATCCGCGCCCGAACTCGACTTCAGAATTGGATCCAGCACCACATGAGGGAGTTGTGTTTGAGTCAGAAAATCCGCAACTACCTCGACCACCTGCCCGTTTCCCAGCATCCCGATGTGGACGGCTTCGACGGTAAGGTCGGCAGTCAGTTCCTGCAAGGTCTCGGCAATGATCCTGGGATCCACGCCCTCGACCCGCCGCACGCCCTGGGTCGACTGGACGGTCAAGGCCGTTATGCAGGAAACGCCGAAGCATTCATGGGCCGCGATAGTCTTGATGTCGGCGGTAATCCCAGCGCCCGAAGAGGGGTCGAACCCGGCAATCGTCAAAACCACGGGTGGGGTTGCAGCCATCCCGTCACTCTAAACCCAAAGTTGAATGAGGGGAACAGCACATCTGGGCGTTCTCGGTTAGACGTGTGCGAACCGTGAGTTTCATGCAGGGCAGTAAATCCTGGCGTTTCTGCGGTTATCAGTCAGTAATCAATGCGACTGTAACTTTATGATTATAATATGTTTATCAATATTACGTCGTAAGTATAACATTTCAGAGCTGGTTGCACGAATTCGGCGAGACTCGGCATTCGTACGGTTAACTACATAGTTATTGTCGACCACTGACTGGTTTCAATGACATACGATGCCAATTCCATATTTTTCAGTGGGCTAAGTCATTGATTAATTACCACTTAGTTAATGAACACGGTATTTTTTCTGATTGACACCCAACTGTGAGCCAAGTAGCATCGTCAAATCGTCTGACAAAAGGAGCATACGACCTAAGAGAACGACTTTCCTCGATTGGGAGGTAACTGAATGCGACGACGTTTAGCCGAAGGTCTGGCGGTGCTTTTATCGATCGCCACTCTGGGGGCCGGAGCCGCATCCGGGCCAAGCAGCCTGGAAGCCGCCAAGGTCAAACAGCCGCCGGTCATGGAGACCGGAGGGCACAAAACCCGAAAGATCAACAACACGAAGTCGAAGGCTTACCAAGTGGGCACCGCGTCCTGGTATGGAGTCCAGTTCCAGGGAAAGCCGACAGCCAGCGGAGAACCCTTCGACATGCGCGATTTTACGGCCGCTCACCCCAGCCTACCGCTGGGCACGTTCGTTAAGGTGACCAACCTGAGGAACGGCAAGGCCGTAGTGGTGCGTATCAATGACCGGGGACCCGTGGTGGACGGCCGGATCATTGACGTTTCCTACAATGCCGCGCAGGCGCTGGGCTTCAACGAGCGTGGTTTGCAGACGGTCCGCGTGGACCTCTACCGGCCAACGAATTACAGGCCAACGACAGTGGCGGGGCTCCAACCCGTAGCCAACTTCGACTAAACCCGATACACTCGGCAACGGTAGTCCGAGAATATGGACCCGCGCCAGCGTCTCATCGTTGCCTTGGATGTATCTACGGCCACGGCTGCCCGGAAGATCGTGGTAGCCGTCGGTGACTCTGCCCTTACTTACAAAGTGGGAATGCAGCTTTACACCCACGAAGGCCCTGCCATCGTCCGCGAACTGGTTGATTCGGGACGCCGCGTCTTTCTCGATCTGAAATATCACGATATCCCGAACACTGTGGGAGCAGCCGTCCGCGAGGCGGCTCAGCTAGGCGTGAGCATGTTGACGGTGCATGCGTCCGGAGGCGGCAAGATGCTACAAGCCGCCGTCGATGCCGCACACGCGACCAAGCCCGATCTGCTTGTCCTGGCGGTCACGGTGCTGACCAGCCTGGACGACGTCGAGCTGGGCAAGATTGGCCTGCGTGGAGGAGTGCTCGATCAAGTTCTGAGGCTGACCGCGCTGGCGCTTTCGAACGGATGCCAGGGAGTGGTTGCTTCGGCGCTGGAAGCCTCCGCTTTGCGCGAGGAGTTTGGCCGCGATTTCGCTATTGTGACTCCCGGGGTACGCCCGGCGGGCAGCGGACACGACGATCAGGCGCGGGTTGTCACGCCAGCCGAGGCGATTGCCGCCGGAGCCTCGCACATCGTAGTGGGGCGCCCGATCACGGAAGCCTCCGACCCGGCGGCCGAAGCGCGGGCGATTTCGGGACAAATTGGTTGAAGCAGGTCTCAGGTCTCAGTTCCCGCTTCGCAGAAAAAACAAAAGGCACAGCGACTTGCGGTGCCTTCTTGCTCCGTCGTGATTTTACTGAGAATTGACTTCTACAGCTTCTCGAAGAATTCGCAGCCCGAGCAGGAAATGTAGATTCCGCCGGGCACGCCGCGCTCACGATCTTTCATGCGCTTTACGATGCGGGTTTCCTTGCCGCACTTGGGACATGCGGTCGATTTCGTGGTATCCATGACCTTCTTTCGGTCGGCTGTCTTTGCAATTTTTGCCATTCACTTCTCCTGACAGGAATGTGCCGGCGGCCCGAAGCCCGCGGTTCTACCTGGTGATTGGGGAGTATCGTCCTTGGGTAACTCCAGAACGCCAGACTATCTCAAATCAGCCCGGCAGAATCAATCCAACACTATCAACCCGGGCGGAAGCGGAGCACTCTACTCGCCTCTAGAATCTTACACGAATTGCGGCCGCGAGGGGGCCGATCCCTCCGATAAGCATTGCTACCAAAAAATAGGGGCTGCTCGCGCAGCCCCGAAAGTAAAGCGTTTCGTAGTGTGCCTCGACTATTTTCCCGTGCCCGACAGAGCAATACTCTGTGGGCTGTTTGGAGCGTTGTCGTTAATCGTGACCGCCCCCGTGAGCGGTCCCGCTTTTTCTGGAGTGAAAGTAACCTTGATGTAGCAAGTCTTTCCCGCAGCCACCGTGCCGAGTGGGTTACCGCACGTCTTTGTGCCGGTAACCAGGGCGAAATCGCCGCTAATCGTGATGCTGCTGAAGCTCAGCGTCGCGGTTCCGGAGTTAGTAAGCGTGACTGTCTTTGCGGCAGTTGTCTTACCCAAAGCGACCGTGCCCCACGACAAAGAGGTTGGCGACAGAGTCACTTTTGGACCGCCTCCACTCGCGTCGACGGTAAGGCTTAACGTGGTCGTATTGGTTAAGCTACCCGAGGTGCCTGTGATGGTCACGGTGACTGTCCCCGTGGCCGCCGAGGCGCTGGCCGTTAGCGTCAGCGTGCTGGTTGTGGTTGCTGGGTTCGGGCTGAATCCCGCCGTCACCCCACTGGGCAAGCCCGATGCAGAAAGAGTGACGCTGCCACTAAAGCCGTCCTCCGGGGTGATGGTGATGGTGCTCGTCCCGCTGCTACCCTGCGTGATGGTTACGCTCGTCGGATTAGCGGACAAGGTGAAATTCGGCCCTGCCGGTGTGGTCAGTGCGTTGATCAGGGCGGCGCCGTTTGGACTACCCCAGCCGTCGCACAAATTGTAACCGGT
Organism: Terriglobales bacterium; assembly: GCA_049520095.1. Classification (GTDB taxonomy): domain Bacteria; phylum Acidobacteriota; class Terriglobia; order Terriglobales; family Acidobacteriaceae; genus Acidiflorens. The sequence continues at coordinate 30,989 of JBEKQC010000019.1, forward strand.
TGAACAGGTAAAGCCGTTGCTGCCGCTGGTGATATCGTGGAAATCGGCGTCACCGTTCCCCAAATTCAGCGGATAAATGGTGGGATCAATGAAACCGGGCGCCGGAACGCCGTTAGTGGCCGCCTGTTGATTGGCCAGTGCCAGATAGCCGGCCCACATGGGCGCGGCGAAACTGGTTCCGCCGTATTCGTTTTCCGTGCAGGTGGTCTGGTCGGCACAGACGTAAAAGGTATAATTCGCGTTGGCCGCGACGTCTGGGACGTCCCGATACTTTTGGGAACAGCCGGTGCATTTGGCGACCGCAGCCACCTGCCAAGAGGGAATATCAACGTTGCTTCCATAGCCGCCGCCGCCGTTGACCCAAGCTGTTTCTGAAGCCCAGGGGCCACCCGGTCCGGTGGTCGTTAAGTCCGTGCCGCCGACCGCGATGACGTAAGCCGAATTCGCCGGCCATGGAGCATTTCCTTCATATCCGCCGCTGTCGCCGGTCGCTTGAAAGAAGCTCTGGCCCTGCGTCGCCATCTTCATAAAGTAAGGGTCGTCAGTGCCGGGGTCTGGCGGGCTCCAGGTCCACGAAGAGCTCAAATTCAAAGGCAATGGAGTGTCCGACGACATGGCCCCCAAGAGCGCGGTGTCGCTGTTGTCACTCACATACACGTACACAGTGGTTACGCCCGGGGCCATGCCCCCCGCCTGAGTAATGTCAATGGTCTGTTCGGTATCGTCACAGCCACCATCGGCTTCGGTGCAGCTCAAACTGCTGCCATCGGTGGAAATGCCAGTGACAGCGAAGTTTCTCGTCTGCCCGGCGTTCTTGTAGTAGGTGTTCACGTCGGCGATATCAAATCCGGCGTATTCAAGCAACCCGATGTTCTGGCCGGAGCCGGTGAGAGCCGTTCCCTCGTAATAGGCCGCCCGCATGTCGCTGCCACAGAAGGATTTTCCGGGACAGGAGCCCGTAACAGCCTCGGGCTGCGGCCGCACCTGCGCCTGGGAATCTCTCTTCACAAACAAGGGACGCGGGATCGAATAGTTGTCCAGACCCGAGATGTGCCACAGTTGGAAAGGCAGATCCACCATGGGCTCCCGGTCCGGAGCGTAGAATGTGCGGTTTTCCGTGGGGTGCTGGTAGACGCCCATGGTCACATGGAAGGCCTTCTCAATGACCGCAACAGAGCCCTTGAGCTGCACGTCCATGCTATCGCGGGAGCCGCCAAGCACCGTAAAGCCGTTCGCTTGCGCGAAATGAATCAAGGCGTCGTAATCTTCCTGGCTGGGACCAAACCTCGCGGTGAACTCCGGCACCGTAACAAAGTGGCGGTAGGAGGAACTTGAAGGATCGTAGAGCTCTTGCAGGAAATTCTCCAACTCTGGCTGATGACGCAGCGCCAGAACGATGTCGATGTGCATGGCTTGTGTGACGGGGAGCCGCCCGACTAACTGCGCCTGCCCATTAAGAGTTACTTCACGCACATGACGCGTCAACAAGGTCTGTGACTGCGCCTGGCAAACGACATTCACGCCCGCCACTAACGCGACGGCCGCTAGTAAAAATACAACTAATCTTCGATTCACAGTTTCTCCTTTTTAGTTAGGTGCCCTACTTAGGTGCCAACGTTTTGGAAGATCCTTCTGGTCGGTGGCATGGCACCAGAGCCCCACACGCAAATCTGGTCAACATGCCTGATTGAGCCAGAATCCCTTCTGGCTTGAAAATATGGTTTAGTTTACACCCGCTTGCCTGCTCGCAAAAGTGTGAATCATTTTTTGGCCTGGAGGTTACCTGAGTAACTCTAGCGACCCGGCAGGCGCAGGCCCGAGACTGCCGTTAGTGGGCACAAAAAACAGCCCCGCATCTCTGCGGGGCTGGCTCAAAGCAGACGAGCTTATTCCTTGCCTGTACCCTTCAGGTTGGAAACCTGTGGGCTGCCCACTGCGTTATCCGACACCTGCAACGTTCCCGTCTCCACGCCCACCCCGGTTGGAGTGAACACCACGTTGATGGTGCAGTCGGCGTTGGAGGTCAGGTTCACCTCGCAATTCGTCGAGGTGACACTGAACGGGCCAGTCGTTGAGATCGAGATGTCTCTGAGTAATACATTCTGGTTGTTTCTCAGAGTAAACGTCTTCGCTGCACTCGATTTTCCGACCACGGTTGCCGAGTACGTCGCACTCGCAGGTGTTAACGTGGCCTGGGCTTTGCCCGTGCCAGAGAGTGACACCGTCTGTGGACTGTTGGTGCCGTTGTCGTTGACGTAAAGCGTGCCCGTCAGAGACCCAACCTGGGTCGGGGTGAAGATAACGCTGATCGTGCAACTCTTTCCCGCAGCCAGGGTGCCGCCGCAGGTGTTCGTTTGCGAGAAATTAGCGCTAGTTGTGATGCTGCTGAAGTACATCGTTGTGCTCGAGTTGTTGGTAAGTGTGGCTTTCTTCGCAGCGCTCGATGACTCCACCACGACAGTGCCAAATGAGAGAGCGCTCGGCGTCAGACTGATCTGTGAACCGTTGATCAGCGGCGCCACGGTGAGGCTCAACGAGGTTGCATTCGTCAAGCTGCCCGACTCGCCCAATATGGTCACGATGACGTTTCCTGGGGTCGCCGTGCCGGTAGCCGACAGGGTCAGCGTGCTGCTGGAGGTTGTCGGATTCGGCGAGAAAACTGCCGTCACACCGCTCGGCAGGCCGGTGGCGGACAGTGTAACGCTGCCGGTGAAACCGTTCTGCTGGTTCACCGTGACGTTGGTCGTGATGCTGTTACCCTGAATGACCAATACGCTGGTCGGCGAAGCGGAGAGCCCAAAATCCGGCCCCGCTTCCGTAAGGAATGCGTTGATCAGACCGGTCGTGTTTGGACTACCCCAGCCGGTCGGCAAATCGTAGCCGGGTGTCGTCGGAAGGCCGTCGCTGCCGCTGACGATGTCGTGGAAATCGGTGTCATAGCCCGGCCCAAGACCAAAGTCAGTGTAGATGGTGGGATTAATGAATCCGACTGTCGACGAGTAGCCATTGTTAGCCAGATTTTCATTGACCAGAGCGATGTATGCGGCCCACATCGGCGCCGCAAAACTGGTCCCGCCATACGCGTTTTCGCTGCAAGTGGTTTGGTCAGCGCAGACGTAGAAGCTAAAATTCGCGTTTGCCGAGACGTCTGAGGTGTTCCTATAAATCGTTGACCCCTTGTTGGCCGCGGTGATTATGCCCGGGAGCTGCTGCCATGAGGGGATCAGAATGTTGGTCCCCCAGCCGCCGCCACCGTCAACCCACGCGCTTTCCGAAGCCCAGTCGCCGCCCGGTCCGGTTGTCTCCAAGTCCGTCCCGCCGACCGTCTGGACATATTGAGAATTCATCGGCCAGGGAGCCGAGCCTTCATATGCGCCACCGTCGCCGGACGCTTGAAAATAAGTCTGACCCTGCGAAATCATCTTCATGAAATAGGGGTCGTCTGTGCTGGGGTCCGCCGGACTCCAGCTCCACGAAGAGCTCAAATTCGCAGGCAGCGGAATATCCGTAGACATGCCGCTTAAAAGGGCGGTGTCGCTCGACCCCACGTAGACGTACAGAGTGTTCAAGTTCGGAGCCATGCCGGCTGCCTGAGTGATGTCAATGGTCTGTTCGGTATCGTCACAACCACCATCGGCCTCGGTGCAGAGAATAGAAGTTCCGTCCGTGGAAATGCCAACGATGGGGACAAAGAGTGTCTGCCCAGCGTTCTGGTAATAGGTATTCACGTCGGCGATATCGAATCCGGCGTACTCCAGCAAACCGAGATTCTGGCCGGCGCCAGTGAGAGCCGATCCTTCGTAGTAGGCCGCCCGCATGTCGCTGCCGCAGAAGGACTGGCCAGGACAGGAGCCCGTGGTGGCCAGAGGCTGCACCTTGAGATCTCTATGCACGTACAGGGGACGCGGGATCGAATAGTTGTCCAGGCCCGAGATGTGCCACAGTTGGAAAGGCAGGTCCACCGTGGGCTCCCGGTCCGGAGCAAAGAAGGTGCGGTTTTCCGTGGGGTGCTGGTAAACGCCCATGGTCACATGGAGGGCTTTCTCGATAGTCGCGACCGAGCCTTCGAGTCGCACGTCCATGCTGTCGCGGGAGCCGCCCAGCACCGTAAAGCCGTTCGCTTGCGCGAAGCTGATCAGAGCGTCGTACTGCTGCTGAGTGGGACCAAACCTCGCGGTAAATTCTGACGGCGTCACGTAGTGCCGGTACAAAGAGCTCTTAGGATTGGAGACTTCCTTCACGAAATTTTCCAGTCCCGGCTGATCCCGCAAGGGCAGGACGATGTCGACGTGCATGGATTGAGTCGCGGGGAGCTGTCCGACTAACTTTGCCTGCCCATTGAGAGTTACTTCGCGCACATGACGCGTCAACAGGGTCTTTGACTGCGCCTGGCAAACGATATTCACGCTCGCCACTAATGCGACGACTATGAGGAAGAACACAACTAGTCTTCGATTCACGATTTCTCCTTGTAATTTACGGTGGTCAATTTCCTGGAAGATTTTTCCGGTCCGTAGATCGGCACAAGAACCCCCACATCTGAACCCGATAATATGCCTGATTGGACTGGAGCCCCTCTCGGCGGTGAAACAGCGCCAAGTCTACAACCATTTCGCTTGGCCGGACAAGATGAAACATTTTTCACCTAGAGCGCACCCGAATGGCTCCAGCGGCCGGCCAAACGCAAGCCAGAAATGCCATCGAGCGGACAAAAAAACAGCCCCGCATCTCTGCGGGGCTGGCTCAAAGCAGACGAGCTTACTCCTTGCCTGTACCCTTCAGGTTCGAAACCTGCGGGCTGCCCACTGCGTTATCCGACACCTGCAACGTCCCCGTCTCCACGCCCACCCCGGTTGGAGTGAACACCACGTCGATGGTGCAGCTGGCGTTCGACGTCAGGTTCGTCTGGCACGTCGTCGTGGTGACGCTGAACGGCCCGGTCGTCGAGATCACGAGGTTTCTGAGTAGCACGTTCTGGTGGTTGGTAAGCGTAAACACCTTGGCGGAACTCGACTTCCCGACCACGGTCGACGAGTACGTTGCGGTCGCAGGTGTTAACGTGGCCTGGGCTTCGCCCGTGCCAGAGAGTGACACCGTCTGTGGACTGTTCGTCCCGTTGTCATTGACCGAAAGCGTTCCCGTCAGAGCCCCAGTCTGTTGCGGAGTGAAGGTAACGCTGATCTTGCAACTCTTTCCCGCAGCCAAGGTGCTGCCGCAGGTGTTCGTTTGCGTGAAATTGGATGTGGTCGTGATGCTGTTGATGTCCAGCGTTCCGGCACCGCCGTTGGTAAGGGTGGCCGTCTTCGCCTTGCTGGATGCCTCCACTACAACCGAGCCGAATGCGAGAGCGCTCGGCGACACGCTGATGCCGCTAACCTGCGGCTCCACGGTGAGGCTCACGTACGCGGTGCGGGTCAGGCTACCGGACACGCCCGTGATGGTTACCGTAACTGTTCCCAAGGCCGCCGAACCGGTGGCGGTCAGGGTCAGTGTGCTGGTTGTGGTTGTAGGATTCGGCACGAACGCTGCCGTCACACCATTCGGCAGACCGGAAGCGGATAGTTGAACGCTGCCGTCGAAACCGTTATACGGAGTCACCGTAATGGTGCTGGTGCCGCTGCCGCCCTGAAAGATCGTTACGCTGTTCGGATTCGTGCCGAGGTTGAAGTTGGGAGTCCCGCCACTGCCACAACCCGGGAAGGTGAAGCTGCCGATCGCGGTACTCCAGTTGAATCCACCGTTCTGTCCTGTAGCCTGCAGATATTCTTCAGTGAACCAGAAGGTACAGTCGTCGGTGGGATCGACGGTCATCGAAGTGTAGTCGCCCCAGCGATCGGCGCCGCCGCTGCTTTGCGAACCTTCGCCCTGTTTTAGTATCACTTCGGTTTCCAGGGTCCCCGCCGCGTCGCTAGGTGTGCGACCGGCATAGAGAAGCGAAGGATAGTCGCCGGAGTTCCCACTGGACTTACTGTAGCCCACGGCGATGTCCTGGTTCTGATCCATCGCCATCGAGGGCATCCAGCGATAACTGGAGTCGGGTGCATACGTTCCGGACTGGAACACGCTGGGACCCGTCTCCGGATTGTGAATTTCGTACCAGCGCGCGCCACCACTACTGCCGGCCACGACCGAGTGGCTGACCAGCAGCGTCGTGTGATCGCCGAAGTTGCGGTACACCAGCCGGTACATGAGGCGGTCCGACAAGGCCTCCAGCTGGTCGCTGCCCGCTGTGGGCTGCGGCACGCAGTCGTCATGGCCCCCCTCGGCGGAGCACAAACCGGTCCACGCGGCAACCGGAATCAAGGTTGGTCCAGTGAAGGTCGTCTCCGAAGGGTCCACCCAGTTAACGCTGAACTCGTACATGCTCAGGTTGGCGCTGCCATCCGGATCGAATGTCATGAAGAAGTTGGGAGTACCCGAAGCTGGAGGCGTAGCGCCGTCCAGATCGGAAGGCAACAGTGAAGAAATGTTCGAACTTTGCTGGAAGCACTGCATGGTGGCAGTGTTGCCAACGAGCATATCGGCACGATCAGCGGCGCAAGCGTTGGCGCCGACAAATGAGCTTCCCGAGATCGTGAAATTGTTAAAGGTGAAGTAATAGGCATCCGGCCATACACCAAACTTCGGATAGTCCGGGAAATTGTCGAACGGAAACGCATACCGGTAGTAGGCGCCGGTCGCATCGGAAGTCTGGGATACCGCAACGCACTCGTAATCCGGGTTAGATCCGTTGAGGGCAAACTGGGCAACGACCCACTGCTGAGCCGCCGCGTCAAATCTTACGACCGTGTCGCCGCTGTTGTCGCTCTGACAAGATCCACCGAATCCCGACCAGAAATCGTTTCCGGAGAGTGGGCCCAATAGCGTGTTCCCGTTCTTGTCAAAAACCTGGTAGGTGAGGTTGACGTATTGGACGTATTGCGTCGTGCCCGGCGCACCGTCGTTGTCCGGCGGCATGCAGTTACAGAAAAAATCGTCGCCGTAGCCGATACCGTCGAATTCTACGTTGGGGCCTGGCGTTTGCGGGCCTTCCGGAGAATTCTGCGACTGCAGCACGGGATCCTTCTCAGCCTTCTGGCTCCAGTTGTGAGGGATGGCAGGGTTCTCGATCTCGTGCCGTGGAGGCGTGCCATATGCGGGAAGGAGCGGTGCGATTTCGCGAAGCACCGGTCCGAGGTCGTGTTTGAATTCCTTGATTACGACTGGTCCCTTTTGCACCGTTTTGGATTGTTGAGCGAATGTCGGCAGTGCCACACAGGCCACCGCCAGGAATGCCACTACTGCAACTCGTTTGATCGTCACTCTTCCTCCTTGGTAAATCTCTCTCATTTCTTTTCCCCAACCACTTCGGATGGGTCGTACACGCCTTCCAGCTCCAATACCAAAACATCATCGGCGTCAAGCTTCTCGTCGTACGAGCCGCCACCTTTGATCCCTTTTAACTTCCCCGTACCTCGCATCAAACTCCAGCGTCCCGTGGCCGTCGCCGGGCCCTTTTCCGCCAACACCTGGCCCATGCTCTTCCAGGTTAGCTTTTCGCCATTGTCCAGGGTGTCCGTTTCGAAACCGCTGACATGCAGCATGCCTTCACTTTTCTCGCTATAACCGACCGCCACTCCATCTTTGGTTTTCGCGCCCATGATCAGCATCGGCTCCGTCCACGTGCACTTGCGTCTCGAGATCATCAGAGCGTGGCCCGGACGGTCCGGTACGTCGATCGAATACGCCGGATCGGGTTTCTCGCAGCGGACTTTGCCTTCGACCTTGACAAAATTGGGATTCCCCTTCTTCGACTCTTTTTCTTTGTCGTCTTTGTCTTTGTCCTGGGCAGTCGTCAAAATAGAAAGTGCCACCAGCAATGAAAAGAGATACAGGATTCGGGGGCGGAGTTGGTACGTCCTGACATCAAACATTCGCTAGATTCAACCTCTCTCTGTCGATTCAACAACTACAGTCTTCGCTGCCGTTGAAGAAGCACAACGACAGTACAGACCTCCACTGATTGCTAACGCGTGCTGCTGTGGGGTTAAAAACCCCCGTAGAACGTGGGCGGGACTTTGGGGGAAACTACTAGCGCTCGTAGTTTATACATCGGTTTTCAGGAAAAGGCAAAGCAAAACCTCTCGACAACTTTACTTTTAAGAAATGTAGGGCTTGCGCGGCCCTGCAGGTGAAACGGTTTGCAGTGTGTTTGCGATTATCTGCCACTCTCGAGATAGGCAACAGTTGCAGACTGGCCAGGCGCAAGCTAGCGACTGCTCCCCAGCAGACAAAAAGCAGCCCCGCATTTCTGCAGGGCTGGTTCATCGAAGCAGACCTTCTTAATTTTCGCCGGTGCCCGTCAGACTCGAAGTCTGCGGGCTGTTATTGGCGCTATCCGACACCTGCAACGTCCCCGTCAGCGTTCCCGTCTGGGTTGGAGTGAACACGACGTCAATGGTGCATGTGCCGAGGGCGTTCACGCTCGTCCCGCAAGTTGTCGACGAGACACTAAAGTCGCCGGTCGTCGAGATCGCAACGCTGGTAAGCGCTACATTCAGGTGGTTGGTAAGCGTAAACGACTTCGGATTACTGGTCGCCCCAACGATCGTTCCCGTATATGTCACGCTCGCCGGCGTTAACGCGGCCGGGGCGCCGCCGGTACCGGACAGTGGCACTGTTTGTGGACTGTTCGCAGCGTTGTCGCTGATCGTAAGCGTCCCCGTCTCCACTCCAACTCCGGTCGGAGTAAAGGTAACCTTGATCTGGCAGGTCTTTCCCGCCGCCAGCGTGCTGCCGCAGGCATTCGCGCTCGCAGCCTGTGCAAAAGGACCGCTGATCGTAATGCTGCTGATGTCCAGCGTCGCGCTTCCGGTGTTGCTAACTGTGATGGTCTTCGCAGCGCCCGTCTCCCCCCACACCACCTTGCCCCAAGTAAGAGAGGTCGGCGATAGCGTGACCGCGGGACCAGCGCTGCTGGAGTTCACGGTGAGGCTCAGCGAGGTCGTGTTCGTCAAACTTCCCGACACGCCGCTGATGGTCAACGAGACCGTCCCGGTTGTGGCCGATGCGCTCGCGGCCAAGGTCAACAAGCTGGTTGAAGTTGCGGGATTCGGACTGAACCCTGCCGTCACACCAGTCGGCAGGCCGGAGGCGCTCAACGTAACGCTGCCGCTAAAACCGTTCAACGGATTCACCGTGATGGTGCTCGTGCCGCTATTGCCCTGAATGATAGTGACGCTGTTCGGCGAAGCTGAAAGCGTGAAATTCGGCTCCGGAGGTCCCGCCAGATCGTTAATCAGGGAAGGTCCGATCGGACTGCCCCACCCCGTAGCCAAATCGTAGCCGGTTACCGCCGGATAGCCCGGATTGCCGTTACTGCCGACCGTGACATCGTTGAAATCGGTGAGGTAGTCTGGCCCGACACCAATGTTATAAATCGCCGGGTTGATGAATCCCAGCATCGGATTGCCGTTGGCGACGGCTTGTTCGTTAACCAGAGCCATGAAACCGGCCCACATGGGCGCGGCAAAACTGGTCCCGCCATATACGTTTGCCGTGCAGGTGGTTTGGTCGGCACAGACGTAAAAGCTCCAATTCGCGTTTGCCGAGACGTCCGGGGAGTTCCGGTAAACCGTGGATCCTTCGTTGGCCGAATTGATCACGCCGGGAAGCAGCTGCCAGGCGGCAATCGGAAATTTGCTATTTTCATAGTAGCCGCCGCCACCGTCGACCCAAGCGGTCTCCGAGGCCCAACCGCCTCCCGGGCCGGTGGTCTCCAAGTCCGTGCCGCCGACCGTCGTGAGATACGGAGAAACTGCCGGCCAAGTAGCTGCGCCAAGCGCGCGAAACGCCCCACTGTCGCCGGTAATTTGAAAGAAATTCTGACCTTGTGCCGCAAACTTCATGAAGTAGGGGTCGTCGGTTTGCGGGTCTACCGGGCTCCAGGTCCACGAAGAACTCAATTGCGCACTCAGCGGATTGTACGCAGACATGGAACTCAAGATTCTGGTATCGGTGCTCCCTACGAACACATACAGTCCTGCCATGCCCGGAGCCATGGAGATCGACTGCGTCATGTCCAGAATCGGTTCCGTATCATCACAGTCTGGCTCGTCGCAGAGCAGCTGAGCTTTGCCAACGGCAACGCCAATCACCGGGACACCGTCCGTTTGCCCAATGTTCGAGAAGTAAGTGTTCAGATCGACGATGTCATATCCGCGGAACTCCAGCAAACCGAGCGTCTGGCCTGCACCGTTGAGAGGTCCTGACCCGTAGTAGGCTGCGCGCATGTCGCTGCCGCAGAAGGATTGGTCAGGGCAGGAGCCGGTAATGGCCTCGGGCTGCGCTTGCAGAGCTTCTCTATGCGTCAAACCGGGACGCGGGATCGAATAGTTGTCCAAGCCCGAGATGTGCCACAGCTGGAACGGCAGGTCTACCGTGGGCTCGCGATCCGGAGCATAGAAGGTGCGGTTTTCCGTGGGGTGCTGGTAGACAGCCATAGTCACATGGAAGGCTTCCTCGATGGCCGCCACCGAGCCCTCGAGCTGCACGTCCATGGCATCGCGGGAGCCGCCCACCACGGCAAAGCCATTGGCTTTCGCAAAACGAATCAGTGCGTCATAATCTTGCTGGCTCGGACCAAACCGCTCGGTAAACTCTGACACCGTCACGAAGTGACGGAAAGAGGGGCTGGAAGGATCGTAGAGTTCTTTCAGGAAATTTTCCAACTCTGGCTGACTGCACAGCGCCAGAACGACGTCGAAGCTCATGGATTGGGCTGCAGGGAGCTGCCCGACTAACCGGGCTTGTCCATTGAGAGTTGCTTCACGCACATGACGCGTCAACAGGGACCGAGCCTGAGCCTGGCAAACCACATTCGCGCTCGACACTATCGCGACCAGGACGACCATGAATATGATTAGTCTTCGATTCACGCTTCCTCCTTAAGGTAATCTCAAGGTGTCAATCTTTTGGAAGATTTTCCGGTCCGTAGCGGGGTACTAGAACCCACGCGCAGTCGCTGTGCGTAGCGTCAGTATACAACCCAAAAAACTGTAGACGGAAGAAAAAACAGCAGTATCAGTAGGAAACTTCCGTCTGCGCGCAACGATCAGTGCTAGTACCGCGTAATTGCGGTACTAAGTGTCTTTATTATGCAATTTCCTGCAGGTAATCGTCTTCGTTGTTTCCACAAGGAGGGTGGCCGGATCAAGCTCATGCTGGAAGGATTCAATCCGGGCGGATGTGCTGTCTCAGCAAAACGGGCAACGCGCTGTTTGCGCAAAAAAGCCCCGCATCTCTGCGGGGCTGGTTCATCAATGCAGCCGATCTCACTTGCCCGTGCCCGTCAGACTCGAAGTCTGCGGGCTGTTATTGGCGCTATCCGACACCTGCAACGTCCCCGTCAGCGTTCCCGTCTGGGTTGGAGTGAACACCACGTCGATGGTGCACGTTCCGAGGGCGTTCGCGCTTGTCCCACAGGTCGTCGTGGAGACACTGAAGTCGCCCGTCGTCGAGATCGAGACGCCGGTTAGCGCTACGTTCTGGTGGTTCTTAAGCGTAAACACCTTCGCTGCGCTGATCGACCCCACCTTCGTTGCCGCGTACGCCGCAGTCGCAGGCGTTAATGTGGCCGGGACCTCGCCGGTCCCAGACAGTGCCGCCGTCTGTGGACTGTTCGAAGCGCTATCGTAGACCGAAAGCGTCCCCGTCTCCGTCCCCACTTCGGTCGGAGTGAACACCACGTCGATGGTGCAGGTGCCGAGGGCGTTCACGCCCGTCCCGCAAGTTGTCGACGAGACACTGAAGTCGCCGATCGTCGAGATCGATACGCCGGTTAGCGCTACGTTTTGGTGATTGGTAAGCGTAAACACTTTCGCCGCGCTCGATGTCCCATCCGCTGTTAACGGGAAAGTCATGCTCGCAGGCGTTAACGCGGCTGGGGCACCGCCGGTGCCGGAAAGCGGCACCGTCTGTGGACTATTCGAAGCATTGTCGTAGATCGAAAGCGTCCCCGTGTTCGATCCTACCTGGGTCGGAGTAAAGGTAACCTCGATCTTGCAATTCTTTCCCACCGCCAGCGTGCTGCCACAGGGCTTCGTGCTGGCCGCCTGAGCGAAAGCACCGCTGGCCGTAATGCTGCTAATGTCCAGCGCTGCGCTCCCGGTGTTGGTAACGGTGACCGGCTTCGCAGTGCTCGTCTCCCCAACCACTACAGTGGTAAATGTGAGAGAGGTCGGTGACAGAGTGACCGCTGGAGCAAGATTGCTCACGGTGAGGTTCAAGGTCGTCGTATTCGTGGTGCCCGACACGCCCGTGATGGTTACAGGGCTTGTCCCCGCGGCCGCCGTGGCGCTAACCGTCAGGGTCAGCGTGCTGGTGGAGGTTGTAGGATTCGGGACGAACTGTGCCGTCACACCACTCGGCAGACCGGAGGCGCTCAATTCGACGCTGCCGCTGAAACCGTTCACCGGATAAACTGTGACGGTGCTGGTGCCGCTGCCACCCAGAGCGACCGTTTCGCTATTCGGATTCGCGGTGATGTGAAAGTTCGGAGTTCCCCCAGCGCCACACTCCGGGAAGCTGAAGCTGCCGATCGCCGTGCTCCAGTTGAATCCGCCGTTCTGTCCTGTCGCCTGCAAATATTCTTCGGTGTACCAGAAGGTACAGTCATCGGTGGGATCGACGGTCATTGAGGTGTAGTCGCCCCAGCGATCAAATCCGCCGCTTTTTTGAGAACCTGCGCCTGCCTGCAACACAACTTCGGATTCCAGAGTGCCCTGCGGGTCGGAGGGTGTTTGGCCAGCATAGTTAATCGAAGGGTAGTCTCCTGCACCCGAACCGGACCAGCTGTAGCCGACTGCGATGTCCTGGTTCTGATCCATGGCCATCGAAGGCATCCAGCGCCACTGCCCGTCCGGTGCATAAGTTCCGGACTGGTACACAAAGGGACTCGTTTCAGGGTCGTGGATTTCGTACCAGCGTGGGCCGCCACTACTGCCGGCGACGATGGAGTGGCTAACCAGCAGCGTCGTGTGATCGCCGAAATTGCGGTACACCAGACGGTACATAAGACGGTCCGACAAGGCCTCCAACGGATCGCTGCCCGCTGTGGGCTGCGGCACGCAGTCCTCGTGGCTTCCCGCGCCCTCGCACAAGGGCGTGAATGCGGGAACCGGAATCAGGGTCGGGCCGGTGAAGGTCGACTCTGAAGGGTTTACCCAGTTAACGCTGAATGCGTACATGTCGAGGTTGGCGCTGCCATCCGGATCGAGTGTCATGAAGAAGTTGGGAGTACCCGTGGCTGGAGGAATTGCCCCATCCAGATCGGAAGGCAGCAGAGAGGAAATGCTCGAACTTTGCTGGAAGCACTGCATGGTAGCGGCAGTGCCAGCGAGCATATTGGCGCGGTTCACCGCGCAGGCGTTGGCCCCGACAAATGAGCTTCCCGAAAGAGTGAAATTATTGAAGGTGAAGTAGTAAGCATCCGGCCATACACCAAACTTAGGATAGTCTGGAAAATGGCTGAACGCATACGCATACCGGTTGTAAGCGCCGGTCGCATCGTCGGTCTGTGATACCGCGATGCACTCGTAATCGTCGCCCGAGTTGTTGAGGGCAAACTGGGAAACAACCCATACCTGAGCCGCCGCGTCAAATCTTACGACCGTGTCGCCGCTGTTGTCGCTCTGACAAGAGCCACCGAATCCCGACCAAAAATCGTTCCCGGAGAGCGGGCCCAAGAGCGTATTCCCGCTCTTGTCGAAAACCTGATACGTGGTGTTCACATATTGGACGTATTGCGTCGTGCCCGGCGCGCCATCGTTGTCCGGCGGCATGCAGTTACAGAAAAAATCGTCGCCGTAGCCGATGCCTTCGAATTCCACGCTCAAACCCGGGGTCTGCGGGCCTTGCGGAGAATTCTGCGACTGCAGCACCGGGTCTTTCTCAGCCTTGTGGCTCCAGTTGTGAGGGATAGCTGGGTTCTCGATCTCATGCAGAGGAGGCGTACCGTATTCGGGAAGCAGCGGTGCGATTTCGCGCAGTACTGGTCCAGTGTCGTGCTTGAATTCTTTGATGACGGCTGCTCCCTTAGTCACCGTTTTGGGTTGCTGAGCGAATGCCGCCGATGCCAGACAGACCATTGTCAGGAACGCCACTACTGCAACTCGTTTGGCCGTCACTTTTTCCTCCAGAGATTGTCTTTCTTGTCTTTGTCCTGGGCAGTCGTCAAAATAGAAAGTGCCGCCAGCAATGAAAAGAGATAAAGGATTCGGGGGCGGAGCAGGAATATCCTGACTTCAAGCATTCGCTAGATTCAGCCTCTCCGCGTCGACACAACAACTGCGTTTTCGCTGCTGTCCAAGGAGCGCAGTGGTTCTACTGACACCACGTACAGCCAAAAGACATTGCGCGGCTGGTCAAAACCTGTCTTGGAGCGTGGGCGGGACTTTTGGGGAAGGTACTAACGGTCGTTTATACATCGGTTTTCAGGAAAAGGCAAAGCAAAAGCGGTACGCGAATCGGTTTCCCGCAAAGGTGAATTTGTTTGCACATCGGGGACAACAAGGGGAGGACAAAACGACACTTTTTGTCAGAAGAGAATGCATAGACGCATGCAAAAGAGTGGGGATGTCAGCTCAGAAGCAGAGGAGGCGCTAGCCATGGACCGCGCTCCCTTTCGAGTTTCGCGGCGACCGCCAGCACGAGTTCCTCCTCCCACGGCCGCGCGACGATCTGCACGCCTATCGGCAGACCCTCGTCCGAATAGCCCATCGGAACCACGGCCGCGGGAAACCCTAGCAGGTTAAACCACTCGCAATAGCTCCAGGCATCGAGATACTTCACCGTCTTCCCTTCCACCTGCCACGCCCGTTCGCCGTGACGAAAAGCGGGGATAGCAGCGGTAGGACAAATCAGGACGGGATATTTCCGCATCTGCAAGAGAATCTTCTCGCGCACTGCATCGCGTCCCAGCCATGCGGCCAGCAGCGACTCGCCCGTGTGCGCGGACGCGGCCTTGGTCCAGGCCTGGAACTCCCGCAGAATCGGGCTCAGCTCGGACTCGCGGCCACGCAACCTTGGTTCGCAAATCATGGGCTCCAGAATCATCCCGCCGGCGGTGCCGAAGAATTCCCACCACAACTGCCGCGATTCTTCGAGCCCTTCGGGGCGGAACGGCTCGACGCGAAATCCGCAACTCAGCAAGAGAGACGCTGTCCGACGCACCGCCGACCTGGTTTCTTCTGTGACGGAAGTGCGGTCATCGTTTTCGAAGAAACCAATTTGGACAGCCCGCGCTTGCGCTTCATGTAGCACACGGACCTCCACCGGTGCGGAATAAGGGTCGCCGTCGTCCCAACCCGCCATCACATCAAACAGCGTTCTCAAATCTTCGACTGTGCGAGCCATCGGCCCGACCACTCCGATCAAAGCAAAAGGGCCGCCAGCTTTTGGATAGTGTCCAGTCGAAGGAATGCGTCCGGGAGTGGGCTTCAATCCGCAGATGCCGCAGAAGTGCGCCGGCACGCGGATCGAACCGCCGCCGTCGCTGCCCACGCCCCCGGCGGAAAGTCCCGCGGCGATCGCGGCAGCCTCGCCGCCGCTCGATCCGCCCGCGGTGCGATTCAAGTCCCAGGGATTGTTGGTGCGGCCATAAAGAAGATTATCGGTCTCCCACGCCATGAGCAGTTCGGGCGTATTAGTGACGCCCAGGATCACGGCCCCAGCCGCGCGCAGACGCGCCACCAGCGGCGCATCCTCGGAGGCAATGTATCCTGCGCGCAAACGCGTACCAGCTTCACAACGATGGCCGGCAACGTCAATCGAGGATTTGATGGAAAGAGGCACGCCATGCAGCGGGCCAAGCTCGTCTTCTTTGTTGCGGAGAATCGCCTTCTCCGCTGCACGAGCCTGCGCAAGTACAGCTTCGGGTTGGTAATCGACGAACGCGTTCACCCTGGGATTCAGCCGTTCGATGCGATCAAGATGAGCGCGCGCCACCTCGACGGGAGAAACCTCTTTGCGGCGGATCTGCGCCGCAATTTCCCGTGCAGAAAGAAGAGGGCCTGAGGTCATGCTGTGTGAGAACGGCGCGACGAAATTCAGAATATCAACGAAGGGGTTCCTCCATGGGAGCTCGTGCCCCCTGCGGCTAGGAACTCCCGGATTGACGCTGTCAATGAGCGTTAGCGCCCGTTAGCGACACTCGCTGTACTCTCGCTGTACTCGGAAGGATGTAAGAAAATGCGCTGTCACTTCAAGCCTTCGACGAGATAAAGATCCGAGAGGGTTCGGATATAGCCGTACACATAAGCCTTGGCATCCGGAGTTATTGTTATTCCCCGAATCGTGTCGATTCCGGCCGCATCCGCAGGCACCAGTTGCTTCCATAATTTCCTTTTGCCGGTTGACAACTCGAGCTCAAACACTTTGGCTGGGATTTCTCCAAAACGAAAGACGTAAAGGAATCGGCCGTCGGCGGAGAAGCCGGTTGGCGCCTCATCGGGCTCGGTGCCGGAGACGGGCACAGGTTCGCCACCTGCGACGGGATAAAGGTAAACTTTGTTATCCGGACCGACGCTGGCGGCAAAATCGCCCTTGGGGGAGATCACAACCAACGGGTTCACGCCTTCCGGGCTGATCGGGCGCGGCTTGCCTTCTCCGGGAGACTCTAGATAAAGACGAAATCCGTGTCCGGCCTCGTTGCCGGAGTACACCAGTCGTTTTCCATCGGGAAGCCACCGCGCCCAGAGATGATTGATCGAATCGTGGGTGACGGGCTTGGCTTCACCGACCCCGGTTGGCAGCAGGACAAGCGGAGAAGGAGTGACATTGGGTCGCGCGAGCGCCCAGCGCCCGTCAGGCGATAATGCAGCCCCGATTCCATCGCTAAGACGAATGGCCGGAGAACCATCGGTTTTGCGCAGGTAGACCGCATACTTTGGTCCTCCGCCCTCTCCGGTCTCCCCAAAAAGGACGGTGCGGCCATCGGCAGACAAATCGCCGGGCACGGACCAGTCGAGCCAGGACAAGTCGCGTTCTTTGGTCTCGCCGGGGGCCAGGCCGATCATTCCGGCGCGGTCGTTGCCCCGGGTCAAGAGCACACTCCCATCCCGGCCAACATCGAGCAGGGTCAATTCACCGGGAACGCGCGCGAGCAGACGGACGTCGCCCGCGAGGTTGACCGCATAGAGGGATCGGTCGCCACCGGTTCGCGTGGCGGTAAACCAGATCTCATCGCCGCCGGGCGACCATGCGATTCCTTGAATACTGTCCCAGCCAGTGCAAAGAGTGGTCTTTTTTCCGTTCAGATCAACCACGGCAACCGCCCCGCCATCGTCGCCCAACTGGGGATGGTCAATAAAGGCAATGGTGTCAGCTTTCTGGGAAATACGAATATGACCGATCCATCCATCGGCCTGGTAGACCACCTTGCCCGGGGGAAACTCGAGGCGGTGACGCCCTTGCTCCTGCCGCACAACCGCGAGAGTGCTCCCATCCGGAGACCAATCTGCCCACTCGACATTCTCCAGGATCTCGCGCGGAGCGCCACCGACCAAAGGCACGCGCGCAAGCGTGCCGGAATAGAGGAATTGGGCGACCGGACGGCTGCCCAGAGACAGTGCCATTTCTCCCGACGAGGAAACAGCAAGTACGTCGGCTCCGGCTGGTTCTAAATCATGCGACTCAGGGCTTTCCGGCCGCGTGGTGAACAACTGCAGAGGTTTACCTTCCCACGCAGCACTATAGATGATGGTCTTGCCGTCGGGAGCAAAGCGGGCAGCGTGAACCATGCCGCGGCGGAAGGTGAGCGGATGATAAATCGGTAGTGATGCCTGCACCGGGTGTTGCAACAAAGACTTTCCAATGGCGAGGCCGGCGATCATGGCGATGGCCGCAGCGGCTAATGCCGTGACCACCACCGGCTTTCGCGATACGGGAGCCGCAGAGGCCGGAGCCGGAGACGTCCCCGAAGCGGCGGCGGACGCACTCCCGGCGCGCACGCGTGAAGTGTCGAGAGCGCGCTTGATGCGCTTCAAGTCTCCACGCAGCTCGGCGGCGGTCTGATACCGCAGCTCCCGCTCCTTCTCAAGCGCTTTGAAAATCAGTTCCTCCAGCTTGGGAGGCAGGGCTGGATTCGCGATCGTCGGAGGCTGCGGAGTACGGTTTAGAATGGCCTCGGAGATCACGCCACTGCTATTTCCGGGAAACGCCAGGGATCCGGTAGCCATTTCGTAGAGTACGGATCCGAACGCGAACAAATCTGTGCGTGGGTCAAGCTCTTCGGCGCGAACCTGCTCCGGTGACATGTAGGCCACGGTTCCAATCGTGGAACCAGGAGTGGTCATCATGGCCCCGTCGGTAGCCGTTAACAGCGCAGAGTCCAAACTACCCCGACGGTTTTCCGGCGCCAGCTTGGCCAGACCGAAGTCGAGCAACTTCGCCTGCCCGCGTTTTGTCACGAAAATGTTGGCTGGCTTGATATCGCGATGAATGATTCCTTTGGAGTGCGCGGCATCGAGGGCATCGGCAATTTCAATCGCCAGGCTCAGAAGGGATTCCGTATCCATCGGGCGGCCGGCAATGCGGTGTTTCAGGGTCTGCCCTTCGAGGTACTCCATGACGATGAAGGCCTGGTCGTTTCCCTCGTCAATCTCGTGGATGGTGCAAATGTTCGGATGGTTCAGGGCCGAGGCGGCGCGCGCTTCACGCTGAAAGCGATCGAGTGCCTGGCGATCCTTGGCCAGATCTTCGGGCAGGAATTTCAGGGCGACGAAACGCCCCAGTTTGGTGTCCTCGGCCCGATAGACGACACCCATGCCACCGCCACCGAGCATCTCAACAATGCGGTAATGCGAGATGGTTTGGCCGATCATCAGGGGCAAATCTTACGTGGGCGAACTCCGCAAGTCAATGAGAGCCGTGGAGTTGAGAGCGCTTCAATAGGATGGTTGTTGAAATATTCCCGACTACACTCATTAGCAAAAACAACGATCTTGGCGCAAGGCCGCTGGCGTTCTGCCTGTTTTCCAGTAGAGTAATGAGTTACATCATCACTGGCGAGGAACATTGGCGAGGAATGACGAACAGCCTCAACGCGAAGATCCAGTTCGCAGCGTGTCTTTCCCTTTTGACGGTCTTTCTGACGACGCAAGTCTGGGCGGGCTCGAAGACCCATCCCGCCAAACAGGAAGCTCCCTCCGACCCCGGCTACGTATTTGCCCTGGCAGCCGCGAACCACTTCCTGCACGCGTGGCAAACCGGAGACGTAGAGAACGGCATGGTCCAACTCAGCGACGGCATCCGCCACTCGCAGAACGCCGACAAACTAGAGCAGTTTTTTTCCAACGCCTCCAACCGCGCCTTCGAGATCACGCGCGGCACTGGACATCAGGGCCGCTACAATTTCCCGGTTGTGCTGGTCACCATTCGAGGATCATCCCACGTCACGCGCAAATTCTCCGAAATGACGCTGGTCGAGACTGGCAAGAACGACTGGGTGGTAGATAAACTTCCCTAGAAGAACTATAGAAGAATCAAGGAAGAATTTTTATTGCAGGAGTCGCATTTATGAAGCGTATTCACAAAGTTGCAGTCCTCGGTGCGGGCACCATGGGCGCCCGCATCGCCGCGCACTTCGCCAATGCGGGAGTGCCTTCCTTGCTGCTCGACATCGTTCCCCCGGACGCCGACGGCCCCGCGCGCAACAAAATCGCGGCCGCCGGACTCGATGGGGCCAGAAAATCGAAGCCCGCGGCTTTTTTCGAAGCCTCGCTTTCGCGGCTCGTCACCGTGGGGAATTTCGACGACGACCTGAAGCGGTTGGCCGACGTGGACTGGATTATCGAGGCTATCGTCGAGAACCTCGAGATCAAGCGGTCGCTGCTCAAGAAGATCGAGGCGATCCGCAAGCCAGGCACGATCGTCACCACCAACACCAGCGGACTTCCGGTGGCCAAGATCGCCGAGGGATTTTCCCCGGACTTCCGGCGTGCGTGGTTCGGCACGCACTTCTTTAATCCACCGCGCTACATGAGGCTGCTGGAGCTGATCCCAACCCCAGACGCCGACCCCGCGCTGATCGACGCCGTCACGCACTTCTGCGACGCGCAACTGGGTAAGGGCGTCGTGCTGGCGAAAGATACTCCCAACTTCATCGCCAATCGCATCGGCACATTTTCCGTGCTCAACGTGTTGCGGCTGATGCAGGAAATGGATCTGACCGTCGAAGAGATCGATGCGCTCACCGGCCAGGCCGTCGGCTGGCCGCGCTCGGCCACGTTCCGAACGATCGATCTCGTCGGCCTCGACATCCTCGGGCACGTGGTCACGAACATGACCCAGAACGTGCGCGACGAGCGCAGCGAATTGCAGATTCCCGCATTCTTTCGCCAGATGCTGGAACGCAAGTGGTTGGGCGACAAGACCAAGGGCGGCTTCTACAAGAAGCTCAAAAGCGGCAACGGTAAAGATGATGAGCGCGTGGCGCTCGACTGGAAGACTTTGGAATATCATCCGCGGCAGAAGCCGAAATTCGCGGCCCTCGATATGGCGAAAAATGTCGAGGAGACGGGGGCGCGAATTCGAATGCTGCTGGGCTTGAATGGCGGCGGCGCACCGCAGAAGCCCGATAAGGCAAGCGCTTTTCTTTGGGCGGCGCTGTCCGACTTGTGGACATACTCCGCTAACCGCATTCCTGAAATCTCCGACTCCATCGTTGAGATCGACCGCGCCATGCACCTGGGTTTCAACTGGGAACTCGGCCCTTTCGAACTCTGGGACGCAGCGGGCGTGGAAGCAACCGTCGCGCGCATGAAGAAAGAGGGGCGTCCGGTAGCGGCCAATGTGGAAAAGTTGCTCGCCTCGGACGCGAAGTCCTGGTACGAAGACGATCCTAAGACGACATCAGGCCGAGCATACTTCGATCTGGACCATGCGAGTTTCAAGCCGCTCGAAGTGCCTGCGGGAGTGTGGTCGGTTGAAGTGGCGAAGAAGTCCAACTACGTGGTCAAGAAGAATTCCGGAGCCTCGCTGGTTGACCTGGGAGATGGTGTGGGCTGCATCCAGTTCCACTCCAAAATGAACGCACTCGGCGCCGACATCATTTCGCTCATCCTGCAGACGCTGAAGCCAGGTGGACCGGGCGACGCCTTCGATGCCTTCGTCATCACCAACGACGCGCAGAATTTCTCTGTGGGCGCCAACCTCATGCTGCTGCTCATGTCGATCCAGGAGGAAGAGTGGGACGACGTTGATCTCGCCATTCGTCAGTTTCAGGGCATGACGCAGGCCATCAAGTTTTCGCCCAAGCCGGTGGTGAGCGCGCCCTTCGGACTCACGCTCGGCGGCGGTTGCGAGATCTCACTGCACGCGGCCGCCCGCCAACCGCATGCCGAACTATACATGGGATTGGTCGAGGTCGGAGTCGGCCTACTTCCCGGCGGCGGAGGCTGCAAAGAGATGTTGTTGCGCGCGGTGGACAGCGCAGCTTCCATTCGTCCCGATGGCCGGGGCGAATCGGTCGAACTGATGGAGGCGATGAAGAAAGCCTTCGAAACCGTCGCCACGGCGAAAGTCGCCACTTCGGCGGATGAAGCCCGCGGACTCGGGTTCCTGTCAAGCCCCGACCGCATCACCATGAACCGCGAGCGCGTTCTCTCCGACGCCAAAGCGCGCGCCCTGGAACTGGTGCGCGCGGGGTATGAGCCGCCGGTGATGCGCACGGACATTCCCGCTCCCGGTGAGAACATCCTCGCCGCCCTGAAAATGGGCGTCTACCTGATGCGGCAAGGCGAGTACATCAGCGATCACGAACTGAAGCTGGGCACGAAGATCGCTGAAGTACTCTGTGGCGGAAACGTCACGCCCGGCACGCCGGTCAGCGAGCAGTACGTGCTCGACCTGGAGCGCGAGGCCTTCAAGTCCCTGTGCGGCGAGAAGAAGACGCAGGAGAGAATTCAGTTCACGCTCAAGACTGGTAAGACGCTGAGGAATTAGCGGCATCTGCCTGTGCCCGCAGCAATTCTCGTCCCGCCTTTTGGCCTTCATTCGGCCTAAAGACCTTGGCTTACTTTGAAAGCGCGCGATCCAGCGAGAACGCGCCCGCCCCGCGCAACAGGAGCGCCGCAGCCATGGCAATCGTCAGCAGATGATATTCAAATCCCTCGCCCTTCTGTGTGCCCATCCAGTTCATGAAAAAACCATTCTGCAGATGCACCATGAAGATCGCCCCAATCATCTCGCTGCCAATTCCGAGAGCGGCGATGCGCGTCAGCAATCCGACAATCAGCCCCAGCCCGCCAAAGAATTCTGTGCAGATGACCAGAAACGCAACCGGGGCCGGCATTCCCATGTGAGCAAAGAATCCCATGGTGGCGTGAAACCCAAAGCCTCCAAACCAGCCCAGCATCTTTTGCGCCCCATGCGCGAAGAACACCACTCCGAGGACCAAGCGCAAGATCGTCAATGCTATGTCGTTGCTCGTACCCATCAGCCTCTTCATCAATTTTCCTCCCGGCGGAACCTGTCGGCCTGCGAGGCCACGCGATTGTCGTTATAACGACATTTTAGTTCGATTCCCTTCTCGGTCGCCAGGATTCACTTTTTCCCGGCGCCGCAACTTACCAGCCGGTTCTTCCCTCCAACTTCCCCCGAGACCACAAGCCGTCCCCGGAAGCGGCGTATAATTTCAGCACGAAGATTTCGCGAAGGATGGTACTGACGAAAATGTCCGCAGGCAATGGCGATTCCACAAACGGCGCTAACGGCGGTAGTAACGGCAACGGCTTGGATGCGGTTCTGAAACCGCGGGCCGAGTGGCTGGCGAAGCGCAAGGCCGAAAACACAGACGGCAATTTCTCGCAAATGCATTACGCGCGCCGCGGCGGGATCACCGGTTCAATTACCGGTTCAATTACCGAAGAGATGCAATACATCGCTCACCGCGAGAAGATCACGCCCGAATTGGTGCGCGATGAAGTCGCGCGCGGCCGCATGATCATCCCCGCGAACATCAACCATCCGGAACTGGAGCCGATGGCGATCGGCGTCGAGTCGCTATGCAAGATCAACGCCAACATCGGTAACTCGGCCGTCACCTCGAACGTAGAAGAAGAACTCAAGAAGCTGCACACCGCCGTTCACTACGGCGCCGACACCGTAATGGACCTCTCGACCGGCGGCGACATTCATACCATCCGCGAAGCCATCATCCGCCATTCGCCTGTCCCCATCGGCACGGTTCCGATTTATGAAGCGATCTCGCGCGTAAAGCGGGTAGAAGATTTAACCGCCAGCGTGATGCTCGAAGTGATCGAAGAGCAGGCGCAGCAAGGCGTGGATTACATGACCATCCACGCCGGCGTGCTCATTCAATACGTCCCCATGGTGTCAAAGCGCATCACCGGCATAGTGAGCCGAGGCGGCGCGATTCTTGCCCAATGGATGACTCACCACCACAAGCAGAACTTCCTCTACGAATGCTTCGAAGACATCTGCAAGATTTTCAAGAAGTACGACGTAAGCTTCTCCCTGGGAGACGGCCTGCGTCCCGGCTGCCTGGCTGACGCCAGCGACGAAGCGCAGTTCGCCGAACTGAAAACTCTGGGCGAACTAACTCGCATCGCTTGGAAGCATGATGTGCAGGTCATGATCGAGGGCCCGGGCCACATTCCGATGCACAAGATCAAGGAGCAAGTGGAAAAAGAAAACGAGTGGTGCGACGAGGCTCCGTTCTACACCTTGGGCCCGCTGGTCACCGACATAGCTCCCGGCTACGACCACATCACCTCCGCCATCGGAGCGGCCATGATCGGCTGGTACGGCGCGTCGATGCTCTGCTACGTAACTCCCAAAGAGCACCTCGGACTGCCCAACGAAAAAGATGTAAAAGACGGAATCATCGCCTACAAAATCGCCGCCCACGCCGCCGACGTAGCCCGCCAGCGGCCCGGAGTGCGCGATCGCGACGATGCCTTGAGTTATGCCCGCTACAAGTTCGACTGGGAAAAACAGTTCGAACTTTCGCTCGATCCAGAGACCGCCCGCTCCATGCACGATGAAACCCTCCCCGAAGAGGGATACAAGACGGCAGCCTTCTGCTCCATGTGCGGCCCGAAGTTCTGCTCCATGAATTACTCCAGCAAGGTGGACGAATATAACAAGCAGGTTCATGGGCTGGAGAAGAAAGACTACTCGGAACTGGTGGAGAAGCTGGTCACGATCAAGTAAGTAACTATCGAGGGTGCCCCGTCCTTGTCGCGTTTTCTGCGACAGGGCGGGGATTTTGACTTCCTATCCCCACGACGACTCCCATCTGCTCTCGCTTCCGCGCCGTCCACTGCGACTCAATTTCCACTACGCCTTCAACGCCTGAAACATAGTGGCGAAAACTGCTCCACGCCCAATCCTCCGGACTCGGCACTAAGCCGCGCTTCACCGGATTGCGATGAATGTAACGCAACTTCTCGATTCGCTTGGCGTCGCTCCACACATTGAAGTCGTAATACCGTGGCTGCCACAACAGACCGCCCTCGGGCGAGCGCAAACGCCGCGCAACATTTTGCTTGAGCATTTGCAGCGCCACTGAAAGCTTGGCCCGTTCCGGCTCACTCATCAGCAAATGAACATGTTCGGGCATGACTACGTATCCGGAGACGTAGAATCCATACCATTGCCGCGTCTGCTCGAAAGTTTGCTCGAAAACGTCGCGGGATCGCGCCGCGCCGAGAAGCGGGGCGCGTCGATAGCAGCTAAACGTCACGAAGTGCAGGCAGCGTGCTTCTTGAAAGCGCTTGAGGCCCCACGGCATGACAGCATCGTAACCCCGCAGCTTGGAATGCGAAGGCCGCAGCCGATAATATTCCTCATCATTCTTCCGCAATTGGGAAAGTCAAAGTCCCCACCCTGTCGCAGAAAACGCGACAAGGACGAGGCACCCCCGGAGTTGGAATGGTGGAAAGGATGGGCCAGCCCCCTTTCGGCTACCATTTCGTCTATAACTTCACCGCAATGTCATCCATAATCCGAAATAAATTGACTTAAAACCCATCGCGCGCGACAATCAAGTCTGATTGGGGCAGTTTCAAGGTCCGTCCAGTAAGACGACCCTCGAAGCTGCCCCAAAGCCATTTTGAGCGCAATTTGAGGAGCTAAGTCCTTATTCCCGAATATTTTACAAGTAACTCTTTTGAAATCAACATTTTGCGGGAAATTGGGGGGGGGGGGGGGGGGTACCAACCCCGATACTAAACAGTAACTAGCCGGAGCGGACCAGCCAAGCGAGCATAAAATGCAAATTGTCGACGAAACCACAAAGGAGATCCCGCTGCCGATGTCACGGTATGAAGAACTGCTGAAGGAATTTGAGGCATACAGCCGCTCCGCCGATGGAGTGAAGTCTCTTATGCAGCACATCTCCCAGCATCTGCACGAAGAAACGACACGCTACAACTGGGTTGGCTTTTATTGGATGGAAGCCCCCACTTTCGATGCTCTGGTGCTGGGACCGTACGTCGGCAGCTTTGCGCCCACGCTGCGCATCCCGCTCGAAAAAGGATTGTGCGGAGCCGCGGCCACCTCCGGGAAAACTGTGGTTGTCAACAATGTTGGGGCCGATCCGCGCTATCTGGGGTCGGATATGGTGAAATCCAACATGGTGGTGCCGATTTTTGCAAAGAAACGGGTGGTGGCGGAGCTGTGTATCGAGAGTTATTTTGCGGACACCTTCACTGCGCCAGAGCAGAAGTTCATCGAGTCCTGCGCCGCCCTGGTCGGCCGGTATATGGAAAAAGAAGCGCTGGCAGCGGCGCGAAGCGCAGATGCGTCGCACTAGGGGACGCAACGAGGTCTGACGACGCTTGCTTAACCTCGAAAATCCGCCGCTCCGTTCCACACTAACTGTACTGCAATCGCCAGGATGAGGAATCCGAAGATGCGGTTGATCGCGCCCATGGCGCCGGGTCCGAGGCGCTTGACGAATGGACCTCCGAGCCACAGCAACAGATATACAGTCAGGCCGAGCGCGACGATTCCGATCACCATACCCAGGTAGGAAAGAAAGTGGTCGGCGTGCGCGGCCAGTCCCATGACGACACCGATCGAGCCTGGGCCGGAGAGCATTGGCATGGCCATGGGCGTGAGGGAAATGTCCTCTTTGGTCAGGGCTTCGCTGCTTTCTGCCGTCGTCATTCGGCTGGAACCGGTCACCATGCCCCACGCCGTATTGGCCACGATCAGTCCGCCGGCAATTTTCAAGACCGGCAGCGAAATTCCGAAAAAGCTGAGGACGAATCGGCCAAACAGCATGAATACGACGAGGATCGCGATCACATCAACCGCGGTCTTCAGGGCGGTGCGACGGCGTTCTTCTGGCGAGTAGTCGGCGGTAAGACTGAAGAACAGCGGAACGCCGCCCAGCGGGTTGACGATGGGAAAAAGCGCGAGAAAGGTCGCCGTCGCCGCTGAGGGCAGGTCATGCAGCAAGTGTTCGACGGCCATTTGCGCGTTCATCGTCGTCTCTAAATCGGGTGATCGAAGCCCCAGTCTCCCAGCGGGTTCTTGATGACCCGATTGTTCTAGCGGTATTGCTCGAGCACCATAACGCCCCGGTTCAAGGCCGCTGCTAGCGCTGTGATTTGTTGTTCGGTCCGCTGCCGGTCACCCCGATCAATGGCCTCGTTCACGCCAGGAATGACCACGGCCGCGTATCCGGTGTACTGTCCTGGAGCGTAAATGGCATGGTGATACCACGGACGGTTGGGCAATCCCTCGGGGATTAGCAGCGCCCGCTCTGTTTCGCGGAGTTTCGCGTTCATGCGCTCTGGCGCTGCCGGAATTTTGCGTTGCTTCTGCAGTATTTTTGCGCCCGCTTCCTGGAGGTGACGCGCGCCTTCCACGGCTGCTGAAAAATCAGGTCCCTTGTCTCCAAAGCGATCTTTACTTTTGTATTTCGCCGCTTCGAGGTAGACCAGAATTTCTTTTCCGTAGTTCTCGTAGTCGTAGGGAAGCACGTCAGCGCTGGACATGCGCAATACTTCCAAACCGTAAATGCGGGCCATCTGCTGCTCGTAACGGAAGTCGGGATCGCCGAATTTTTTGAACCAGGCGAAGTTATCGAACACCGAGTGATACACGCCGTAATCGCCGCTCGAACTCATGTCGGTGGAAGGCACCCCCAGATGCTGGAGAAACACGCTGTAGTCGGAACCACTGCCGAGATCGCCCACAGGGACATCGTTTTGCATTGCGGCGGGCGGCGGGCGGTAGGTGCTGGTTTCCTGCGGATGATTGCTCTCCGGGTTCGGCTCGCTTGCCTTCTTCCACGCGTCGTACACGGTCCCGCCTTGCGGCGAAGGCACGGCCTTCGCGATCTCGCGGATAAACTCTTTCAAACTGGGCACCCCGGAGGCTCCGAACTTCTTGCCGGATACGGCCACGTCCATATTGAAATAAGCGGCAGCGTTCGCCAGTTCCTGCGCGTGATCTTCGCCCCACTCGGTGGAGCCGATCAGTCCTTCTTCTTCGGCATCCCAGCTTCCGATCACGATCGTGCGCTTGGGCTTCCAGCCGGACTTCAGCAGCTCACCGAGACCGTGCACTGTCTCCAGCATCGCGGCCGTGCCGCTGTTGGGATCGACCGCTCCATACACCCAGGCATCGCGATGATTGCCAGCCACTACCCACTCATCGGGTGACGACGCTCCTCGAATTTTGCCGATGACGTCCCAAATGGTGCGGAATTGATAGTCCTGTTTCAGGTGCATTTTGACTTTCGCGGGGCCCGGACCAACGTGGTACGTAAACGGCAATGCTCCCTGCCATTCGCGCGGCGAGAGCGGGCCGCCCAGATGCTCGAGAATCGGCGAAGCATCGGCGTAGGAAAGCGGCGTTACTGGAATTTTCGGCAACTGCTCGGACTCGGCGGGAGAGATGCGCTTCGAATCCGGCAGCGTAGGAGTCGACGCCACTCCCGGTGTGGTCGGGTCTCCGGGAAACTGGAACATAAATCCTACCGATCCCCGCTGCACGCCGCTCGCCGGACGCCACGGCCCTTTCGGATAGGCGTCGCCGCGGTAATAGCCGTCGTCTTTCGGGTCGGAATAAACGATGACTCCGGCCGCGCCGCGTTCCTGCGCCACGAACTCTTTCACGCCACGGAAATTCTCACCGTAACGGACGATAACGATTTTGCCGCGCACATCGACGTTCATCTGCTTCAGCCTGTCAAAGTCGGCGGGTGAGCCGTAGTTCGCATAGACAACTTCCGCCTCGGCATCGCCCGAGGGCGACATTCCGCTGTAAGGGGTCACAACGCGCG
Source organism: Terriglobales bacterium (assembly GCA_049520095.1). Lineage (GTDB taxonomy): Bacteria > Acidobacteriota > Terriglobia > Terriglobales > Acidobacteriaceae > Acidiflorens. The sequence continues at coordinate 59,289 of JBEKQC010000019.1, forward strand.
GATCGTCTTGATAGGGATCGCCGTCAACGTGCTCGCGGCGGGGGCCATGCATCTCCACTCCGGCCGGTTCAGTCATGTCCACCCGGATCTCCGCCGGATAGTTGAGCCACACTCTGTATTCGACAATTTCGGTGTCGAGTCCTGCCTCGCGAAACTTCTTCGCCACGTATTCGGCGGTCGCTTTGTCCTCCGGAGATCCGGCAATGTGCGGCGCTTGCGTCAGAATGCGCAGGTGCTCTTCGGCCAGCTTGGGATCGGGCACAGCCATGAATTTCTTTTCTACGTCGCGCTCGCCGGCAACATCGCGGAACCCGCTTATGGCATAGCTGCCCGGTCGGTCTTTCTCTTGGCCAGCTTGATCCTTGGCGGGTTGATTGTTGGCGGCCTGGTCAAACGCCTGCAGGTTAGAACCAATCAGCAGGAAGAACAGAAATGCACCCGAGAGAAGTTTCATGAAGCTCCTTGTAATGACGCTCCTGGGAAGCTGAAAAACGCCGACACAAGATCCAGTCGCAAGAGCCAGACACAAGAGAAAGATTGTACCGTGCGGAGCGTGCTGCCGTTGGGACGGGTTACACTAAACAGGCATGAGCAAGTCGCCAACGGCTCGGTTTTCCGATCGGGTGGAGAACTACGTCCGCTATCGCCCAGGATATCCACCGGAAGTTCTGGACCTTCTTCGCACCGAATGCGGGCTGCGATCGAATCACATCGTCGCTGACATCGCTTCCGGCACGGGCCTGTTTACCCGCCTTCTCCTCGAAAACGGGAATTCCGTGTTTGCCGTCGAACCCAACACGGAGATGCGCGAAATGGGCGCCCATGAGCTCGAATCCTATTCCCGTCTCGTTTCCATTGCAGGAACGGCGGAGGAGACGACACTGCGCTCCGCCGCCGCAGATTTCATCACCGCGGCTCAGGCAGCGCACTGGTTCGACCTGCCTCGCGCCCGCGCTGAATTCGCCCGCATCTTGAAGCCGGAAGGATGGTGCGTGCTGATATGGAACGAGCGCCGCACCGCAAGCACGCCTTTCCTCCGTGACTACGAGCAACTCCTGCTGGCCTACGGCATCGACTATAAGGAAGTGCGCCACGAACGCACGACCGCTATTATCCATGAATTTTTCGCGCCCGCTCCGCACCGGGAGAGGGTGTTTGACCTGCGCCAGCGCTTCGACTACGAAGGCACGGCGGGACGACTCTTGTCTTCCTCGTATGCGCCGCTTGAGGATCATCCCAGCCACGCGCCAATGATGCAGGAATTGCAGCGGATTTTTCGCGCCCATGCTCAGGATAACGTGGTTGAATTCGAATACTACACACGCGTGTTTTACGGGCATTTGTAATTTGCGATTTGTAATTCAAGGGCATTGGGTTTGAGATTACCGATTACAAATTACGAATTGCAAATTGCCGATTCCTATGTCTGAACCCAAGTCGTTCCACATGTCTCCCGAGGAGTTCCGCCGCCATGGCCACGCGGTCGTGGACTGGATCACCGACTACCATTCCCGCATCGAAAGCTTCCCGGTTCTGTCGCGCGCGCAGCCGGGAGAAATTCGTTCGCGGCTGCCACCAAGCGCGCCCGAGCGTGGCGAAAGCTTCGACCAGATTCTGGGCGACATCGAGCGCATTATTCTTCCGGGCATCACGCACTGGCAGTCGCCCAACTTCTATGCCTACTTTCCGGCGAACGCCTCGGGGCCGGGCATTCTTGGCGATCTGCTTTCTTCCGGGCTGGGCGTGCAAGGCATGCTCTGGTCCACTAGTCCGGCGTGCACGGAACTTGAAACGCATGTGCTTGATTGGCTGGTCCCCATGCTGGGACTGCCGGCAAAATTTCTTTCCACTAGTAGCGGAGGTGGTGTGATTCAGGACACCGCGTCCAGCGCGTCGCTTGCCGCCCTGCTGGCCGCGCGCGAGCGTGCAACCCAGTTCGCCAGCAATCGCAAAGGCTGCGACGGACGGCTGACGGCCTACTGCTCCACCCAAACGCATTCGTCGATCGAAAAGGCGATCAAGATAGCAGGCATGGGTTCGGACAACCTGCGCCAGATCGAAGTGGACAAGAACTTTGCCATGCGCCCTGACGCGCTGGCCCACCACGTCGAGCGAGACATAAAGGGCGGCCTGATTCCCTGCTTCGTCTGCGCAACGGTGGGCACGACGTCTTCGAACGCGATCGATCCCATCCGCGAAATTGCGGGCGTTTGCCGCGAACATAATCTCTGGCTGCACGTGGATTCCGCCATGAGCGGCACGGCCGCGCTCTGCCCGGAGTTCCGCTTCATTCACGATGGCGTGGAATTCGCCGACAGCTATTGCTTTAACCCGCACAAATGGATGTTCACCAACTTCGATTGCAACGTCTTTTATGTTGCCGACCGGAAGCACTTGATCCAAACGCTCTCCGTGCTGCCGGAGTACCTGCGCAACCAGGCAACGGAATCCGGCGTGGTCATTGATTATCGCGACTGGCACATCCAGCTGGGACGCCGTTTTCGCTCACTCAAGCTTTGGTTTGTGATCCGCTACTACGGGATTGAAGGCCTGCAGCACCACATTCGCGAGCACGTACGATTGGCCCAGCAATTTGCCGCCTGGGTGCACGACGATTTGCGCTTTGAGCTCGCGGCACCTGCCCAGCTCAATCTCGTCTGCTTTCGGTTGCGCGCGGGGGATCGGGCCAATCAACTTCTGATGGACCGGCTGAATGGCAGCGGCGATCTTTACCTTACTCATACCAAGCTCGATGGCAAGCTGACACTTCGGTTCTGCGTCGGCCAAACCAACACTCAGGCTCGCCATGTGGAGCGCGCTTGGCAGCGCATCCAGCAAGAGACTGGAAAGCTCGGAAATTCCTGATGCCTTGTCCGATAAGATAAGCGCTATGCCACGGGAAATTTCAGCGGGCGGCGTCGTGCTTCGGCAGATTTCTCGAGTCTGGCATGTCGCCCTGATTGAGCCACAGAAAAATGAGCCGCAGAAGAAAAGTCCCAAACCGGCGAAGACGCCGCGTAAGCGCACCCGCGCCGTGTTAACCCTCCCCAAAGGCCTGGTTGATCCCGGTGAGAAACCGCAAGACGCAGCCGTACGAGAAGTGCTGGAAGAAACCGGCCTCGTGGCCGAGCCGGTCACCAAACTTTCCGATAACAAGTATGTCTACGTCCGTAGCTGGGGCGATGGCAAACGCGTTTTTAAAATTGTGAGCTTCTACCTGATGCGCTATGTCTCCGGAGAAATCGACAACCTCGCGTCCGACATGCGGATCGAAGTGAAGCAAGCTCGCTGGGTGCCCCTCAACGACGCGACCAAACAACTTGCGTACAGCAACGAGCGCAAGGTGTTGCGCCAGGCGCAAGACTACCTGGAAAGAGGAGCGGGCCTCGCTTCTAAGGAGATGCCTACGTAGGGACAGCTCGCAGTACTTGATCAATGGCCTTCTTTTCCTCCGCCGTTAACCGCCGCGCCGAGCCTTTCTTCAGATCGCCTAGTTCGAGCGGTTCGATCGACACTCTTACTAGACGCAACACTTGGACATCGAGCGCTTCGAACAGACGTCGAATTTGCCGGTTCTTGCCTTCGTCGAGAATAATCTCCAGCCAGCTATTCCTATCGCCGTGCCGCAGAAGCCGCGCCCCCTTGGCGCATGTGTTCGCTGTGTTGGCCGTCCACCGAGCACGCAACCGCGTATCCGCGAGTGATTCTCGCTAGTAGGCCGGCATCCGCCACGCAGTCTACCTGCACGTGATATCTCTTATCGAGATGACTGCTTGGATCGGTGATCTTGGCCGCCCACTCCGAATCATTGGTCAATAGCAGCAGCCCTTCGCTCGCCTTATCCAACCGGCCAACGGGACCGACCCACGGCAATCCCGGCTCCAGCAGATCGTAAACCGTCTTGCGTCCCTTCTCATCGGACGCAGTGGTCACCACGCCGCGCGGTTTATTCATGACGAGGTAGATGGCCGGCGTCTTGGCGAACGGGGAACCGTCGACCTCAATCCGGTCGCCTATGCGACCGTCGGGCACTCGCATCGGGCTTTCCGGATTTCGGACGATCCGCCCATTCAGCGTGACACGTCCTGCCCGAATCAAGACACTCGCCTGCGATCGCGAGCAATAACCCATTTTTGAAAGCGCTCGCGCCAAGCCAATTCGTTTCTGCGTCGTCACGCCCCTAATGCTAAATGGAGTTTGGGCGCGGCCATTATCTTTGACGCGCGTTAAGCTTGTCGAGGGCGCGCTTCAACTCTTCAAGCTTCTGTCCCGCCTCTCCGAGCTTGCCTTCCGCGGTCAGGCGCTGGTAGTCGGCAAGGTCTTTGGCGGCTTCCGCGATGAGCGCGTTGAGATCCGCTGCGGGTTGGGGCGACGCGGCCGATGCCGGCGCGCCTCGCACCGCCTCGGCGGGAACCGCTGCGGCGTTCGGCGTCGGGGCACTCGTCGTTGGTGCGCTCAGAGACGAGACCCCTCCGCCAAAAAGGGCCGCCATGGCCGACTCGAACGTCGGTCCGTAGGCCAGCCGATCTTGCAGCGCGAGCACGACCAGACGCAACTCCGGCATCGGACTCCGCTCGGCCTGCAAGTAAATCGGCTCCGCGTATAACAGCGCGCGGCCGGTCGGAATCACCAGCAGGGCGCCGCGCCGGACGTGCGAGCCTTGCTGATTCCATAGCGTCAATTGTCCGGAGAGCTGCGCGTTCTGATCGATTCGCGCCTCGATTTGTAGCGGGCCGTCGACTAGTTTGGTTTTGGGAAAGTTGTAGACAACCGAGGTACCATATTTTGCGCCGTCGCTGCGGCCGGCAATCCAGCCAATCAGATTATTCCGATTGGCCGGCGTGAACGGGAGAATCTCCACAAACTCCACGCCCGTTTCGTCTGGGAGCTTCATCAGCACAAAATTCGGCTGCATCGCCTGCGTGGTTTGCTCGCCACCCTCACCCATGCCGACTTCTGTCGCGACCGTCCATAGATCCTCACGGTTGTAGAACGCTTCGGGATCCGTCATGTGATACAGGCCGTAGACTTCCGCCTGCAATTTGAGCAGCAGCTCGGGATAGCGCACGTGTTTGCGCAGGCCGGGCGGCATCATGGCCGCATCTTTGAACAGACTAGGAAAGATGCGGCGGTAGGCTGCGATGATCGGATCGTCCGTGTCGAATACGTAAAAGGTGGTCGTGCCATCGTAGGCGTCGATGACCACCTTGACGCTGTTCCGCATGTAGTTAATGAGGTCGTTGCCGAGACGGTAATGGGTCGAGTACGGATAGCTGTCTGAAAGCGTGAACGCATCCATGATCCACGACAGCCGGCCGTCGTCGCCGAGAACGATGTAGGGATCGGGATCGTAGGTAAGGAACGGCGCCAATGCCGATACGCGATCGCGCAGGTTGCGGCGCATCAGCAGCCGGCTCTCCGGAGTCACGTCATCGCTGAACGGCAATTTTGCGAGATCGTCGCGGTCGAGCGCGATGATGATGCGGCGCAGAAAGCCGCCGAGCACGACGCCACCGTTGCCTTCGTACGACGTGAGGCTGTTGCTGGCACCTTGCGGGTAGTTGAACTCCTTCTGCCGTGTCTTCACGTAGACGTCGGTATTAGTCATCTCGCCGAAGTAAATCTCCGGGCGCGTCACAGTTAAACTACGCACCGTACTCTGGACCGGCATGTTGCTCAAAATCAACGTGGGCAGCCCTTCCGGCGTGAACCCATTGACTGGGTTCATGGTGATGCCGTAGCCGTGGGTGTAGATCAGCTTGTCGTTAATCCAGTTGCGGCTGCTCTCCGGGAGCTTATCGACGTTCAGTTCACGCGCGGCGAGCATGACCTCGCGAGTCGTGCCGTCGATTTCATAGCGATCGATGTCGATGTCGGGGAAGTCGTAGTAAGTGCGGATTTCCTGAATCTGGCGCAGCGTGTCCTGGAGCGCGCGCCAATCCCACAGCCGGATGTTCTGGAGCGTAGCCTGATTGTTCTCCGGGTCGGCCGCGTCGACGGTCGTCTCAGCGGGAAACTCGCGCTGCGAGACCCGGTTCAATCCGTAGGCCTGCCGCGTCAAGTCGGTGTTGTAGACAATGTAGGGCTTCTCGCGAACCAGTTCGTTGGGTTTGACGATAAAACTGCTGACGTACCAAGCGACTCCTTGAAGGAGGACATAACAAACCGCAGCCGGAAGGATTGCCGCAACCAGCCAGCGCCCGCGTGGCACCCGCAAGGCGTTGATGGCAGCAATTACCGCGCCGAGAACGAGCGCCGCGCAGACGACGAGCATCCCGGTGAGCGTAATGTGCGCATCCGTGTAGGTCACACCGCCGAAGATCGTATGATCATCGAGCAATTGCTCGAACCGGCTGATATACACGCGCATGGCGAGGATCAGCAACAGAAACGCAAACGTGACGGAAAGCCCGCGCCAGGGCAATACGGAGCGGCTGAGACGCCCGGCGAGCGCACGGCTTCCGCCGGTGATGAGGATGAAGAAAGCGGCGAGTATGCATGTAATCACGGCTAGCGAAAGCAACCAGCCGGCGATGAGTTGCCACGCGGGCAGGGCGAACAGAAAGAAATTCAGCGGCTTGCCGAAAATCGGGTCGACGACACCAGCAGTGGCGCGGGGGGCGTACCAAAAGAGCGCGAGCGTCGGCCACTCCGCCATCATGCCGGCGCCGGTAGCAGCGGCAATGACGAGCGAAATGCCGAGCGCGATGAGACGCAGGACCGGTTCAACCGGCAGCTTCAACGGCTGTCCGCCGATGAAAATCGTGTGGCCGCTGGGCAAATCGGGAAGATGCGCGCGCTTCAGCGCGAGGAACGATCCGTACAGAATGAGCAATGTGGCCGCTGCAAACGCGGCGAAGACTCCCCACTGCAGGCTCAGTGTTTTCCAGAACACTTCCCCGTAGCCCAGCGACCCGAACCAAAGCACGTCCACGTAATAGGCCAACGCCGTACGACTGCCAAAAAAGATGGCAGCGAGAGCGACGAAGATGAGCAAGAACCGGCGCCGGCGACGCGGCGGATGCGGCGGCGGCCAGTCAATGGACTCGGGCATTGTATGACTCCGTTTTAATTAATTCCATTAGTTATCCGCATGATACTCCCTACTGGCTCCGCAAGTTGCCTCATGACCCGCCTTCGCCGCAGTGCACGGCGAAGGCATTGCCGATGCTGAAGGAGTTTTACGCAAACATGCCCGATGCCCCGTCTTCGAAAATGTTGCGAACGGGCGAGATGGGTGTAGACTGGGTGCCGTTCTTGGAGTCAAAAGGGCATTCCGAATGAACTCACCGGCCGCCCGCGGTTCACTGTGACCATTTCGCAATCCAAAGTGCTGGTGGTCGAGGACAGCAAGTTTCTCCGCATCGCCACGGAGCGCGCTTTGTCCAGAGCTGGCTTTGCGGTCAGCACCGCTGCCGACGGTGAGGAAGCCTTGCAGGTGGCCAATGACCAACTGCCCGACATCATCCTGCTCGACATGATGCTTCCCAAGCTCAGCGGTACGGATGTCCTCAGAGCCCTGAAAGCGAACCCTGCCACCGTGGACATTCCGGTCATCGTGCTGACCAGCCTGTCGCAGAGGAACGAGGAGAAACTGCTCAGCGAAGGCGCAGCCGCGTACTTCGAAAAGTCGACTCTGGAACTCGACAAGAGTTCCGATCGCCTTGCGGCCACAGTACAGACGGTCCTAGGCCGGGTCAACCGGCAAAGAAAGCACCAATTGTAGTTTGAAAGTGTCCGCTTAAGGGCCTCTCGCTCGTGCAGAGCTGTCCGGGTAAGTGGACAATGCGGCAGAGACGACGTAAAGTCTGCCTGTGATCCGCCGCACCGGTCGTCTTCCACTGATTGCTCGAGCCCAGCAGGATGAGGGACGAACAGCCGTCGTCGATTCGCAAGGGGCGTTGCTCTACACCTACAGCGATTTGCTGGATGCATCGGCGCGCGTGGCGGCGGGGCTCCTAACTGGCCACGGAGACCTTCAAGAAAAGCGCGTGGCGTTTGTGGTGACGCCGGGATTTCCTTGGGTTGCTGTGCAGTGGGGCATCTGGCAGGCAGGCGGCGTTGCCGTCCCATTGCCGCTCAACTCTACAAGGCCCGAGCTGGAATACTTTATCGACGACACCGGGGCATCGACAGTAGTGTTCGACGCTCTGGCGGCTCCCCTGCTGTCGCCAATTGCCGCAGCTCGTGGCATCCGCGCGTTGTCGTATGACGAGCTTGCCGCTCGCCAGGCATCAGAATTGCCGGACGTCACGCCGGACATCGTCCCTAACTTGGCCCGGAACTTAGCCCCGGAAATCGCCAGCGAGCGGCGCGCCATGATTCTCTATACCAGCGGCACGACGAACCGGCCAAAGGGAGTGGTCACAACCCACGCCAACATTACGGCGCAAATCACGAGCCTGGTGGAGGCATGGGAGTGGTCGGCGGGCGATCGTATTTTGCTTTGTTTGCCGCTGCACCACGTGCACGGAATCATCAATGTTGTTTGCTGCGCTCTGTGGTCGGGCGCGACTTGCGAGATACTGCCGCGGTTTGACGCGAATGTGGTGTGGGACCGCATCGCCGGGAGTAATGTAACTCTGTTCATGGCAGTGCCGACGGTTTACGCGAAGCTCATCGCCGCCTGGGACGCGGCTTCGCCGGAGTTCCGCGCAAGACTAAGCCAGGCGTGCTCGAGGCTACGCTTGATGGTGTCCGGCTCGGCAGCGCTGCCGGTGAGCACGCTTGAACGCTGGAAAGAAATCAGCGGCCACACGCTACTCGAGCGCTACGGTATGACGGAAATTGGCATGGCTCTGTCGAACCCTTTACGGGGCGAGCGCGTGCCGGGCAGCGTCGGGACACCCCTGCCTAGCGTCGAAGTTCAGGTTGTCGGAGAAGACGGCGAGCCGGTTGCGCCGGGAACACCGGGCGAAATTGAAGTCCGTGGTCCCAGCGTTTTCGGGGAATACTGGGGCAAGCCCGACGCCACCCGCGATGCCTTCCGCGATGGCTGGTTTCGCACGGGCGATACTGCGGTGGTCGAAAACGGTATCTATCGCATTCTTGGGCGGACGAATATTGACATCCTCAAGACGGGCGGACACAAGGTATCCGCGCTGGAAATCGAAGAAGCGCTGCGGGAGCACCCTGCGATTGCCGAGTGTGCGGTTGTCGGCGTATCCGATCCGGAGTGGGGTCAGCGTGTCGCTGCGGCTGTGGTGGTGAACGAGGGCGATACATTGGATCTGCCGTCGCTTCGCACCTGGGCCAGGGAGTTACTGGCAGCCCACAAACTGCCTTCGCGGCTGCTCGTGCTGGATGCGCTTCCGCGCAATGCGATGGGAAAGGTAATGAAGCCCGCCGTGGCGGCTCTGTTTCGAACCGAGAGCCGCGGCGATTCCGTCGCGTAGAGCGCCTGCCTTGCGCCCTTGACAAGCCGTGGTATGCTCCTGCCCACGCAGAAAACTCTGCGCATTGTGGCGTTAGTGCTTGCGGTTTCACATGAGGACACCATGGCCAATGAAGCAGTGATCCGCCCGGTACCCGCAATTCACACCAAACTCTCACGCCAGCAAATCACTGGATTCTGGGGCGCATGGGGCGGCTGGACGCTGGACGGCATGGATTCGGTGATCTATGCACTCGTCCTCAGCCCTGCACTCACAGAACTGCTTCCGAAGTCGGGAATCAAAGCTACTCCCGCCAATGTGGGGTTTGCCGGATCGACACTGTTCGCACTCTTTCTCGTGGGATGGGGATTGTCATTGATTTGGGGGCCGATCGCCGACAAGTTTGGCCGCAGCCGGGTGCTCGCCGCCACCATCTTCGTTTATGCGATCTTCACCGGAGCTGCCGCTTTGTCGCAGACGGTGTGGCAATTGGGATTGTTCCGGTTGCTGGCGGGTATTGGAATCGGCGGCGAATGGGCGCTGGCGGGCACCTACGTTGCTGAAGCCTGGCCGGAAGATCGACGCAAGATGGGCGCCGGATATCTGCAGACGGGTTATTATGCGGGCTTCTTTTTGGCTTCGGCTCTCAACTACACGGTCGCGCCACACTATGGCTGGCGCGCTATGTTCTGGTGCGGCCTGACGCCCGTCATCGTGGCCTTCATGGTTCTGTTCCGCGTGAAGGAGCCTGAGCGCTGGCAACAAAAAGGCAAGGTGAAAGCCGCCGGCGGACTTTCTCCTCTGCGCAAAATCTTCAGTCCCCCTTACACGCGGCGCACGCTGGTCAACACCGTGCTTCTGGCTTCAGCCATCTGCGGCCTGTGGGCGGCTGCCGTTTATGCTCCAACGGCAATCATCAGCCTGGCGAAACACGCCGGCATGTCACAGCCCGAGGCCGTGCGCGTGTCTTCCCTCGGCATGGGGTTGTTGTCGCTGGGGACGATCCTGGGATGCCTGGCGGTTCCCCTTTTGGCCGAACGCTTTGGCCGCAAACGAACCCTCGCTCTTTACTTCTTCGGGATGGCGGCCTGCATCCTGCTCAGCTTTGGCTGGGCGTTCTACCTGCCACACGGACTTCATCCGTTTATCACGGTGCTGTTCTTCCTGGGCTTCTTTGGCGGTAATTTCGCCATCTTCAGTCTTTGGCTGCCGGAACAGTACGGGACCACGGTGCGCGCGACCGCATTTGCGTTCACCACTTCGTTCGGACGTTTCATCGCCGCAGGAGTCAACTTCGGGGTGGGCGCGCTGGTCAGCCGAATGGGGACCCTGGGCAAGCCGGTTGCATTCACCGCGATTGCCTTTGGGATCGGCCTGCTCGTGATTCCCTTCGCCGAGGAGACACGGGGCAAAGTGCTACCTGACTAAGATCTGTGCAGGTATCCCACGGTATCGTGAGAGTTGAGAACCATGTTGTTAGGGAAGCCGGGATTCTTTCGCAACATTATAAGTTCCTCTTCGAGCGCGCTCTTCCTTCAGCATAGGCAACGTTGTCGCCAAGAAGTATCTCGTACAACTCTTTAATGTGAACCTGAACTTGGTTCAGGAGCGCGTAAGAATGTTCACATTCAAGAAGCGGATGTCCGGAATTGAACATTTCTCGTTTGCCTCCGTGTCGACAGAAGGCCGACACCGACATCCATGGACAGTGAGCAGAGACAGTGAACAGGTTACCGCGTGCCCGGTTACCTTGGAGGTCAGCGCCCGGCTTATTCGTTGGACGATTAGCGCTTGCAATCACTAGGCTTAGAAGCAGCGCCGACGGTCGAATGAAAACCACTTTTCAACGTTCATACCTTCCACCGCTCGCGGTCGGCCTCACCTCTCTCTACCTGATTGAGCGGCTTTTCCTTCTGGTTGACAGATACGCCGTGAATATTTTCTTTTCCGATCAATGGCAGTTCAATAATGCAACCGTCTTTGAAAAACACACCTGGTGGCAGATATTTACCTGGCAGCACGGCCCGCATCGCCAGGGAGCGGGAGGCGTTCTCGCCAAGCTGTTGGAGCCCTATTTCAGCTGGAATAGCAGGACCGAATCCTTTCTTATTGCGGGAATCGTGGTCGCGACCATGCTGCTTGCCCTGCTGCTCAAGGTGCGCCTTTGCCGAGGCCTCGACTACTATGACGTGACCATACCTCTCCTGTGCTTGACCGTGACCCAGTGCGAAGTCATATTCGGAGCGGCAAATCTGGCGCATGGATCTGTGCCTTTGCTTCTAGTCATGCTGTACTGCCTGGCATGGACGCTTGATCGAGAGGTCCTGCGCTATCCGCTGGTCGCGGTTTTAAATTTTCTGCTCGTCTTTACCGGCTTCGGCTTCTTTATCGGACTGATTACACCCTTTGCACTTCTCTGGAGCTTCCGGATTTCTTCCCGGACGCGATCGGCGCGCATCTGGCACGTCTGCACCATGGTGGCGGCTGTGGCTTCGGTCGCGCTCTTCTTTGTCCATTACAGGTGGGAGCCGGCGGTTCCTTGCTACGGCCATCTGGTAACCCATCGCGCGGAGTACCTTGAGTTTGTGACTTTGATGTATGCAAATTTTATGGGACTGTTTGGCGTCGGGCTGGGACCGGTGTTTTGGGGAAGCCTTCTGTTGCTGATATTGGTATCGGTTATTTGCATCCAGGCTTGGATCTTCCGGCGCACGAAAAGCACCCAGCCGCTCGTGATCGTGGTCCTGATCGCTTACAGCCTGATTTTTTGCGCTGCAACCGCACGAGGACGGATTTGCCTGGGCTTGCCCGCTGCCGAGGAGTCGCGATACATGCCGTACCTGATTCCGGGTCTGCTGGGCGTTTATTTCTATCTCTGTAGAGTAACGCAGCGCATTTTCAGGCAGGCTGTTCTCATCGCCTTCGCCGCGTTTGCACTGTACGCAGGCGGCCCGATTCATACCAGCGATCAAATTGAGATGATGGGCTTTTACTCCAGCAAATCGCGATGGAGGGACTGCTATCTGACCCACAGAGACATAGCATTCTGCGACCAGCAAACGGGAGCCTGGATCGGCCCCACCATGGGCGATCCGCACCTCCAGGAGAAGCTGGATTTTCTCGAAAGAAACCGGCTCAATTTTGCTGCTCCTTAATCTTGGTTTGCTTCAGGGTCCGTTGAGTTACTGCTAAACGCCACTAACCGTGAGGGTTAAGTGGTGAGCGCGGAAGGAATCGAATCCGCGCGAAAACGTAACTTCAACAACATGCAAGGCCACGGATGGCACAAAAGTACACGAAAAACAATGGTAGTTCTGCTAACGGATTGCAATTTGGATTGCGGTTTTGCACCTCTTGAACCTTGAAAGTCATTGCTTCGCCGAACGCTCGCCACTCCCATGCTGCACGACACCAAACCGGTCCGGGGCATGTGCTGCGTTCGTAGCCGATCTTCGGGACATCCATTCCAGCTTCGGATTTCCCGCTCTCCCGTTGCGCTTAGCCCCGTCACCGATCGGGTAGGCTATGGATAGTGCAGCAGGCGGATAGTACAGCTCGATCGAGTTCTGCGGAACCGTATTGTTGAGCTGAATGGTTACGCCCTGAACTGCCAGATATAGATTACTTGTACCTGGAGTAATCACGGAGACAATGTCGGTATCTTGTACACCGACGACATTAAGAGTCACCAGTCTAGGGATGGCCGGTACAGTGGCATCGAAGGCAAACATAATCCCAGCGGTTGTCCCCACGTAGGTAAGACCATTCTGGGATGCGAGGGCAAATGCCGGTACAATTCCGGCACTTGTAGCGTGAGCCGGGAAGGCGTTAAGAAATGGAAGTTGTTGCTGATATAGCTGCTGAGGATTAGAGGGATTCGAGATGTCCACCGTTACGATCCCCGAGCTGTCTGCCGCCAACATGACGGCCGATCCTCCTAACGACATGACATCCCACACCGGCGAGCCCACACTTGGTAAAAACTGCGACAACATCACGGGCGTACTCGGCTGCGAAACGTCAAACACCAACAGACCGCTTGCGCCTGCGGCTACCAGCAACAGGTTTCCGGACAGCCGCATGGTAGAAGTGACTGCTGTTGTCACGCTGGCGATCTGCTTGGGTGATGCCGGAGTTGAGACATCGAAAACAACCAACCGTCCATCCCCCGTGCCCACAAACAGCGTATTGCCCGACAGCGCCAATGCATTGACCGGAATTGCCACGCTGCCGATTTCAACCGGCGACTGTGGATTGGACGCATTCACGACTTTCAGGCTGTCCGCAAGTCCTAAGAAGACGGTCGTTCCAGAAACCTGAAGTGCATAACTCGAATCGTTTGGATACATTAAAGTTCCAAGAAGACTTGGTGTGGCCCCGCTCACGTCGAAACAGGCCAATCCTCCCGCCCCCGACCCATACAGCGCCGCCGCATAGAGAGTCTGCTGCGCGATGACCTGATCGTAGATATAAACAAAGATCGGCGCAACGGTTGCCGTCGCTGGACCACCGCTCGATGACGCGTTGTAAACCGCGATTCCGCCCGTTCCGTCCGCAGCATAAAAGCGACCATTGTTAGCCCACGTCGCGGTGCTGGGATTGAAAATGTCCCAAGTGGTGAGGTCGACAACATTCGCTTGCACTACTGGATCGGATGGCGAACTGATGTTCACCACCGCGTAGTTCGCAGAGCCGCCGGTTGGCGGATTGACCGCGCTTACCAAAAAGCCCCCGCTTGCCAAAACATTGTTTCCCTCCACACCCCAAACGGCCCCGATCTGTATAGGAATGGTCGCAATTTGCGCGGGCGTTATATTCGAGATGTCGTAAACCTGAGAATCGGCGAAAAGAAGGTTCCCCACCACCTGAAGATGAAATTCGGTGCCGCTGGTCGTCACGACAGTTGACAGCAGACTTGGCGGAGACTGGGAGAGGTCATAGGTCGCAATCGTAAACGTTTGAGTGTTATTAACTATAAGGAACCCGGATAGATAAAGGATGTTCCCAGTTCCCGAGATGCCAACCAATTCGCCGATATCAGTTGATGGGTACGGGATATCGTAATGATTGTGAACTGCCGTTCCTGTGGTCATATCGTAGAGATCAATTGCGTAGCTTGTCTGCACTTCCGGAGGAATATAGGGAAGCACATATAACACACCGTTGTTGAGTGTCCATGCCCACGGCTGGGCAATCGGAACAATCGCAGTCAGTGTTGGTACCTGAGTCATCAGGCTGTAAACGACCAGATCGTTGGAGTCAAGACTAAACAGCGTGTTCCCGTAAGCAAACAGGTCGGCTGGATAATTGTTGGCCGCCTCGCCAGCATCGATCCAGACCGGTTGATCTGGATTGCTGATATCGTAAACGTCGAGGGCCTCATAAGACGGCGTTAGCTGAAAGGGCGTTCCACCAGTGAGGGTGTAAGCTCTATTCCCACTGACTGCGACGGACTTAACGAAGGTTGCCTCTGGAGGTGTGAAAGTCGTGAAATCGGCGTAGTCAAACACCCTGTTGACCAGTCCGGGGAAAGCCCCGGAAACGGCCACAGATGTCTGCTCCGTTGTTGTGCCTGCAGTCGCCGCCACGGGCACAGGCCCGGCTTGGGCAGCGACCGTTGGAGCAGTAAACAGACCTCCCGACGTGATACTCCCGCCGCCAGCCAGCACCGACCATTGCGGCGAAAGAAGGGACGTGCCCTGAAGGGCATCGAGCTGAAGGGTGTTCCCGACATTGACTATCGGATCGGTTGGCGTAATTCGGAAAGGCAGAATGCGGAGCAAAACCGTGTCGCAAGAAGTGGTGGTCTCAATGCAACCAGTAACCCGAGAATAGCTTTCGCCCGAAACGACCGGCGCTTGGAACACGCCCTGCGCATTAACGTTGCCTGAATCCGCCGTCCAGTTCATCACACTCGGCGAGTTCGCTCCCAGTAGCCGCCAGTCAAGCTGCAGTGTTTCACCGGATGAGAGGTCCTTTGTTGGGGCATGGACAAGCAAATTTGGCAGCCGCGTAAAGGCAATCGCATTGGTCGTCTCGTTAAATCCCTGGAACGGTGTGAGATTCACGGATACCGGCCCCGTTGCGGCTCCGAACGGAACCACTACCGTGATTTGGGTGGGCGAGTTGCTCGGCTCGATAGGTTCGGAGATACTCGTGCCGCTGGTGCCCACGAAAGCTGCCGTTGTCGGGCCGTACAGGTTTTGGCCGTTGATCGTGATTTGCTCCCCGGCACTCGCCGCGTTCGGCACGATCGAAATCAACGATGCAGGAGCGTAGACGGTGACGGTAGAATTACCGGATTTGGTCGTGTCCTGAGCGCTGGTAGCGGTGATGGTGAAATTGCTCGGTGTGGGTGCGACTGCCGGAGCTGTGTACTGCCCTGCAACAATCGTCCCGACCGTGGTATTACCTCCATTGACGCCCTGTACCGACCAAGTCACGCCGGTACTGAACGAACCTGTTCCCGTGACTTGCGCGGTGAACAACTGGCTGCCTCCAGTCTGGACCTGAGCGGTCCCAGGACTTACGGCTACAGAGGTTATTTCGGGGGGTGGAGGTGGAGGTTGGGAACCGGACCCGCCGCCTCCGCAGCCAACCAAGGAAAGGAAGAAGGCCACCAAGCCAAGAAAAAAAACCTTCGGCGGGGGATTGGAGGGGATGGCTCTTCTCTTGAGTTGGCGAGAGGAGCGGCAGAATGTAAACGTGTAACTCACTGTTCCACCTTTGCCGACTAATTATAAGCCGTCCAACGGGGCTCCGGTTCCAGAGCTTTGCAGCGGGTCGCGCATTTAACACCTCCTGTCTTTACCTTGGTCGCATCACAAGGTTCTTAGCCAGCCCAATCAGCAAGCCGAGAATGCCGTACAGCACTCCGTTCGCAATGAAGGAGAGTGTGTAAACAAGCGACACTTGTGGCCATGATTTGTACGAATGAATCCCAGCGAGTGGGCGAGATTCCACCAGAAGCCGCGATTTTGCGCCGTGGTCCAGCAGCGCTTTGACCACGCCGCGATTGTTGGCTAATGTCGCGTAGTGCAAAGGCGTCAGCCCGTGTTTGTCTGCTGCGTTGACATCGGCCTTGTGCGCTAGCAGCACTTCCACGAGATCAGTGTGCTCACCTTCAGCCGTTGCCGCCTGATGCAAGGGCGTGCTCCCGGCGTTGTCCTTTGCATTGACCTCCGCTTTAGTGGTCAGCAGGAACTCCACCAGGCCCTTATAGCCATTCGCCGCCGCCAAGTGCAGAGGCGTGAAGCCATCCTCATCCTTGCTGAGAACCAGATCAGGGTTGTTTTTTATCAGCTCCCTGACTTTCGCGGTGTCGTTGTTCTTGACCGCTTCGTGGATTTCCCCGCACAAAGCGAGGCTACTCGATGCCAGAATAGCCGCTAGGACAAAGATAACCCGAGAGCCACGGACTCGTCCAAAAACTTTCACAATCGCTTTTTATCGCCTCCAACGCGAACTCGTCGAACTGAGGTTGGCGCTTCATTTCGGTCTATGACAATCGTTGTAAGAAGGCTCTGCCGGTGGCTTTACTCCCATTCGTTCTAGCGCTGGTCTAATAGAAGCAGCTGAAGTCAAATCCCCCTCAAGGCAATCTACTTCAGCGAGCAGAGCCAATAGCTTCGGAGCCGCCGCTTTAGCTCTGCGTCCAAGGTGTCCGAGTGCTGCCGCTGTCCAAGCACGGACCGAATCGTCGGGAATATCTAGGAGGGATGCCATATCTGCAATGGTTTTATCGTCTACGGAATTAGGCTTGACCCGACGTGTTAGTTCCGCAAGATGTTCCGCTGCTTCGGTTCGCATCGTGGGGGAGTCACCTGCTCGCACCTTTGCGATAGCTGCTTCCAGCTTTGCGTTGAGCACCGGATCAGTTGCAGCATTTCCCATAATGGCCAATAGAAACAACAGCGGAAGAACGATGAAGTACCGAAGTCCGTCCCTGCATCTTGGCATAGAAAGATTTCTCACTTTCCTTCATGGAGCTGGTGCAACCCACGTTCTGTCGACCGGGGCTGTTGCGTTACTCGTTGGAAGATTCGGGTTAATTGCTGTTGCTGGCAAAATGCCTGCAGTAGTTCCGGGACTATGCGGCCAGAATGATCCCGGCAGTGTCAATCCTTCATAGAATCGTGCGCTGGCGTTAACGGTTGTGCCAACAGGGTTTTGGAACGAGAGCCTTGGCCATAGACGGTCCCATACCTGGCCGAAAATGAAACGGTAATTATCGGCGCGGCCTCGAATCTCCGAGGGCCGCACTGTTGGTGGGCGTCCCCTGTCCCGTTTTTGCGAAACCCTGTCAAGCGGAATTTTAGGCATCTCTGCGCCGTTCTCGCATCCCGACATTTTTGCGGAAATTACCAGCTAAACCAGCTTCAATTTTACGGGAGGTTCCCGACAAAAGCCTCTGATTTAAGCGGAAGAGTACAAAGAACATGTGGTCCATGGTCGGGGCTGTTCACGCTTCATTTCGGAAAAGTGCACTTATATTGAAAATAGCGCAGACGCTT
>JBEKQC010000020.1:0-81673 GCA_049520095.1 Terriglobales bacterium
AGAGGCTTGCCTGCGACCTGTTCGGGTGACATATAGCTAACTGTGCCCAGAGCGATGTTTCTGGCGGTGAGGTCTTTCTCCCCAATCGTGGGATCGTCCGAGCCCGAGTCGGATTCTCGCTTGGTGCCCGCATCAGTCTTCTTCGCTAGCCCGAAGTCGAGAACTTTGACCCGTCCACGTTTGGTAATGAAGATGTTCGCGGGTTTTACATCCCGATGAATGATGCCCGCCGAATGAGCCGCATCGAGCGCGTCGGCGATTTCAATGGAAAGCGACAGGAGCAGATCGGTTTCAAGCGGACGGCCCGCAATACGGTGCTTCAGCATCACGCCATCCAGAAACTCCATGGCGATGAACGCCTGCCCGTCCTGCTCGCCAACGTCGTAAATCGTGCAGATGCCGGGGTGATTGAGAGCGGATGCTGCTTGGGCTTCGCGTTGAAAGCGGGCGAGTGCGTGCGGGGCGCGGGCAACGTCTTCGGGCAGGAACTTGAGGGCGACGAAGCGATGAAGCCGCGTGTCCTCTGCCTTGTAGACCACGCCCATTCCGCCGCGGCCGAGTCTTTCCATGATGCGGTAGTGCGAGATTGTCTGGTTGATCATGGGTGGCATTTGGACTCAGGGTGGAATATTAAGGATGGGAGGAAGGCTAGTCAACGAAGGACGATGCTCATGCTTTTGTAAGTGATGATTTGAATCACCGCTAAACCGCACACTTTAGAGGAATGGCGGAGAGGGTGGGATTTGAACCCACGATACCCGTTAAGGTATGTCCGCTTTCGAGGCGGATCGTTTCAACCGCTCACGCACCTCTCCGGAAAATCAGTTGTCAGTAGAAGCGGTCTCACCTTCAGAGGCTAAAGCCCGCGTCGTTTTTGGTCACGAGCGTCACGGCTGAAGCCGTGACCTTCCCAAAAACCTAACGACGATTTCGAAAAAACTCCTGCACCATCTCCGCCGAACGTCCGGCCAGCACCCCACCCCGGATCTCCATCTGATGATTCAGACTGGGGTGATTCACCACCTGCAGAACCGAATGGACGGCGCCCGCCTTCGGGTCGTCGGCACCATACACCAGGCGGCGCAGGCGGGCATGAACTGCCGCTCCCGCGCACATGGCGCACGGTTCGATTGTAGCAAACAGTTCGCAGTCGCCGAGCCGGTGATTACCGACGTTTCGTCCCGCTTCGCGCAGCGCCACGATTTCAGCGTGCGCGGTTGGATCGCAGTCGGTGAGGTTGCGATTCCATCCGCGTCCAAGCACACGTCCTGCGCACACCACCACCGCTCCCACCGGCACTTCGCCCGCCTCCAGTGCACGCTGCGCGCAGCGTAGGGCTTCTTCCATCCACAGTTCGTCAGAAGAAAGTTCGTCAGACGAAAGCGCGTGCGACGAAGGCCCGTCAGAGGCCAGCGCATCCGAGAAATTTTCGTCGTTTTCGTCGAAGGAGTGCAGTTGTCCGTCACCCGTTGGCGGGTTGCCAGGTAGCTAGTCCATCAGTTCTCGAGCCCACAGTTCTACCACCAAGTTCCCAGCTGAGAGGTGAACCTGCGGACCGACCAATCCATTCTAGCGGGTGGATGGCTGCCTAGGGATGGTTACCTTTGGTGTGGGAAGTTTCGTTCTCATTGGTGGTGTTCGCATTCTTCTGCACATATCGACAACAGCTCTATCGGTCCATCCAGGCGTCAGAATAAACGACTAGTTTACTTATAGTTAGCTTCAATTCTTAAATCGGCACCAGCGCTCCAAAATGGCACGAGGCGTGCACCTTACACCTGTGGTAGGTGTTCCGTTCCCCCAGAGTCATTCGTTATCGGCACTCCTCAGAGGAGGATGGATCACTGTGAAAAATACGAACAGAATCGTGGTGGTGGCAGTATTTGCCCTGTTGTTTTCGAGCTTCGCGTTCTCGCAGAAAGTGTTCAGTGTGGTTGCGGTGCCAGGATCGAGTCCGGATGCTTTGATCTCGATCAACAACAGCAGCCAGGTGGTGGTGAATGCGGGTACCAGCGATTCGTATCAGGTGTCGGTTTGGAGCCGTACCGCCGAGTCGGAGACCCTGGGGACACTCGGGACGAACAGTGGTGGGACCGCTATTAACAACTCTAGCGACGTGGTCGGCGCGGCGGATCCCGACCAATCGGGCTATATTCAAGCTTTCGTATGGCAGCCCACGGGAAACATACAGTGGTTGGGAACACTCGGCGGGAACCTGAGTGCTGCCAGCGGGACCAACGATTCAGGCGCGGTGGTTGGGCTATCCTATACCGCCACGAATTCGCAGCATGCCTTCCTTTGGACCCAGGCCGGCGGGATGCAGGATCTGACGCCCGCTCTCACCAGCAACGGTGGCGCAACGGCTGTTGCCATCAATTCGTCGAACCAGATTGCCGGCTACTACTTTCCCAACGGCAGCGGTAATCCGCTTGGCTTTGTCTGGACGGAGGACGGCGGTCTCCAGAATGTGGGATCGGCTGGCACTCTCGCGTATGCCATCAACGCCTCGGGGACGGTGGTGGGGCAATCGCCCGTTTCCAGCGTTTACCGGCACGCGTTCTCCTGGACGCAGAGCGCGGGAATGCAAGACCTCGGCACTCTGGGCGGCGACGAAAGTTCCGCTCTCAGCATCAACAGTCAGGGATGGATCGTAGGTACTTCCCTTACGACAACTGGGAAGGGAAGTCTGCATGGCTTCTTGTGGACGCCATCGGGCGGCATGCAGGACTTTACTGTCCTGGCGGGTCTGGCCAGCGGCCAGCAGCCTTACTCGGTGCAGGTAAATGACTTTGGAGTGATTGCAATCTCGACCAACAAGGGCGGCTATCTCCTGGTCCCGAAGATGACAGCGACGTTCACTTCGTCGGCGAACCCTTCGGTGTTGGGAGAGCCGGTGACGTTCACGGCCACCATGACATCGATTGCAGGGCCGCCGCCGGATGGTGACACCGTGCAGTTCGTAGCGGGCGGCAAGGTACTCGGATCCGCAACCCTGACGGGTGGTATTGCCCAGCTCACAACCTCAGCCATTCCCGTGGGATCGCATGCTGTCATGGCAACCTACAGCGGCGATGCGAATTATCTTCCCACCCAGTACAAAGTGACTACGCAAGTGGTAAATAAATAGCGACAAACCGTAGCGCCTACACCTAGGGTGATACGATAGCGAACGATTGAAGCAGCCCTGAAAGTCCGCCAAGGATTTTGGGGCTGTTTTCGTTTTTCAATCCTCTGTGACGTGCCTCACACCGGCGCCTATCACGTCAGTGGTATCCTAATCCGGTTATGGGAATCACCGGCATCTTCCGAAAAGTGTTCTTGGTGGATCTGATCCAGGGACTCAGCGTGACGTTCCGCTATCAGGATCCGAAGGAAATCTATACCGAGCAGTATCCGCTGGAGCGGCCGCAAGTAGCCGAGCGTTACCGCGGCGCGCCGCGGCTGAACGTCAATCCAGACACCGACGAGTCCCTGTGCATTTCCTGTGACCTGTGCGCTCTGGCGTGTCCGGAGAACCTGATCGTTGTCACCAGCGAGCGTAATGAAAAGACCCGCCGCAAAGAGCTTGTCAACTTTACCTACGACCTGAGCCGCTGCATGTTCTGCGGCCTGTGCGAGGATGCTTGTCCTACCGATGCACTCGAACTCACGCAGGATTTCGAACTCGCCAGTTTCACCCGCGAGGGCATGATCTGGGACCGCGAGACGCTCGAGAAGGGCCCGCAACCCACTGTGTACAGAAAGTAGAAGCCTACTCCGCGAAATACAACCGATTCTGAGCTTTGTCCCCCGCGTCCGTTCCTCGACTGATGGATAGACGACAGCTCCGCAAATCCGGTTCTAAGTACCTTCCCACGAGGGTCGTTCCAGCATTTCCCAAGTATGTCTATATGGACATGACCAGATGGAGGTCCTCATCTGTTCTTTTGCCAGAGACGGGTTGTCTTTAGGGTCTCAAGCACGTTTGGGCGGTGCCGATAGCTATGACCATGTAGCGATCAGATTGAGAGATGTGCGCGCGCATCGGCATCGGGCTTGGCGATCTGCCGGCATTGACCGAACTTTTTCGATGGAAGCGTATGGGTGAGGTTTGAGGATGGCGACGGCTTTCACGTTCAGTTTGCCTGCCGGTCATCACGTTGAGGAGGGGGGAGCCAGAAGGTGAAGCAAATGCCTCAGGTCCTTCTCGTGGATGACAACCCGGCCGACGCCGGCCTTGCACGGGAGGCGTTGGTCGGGGGCAGGCATCAAAGCCACATCAACCACGTACTGGACGGCGAGGAGGCAATGGCGTTTCTGCATCGCGCCGGCCAGTACGCGAATGCGGTTCGTCCGGACTTGGTGATCCTGGATCTGAATCTGCCCAGGAAAGACGGCCGCGCGGTATTGGCGGAGGCCAAAGCCGATGCGGATCTTCGCACTATCCCGGTGGTGGTGTTCAGCACCTCGCGCGCGCTGTTGGATATCAAGCGCAGTTACGAACTGGGTGCCAATTGCTATGTCAGCAAGCCCGGAAATTTGGATGAGTATTTCCTGGTGATGCAATCAATTGAAGAATTCTGGTTTGGCTCAGCGAGCCTGCCCCGAGAGGAAAAATAAGAAGTGATGGAACACGAAATTGCCAACGTTTTGCTGATTGAAGATAACCAGGGAGACGCGGACCTTGTACGCTTGCGTTTAGTGGAAAGCAAGTCCGATGTCCACGTGAACTGGGTTCCTCGTCTCTCCGACGCGCTCGCGTGTCTGGATGCGGAAACACCTTCGCTGGTGCTGCTCGACTTGAACCTTCCCGACAGCCACGGCGCGGAAACTTTTCGCCGGATCATGCAAAAAGCGCCGAACGTGCCAGTGGTGATCCTTTCGGGACAGGACGATGAGACGCTGGCGATGAAAGCCGTCCAGCAGGGCGTTCAGGACTACCTGGTCAAAGGCGACATCACCAGCAAACAACTGGAGCGCGCTCTCCGCTATGCGGTGGAACGGCAGGGACTGTTGCGTTCCCTGGAAATCGCCCGCAAGCAGCAACTTGAATTCAAGAACCAGTTTCTGTCCCACGTTTCGCACGAGCTCCGCACACCTTTAACCTGCATTCATCAGTACGTCACGCTTCTTTTGGATGGCCTGGCTGGTCCCATGGCGCCCGACCAGACTGACCACCTGAAGACGGTCCTCAAAAGTGTGAATCAGTTGCACGCCATGATTCGCGACCTCCTCGAAGCCACCCGCGCCGAAAGCGGCAAGCTGCGCGTCGAACCGCGCTGCATCGACGTTGGTGAATTGGTTCAGCAAGCGCTGGCGATGATGCGGCCCACAGCCGCCCAAAAACGCGTCGGACTCGAAGCCGGACTGGATCCGGCCATTCCCCTCGTCTATGCGGATCCCGACCGCGTCCTCGAAGTCCTCATCAACCTTATCGACAATGGCATCAAATTCACCCCACCCGATGGCTCGGTGATTGTGAAAGCCTCGCGGGTGGAGACCGACCCGACTTCCGCTTATCTGTCGGTGTGCGACAGCGGCCGTGGCATTCCTCGGGAGTCGCTGCCCCTGGTTTTCGAGCGTCTCTACCAGGATCCCGACGCGGTGGATGGTAACCGGACCGGCCTCGGTCTGGGGCTCTATATTGCCAACTGCTCCCGGTAGTCGCTCTCCAGGGACGTTTGCGGGAGTCGCTTGTGCTGGTGCGCGTCGAGCTGACCCCGCTGTCCAAAGCACTGCGCGGAAGCTGGAAAGAAACCTGCCAGCGCTGTCTGGAAGTCCTGCGCCATTGCATCTACGTCGATAAGGATTTGGTTCTTCCACCCACCGGCACCAGCGCCCCGGTCGAGACATTTTTTGTGGTCGCCTCCACCGATATGAAGCGGGTTTCCATCATGATGGATCGCATTCGCGGCCAGGTCGGCGCGCTGCCTCAGTTGAAACCCAGCGGCACCTTGCGCGTGACGGCCGAGACGATCCCCGGCCCGCCGGCTGCCGACCCGAGGACCTTGGAACAACAAATCTGGGGCGTTGCCGATTACGTCAGCGAGATCATTCAGCAAGGACTTCAGCAAGGACAACCGAGCGGAAATAACTTCACCGAAAAGGAGAACCACAAGCATGCGCACTGAAAGTACCAGCGAGCGACAGCCCACGAATCGAGCCAAGATTATGGTGGTCGACGACGATCCCGATCTTCGACAGGCCCTGAGTCTGCGTCTGCGGGCCAATAACTTCGACACTGTGAACGTTTGCGACGGTTATTCCGCCATCGCGATGGCCCAGAAGGAAAAGCCACACTTGATCATCCTCGATCTCGGGCTGCCGGCGGGCGACGGATTTGCCGTGCTGAAAAGCTTGCAGCAGTACCCAGCGCTCTCCGTCATCCCGGTAATCGTTCTTACGGCTCGCGATCCCGAGGGCAATGAAAAACGCACTCTCGAATCGGGCGCGGTCGCCTTTTTCCAGAAGCCGGCCGATAACGAAGAGTTGCTGGGAGTGATTCGCGCCAGCCTGCGAGCCGGTTGGGGTTGGGGTGGGGGCATCCCGTCGTAGCGGTCCTGGTTCTTGCGAGCCTATTCCTGGGCCAATTCACGAGGAGAGCGATATGTACCTAGACAGCCGGGGAGCGTTGATCCGTTCCCGTGCGTTCAACGTCCGCCGGCGGGAGCCGCGTTATGTGTGCAGCGTCCCAGTCACGTTGCAGCGCTTTTTGCGCTTCGGACCGTTCGTCACTCGTGGTGTAAGCCTCGATATCAGCCTACGAGGTATGTCGGCGCTGGTCTGTGGCGCGCCCCGGGTGGGCGAAACCGTGGTGATACAGCTGCCACTGCGAGATGTTCCCATCGAGATGCTGGCGACTGTCCGCCACAGCAGTGACGCCAAGTCCGGATTTGAGTTCTACCCTTTGTCGCCGATTGCCCAACAGGAAATTCAGCACTGGATCCACGAACTGAAAGAGCACGAAGAATCCTTATTTCCCTACCCGTACGCCTCTGCGGTTGGCAGCGGCTAAAAAAGGAGGAGTGCGACCGAGAATCAATTATTCTGGCAGCAGCGGCCGTCCCTGAATATTCCAGGCAATGTGGTGGACTCCGCTGTTGGTGGCGAGGATGGCCGATTTCCCCGGTGCGAACGCCAGCCCGACCAAGCCTTGACCGGAGACTTCAAGGTTGGCCTGACCCTGGGGAGTGATCTTCACAATGCCGCGCTTGCCCGCCAGCGAGGCGGCGACATAGATATTGCCATCGACATCAAGAGCCAGGCCTTGCGGACGCCCCAGTCCGCGGTAGAACACGGACACGGTGCCGTGCGGGTCGACTTTATAGACGCAGTCGAAACTGGAAGTGCTGGGGCCGGTGACGAACATATCGCCGTTCGGACCGAAGGCGATGTGATAGGCGGAGACGCTCGGCTCGAGCGTCGCGAACACAAAAATCTGCCGGTCGCGAGCGATCTTGAAAATGGTTCCGCTGCGGTCGCCCACATAAAGATTTTCTTCGGGATCGAACGCAATCCCGGTTGCGACCCCCATGCCTTCGGCATAGGTCGACATTGTGCCGTTCGGCGCCACCTTGTACACGGCCTCGTCATGCCGTGAAGAGACATACATCTGGCCTTCGCGATCGAAAGCGATCGATGTCGCGTTCATCATGTCGCTGAGAAACGGCTTCACGTCGTAATTCGTGTCAACCTTGTAGATCGACACTGGAACTTTTTGTCCGCGCGGCGATCCGGAGAAAGTCACATAGATGTTGCCTTCGCGGTCGAGCGCAGGATTGGTAACTGGATGCATGTTCTCGGCTACCAGTACCGCGACCTTGATGGGATGTGCATTGCTGACGTGCCCGTTGGTGCCTACCCCGTTCGTACTTACAACGACCGGCCCCGATGTCGCTCCCTCGGGCACACGCGCCACCACGAAATCGTCGGAACTGATCAACACCGAGCCTTCGATCTCGCCAAAGCGCACGCTCGGACGGCGCAACTCCGGCGGACGCAGGCTCTTCCCAATGATACGAACCTCGCCTCCAGGCAAAGCGAAATTGGGCGAGACCGCTTCGATGTGCGGCTTGCCGTTGACGTTCTTTTTTCCCAGCAGACGGTCGGAGATGCTCATGAGTTTGTTCCGGCGGGGGCCCGGTTACCTGATTAACGGCTACTTCATTAGAAGTCTAAAGTACAACAGAAGATGCATCACCGCGAGCGCGTAAAAGCCCGCTCCCAGGTCGTCCACCACAATGCCGGTGCCCTCGGGCAGCCGCTCCAGTTGCCGAATCGGAAACGGCTTCCAAATATCGAAGACACGGAAAAGTATAAAGCCCGCGAGAAAACTTTTCCAAGCCAGCGGGACGGCGATGAGTGCAACAAGTTGTCCCGCCACTTCATCAATGACGACAAATTGCGGGTCCTTCAAGCCGGAGCCGCGCGCGACCAGCGTGGCGGCAGGAATTCCGATGATGGTCACAGCCACCGCTGCGATGGTCGTTGCCCAGGTGCGGCTCGCGACCGGAATCCGCGAACTTGCCAGCGCCCACACCAGAACCGTAGCCAACGATCCCCATGTTCCCGGACCAGGCTTGAGGCGTCCCGCGCCGAAAAAAGTCGCCACCAGCGAGGCCCACAGCGGAGCGGTCGACCGTGGAGCAGCGCGGTCGCCGCCTTCGGACGGAGGATTCATCAGTCCCCGTCCTCATCTTCGAGGCTGTCTTGCCGAACCGCTTCTTCGGCGTCGGCAACCGGCGACGAAATTACGTACGCGCCACTGGCCCATTTGCCGAGATCGATCAGGCGGCAGCGCTCGCTGCAAAAAGGGAAGTCCGAGTCCGCCGACTTTACGGGCTTCTTGCAAATCGGGCAGCGGAGTTTGATGGAACGCTTGCGCGGCATAGTAGATTGCGGAGGTCAGAGGTGAGATTGTAGAGGGGGGCGATTTTGACCTCTGCAATCGCACCTCTGACCTCTGACCTCAAACGATTTCCGCCACCAAATCATAATCGTGCGCCGCCGTGATGCGGCAACGGTAAAACTCTCCCTCTTTCGGTTGGCTTCCTTCGGGATAATCGTTCACGAAAACTTTGCCGTCAATCTCTGGCGCGTGCATCGCCGTGCGGCCCTCAAGCAGAAGGTCGGACTCCGTCGAAGTCCCTTCCAGCAGCAAATTGAATTCGCGTCCGATCAGCGATTTCTTCTTTGTCCGGCTAATCCTCTTCTGAATCGACATCAGCGATTTGCGACGGCTCTCGATCTCGCGTGGCGAAATTTTCTCGTCATGATGGAAGGCACCCGCGCCTTCCTGGTCCGAGTAGCCGAAAGCTCCCATCCAGTCGAAGTCGGCCTCCTTCACAAAGCCGCAAAGCTCCTCGAACTCTTTTTCGGTTTCACCCGGGAAGCCCACAATGAACGAAGTTCTCAAAGTAACGCCGGGAATCACACGGCGCATTTTCTCGATTGAGCGCAGGAATAACTCAGCCCCGCCACCACGTTTCATGCGCTTGAGAACTGCCGGCGAGGCGTGCTGCAGGGGCACGTCAACATACGAACAAATATTGTCGTGGGCGGCGATGGTCGCCAGCAGCCGCCCTGTGATTTTGTTCGGATAAGCGTAGAGGAAGCGAATCCAGTGCAGGCCTTCAATGCCCGCGAGCTTCTCCAGCAACTGGGCCAAGCCATCTTTCAGCCCAAGATCCTCGCCGTAGCAGGTGGTGTCCTGTCCGATGAGCGTGATCTCGCGCACGCCGGATTGCGCCAGCCGCTCTGCTTCGGCGATGACCGATTCGAAACGCCGCGAGCGAAACTGTCCTCGGAGCTGGGGAATGATGCAGAAGCTGCAGGGATGATCGCATCCTTCGGCGATTTTTATATAGGCTGAAGATCGCGGAGTGGTCAGAACGCGGGGCGTATGGTCGTCGTAAAGGTAGTTGGGCAGATCGGCGACCGCGCCGTCCCAGGAGTCGCGCGCAAATCGCCCCTGTCTGCGGCGATGATCGCCCTCGGGCCGCGAAGTCAGCGTGTTTGAACTTAGCGTGTTTGAACTCAGAATGTTGAATGGGGACGGCGTGGGGTGCGTCTCCGCCACTCCGGCAGCGGCAAGAATTTTCTCCAATTCACCGGTGCCAACGATCGCGTCCACTTCAGGAATGTTTTTTCGGATTTCGTCGTGAAAACGCTCGACCAGGCAACCGGCCACCACCAGTCTCTTCGCCTTGCCGCCGGTCTTCGTTTTGTGGCAGGCCATTTCGAGGATCGTGTCGATGGATTCCTGTTGCGCGCTGCCGATAAACGAGCAGGTATTCACCACGATGACGTCCGCCTCCTCTGCGTTGGGAGTAAGCTCGGCGCCAGCCTGGGCCAGGATGCCCATCATCACCTCGCTATCGACGAGGTTCTTGGGGCAGCCGAGACTCACGAACCCCACCTTGGCCGGGACAGTCGGCTCCGAACTCGCGGATATGTTTTTCTTTAAGGGCACTGGGACGATGCTGACAATGATCAGCGGGAAACAGATCTATACGATTTTAGCATCTGGCATTGCGACATCCGCCCTAGAAGGGGCCGGAACCCTGGGCACCACCGAGGGTATCTTTATATGTATTCCGCCAATATGTATTCAGCCAATTCGTGCCACCCGTGCTAATCTTATGGAAACAAAAAACACATCCTCAATACTCCGGAGGAGAGATGTTGGCTAAACGCCTCGCCGTTCTGATTGTGCCCGTTTTAGTTCTCGTCTCCAGTGCCCTGGCGCAAGACTCCAGCAATTCGACGCCAGTCAATCAGCTTTCCGTCACCGCGGGGCGAACTTTCGTCAGCACCCAGACGATCCAGAGTTTGGATATCCCCCTTCATTTCGGAAACCCGGCAAGCGTCGCGTTCAATTACGGCCGCCTGCTGAAGAGCCATGGGATTTTCGGACTGTATGCGGAATTGCCGATAGCGATGTATTTTAAGATGGACCTCAACACCCCTCAAAACCTGATTCCGAAAGACATCGGCGCGCTGTTCGTAACACCATCGCTGCGCTTGGACGCTTTTTCCGGCGACTCGGTCAACCCCTGGGTTAGCGTGGGCGGCGGCTATGGCCGCTTCCGTGAATCCTCGGATCTCAATTTTTATGGATCGAATCCTGGCCCAACCGGCACCAATACCGGCGTAGTCCAGTTCGGAGCGGGCTTGGATGTGTGGTTCTGGCACAAATGGGGATTTCGGGCCGAAGCGCGCGATTTCTACTCCGGTAACCCAGCCCTGAATGTCACCACCGGCACCAGCCGTCAGCACAATTACTACGTAGGCGCCGGCGTAGCCTACCGCTTCTAGCTTGCGGCTGCGCGGTCAGACGTTTCTTCGGAATTCGCCCCGTCCGCGGCAGTGATGTCTTTGAAGAGCTCCGGCAGGCTCTGAGCATCGTCCACCGACTGGCCGAAACGCGCGGATTCGTAGGCACGCGTGAAGCGGGCGACCTTCTTTTGTAACGCCTCTTCCTGAATGGCCGCGACGAAATCCAGCGGCGTTTGTGACGGCGACTTGCGCCAGCCCAGACCTGCCATGCGGCTCACCATCCGGTCATACCAGAGTGCGGCCGCTTCGCGCGGAGCACGCTCCGGATGCGCCCGCAGTCCACGGTTACGCAGCCCGCCGACCATGTACCGGAGATTCAGTAGCAGGATCAGGACCGCCACGAACCCAATCAGCCCGCCCAACCATCGCACTGGAAATTTGGTGAAGTGCCGGTGCGCTCGCCGTGCCCCTTGCAGCATGGCCCGGTGCTGGCGTTGAATCCACAGGCGAGCTTCGTCAAAGAGCCGACGCGAGTTGGTAGTCGCATCCTTCCCCAACGCGCGCTGGTGGCCGACATCGTAGTTAATGATCCATTCCCGCCAGAAAGATGCGGCCGCATCCGCATAGAGACGCAATCGCGACCAACCGCTTCGCGTCGGCACGCTCCCCGACGGAGTCGGATCGAAGCTGATCCAACCCGATCCGGGGAAGTAAGCCTCAACCCAGGAATGGGCGTCGCTGGCTCGCACTACATACTGGCCGGTGAGGTCGTTGAACTCACCTCCGCGAAACCCTGTCACAATTCGCGACGGGATGTGTAGAGAGCGCAGCATTACCGCCATCGAACTGGCGAAATATTCGCAGTGACCCGTCTTCCTCTCGAACAGGAAATTGGCCAGCGGATCCTGCGGCAGAGTGCGGGGTAATTGCAGCGTATATCCGAAGTGGGTTGATAGATACTGTTCCAGCGCGACTGCCTTGTCATAGTTGCTGGGAGCCTGCGCCGTGATTTCCTCCGCCATCTTCGCAATCCGGCTATCGAGCGGCGGCAGTTCCAAGTACTTCTCCAGTCCTAAGGGTGCCGTATTCGCCGCCAGACGAAGCTCCTCGCCGTCGATTACCGGCAATTGCGATTCGGCCTCGTAGCGGTTGATAGGATGATCGGCCTCGAGATTGTAGACAGCTCCCCCGGCGTCCGTACTTAACAGCCGGAAATTTCCCCTGAGACTCTGCGGCCTCTCGGCCAAAAAAAAGACATTCGTCCCAACCGGCTCCATCAGGATGCGATAACGAATGGATCGGCCCGCGGTCGCTGTTGCGCCTCTAGGATCCACCGGTGGCGCCAGCCGGTAGCTTCCATCTCCCGCCGGTCGCAGCTGGGTTTGATGGTAGGAATTCGTCCAGACTCTTCCGTCAAAATCGCTCAGCGCCACCCCACGCCATTTCAGGTCGTAAGCGCCTTGCGCGTCGTTCTGAATCTCGATATGCATGACCACGGCACTGGACTGCTGAATCTGTCCGATGCGGCCCAGTTCGACATGATCGGTGAAGCCGGTGGAGACCTCGCTTGTCGGACTATAGGCGCTCATGTACCGCGACGAAATGCGGGGAAGAAGAAAGAAGATCAGGAAACTTCCAGCCAAAATCATCAGCATGAGCGCCGGAGCGATCGCCAGCAGTCCGTAAGCCATACGCCGGGCGGGAGCGGCGACGCGTGGATCTTGCGCGTTTTGCTCGGCCGCGACCGAGTGCCGCATTTCCATCAGAACAAACGTGATGACTGCAACCAGCAGGAAGGCCGCGAAGGAAAGCAGGAACACACCGCCAACCGTAAGCACGGCGGCTGCCAGCACCATCAGAAACGAAAGTACCGCAAGCATGTAGTGGTCGCGCGTTCGCTGCAACGAAAATAGGCGGACAACCATGGTAAAGAGCACAAGGTGAACGCTGGCTGCCAGAAAGCTGCGCGAAAGAAAAAGGTAGTCGGCGCCATAAACGAAAACGTAAATCAGCGTCAGAAACGTGGTCCAGCGTTCGGGGATGACAAACTCGCGCCGTGTCAGAAGCTGGTATCCGCGGAGCGCCAGCGCCAGTCCCACCAGAACCACTGCTGGCAGATCCAGGCCTCCCGTCGAAGCCAGAGCACCGAAGCCACAGACCACGAGCAGATAAAGCGCCACATTAAAATAGCGCTCGATGGCCTTGGCCATGGTGATCCCGCCCGGGTTAATCGGGGCTTCAGTCACAAGAAGCTTCTATTGTTGGCGAAACCAGCGCGGAAGGGAAGTGTCGGCGGTAACAAAATGGAGGGACGGGCGTCTCGCCCGTCGGGCCGGGCGAGGACGCCCGGCTCTCCACTGATTTCTTCCGGCTGCCATCTGGTTTTCTGTTTACAATACCTGCCCATGGACTATCTTCTGAAAACGGAACCGACCGTGTATTCCTTCGCAAATCTTGAGCGCGAGAAAACCACGATTTGGGATGGCGTGACAAATCCAGCGGCAGTGAAGCACCTGCGCGAAATGAAGCCGGGAGAGCGATTAGTGATTTATCACACCGGAGACGAGAAGAGCGCGGTAGGGACGGCGTCGGTGGCGGCGGTGGACGCGAGCGACCCCAAGACGCCGCAGGTGAAGATCAAGGTTGGGAAGGCGATCGCGAAGCCGAAGACGCTAGCTGAAATCAAGGCGCGGGCGGCTTTTGCTGAGTCGCCACTGGTGAGGCAGGGACGCTTGAGTGTAGTGCCCCTGTCGGCGGCGCAGTACGGATGGCTGGTGGGAGAGTAAGTCCGCCTGTCCCTCTGTCGCCTCATTCCGCGTGCCCAATAAATCAGCTAACAACGGAAAATAAGCAGCGTGTGCGAGTTACGTCCGCACTACGCGCTCGCCACAGTCAGGTTCGGGGCAGGCGTAGGTTACGTGGTTACGCTGGCGGTCGAGGCTGATGATGAACATGGGGCGCCTGTGACGCTCGCAGATGGGCTGGTTGGGGGTGAGCGCAGGCGCGTCTCCGCGCTTGGGCGTGGTGTAGCCGACGCGCTCTCCGAAGCAGCGGTGGCAGAACTTGTCGGTGCAGCGAAAGAATTCAATCGAAAAGTCGGCGCTGTAAGGAGCTAGAGCGGGCTCCATGGTGCGATAGTGCTGGTCGCAAAGGGGCAGCATGTCCGTCCGCATGCGAAGCGAGTTTAGCACTTTGAAGGAAGTGGACGTTCGAGATTGCGTCAGCCGATGTAGCGCAGCGCGTCGACAATGCCGAGGTTCGAAGCGCGATAGGAAGGAATGAGTCCGCTGGCTATCCCCACAAGAAACGCTACAAACATGGCGACCAGCGCGGTGGCAACGGTCATGTGCATCGAAACGGGCAACCCGATACCAGGGCGCGCCATGAAGACAATCGCCGCGGTTGCGAGCGTGATGCCCACCAACCCTCCGATTACAGAGATGGCGATCGATTCGGTCAAGAGCAACTTTAGAATGCTTCCGCGAGTGAATCCGAGGGTGCGCAGGACGGCGACTTCGCGGGTGCGTTCGCGGATCGACATGGCCATGGTGTTGGCGCACACCAGGAGCGTGGTAAAGACGACGGCTCCGCAGATGCTGAGGATGAATGCTTTGACGCTGCCCAGCATGGAGATGAAATCGGCTTTGAAAGCCTGTTCGCTCTCGCTCTTGGTGGGAACCGGACTGCCATGGAACATATCGTCGATGGCGCGTGCCACTCGCGGCATGTCTTCAGCTGTGTCGACGCGAGTGAAGTAAAAGCCGGCCGTGTCTTTAAACCAGTCGACAGATTCTTCCAGGTATTTGGCGTGGAAGTAGAGGTTACTCTGTGGCGGATCGATGGTGTAGATGCCACGCAGCGTCAGGTCAAAATTGGCGGGGAAGATGGTGCCTTGCAGGATGATGTGGTCACCGATCTTCCAGTTGTGTTTCTTGGCAAGGTCAGCGTCGACGACACAGCCCGCGCGGTCGCGCTTCCAGGCAGCGAGTTGGTCGGCGGGCATGACCTTGTCGGCGGCGACGTCGAAGTATTCGTCGGGGTCGGTGGCCATCTGAGCGAAGTAGTTTTCCGGTTTGTCGTCCTTATACTTGCCGCCGAACCAGGTCATAGGAACGACATGCACGACGCCAGGAATGGCGCGGATCTTGTCGCGATAATAAATAGGAAGGAAGTTCGCGAGTGAGACCTTGTGACGGGTCATGATACGAAGCGCAGAGTCCGGGGCTCCCGGGTCGATGTAAAAGCTGCGCCACACGCAGAGCATGATGCAGAGGAGGAGCAGAGAAAAGGCGATGCTGGCCACCGTCAGCAGACTGCGCCGCTTGTTGCGAAAGGCGGACTTGGCAACGAAGGTTGTGATCGTCATGAGGGCAAAGATCATTTTACATCGCTAAAACGTGCCGTTGGAGAGCCCGGGCACCCCCGCCTGACCGGACAAGGATCACGCGACGATTTTTCGCAGCTCGCGTCGCAGGATCTTACCCGATGGTGTCCGCGGCACAACTTCCACGAAGTGAACCTCGCGGGGCTGTTTGTGGTGGGCGATGCGGTCGGCCACGAAATCGCAGAGTTGTTTGGCGAGCTCGTCAGAGGCCGCAAAGCCCTCGCGCAGGACGACAAAGGCGCAGGGTATTTCTCCGCAGGCGAGGTCAGGTTTGGCAACTACGCCGCAATCGCGGACGGCGGGATGTTCGAGCAAGACGGATTCGACTTCGGCAGGAGCGACGGGGAATCCCTTGTACTTGATCATCTCTTTGCTGCGGTCGACGACATAATAGAAGCCGTCGCCGTCGCAGCGGACGATGTCGCCGGAGAAATACCAGCCATCGCGCAACACGGCGGCGGTGGCTTGCGGCTCCTTCCAGTATCCGAGCATGATCTGCGGGCCGCGCATCACCAATTCGCCTCGCTCGCCGGGGTCGACATCATTCCCGTTCAGGTCCAGCACGCGGCAATCGGTGAGGGCCAGCGGCTGGCCAATGGACGCGGGACGATACATTTCAGGTGGCGCAATGTAGCCAGCATGGGTGACGGGCGAGGCTTCCGTCATGCCGTATCCCTGAAGGACGGCAATGCCGGTGAGCTTGGTGAAGCGGCGGGCCAGTTCAGGAGCGAGCGGCGCGGCGCCGGATTTGATCCAGCGCACTTTGTGATTCATTGGAAAGATTCCAGCCTCAGCGGCCTGGCACAGCGCATTGATGGCGGGTGGCACCATCGGCATCATGGTTACGCCTTCCTGAATCAGAAAAGCGCACAGCTTTTGCACGTCGAAGCGCGGCACCAGAACTAGCGTGGAGCCGAGCGCCGCGGAAAGAGTCAGCGCCACGGTGAGTCCATAGATGTGGTAGAGGGGCAGGAAGCATAGCATCGTGTCGTCCGCAGTAAGTGGCGTGCCGTTCTTGCCAAGCAGCTGGTAAACGTTGGCGACCAGATTGTAGTGCGAGAGCATGACGCCTTTGGGCAGTCCAGTAGTGCCGCTGGAGTAGGGAAGAGCGGCGATAGTTTCTTGCGAGTTCTGGCGAGCTTCCGGGAATTTGGCAGAAGTGGGCCGCAGCAGACTCGCGAAGTCTTCGCAACCTGCGCGCTCGTGCCTCGTCGTGAAGACGCGGCGCAGCGCAGGAAGTCCCGCGAGGTTCACATTTTCCAGAAGCGGAGAATCGGTGATAAGGAACGTGGCGCCGGAGTTTTCCAGTTGAAAGCGGATCTCGCGCTCACGGTAGGACGGATTGAGCAGCGTGGGGATGCCTCCGGCGAGCGTGGCAGCGTGATAGGTGATGGCGAATTCCCAGGAGTTGGGGAGGAAGATTGCCACCACTTCTCCGGGAGCCAGCCCGGCTGAGATGAGGCCACGGGCAAGGGATTCGACGAGATTCCCGTATGCGGCGAAAGTGAATCGGCGATCGCAGGAAGTGTCAATCAGGGCTGTCTTGCCGCTGTTTCTCCGGCAGCTCTCGAGGACAATAGCGTGGACGAAGCGGCCGGCGGGATCGGCGTAGAGTTGTGTGCGAAGCATCGGGGCTGATTGTAAATGGGAGAGTAAAGAAGTTGAAAGTCGGTTGCACTCAGGCGCTCAGTTTGCGCAGGAATTCCTGCTCGTCCATGTGGTACTTAAATGCTTTGCGGCCATTGATGAAGACCACGGGGACTTCGTCGGTATAGAGGCGGCGGACTTCGGCGTCGGAATCTACGTCAATTTCACGCCAGGTGAAGCCGCCGCGCTTTTCGAGCTTGGCGATGCTCTCTTTGACAATTTCGCAGAGATGACATCCTTTGCGGGAGTAAACGACGACTTCCCGAGGTTGCGTCATGCGAGGGAGTGTAGCAGTTTGAGTGCAGTCTTTCCAACCCACAGAATGCCAGACACTGGGTGCCCGACAAAGACAGCGTAGAATTTCCTGATGACAAGGCTCGGGATGACGAAGGCAGGACGGCCACTTTCTGGAAAGACGATCCTGGTCACGGGAGCAGCGAAACGACTGGGACGCGCCATTGCTTTGGCCGCAGCCCAAAACGGCGCGGACGTGGCCATTACCTATCGCGAGTCGGCGCGCGAGGCACGGGCGGTAGTAGGAGAACTGGCGCAGCATGGTGTGGATGCGCTGGCGGTGCGCTGCGATGTCACCGATGAGCAAAGTGTCCGCGAAATGGTAAGGGAAGTGGCGAGGGAACTGGGCGGAATCGACGTGCTGGTGAATAACGCCGCAAATTACGAGACCGCTGCGTTCGACAAGCTCACCGTGGCGCAGTGGGATGCGATTTTTGCGTCAAACACGCGCGGACCGTTTCTGGTGTCGCGGGAGGCGCTACCGTACCTGAGAAAGCGCCGAGGGCGCATCATTAATATGGGCTCCCTGGGCGGGCTTCGGCCGTGGGCGACGCACGCGCACTATTGCTCGTCGAAGGCGGCAGTACACATGCTGACCAAAGTGATGGCGAAGGCGCTGGCGCCGGAGATTGCGGTGAACGCGGTTGCTCCCGGGATGATTGATTTGGGAGAGAAATCAGCGGCCTCATTCATGAAAAAAATGGCGAAACAGACGCCGATGCAACGGAATGGGACCGCGGCGGACATTGCCGCGGCAGTGATGTTCTTTGCCGCGGCTCCGCAGTTTATTACCGGGCAGGTGCTGGAGGTGGATGGCGGGCTGGGCTTGTAGAGACTGGATTTGTTTCCTGGCCGGAGTTCACGTATCGTTCGTTTTCGCGTATCGTTCCATTTCGAACTTGACCGCACTTATGACACGAACCATTCGGGGCGCTGGCTTTCTTTTTCGGAAACTCGCTCCAATACTCTTACTCTTTCTAGCAACCTTTCTGACAGCTTTCCTGGCTGTCGCCCAGGATCGTCCGGAGGACGGCGGTCATGAGATCGAGGTGTGGACGGGCGGCGGCCATTCGGTTCCGGGCGGCACGAAAGACACGAACGTGTGGAACGCGGGCGTCCGTTATGGGTGGATACTGACCGAACCGCACTTGCCGGGCTTTCTCAGCGGACGATTCGAGCTTGCAGTGGACGCAGTGCCGGCGTTTGTCGTGTTTCAGCGAGCCAACACCGCCTACGGAGGAGGAGTGAACCCGGTGGGGTTTAAATGGATTTTCGCCACGCGCGGACATGTGGCTCCGTACCTCGAGTTGAATGGGGGAACGCTGTTTACAACGCACGAGGTGCCGGCGGGAACTTCGACCATAAATTTTACGACCGGCGCGGCCTTCGGAATGTATTTTCTCGGGGAACATGCGTGGTCGTTGGATGTCCGCTACATGCACATTTCAAACGCCGGGCTGACGGTGCCGAATCCGGGGTTGAATACGGTGCAGGTGCGGCTGGGATTTGGGAAGTTCTTCGGGAAGAAGTAGCAGGCGCGCGTTTACATCGAATCCAAACTGACAATCAAAACTAACAATCAAAACTAACGTTGCCGGGATAATGCGGCAGCGATCTGCCTGGGTTCGGCGTGCCGCCCGCAACATGGTCCCGGCGGAATCGGCGCGCCGTGCGGACAGGTGAGCGGGTGGTTGAGGAAGGTGCAGATCTTGTCGGTGGCTTCGGGTGAGAGTATGTGCTCGAATTTGCAAGCCTGTTGCTCGATTTCGGTTTCGCTGTCCATGGCGAGGGAATCGGTGAAAAGGCGCTCGGCCAGGCGGTGGCGGCGAATGATGTCGGCGGCGCGCTGGTATCCTCGCGGAGTGAGTTCGACGATCGATGAACCGTCGCCGGTCGAAAAGCCGGCCGGCTTCAGCGCGTCGTGGCAGGGATTGACGAAAGGCTTGTGATCGTGCGCTTCGGGCGGGTGCGGGTGGGTCGCGACCAATCCCATGGCGGCCATTTTTTCCACAGCGATGGAAACGGGCAGAGCGCCGTGGACTTCCATCCGGCCAATCTCGGCGATTTGCCCGTTCTCTTCCAGCGCAAACAATTCTTCCAGCACTTCATCGAACTGCTCGTCGTCGGCCATCGAAAAGACTTCCTGAGCGGCGATTTTGCCGTGATGCAGTTCGATGCGGCGGTCGGCTAAACGCGCCACCACGGGATCGTGCGTCACCATGACGATGGTGTGTCCCTGCTGATGGAGTTCGCGAAGCAGGCGCAGGACGATTTCCTCGTTAGCAGCGTCGAGGTTGCCGGTGGGCTCGTCGGCAAGCACGATTTTGGGATCGTTGATAAGTGCGCGTGCAATGCAGACACGCTGCTGTTCGCCTCCGGAGAGCTGTGAAGGCAGGTGGCCGGCGCGGTCTTTGAGGCCGACGCGATCAAGCGCTTCGAGCGCTTCCTGCTCGTCGGTCATGCTGTGAAAGTACTGAGCGAGCATGACGTTCTCAACGGCGGTGAGGTAGGGAATCATGTGGAACTGCTGAAAGACGAAACCGATGGTTTCGGCGCGGACATGGTTGAGATCCGATGCGCTCAGGCTGGCGACGTTTTGTCCGTCAAGCCAGATCTCGCCGCTGGTGGGGCGGTCGAGGCATCCGATGAGATTGACCATGGTGCTCTTGCCGGAACCTGAGGGGCCCATCATCGCGACCCACTCGCCGGGCGCGATTGAAAGAGAAATGTCGTCGAGCGCTTTAATAAGGCCGCCGTTATTTTCTTCCGCTCGGGCGGGATAACTCTTGGTGACGTGGTTGAGTCGAATCATAGGCGGTCTTTTTCTTTCTAACTTCCCCTTCTACTCTCCCCTCAAAATAATAGCCGGTTGCACGCGCCGTAACAGCTCGATGGGCAGAATAGCCGAAATGAGCGCCACAGCAACACTGCCGGCAAGCACATACGGAAAAACGCCGAAGCGCGGCACGACAGGCGCATGGAAGTTGACGCGTCCAATCCAGGCAGCGACGCCGATGCCGATAAAGAAGCCGAGAATCGCGCCGACTACGCCCAGGGCCGCGGCCTCGGCTGCGAAGAACCCATTGACTAGACGTTCGGAAGCTCCGAGAGCCTTCATGATAGCGAAGTCGCGGCGCCGGTCAAAGACCCATCCTATGAGCGTAGCGAGCACGCAGAGCGCGGAAGTAAGAACAACAAGTGTGGCGGAGGCATAGAGCGTCGCGCGCGTTTTGTTCAGCACATTAGCTTCGCCCTCCATGATTTGGCGGACGGGGCGTATATCAGCCGTGGGCAGAAGCTGCGCGAGCTGGCGAATCGACGCTTCACCTTGCGCGGCGGTCCCATTGGCGGCGACTTCGATGGTGGAGGGCGCGACGCCCGTCCAGTTCTGGAACTCAGCTTGATCGAGATAAATACGGCTGTCTTCGCCGGCGCCCGTCTGGAGCATGCCAGCGGGTGCGAGTTGGATCGCCTTGCCCTGGAAAGTGAGCTCGAAAGGCTCGCGATTGGGGCTAGCTTTGGGATTAACTACGCTAGCGGCGCGCATGCCGACAAGCGCTTCGTTTGGCCCGTCGGGCCAATGGCTCACCTTCCACCAGTGGTCCAGTTGGCGGGCGCGGGCGAAGTCGGTACCGACGACGACTACGGATTGTCCGTCTTGCGTGCGAGCGACCGCGTAAGAGAAAGGAACCGCCAGCGTTCTTGCGCCGAGAACGGATTCGGCTTTGGCCAGCGCGTCGGCGGGCAGAGACTGGCTGTCCTTGGCGACGATGACCACGTTGGCGCCATAATTTCGAAACTCGGTGCGGAGTTTGGCTTGCACGTCGACGTAGAGGTTCATCATCGCCGTGGCGACCGCCGCGGCAACGATCATGGCAAGGAGTGCGGAAGCGGCGCGTCGGCGACGGAGTACGGCGGCACGCAGAAGCATGCGCGCGAACATAGATATATGCGGCGACTCAACACGGCGATCAGCAACTTGCCTGGGAGTGAGGAGCGTGCCGGAAGTGCTGCTCGTCGTCATCTTCATCCTTCACCTCG
Organism: Terriglobales bacterium; assembly: GCA_049520095.1. GTDB lineage: Bacteria > Acidobacteriota > Terriglobia > Terriglobales > Acidobacteriaceae > Acidiflorens. Next base: position 21,623 of record JBEKQC010000020.1, read on the forward strand.
CAGTGCGAAAACGGGATCGAATTTTACGGCACGCCGAATAGCGGCGGCGCTTCCGGCGAAGGTTACGAAAACGGCGATGGCGATGATGATTGGGAAGAGCACGGGCTCGATGGAAATCTGCGAGTTGAAAATCGACCGGCCGATCTGGCGCGCAAGCAGCGCTCCGGCGGAAAATCCCGCAATGCCGCCAACGAGCGCGAGCAGCAGCGCCTCCGCAAAGAAGATCGCGGAGACTGTGACGTTCCCCGCGCCGAGGGCTTTCATCAGACCGACTTCGACGCGGCGCTCAAAGATAGCCGTGGCCATGGCAGCGGAAACAGCGAGAGCGGATGCGAAAAGTGCGGCGAACGTAATCAGCAGCATGAGTCCCTTGATGCGCGAGAGCACCGTGCCTTCGTTTTGCGCGACCTGGCGGATCTGCTCCGCATGCGAATGCGGAATGGCTTCCTGTAACTGGTAGGCAATCGACTCCACGTAGGGCGAGCAGTACCAGCGGTCGTAAACCTCGGGAGTCATCGTCTTCGGATCGCGAACAGAGAGTGCATCCGGGGGCTTGGTCAGAGCGCTGACGTAGACGCGGCGTACGGCGCCAGGTTTACCGAGAATTTGCTGCGCCAGTGCGATCGGCGCGACGATCTGGTCGTCTTCAGCGCCACCGGTGGAGAGGATGCCGGAAATGGTAAGTTTGCGGCGGGCGATTTCGATTGTCTCGCCGGGTTGCTTGCCAAGCTTCGTGGCCAAGCGTTCGCCGAGCAGCACATTCTGAGAGTCGTCCGCGGGCCAAACGCAGTTTGGAGACTCCTTGCCATTGCCGCACGAAACCTTCCACCATGGATGTGTGATCCGCACGCCGGTAGTGAAGTCGTCTTTGCCGAAGCTGAGCGCCTTATTGAAGTAGGTGCCAACCAGCGTGACATCCTTTGCACCGCTACTGCCGCCGAGTTTCACAGTGACGGGCAGCATGGGCGAGAAGCCGACGATATTGTGGTGCCAGAAGGTGCCGCGAATTTTCGGAAGGTCGGCTTCGTTGAGAAACGCGCCGTCGCTCGGAGGTTTCAGGTTGACGCCACCGACTTCCACATCGAGCGTGTCTTCCTGCGGAGTGACGACTAGATTGGCGCCGTAGCTGCGCAGTTCGCGGTTGATTTTGTCGCCGATGTCCGTGGCTACGGCGATCATCGCGGTGGCAACCGCTACGCCCAGCGTGATCGCAATGCCCGCCAAAAGCTTGCGGCGCGCTTGGCGGCGAAACGATTCGTAGACGATGCGGGGAAACATTATTTCTGCTCGAAGTAGTGTCTGCCCGCCGCGACGTCGGCCTCGGAGACGATGACGGCGTCATCGGTGACCTGCGCTTTCAGCGGGATCGGATTGCAGCCGCCGGGCATGCCGACGGACTGCGGGTTAATGGGGGCGGCGCAGTTCTTGCAGATCACGCCTTGCGCTCCTTTGTAGAAGCCAACGGGGCCGCAGATTTCGCAGGCGTCAAACAGGGTTGCGATTTTTCCGTCCGGCTTCTGATAGAGCCAGAAGCGGACTTCGACGCCGCCTTCTTTCGTTTCAAAGCGGTGCAGTTCGCCGTCGTAAACCTCTTTCAGGGGGATCGAGACTTTACCGTCGACGAAAGTGACTTCGGTAGCAGGCGAGAGCGCGCTGGCGCTCTTCTCATAGATAAAGCTGGCGGTGATCATCACGATGAAGGCGAACGAAAAGACGTAAACCGACGCCATCCAGAGACGCTCACGGCGGGCCGTCCAGAGCGCTTTGCGGCGGGCGGCGCCGGCGGCCGGCAACTCGACCGGCTGGCGGCTCTTCATATCAAACAGCACCATCAGTGCGGCCAGCGCGAGGATGGTGACGAAAAAGAAAAAATCGTTGCGGACGATGGGGCCGATGATGGCCATCTCCTGGCGAGAAGAGGGAAGCACTCCGTTCTCGGAGAGCTCGTGCAGGCCGGAGATCACCAGTTGCCCGGCTACCAGGAAAAGAATCGCGGTGGTGACCCTGAAAAATTTCTGCAGGTTGATCTTGACGCTGCCCTTGACGAACATCACGCCGAACAGGATCGCAACGCCTACGCCCGAAAGCGTGCCGATGAAGCTCATCAGTTCGCTCGAGTTCAGCGTCACGGCGGACAGCATCAGAACGGTTTCCGCGCCCTCGCGCAGGACCATGAGAAAGACGAAAATGAAGAGGCCGATCCAGGCGTCGCCACGGGCGAACAATCCGACCTTGCTTTCGATCTCGCCTTTGAGCTTGCGACCGGTCTTCATCATGAAAACGATCATGGTGACGACGAAGACGGCAGCCACCAGCATGACCCAGCCTTCGAAGACGTCTTCGTTTAGCTTGAAGCGGGAGAGCACGACGGCCACGCCAATCGATCCAGCAAAAGCTGCGGCGAGAGCGGCATAGACCGATTTGCGCAGATCATTGCGGCCGATTTTGGCAAGGTACGCCAAAGTGATGCCTACGATGAGAGCGGCTTCCACGCCTTCTCGGAGAGTAATGATGAATGCCTGAAGCATTGAATTAGGGTCCGTTTTCTAATTGAAAATGAAATTCAATTTCAATATCCATAGGATACGGCTTCGAGTGGGGGTGGTCAACGCAGTGAGTCACGGATTGCTGTGATTTGCATCACACGGGGAAACCGGGCATTGAATGGTATTTTCGCAGCAACCCAGCCCTTCGTGACATTGCCCTTGAGCGCGTGGCTGGCAATAATCTTCTGGTAGCTGGACAGGTTACGTAGTTCCCGAGACCCGGATCCGCGGGTTCGGGTCTTCGTTTTCTTTGGGACGGAGCTGGACGACCTAGGGCTGTGCGTTTTGTAGATTCTTCAGCATTCCCTCGAAGATAGGCGTCGACCAGTTCTTTTTTGTTGACCCATCGCTTCTCATATCGGTCGTTATGCGGACTTGCGTATGGTCGCTTTTCGCCTCGAGCACGGCCTCTACGCTCTCATCGCCGGAAGCCTCACGCCAACTGATCTTCACCTTTGGGCGCTTGCACTTGATCCGCTCCGCCGTCGTTTCCGTGACCTTACATTCCTGGCTTTCCATGGCGGGCTTGAGCGCGGCCAGCACCTTGTCCATCGCGAAAGGAACGACCTCGTCCACATCCACGCGCATCCAGGCCGGATCAAAGGAAAGCGTCACGGAATCGAAGGTGGCATCGGAAAACGTCTTGCTCCACTGCGCGAAAGTGTCTGGCGTCATTTCATGCACTTTTTCGATGTAAGAAAGAGCGTACCAGCTATGCTTTCCGATAATCACTCTGGTGACGGCGTCTTCTTCCTGCGAATTGCCGCAGGCGTTTCGGTGCCATCGCACCAAAACGCTGGTTTCATCTTTTGCGATCACGAGGAACTGCCTTTTGTCGGAGCACCCCTTTTGCGCTTTTCCTTTTTCCTCTTGTCTGTTCAATAACTCTTCCGGAGAGATCTGGCTGGATTCACTGTGACTCTCGATATACACCGTTTTCTTCCAGTCCTTAAATGTGTCGCCGTCGGAGACAAAACGGATGCCATTGTACCGAGCGTCTGGGCTGATGTGATACATAGACGTCCACCCCGGCCCTAGTGCGCGCGCGAAACCTTCGTTCTGTACGGTTTGTCCGGTGGCTCCGCTCCACGGGATGAGACCCAAGAAGACAAGGTCCAGGATCAATTTCTTCATGGCAGCCCTCCAAATTATTGCTGTGTCATCCGGGTTCCCGTTTAGCCTTTAGCCTCGCTTGAACTGCAACGCCCGAGGGGTGGTTATGGGCGGCTCGATTATTGGCGTGAATTCTACGTGGGCCAGACCGGCAGGTCAATGAGAGCTGGGGAGTTGGGAGGACTCTCAGAGGATCCTCAAAAACTTCTTAGCATCGGCCAGTTCAGGAAAACTCTTTTCTTCTTCTAGAAACTCCCGCGAGTGCACGCATCTTCTGCTCCCCCGCAGTCTGACCGGGTGTTTCAAGTGCAGCATCTCGTGAAACACGATGTATTCGACCGCATAGCGCGGCACGCGCGGGTGATCGAAGACACGGCTGATGACGATGGCATTGTGTGCCGGGTCGTAGTGGCCGAGGCTGCGGCGGGCGTGGTTCCGGCTCCAGGTGAGTTGCGGGCGTCCCATGAGTCCGTGAAAGAAGCGTCGGTTGAGGTCGTCGAAGATCTCTTCCAGATGATAGTGGTGGCCGCGGGCGGAGTGGATGTGCTTGCGTCCGCGCATCTGGCGGAAGAGCCGCGCTTTGGCGGCCACGTCGTGGCTGGCGACATAGCGGCGATAACGGGCGCTGTGGATGCGATTGACCGGCTTGCGATAAAGCTTGGCGAGCAGAATGTGGGCGATCGAGTGCAGCACCCCTTCGGGAGCGCCTTCGAGCAGGTCTGAGAGCCGGATGTACAGCTCTCCTTGACGTAGCCGGATGGTGTTGTTGATGGAGACGAAAGGATAAAAACGAATGTGCATCGGCGGCGCGGACGTGTGGGGGCGGAGTTCGCGATAGGCGCCGTGAAAGATTTGCGCGAGCTTTGCAGACACGTTGAGGGAAGAGTAGCACGAGGCCGACAGTCGCCACTCAGCAGCCTCGCCCTGGCAGGCTTTTCTTGACAGGCCGAGATTATCTTCTTATTGTTGCTTCCCTATTGTTATTCAATGCCCATGAACATTATTAAAGCTACCAAAAAATTTGAGGATTGGGTGCGGCTGCACATTCGAATCGTTGAGCCCGATTTGCGTTTCAAGCATGAGCAGATGGCGGCGTCCCTCTTCCCGTTTTTCCGGGCGACTTTCTATCGCTGGTTGCAGTTGTGGCCGGAGGAGTGTGCGGAAGTAGACCGCGTCCCAAATATTTTGTCGGTGGGCGATCTGCATGTCGAGAACTTCGGCACCTGGCGAGATACCAACGGACGGCTGGTGTGGGGGGTGAACGATTTTGATGAAGTGAATTTATTTCCCTACACGATGGATCTGGTTCGGCTGGCCACGAGCGCGTTGCTGGCCGCTCAGGAAGAGCGTTTGGCGCTGAAGCCGAAAGACTCGGCAGCGGCGATTCTGGAGGGATACGAGCGAGGGATGGAAGAGGGAGGTCGTCCATTTGTGTTGGAGGAGAGTCACGGGTGGTTGCGCACGATCGCGACGAGCAAGCTGCGCGATCCGGTGGTGTTCTGGGGGAAAATGGATCGTCTTCCGACGGTGAAGGGAGAAATACCGGAGAGCGCCCGCGAAGCGATTGAGCATCTGCTGCCGGAACGGGGCGTCCCATACCGGCTGGCGTCACGAAGGGCGGGCCTCGGGAGCCTGGGGCATCTGCGGGTGGTGGCGATCGCGGAGTATAAAGGCGGACGCATAGCGCGGGAAGCGAAGGCGCTGACTCCGTCGGCAATGCAGTGGCTAAACCCGAAGCTGCCGGCAGAGATTCTGTATGCGGTAATCCTGCGACGGTCGGTACGCTGCCCCGATCCGTATGTGCAGCTGCGGGGGCACTGGCTGGTGCGGCGGCTGTCACCCTATTGTTCGCGCATCGAACTGGAGGCGCTTGGAACGAGCCGAGAGGAGTGCCGGTTGCTGGAGGCCATGGGCCGAGAGACGGCGAACATACATGCGGGAACGGAGGAAAAGCGCCGGGCGATCCTGAAGGACTTGCGCGGACGAAAAGGGAACTGGCTGCTGGGAGCGGCGCAGGCGATGGCGGACGCGATGGAAAAAGATTGGCGAGTGTGGAGGGAGCGCCGGCAGAGCTAAACTCCGTCGGCGCCTTATTGGAGTGATAGTCCGTGCGAGGACTCTGGTTGGTCGGAGAGGTGGAATTCCAGCGCGTGGGGCTGGTTTTCCGCTCCGATGGTGATAAGGGCGTCGAGGATGGATTCGAGGTTTGCGGCGGAACCTGACCACACCCGGGAAAAGGACTCGCGATGAACCGCCAATTCGCCGACCAGCCGGCCAACCGAATGAGGACCCAGATCGACGTCGGTCAGAGTCGGGTCGCTGCCGATGGGCAGCGGAGGATAGCGCGACGGAGGCAGGCGGAGGCTGGCCTGGGTCAGCCAGTGGGCAATGAGCGCTTTGAGATGTTGCCTGCAGCAGACGCTCTTCATGTCTTTCTGCGATGCCAGCGAGGAATGCCAGGACAGGATCTTGAGGCGGTCAAACCAGCGGTTCTCGACCACGAGGAACCATCCGGTGTGGCGAAAAGTGTCGAGGCCGCAAACCGAGCAAGGCGAGCGTTTTGTGATTGCGTAATCCATCGTGGGAAAGTTCATCGTTGGGTATTTCATGGGCGCCCCCTTTTAACGATCAACAGGTATTGCCTGCTGCGCGGGTGAGGAAGCGTGGACCCGGGCGCTCGCTAAGGGGGACCGTAAGCATCCCACGGTTGCTGTCGAAACGGAGCGTAAAGTGCGAGGAGCAGGCGTCGCACAGCCAGAAGTGTTCACGCCGCCGCAGTTTCCGCCGGTTGCCATCGAAAGCGGCGCTATCGTCGGAAGAAAAAGTTTCCGCTAGGAACAGCTTGCCTTCGCGCAGTGAAAGGAAGGGAACGCTGCAGGCGGGATTGGCACATTTATGGAGCATAGGCTGGTTCCAGTCTTCTCTTCGGGAGTCTTGGCCAGAGAGATTCCACCGACAGTGCACGCGAAAGGCCGAAGCCATCGGGGACAGGTTAGAAGCAATTAATCTGTAGATACAGCGGGTTATATGGCGAGGAAGTGCTCTTCATTATTCTGGGCCGAGTTGTGCTGACGGACAGCGGTCGCGGCCGACGAATAATCGTCATTAGCTGCCGAGCGTTTCAGTTGTGATGAAGAGTGCAAGACAGTTTGCAGGATGGAAAGCCCGAGTTTGCCCTGGGCCCAGATTCCCGATACATTCTAACTGGCCAGCAACCACCAATCTGGTCTTGGGCCCTATGATCCATTTGTTATTTTGTCGCATCTTTTCGTCTGCACTCTATCTACTTATTTTCGTCGGAACGCTGCCCGGCCAAAGCACGCCACCTCCGCCGTGGGAGGGTGCGGCGTTCTCCGCTGAGCCTAAGGATATTGCCGTGGCGGCCGCGGCCATCAAAGTACAAAAATTTGCCAATGTGACCGTTTTGTTCGAAGAACGTCGCATAGTTTTCGATTCCGCCGAACGGACAACTTCGACCGTGCGCATCGTCTACCGCGTTGAAACCAAAGACGCTCTAAGCAATTGGGATACCGCAAGAGCGACCTGGTCTCCGTGGCGGCAGAAAAGACCTCAGATTCGCGCCCGCGTCATCGCGCCTGATGGGACTGTCGCCACGCTGGATCCAAAGGTCTTGACCGAGTCGCCTGAGCACGATCAGCGTCCCGAGATCTACGAAGATCAGCGCTCTTATTCAGGCCCGTTGCCAGCCGTCGCCATTGGCTCCATTGTGGAGAAAGAAACAGTTTGGGAAGACACGGAACCCATGAATAACTACGGGATCATGCGCCGTTCTTATGTCGGTTACAACGACCCGTTGTTGCACGAAGTTGTGGAGCTCCAGGCGCCTTCTTCCGTTCACATTCAATACAAACTTCGCCAAGCGCCTGCCCTGAAAGCGACGCGCAGCGAAAAGAGCGGCATCGTCACCTTGCGGTTTGAGCAGGGAGCGACGGACGCGCTCGAAAATCGAGAAAGAGACCTGCCCTCGGACTTCGATAACTGGCCCAGCATTGACTATTCCACGGGGGAATCTTGGAACGCTGTTGCCCAAGGGTATTACAAGGACATCGAGGGTGCTATTCGCCCGGGAGAAGTCCAGTCGTTGCTGGAAGGTACTGCTGGATTGAAGGGTCCAGATCTCTTGCGCCGTTTAGTTACCAATCTGCACCAGAAGGTCCGCTATACCGGACTCGAGTTTGGTTCCTCGGCACTCATACCGCATCCGGCAGGCGAGACGCTGAAGAGCGGCTACGGCGATTGTAAGGACAAGGCGATTGTGCTCGTTTCAGCACTCAAGGCGGCGGGCATTCCCGCCCAGTTGGCCTTGCTCGAAGTGCGCGGCGACAACGATGTTAGTCCCGAACTGGCCGGAATCGGCATCTTCAACCACGCCATTGTTTACATCCCCGGGAAACCCGCCGTCTGGATCGACGCCACCGCCGAGTATTTCGAGCCCGGGTACCTTCCGTGGAATGACCAAGGGAGGTTCGCGCTGCCGATCGGCCCCGACAGCAGGCAGTTGGTGCAGACGCCCGTGAACACTCCGTCGGAAAACGCACAAAACATCCGCCGCGAATTCTACCTGTCAGAGTACGGTCCAGCACGCATCGTCGAGGTCTTTCAATCTACCGGCGAAGAGTCCGCACTTCTACGTTACCGGTACGGACAGGAGGAGACAAAGGACACACGGGAAGGCCTGGAACGCTATGTCAAAAGCTACTTCCTCGCCGAAGCTCTTACCAATGTGGAACACACGTCCGGATCCGATCTGACCAGGCCGTTTGAATTGAAGCTCGACATTGCAAAAGCAAGGCGCGGATCGTCCGATTTAGCCGCCGCCGTCGTCGCTATTCGCACCGATAATCTTTTGTGGGGCTATCCCGACTACGTGTTATCCGACGACGGAACTGACAAACCCGACAATCCAGGCTGGAAACCCCGCAAGAATGATATTGAGGTGCAGCCGTTCGTTACGGAGTGGCGTTACACGATCGTGCTACCTCCGGGCTTCGGCGCCCCCGTGCTCCCTAAGGATGTCGAGCAGTCCCTCGGTCCAGCAGAGTTTACGCAACACTATCAACTCGAAACCAGCGGCGCCGTAACCGCCATCTGGCGCTTCGACTCGGTTAAGTCTCGTTACAGCCCGGCTGAACTGAAGGCGCTGCGGCAAGCGGCCCACACCCTGCTCAATTCCAATGCCGTGCTGATCACTTTTCCCCAAGAAGGTGCGGCGCTGCTCGCCCAAGGCAAGGCTCGCGAAGCGCTCGCATCGTACGCCGATCTGGTTAAACTTCATCCGGACGAGGCCCTTCACCACATTCAGATCGCCCGAGCCTTACTGGACGCGGGTTTCGGTGAGGAAGCCCGCAAGGAAGCCCGGCGTGCCACTGAACTCGACGCTAAGAACGCACTCGCCTGGAGTTCCCTGGGCTGGATCCAGGAGCATGACGCTATCGGCCGTCGATTTGGCAAAGGCTTCGACTTCGGTGCGGCCGTAGCGGCCTATCGAAAAGCAATCGAACTCGATCCGAAGGAGTGGACCAACTATGCCGACCTGGCGATTCTGTTGGAGTATGACGCTTTTGGTGAGCGCTACTCTCCGGAATCCAAGCTCGATGAGGCCGCAGCTGAGTATCGTGCATTGAAGGAAGTCAACCAGGAAAAGGGCGAGAGCTACGACGACAATTTGCTGTTTGACTTGCTCTACGCCCATAAGTGGGATGAGGTTCTCCAGCTTTGTAGTTCTCTGCCGTTCAGCACAAACCGCCACGGCATCGCACTGGCGGCGATTGCCGCTCGCGACGGTTCGCAAGCGGCGCTAACCGAGGCACACCGCCGCGAGTCCAGTGAAAGCGACCGAAGCACCATCCTGGTATCGGCGGGCAATTTGCTCATTCGCTTGCGGATATATCCTCGCGCCCTCGATCTTTTGAATGCCGCGGCAGCGGGGCAGGAAAACAGCTCGCAGCTGCGTGGGCGCATTGAGATGATGCACGCAGTACGTCCTTATGAGGAAGTCCTGCTGCCTGAATCTGATCCCAAAAGAGTCGTACAACAGTTTTATTTATTTCTTCTGGATCCGCGCGCGAAACCTGAGGACATGTTCCGCTTCATGGAATTGTATTCAGCCGACTATAAAGACGACGCGGAGAGCGCCGCCAGAAACGCAAGCTTGCTTCGCAAAACTCTGGAAGGCAAAGGCGTCTCCTTGCCAGTGGCGCGCGACATGATTTTATCGAGCTTGCAGATGTCGGTCGAAGGCGACGAGCAATCGGGATTTCGCATCCGCGCGCGGGGCATTGGCGACAAACCGGAAACCATGCTCATCGCGCGTGCTAAGACCGGGAACGGCCCCTCCGGATTTAAGTTCGTCGCGCGGAAGGGCTACGTATATATGGTAGGCGCGGAAGTTCTGCGGCGGCTGGGCGCGAAAGATCTGAAGAGTGCGAAGACCTGGCTCGATTGGGCGCGCGAGGAAGTAACGCTGAATTCCGGCGACGATCCGCTGAGCGGCGCGGTTTTCCCGCGTTTCTGGACTCGCGGCGACGATGCCGATCCGAAAAAAATGCGGCTGGCAGCACTGGCGCTGCTGGCGAATTCCTCCGCCATCGACGAGTACATCGGCGAGCTGAAATCCGCTCAGGCTCAGGCCAAGGACTCCGACGCCACAAAACTCGATTTGCTGCTGGCACATGCGGCCACCAAGCTGCGGGACTGGAATCTGTTGCTCGAAGTGGCTCCGCGGCTTCTTGCCTCGTATCCGGCGTCGGACACCGCCTTGCGCTTTGTGGTTACGGCCAGCGTGTTCACCAAGAACTGGGAAGTGGGACAAAAGGCGGTCGCGGCGAGGCTGGCGCGCATCCCCGACGATCTGACTGCCGTGCGCTCGTCCGCGCAACTGGCGGAGGGCAAAAGCGATTTTGCCCAAGTGCGTAGCATTCTTCGTCCTTTGATCGACACCAACCGTGCCGAGATGTACGACTTCAATGAGTACGTCTGGAATGCGCTCTTTATTGGCAAGGTCACGGAGGAAGATGTCTCCCTCCTGCAACGGGCAATCGCGAATAAGTCAGACAGTTCCTATGCTGAAATCCACACCCTGGCATGTCTTTACGCGGAAATGGGCAAAACGAAAGAAGCGCGGGAGCTTCTCCTGCGAGCCATGGATTCCGGAGGCTTCGATGAGCCCAATGAGCCCATTTGGTACGGCTTTGGCCGCATTGCGGAGGACTACGGCCTGCCCGCGGTTGCACTCTCACTGTACCAACGAGTCGGCAAGACAACGGAGGCCGATCTCCCCACCTCGACTTACAACCTGGCAAGAATGCGCGAAAAGCTGCTTCTCTCAGCGACAAGACCTACGCCATAGCGAGAGACAGTGGAGCGACGGGCGCCCCGCCCGTCTCACCCACATCAAAAATTTTAGCGTCGGCGAGCTAACTCTCAGCGCATGATCGTCTAGTGCACGATCCAAGCAGAGGCTGCGACGACGACGCCTGCGGCAGCCAGCAACACGCCGAGGTGCCAGAATATTCGGCGGCCTGAGAGCAGCGTGATCGAGGTGATGACCAGGGCGACCTCCAGGAAGACTTCGCCGAGATCGAAGCGGTCGGCCTTACGGTGCGTGAGCGCGAATTCCTGCTCGAGTTCGCGGGCTTTGGTCTCGAGCTCTTTCTTTTCGTCTTTATAGCGGTCGGCTTCGGCGCGGACTTTTCCCTCAAGCTTGGCTGCGGCTTCGGAGTCCTTGGAGGTGACCACGCCGGCCAGATCGGCGAATAACTCGTCGGTGTGAAGGCGGATATTCTTGGCTTGATAGTAACTCCACTGGTCGGTGACCTTGTTCTGCAAAATGATTTCTTCAGTATGCGTGCGATGGCCGAGTAGCGACACCGTCGCCACCAGCACGGCCAGCACCGCCATGGTGAGGGTCACCGGGGCGAGAGAGGGATTCTCCCTGGCGCGTTCGGCGTTCTCGTGCAACTCGTTGATTTCTTCGGTCATTTGTCGCTCCTGGTGAAGGTTCGTCGGACTGATGATCTATATCGATGACCTATGAGGATAAACCAAGTTGTCTATTCTCCCATGACTTTAATGAGGACGCGTTTATCGCGCTGGCCATCAAATTCGGCGTAGAAAATCTGCTGCCAGGGGCCGAAGTCGAGTTTCCCGTTGGTCACCGGGACGATGACTTGGTGGTGAATGATCAGCGATTTCAGGTGCGCGTCGCCGTTGTCTTCGCCGGTCTGGTGATGCTGGTAGTTCTGCCGGAACGGCGCGAGCGTCTCCAGCCACTGGTCGATGTCTTTGATGAGGCCGCTCTCGTTGTCATTGACGTAGACTCCGGCGGTGATGTGCATGGCGGAGACCAGGATCATGCCGTCTTTGATTCCGGACTTCTTGACGGCGCTCTCGACTTGCGGGGTCAGGTGGACATAGGCGCGCTTGGTTTTCGTGTGCAGGGTCAGGTATTCGGTATGGAATTTCATGGGGTCTATCTTAAACACAAGCCCTCCCCGTGTTCCTCTGTGCCCCCTGTGGTGATCGCCTCTCTGGGGTCGGCTTGTGAAGCACGTGCCGGCGGAGGCCCGAGTTTAACGCCGAACAGCACGATAAATGACATCAGTTGATGCTATAATCAGTGCTATGAGAACAACCGTTGCGCTGGATGACGATCTCGTACGCACCGCCCAGGAGTTCACCGGCGTGGCGGAGAAAACGGCTCTGATTCGGGAAGCTCTCAAAGCCCTGATCGAGCGCGAGAGCGCCCGCCGCTTAGCATCCCTGGAGGGCACCATGCCGAAACTGAAGAATATTCCCCGTCGCAGGCCAGGGACGAAGACGAATTGATTCTCGCGGACACCTCGATTTGGATCGACCACTTTCGCTTGGGAAACCTTCGTTCGGGAAACGAGGAACTGCGGAAGCATCTGAACGAAGGGCAAATCGTGATCCATCCCGCCATAATTGCAGAACTTGCGCTTGGTTCTTTGCAACAGCGCACATTGCAGGAACGGACAAAGACGCTAGCGCTGCTGGACCTATTGCCCCAGGTCCAAGTAGCGCAAATGAGCGAAGTGCGGCGCATGATCGAGGCTCGTCGTCTGCACAACCTAGGCATCGGTCTGACCGACGCCCACCTGATAGCCTCAGTCTTTCTCAATCCGTCCACGCTTCTGTGGACAAGAGATAGGCGACTCCGCAAGGCCGCGGAAGGTCTTGGCATTCACGCCAGTCTGCCCTAGAGAGTTTTAGGGCGGGCCCGCCCAAGCAGAGCTTGGACGGGACACCCTCGTGAGTTCGATTGATTGCGATGCCCGAGCCACCCGCCACCCTGGTGAGTTCAAACGATTGCGATGGCCCGGGCCACCCGCCCGCACCCAAAGTGGGGAAGTCGAGCTAAGTTATTATTCTGGAATATGTTACAGATACGCCCTTGTTTCTGAATACTTTAGCGCAAATTGGGAGGAGGGGGTACCTAGCGCATCGACTCTTCAATCTCCGAGATCCAATCAGGCCGCTTGAGCACTTCACGGGGCTTGGGTCCGTCGGCGGCTCCTACTATGCCGTCGCGCTCCATTAGGTCGATGAGGTGGGCGGCACGTCCATAGCCGATGCGTAGGCGGCGCTGCAAGAGGGATGTGGAGGCTTTGCCGAATTCGATGACGAGGCGCACGGCATCGCTGAAGAGCGGGTCGTTATCATTGTCGTCGGCGGAAACTTCTCCGGAGTCCTCGCCGTCGGCTGATGCTTCGCGATCTTCTTTGGGAGTTTCCAGGAATTTCTCCTGATACTGCGCCTGGCCTTGTGCCTTCCAGAATTCCACCACAGCTGCGATTTCTTTTTCGGTTACGTAGGGAGCATGCAGGCGATGGACGCGCGCCGAGCCGGATGGCAGGTAGAGCATGTCGCCGCGTCCTAAGAGCGATTCGGCTCCGTTGGCGTCGAGAATGGTGCGCGAGTCTACCTTGGTCGCTACTCGGAACGATACTCGCGCGGGGAAGTTGGCTTTGATCAAGCCGGTGATGACATCTACCGATGGGCGCTGGGTAGCTAGCACTAAGTGAATGCCTACGGCGCGGGCCATCTGCGCCAGTCGAGTTATCGATTCTTCGACGTTGTGGCCGTCTAACATCATCAGATCGGCTAACTCGTCGATGATGATGACGATCTTCGGAATGGGTCCTTCATCGGAAGTCGCCTGCTCGCTGAATAGGCTGGGCGTGTCGTCGAACAGGCGGTTGTAGCTGTCGATGCTGCGGACGCCTTTGGCGGCGAGCAGTTTGAGGCGGCGCTCCATTTCGCGGACGGCGTTGCGCAGCGCGTTAGCGGCGAGCTTCGGCTCGGTGATGATCGGCGTGTAGAGGTGTGGGACGCCTTCGTAATTTCCCAGTTCCAAGCGCTTCGGGTCGACTAACACCAGCCGCACTTCATCGGGTGTCGATTTGTAGAGAATCGACATGATCATGGCGTTGATAGCCACGCTCTTGCCCGTGCCGGTCGAGCCGGCGATCAGCAGGTGAGGCATGCCGGCGAGATCGGCGGCGGCTATGCGTCCGTTGATGTCTTTGCCCATGGCTACCGTTAGCTTCGATTTCGAGCCGAGGAATTCCTGCGATTCAATGTTTTCGCGCAGCCAGATGATTTCGCGCTCGCGGTTCGGCACCTGGATGCCAACCGTGCTCTTGCCTGGCATGCGTTCGACGAGGATGCTTTCCGCGCGCAGGGCGAGGCAGAGATCGTCGGTGAGGCCGACGATGCGGCTGTACTTGATCCCGGCTTCAGGTTTGAATTCGAAAGTGGTGACGACCGGGCCGGGATTGATTTGCGTGACTTGCCCGTGGACTTCGAATTCCGCGTACTTCGCGGTCAGAACCTGAGCAGTGAGTTTGAGCTCGTCTTCGTCGACGGATTGCTGCTCGTCGGGACGGTGCAGCAGGCTCGACGGCGGCAGCTTGTAGCTGCCGGCGATTTTTGGGAAGGTCGTCTTCGGTTTGTGCTCAGCGTCGGCGCGGTCACTGACTTGGACTTCACTGACTTCGACTTCGATTCCGGCAGAGGCGTGCGGATTATGCGGCGGGACGAAGGCGGAGTCGTCTTCGTCCTCGGCCATCATGCGCTCGATGCCGGTGCGTGAAGCCGGAGCTCCAGATTGCACCCCCGGAATTTCCTGGCCGGTTTCCTGATCACGACCCAAAGCTTCCTGGCGCGGAATCTCGGGACGCGGCATCGGGAGGCGCGCGGGCACGAGTTGCGCCGTGACGGTTGGTTTTTCGGCGCGGCGCTTTTCGAGTTCTTTCTGTTGACGCTTGCGCTCGCGCTCGTTCTGCCAGTCTTTCCAGCGATCTCTGAGCGCCAGGACGAAGGCGAATCGGGTGGGCGCCCAAAGTTCAATTGCCGAGAACGAGAAAGCTGTAGTGAGATAGAGCGCGACGGCGAGGACCGTCGTGCAGACAATGTATGCGCCAGCCACGTTAAGGTAACGGATCAAGACGTCGCCAACGATGCGGCCGGCCAGACCTTCGATCGGGATCGCACCCATCCAGCGAATGTGTCCGGGCAGGATAGCGAGCAGCGCGGGCACGAACATGAGCAGCCAGATTCCGCCGAGTATCTTCGCAACCGGAGTCTGCACCGCTCGCGAGCGGAACCAGCGCGCGCCGAGCATCGCCATGAAGATGGGCAGCAGAAACGATCCGACTCCCCAGAATTGTAGGATGAGGTCGGAAAGATAAGCTCCTAAGATGCCGATCCAATTACGGGCAGCGTGCGATCCGGTGAGGATGGAGGCACTGTTCAGCGAAGGATCGAGCGGCGAATAGGACGCCAGCGCGAGGAAAAGAAGGAGTGCGGAGACGCACAACAGGAAACCAACGAGCTCATTCAGACGCCGGTTCCTGGTGGGCGCAAAAATCTTCGAGAAAAATGTCATGTGGCAGCGACGGCGTTGGGCAAAAGCTCACCCACAGCGCCGTTACAAGGCCAGAGCCTGGTAATTATGACAAGAAGGGACGGTTCGCACAATGTTGGAAAGGGGGTGGGGTAGCCAGTTGGGTACGGTGAAGAAGGGCGCGGTTGCGACGGCCATGTGCGCATCTACGGGGAAATCGCGAGAATTTTGTACTTGACGTGCCACAAGTGTATGGAGTATACATACACAGTACACTGAATGCTCCTGACCATTAATACCGACGATCCGCGCCCGATCTATCAGCAGGTTGCCGACGGGATCAAGGAACTGATCGCGGGGGGGAAGCTGGAGCAAGGCGCTGCACTGCCGCCGGTGAGGCAGTTAGCGGCTGATCTGGGGGTCAACCTAAACACTATCGCTACTGCCTATCGCGAGCTGCAGAAGGAAGGCTTGATCACGGTCAAGCATGGCTCAGGTTCGGTGGTCGCATCGCTGACAAGCACGGAGCGCAGTCCGGACGAATTGCTGCGGCCGTTGCGCACCGCGCTCACGCAAATGGTGCTGGCAGGTTTGCCGGATAGCCAGATTCTGAAACTTGTTGCCAGCGAATTGCAGACAGTGGGAAAGGGAAACAAATAGATGCTGCACAGCCAGTTTACCTTGATTCTCTACCTCTTCTGGTGGGGGACGCGCATCCGCGGGTGCTTCCGTCGCTGGCCACAGCCGCTGCTGCGGGGGCCGGAGTGGTTCTTCAACGTCCACGTGCAACCTGGTTTCTACACCGGTCCCGGTAAAAAGATTCTTCAGCGCTACCGGATGCGGATGTTTATTCCCTTCCTGCTCGACATCCCTGTCGTGATGTCGATTCTCATCCCCGGCTATGTTCAGTACTTCATCTGGTTGTTGGTGGCCCAGGCCGGGGTGATCCACCTCAATCATGTGTACTCGGTGGATATTGCGGAGCGGCAGGCGCGTCATTTCGCGATCGCGGAGGCCGAGCAACCGGTTGCTGCCATAGGTTTTTCTCTGCAGCCGCGGCGCTTGCGCAACTATACGAATCCCAAACTGGAGTGGGCATTGGCGCTGTCTTATGTGGCGACTTTACTGTGGCTGCTCCGCTATTACTTCGCGGCACCTGAACACCATGATCTGCGCCACGTATTTGGCGTTCCTGTTTTTTACCTTTACCTGCAGCTCGGCCTGTTGTTCGTGAAGCAGGTGGTGGTGGCATGGCGCACTCCAGTGCCGCAGACCCAGGCAGCTGACCACATGCAAGCGCGCGAAGAAACTCGTAAGTACTACCTCCTTATGTGCGATTTGAACCGCGCCGCCGTAGCCGCGGCGACTCTGTCCTGGCCGATCATGGTGAGCGCATCTCCGGCCGCCTCTGTCCACTTCCGCAATATCTGGATTGCAATCTGGCTGGTGATCTGTGTTGTAAACGCTGTTTGGGTAGAGATTAAAAGAAAGCAGCTGCTGACGATGGCATTGCGTGCCCGTCCCGTGAAGCTGCCGGACTTGTTGCAGCAAACGGAAATCGCGCGCTGGCCGCTGTGCTATCAGCCTTCCGCGCCCATGTTGGTGCTAAAGGGTGCGCGTGGCTATTCATTGAACCTGGCGAATACGCTTGCCCAGTTCGGCGCGGCCTATTTGGCCGGCTTGGTCGTGCTGTTCGCTTTTTTGCGCATGGGCCATTAGACGAACCAATTCTAGAAAACAAATCGAAGAGGAGAAAACTCAATGAAAACGAGATGGGAGAAGTGTGTCTTTACGATGATCTTGCTCGTGTGGCTATCCGGAGAATTGCCGTTGAGCGCCGCAGTCGGCCCAGAAAACGGTTCTTCGCCCCAGTCTCAGGCAACGCCGCCGGTCGGCGCCTCGCAGACCGCCGATGGCCGCAGCGTTACGGGCGAGTGGCAGGGAATGGTGTCCCGGCTGCACCTGATCGTCACGATTGAGCAGGCAGCCGACGGCACTCTCAGTGGCAAACTTACCAGCGTCGATCAGGGCAACGTTACCATCCCGATTGATGCTGTATCGTTCACGCCGGGCGGCACGCTACAGCTTGAGCTGAAGAGCGTTCAAGCCGCTTACGAAGCAAAGCTCAGCGACGATGCAAGCGAGCTTGTTGGAACTTGGCACCAGGGCGGCAATTCTATTGCCCTCTCGTTGCACCGTCCGGGTGCGACCGCAGCTAAGCCCACACTCAAACCGAGAACCGCGGGGCGCATTCCCCTGGAGCCGTGCCGCACCGCTGATGGCAACATCGAGGGGCTGTGCGGAAAGTACGAGGTCTTTGAAAACCGGGCAGCGCAGAGCGGGCGCAAGATCGCGCTCAACATCATGGTACTCCCGGCAGTTTCGGACAAACCGGCGAGCGACCCTTGGTTCGCCCTTGCCGGCGGTCCGGGGCAAAGTAGCGTTGAGGCCTATCCGCTGGTGGGTTTCACGACGAAGGTGCGGCAGCAGCGTGACGTGATCCTGGTGGACCAGAGGGGCACCGGCGGTTCGAATCCCTTGCCGTGCGAACTGCGGGATCCCAAGGACGCGCAAGCGACGATCGGCGAATCCATTCCTCCAGAAAAGGTGCACGCGTGCCGCACGGAGCTGGAAAAAAAGGCAGACCTCACTCAGTACACCACGTCGATTGCCGCAGACGATCTCGATGAGGTGCGGCAAGCCCTAGGCTATGACAAGATCAACGTGTTCGGCGGCTCTTACGGCACCCAGGCCGGCCTGGTGTACCTGCGGCGGCACGGAGATCATGTGCGCAGCATCACTCTCGAGGGAGTAGCCTCGCCGCAGTACAGAATTCCTCTGTCATTCTCCCGGACAACTCAAAGCTCGATTGATCACCTTATCGATCGTTGTGCTGCAGACGTTGCCTGCCATACAAACTTCCCCGATCTGAGGAAAGAGTTTGTGGCCATCGTGGACCGCTTGGAAAAATCACCGGCACATTTTGAGGTGAAGAACCGAGAGGCTGGAGGAACGCAGGCTGTTAGTCTTTCGCGCGGTATGTTTGTCGCGGACTTGCGCCCGCTGCTGTACGTTCCAGAGTTCGTCAGCCAGTTTCCTTATATGATCCACCGCGCGTACCAGGGCGATTGGAGCATTTATGGAGCCGCCGCGCTACTTGCGAGGGGCGCGATGGACAAGGCGGTGGACCGGGGCATGGGCCTTTCGGTGATCTGTACGGAAGATATACCCGGACTGACGGAAGCAACCATTCGGCGCGAAACCAAAGGCACCTATCTGGGCGACTTCCAGGTCCGTTCGTACCAGGCGGCCTGTCGTGAATGGGTTCGTGGCGATACTCCCCGAGATTTCCACGCGCCCATACGTTCTGCCGTGCCCGCGCTGCTGATTTCGGGAGCCCTCGATCCGGCCACGCCGCCTGAGGCATCGGCGCATGCGGCGCATGACCTGAGCAACAGCCGAGTGGTTGTAGTAAAAGAAGGGACCCATGGAACCGGTTCCCCGTGCATAGACGGGCTCATCTCGCAGTTTGTGGCGCAAGGTTCGACGGTGGGCCTAGACGTCTCTTGCGTTGACCAGATCCATCTGCCGCCGTTCCTGACACAGACACAAGCGGATCAGCTTCGAGAGAAGGCAAGCAGCAGGGATTAGGAAAACCAGCGTAAACTCGGAGACCTTAACAGTCCCGTCTCTGATGCTCACATCAATGAGGCTACGATGGAATTGCTGTGTCAGCACGTTTCGTCTTCCGCACTCTTTCCACCGTACAGAAGAGATCAGCGTCCGATCACTCCCGTCGCCCAGGCCAGCACGGCGATTCCGAGCGCAATGCGATACATGGCGAACGGCGCAAAGCCGCGCTTGCGGACATAGCCCATGAACCAGGCGACGGCTCCGTAGGCGACGATGAACGAGACGACAAAGCCGATGGCAAGGATGACCCACTCGTGAGACGTGATTTCAGCGACGCCGATGGGATTTTCATCTTTGCCGCCGTGGATCGACTTGAAGAGCGTGTAAAGAGTGGCCACCATCATGGTAGGCATGGAGAGAAAGAAAGAGAACTCGAGCGCGGCGGCGCGGGACATTCCCACCAGTTGTCCGGCGCAAATCGTGGACATGGAGCGCGAGGTCCCGGGGAAAACGGCGGAGAGAATTTGGCAGGCGCCGATCCAGAGGGCCTGGCCGCCGTGGATGTTGTCCATTTTCCAGGTGTGAATGGGAGAACCGGGCGCTTTCGGGCCGGCCTTTTCCCAAGGTGCTTTCATGGCGTCGATGATCCACATCACGATGCCGCCGATCAGCAGGGCAGCTCCCATCACGAAGAGATTCTCGAGGTTCTTGCCGATCACCTTGGTCAGCAGAAAAGACGGGATCGCGGTCACGACGAAGGCGATCATGACCAGGCTCAAAGGATGGGTCAGGTAATCGCAGTCTCTCTGCTCGCCTTCGGGAAATGTCGAGATGAGCTTGGCGATGTGGCTCCGGAAATAAATTGGCAGAACCAAGATCGCGCCCAGCTGGATGACGATCGAATACATCTTCCAATAGCCGCTCGACAATGGCACTTGCAGAAGCAGCTCCGAAAGGCGGAGATGGGCGGTAGAGCTGACGGGCAGAAATTCGGTAAGACCCTCGACAACTCCCAGCAGCACGGATAAGAGATAGTCGTTCAAGTGTTCTCTCCAAAATCAATGTAGAGACGCGGCTTGCCGCATCTCACGCGGAAACGGGACGAGCCTCGTCTCTACAGAAATTCATTGTCCCAGTTTGGCAGATTCCGCGTATCTGCGGAAGAAACTATCTGGCTTCCACTCGGGGCGATGGTCGCCGTTGGCAATGTTGATGAGCAGGGCTCTGACGATCTCTTCATACTTCGCGGCGGCGGCGAGGTCGACTGGTTGGTCCACGTCGTCCGAGGGCGCGTGATAACGCTGGGTCAGCCAGTCTTTGAATATCTTCTGCTGGGGCGTCCCAGGCTCGGGCGCAACGCTCATGATCACCGACGGTATGCCGTGCCGGATGAAGTTGTACTGATCGCTGCGCACGAAAAGATTGCGCAACGGCTCGGGATCGGGCTGGACTCTTACGCCGAGCGACTGCGCGACTTCGCGCACGCGATCTCCGAGATCCGAGTCATCGAGACCGAGCACGGTAAGCAGCCGCAGGGGGACGATGGGCAGAAACATGTCGACGTTAACGTCGGCGACGATGGACTTCGGCGGGACTGTGGGATGGGCGGCGAAGTATTTGGATCCGAGCAGTCCTTTTTCTTCGCCAGTAACTAAGACCAAGAGGATCGAGCGGCGGAGTCTGTCTGGATTCTTCTTGAAGCTGGCAGCCATGTCGAGGATGAGGGCGCTGCCGGAACCGTTGTCCATGGCTCCGTTGTAGATGCGGTCGCCGTTGATGGGTTCTCCGATGCCGATGTGATCGAGGTGGGCGGAGAGCACCACGTATTCATCCTTTAGAGCGGGATCGCTGCCGGGGAGTTTGGCAACGAGATTGGCCGACTCGATCTTGGTGATTTCAACTTTTGTTTTCGCGGCGAGCGAAACGGCGAGCGGGAAGTGCGGCAGCGGCTTGCGATCTTTGCCCAGAGCGGCGATCTCTGCGAAAGTGTGGCTGGAGCCGGCAAAGAATTTCTCGGCGCTGGCGGGATTGACGGTGACGGCGAGCTTAGCGCCTTCGGTTTCGTTGAATTCGGGATAGTCGAGGTCCATGGAGGGATGAGCGCGGTTGAGCGCCATGCGCGACCAGGGGATGTCCATGGAGGCGGGGTTGGGCAATGAAATGATGCCGACGGCGCCCGCAGCGCGCAACACCTTCCAACGCTCTGCCGCAGTCTGGTAATGCGAAGCGAGCGCGCCGGGAATTTCGGAAGGCGATCCAGCGAGAATCACAATGATCTTGCCGCGTACGTCGACGCCGGCGAAGTCGTCATAATTTTTCTCGGGAACTTTGAGGCCGTAGCCGGCGAAAACCAGCGGCGCTTCGACTTCGGGCGCGGGCATGACGCGTGTGCCGATGATGGCATCTTCACCGAGCGTGAGCGGTTCGCGTTTGCCGTCGTGGATGAGGGTAAGGCTGCAATCTTTTTCGACGATCTGGCGGGAGACGAATTTAACGGGCTGGTAGAAGCCGTTTACGCCCGCGGGTTCCGCGCCGGCGCGTTTGAGTTGCTCGACCGCGTACTTTTGTGCTTCGCGCTCGCCGCGGCTGCCGGTATCGCGGCCTTCGAGTTTGTCGTCGGCGAGGAACTTGATGTGGTTCCACCACGTCTGGCCGTCGAAATGAGGGGCGGTTTGGGCCCCAGCGGAAATTGCGAAGAGGAGCGTGGGCAGTAAAGCCAATGACTTGATTTTCATGTCGTTTCTCACTAGGCGAAGATTTCTAGGATAGCAGGAAGCGGCGTGGAGTGAGATTAGACTGGCGCAGTTGGAACTCTTGGTTTGACCGCAAGATGCGGATAGCACCGCCTGCGCGATAGCCGATATCGTCTGCTCATGCACAAGACGATTGACCCGACCATTCTTTATTTCGGAACCCCCGTAGCGCTCATCAGCAGTTTGAACCCAGACGGCTCGCCGAACCTTGCCCCGATGTCGTCGGCGTGGTGGCTAGGCTGGAGCTGCATGCTGGGCTTGGGGCAGATGGGGCAGACCTCCGACAACCTCATCCGCACGCGCGAGTGTGTCATCAATCTGCCCTCGGAAGATCTGGTGACGAATGTCGATCGCCTCGCGCTCACCACCGGCAAAAATCCTGTGCCAGAAAGGAAGTGCCAGTGGGGCTATCGGTATGAAGCGGACAAATTCGGCATCGCAGGATTCACGCCGGTGGAATCGGAGTCGGTAGCGCCGCCGCGTGTCGGCGAGTGCCCGGTCCAAATGGAGGGCATCGTGCACGATTTCCGTTCCTTCGGCAAAAACGTGAGCGCCAACGTGATCGAAGTGCATATCGTGAAGCTTCACGTCGACGAAAATCTGCTGGTGAGTAATGGCAACGGCTCGCGCCCTCATATCGATCCGGTGCGCTGGCGTCCGCTGATCATGAGCTTCTGCCGATTCTTTGGGCTGGGCCGCGAGGTGCATCCGTCACGGCTGGCGGAATCGGATTTTATGAAATTCGTAACCCAAGGAACGGCACCGCAACCAGCGGATTCGTCTGCCACGAACGAACGGAGATAAATGCGCAGGCCGGCCCAAAACAGAAGCGAAAAATCAGAATGCGTAACGCAGCGACTCGGTCACCGAGTTGGCGTGAAAATAGCGTGGCGCCGTCGGGCCGACAAACGAACCTTCGCCGTACTGGTAATAATTCCAGCCCATATTCCACGCCAGCCGGTGGCCAATATCCACACTGATGTTGGCCACCGGCTGCTGGTACTTGTACTGCAAAGAGCCGAGAGGCTGTAGATAGTTGAACTGCGGGGTGCTGCCGTCAACACTGGTGATGCTGTAGCCGATGTTCGCAGTCACCCGCTTCTCGGGCCTGAATCTGATCGTAGTCAGTCCAAAATTAGTGTGGTTGGTGTAGTACGAGGTGTTCAGCAGAGGATTGGCCCCGAGCACTTCCACCCCGCTAGAATTTAGAGTATTGCCACAATAATTGACAGGGCTAGTGGCGCCGGTCACGAACGGGAGTGTCACCCCGGTTGGTGGCGTGTCGTTGAAGCAGATCAGGGCATTCTGCATCACGCTGTTGAAGTTGTACGCAAGATCCAGCCCGAAGCGTTCGCGCGGCGCGAGCGAGGCGGTGAGTCCGTAATTTTGGTTGTGTCCCACGTACTGGGTTAATGGGTCGGCGTTGGCATCTTGCAGAATGTTGATAGACCCGCCCAGGACCGCCCACGGCCGGGGTGTATAAGTCGTCTGGAAGCGGTACCGCGATTCCTTGCGCGGCGCCATGCGAACGATCACGTTGTCGTAGTTGGTGTGCTCCAGATCGAAGTTGAATCGCAAGGCATGGGTGGGCCTTGCCCACAAGCCCAGGAGCGCCGTGTACTCGTTGACCGTGAAATGGTCCTCGCCCGCGGTTGTCGGTAAAAAACTGTTAAAGGCCTCGCCCCCAGCATAGTTGTTGAAGAGGTTGAAGACACGATCGCCATAGCGTAAACCGATGCGGGCTCCCGCCTTGTTCGAAATGTCCCAGGCCAGTTCGGTTTGATTTCTCTTCCAGGTCTGGTTGAATGAGGACGCGGCCAGCGTGTTGCTCGTCGTCGGCGTGGTCGTGGTCCCGTTCACCGGAGTCAGCAACGTGCACGTAGCTGTAACTGTGCAATCACTGTCGATCTCGGTGAAATTGCCATTCTGCGGAATGCGGTAGGCCCAATAATAGAATTTCTCGACCAGACGCAGATGTTGGGTCAGATGCAGCGTGGCCTCGGCATCGAGTACGTTGGAAATTCGGTTCGCGCTGGCTGTGCCAGTGCCGTTGAAGGCGAGGGTGTGCGTACGCGTGATCAGACCAGCGAAATTCTCGTCCAAGGGCGTGGTCATGTTGGCGGAACTGTAGGCATAAGAAGCGACCAGGTCTAACCGCTGGATGTTATTACTGCGCAGACTGAGCCGCTCCGTGGGTGTGGAAGTGCGAATCCGCTGGCTCCGCGAATAGCTGAAGTAGGCGCTGCAGTTGACGTTGGTCAAGACTCCGCCGACAATCAGAGGTGTTCCCGCTGGCGCCCCGGCACAGGGTTCCTTGTTCACAGTGTCGATGGACAAGCCCAACTCAACCGGACCTCCCGGCGGCGAGGGCAGCAGCGCCGGCGCGAAGGGCGCCAGTTGGTAGTCCGTGTCTCCCTTATAGTAACTAAAAAATTGGTCGTAGCTGATAACAGTTCGTGGCGCGGCCTTCCAGTCCACTCCAAAACGGTAGGAGTTCATGGTGGTATTCCAGTTTTGGAGGAGCAGAGCTTCCGTACCTTCGTGGATGCTGCTGTAGGAAGGTCCGGTCATGTTGTTGTGCGAAAACCCCAGGCGAAAGCTCACCCTGGACTGCGGAAGCAGGGTGAGGTCGACGTCGCTCATGCGCCGCACCGTGTCAAATAAGTGGGGCGAGTTCTGTGCCTGAATCGACGGAGTGGATCCCCCAATAGAGGGCGGAGGCCCGGGATTCAGGGGATTGGCCAGCAAGTCAAAGTCGGAAAAACTCTGATCGCGACGGAAACTGCCTACCAGGTTGTACCACTTGTTCTTGTCCGCCCGAAGGCGCAAGACGTTGTTGGGGTCGCCTCCCCATCCAAAGCTGTTGAGGTAAAGATTGTCGAATAGAAAGCCCTGATGATCCAGCGATTGCATCGAAAGCGTTTCGTCGAGGAAGCGGGGGCCTTGCTGCAGATTTACCAATGTGTCGTACATATCGCCACTTCCGGTTATGTCGGTGGCCCGGTAACCCACTTCAACTGACGAGTGAATTAGATAACCGCCGCTCGTGACGCCTTCCGGCTCCCCCGACGAATTCTGGCCAGTGCCGGAAGATTGCGCAAAGAGCAAGCTGGGCGGCGATATCATCACGACAGCAGCCAGCACGGCGAGGAGGAGCGCGAGGCGTAATGAGTTCGCTGTCAGCGTTCGCCCCAGCGCGACGAGTTCGGTTACAGAAGAACCGATGAAGGATTGCAGATCGAGTTTTTTGGGCGGCGGCATCGGTTCTCCCTCACTTGAAAAAGATATCGCTGAAATTGGACCCATGAATCTGGCTGTGACACATGGTGCAGGCCTGATACTTCGCCGATTGATTGTGTACGGGCCCGGCTGGACTCACCGTCGGGAAGGTATGGCACTGCAGACAGAGCATGTTCACCAGGCTCACTTTGAGGAGCCGGGGATTGGTGGAACCGTGGGGTGTGTGGCAACTGGTGCAGCTCTCGGTCTTCACCGGCACGTGCTCGTAGACGAAGGGTCCCTGCTTGTCGACATGGCACTTGTAGCAAACGGCATCCCCACTCGGCAGGGCCCGCACCTGCCGCACGGTCGCCGTGCCATGAGGGTTGTGGCAGTCGTTGCACTGCACCAGGCCCTCGTTAACCCGGTGGTGGAAGGGTTTGGCAAAATCCGCCTTGGCCGAGGTATGGCATCCGTAGCACAGCTGGGGCTGGTTCTGCGCTAGCAGGAACTGTTTTTCCTTGGCGTGATGGGGAGAGTGGCAGTCGAGACAGCCGACATCGCCGCTGGAGTGGGCGGATTCGGCAAAATGTGACTGCTCGTGACCCTCGCCGTGGCAAGTCAGACAGCGAGCGCTCGTCTCCTCCCGGGACGCATCCTTAAAGGTGTATATCTTGGTTACGTCGCCGCCGCCGGCCACGTGGTCCGCCCCGGGACCATGGCAGCCCTCGCAACCTTGGTGCGAGGGGCCGCCCTCTTTATTTAGTGTTGTCTTCCAGTGCGGCGTCTTCTCCCAGGCGTTGTAAATGTCCTCGTGACAGGTCTTGCAGGTCTCCACTCCCACGTACTTGGACACGTCGGACGAGGGCGCGCTGGCCGCGGGTGCACTGGCGGATTGAGTTCCCTTGTCGGCAACCTGCCGGCGAGCCTGGCCCGGAGCCAAGGCGGCGAAGGCGAGAAGATAGACAGCGGAGAACAGAAAAACTCGAGAGGCGCTGCGTTCTGCTGGCATTAGCATGTCTCCCCGATAAATTTGAAGTCGCCCAGCGGCGGCCATTTTGATATCTCCTCGAAGAACTGAAAATCCTATAGCGATTCCCCGTGCCGCCACTGTTCAAAATTGCTCACTTCTAAAAGAGAGAGAAAACCGCGTCGGGCGCACTAAGGCCAGGCAGCGGGGGAGGGTAGTCGTTGATTTAGTTTCCATCGTTTTACGGACAGAGGCTATTTGAGACCGCTGGTAGCTGTCTGTGATGAGCAAACTAACAAAATGTGATGAAATCGAAAGCCGATGTTTGACACGGGTCTTCCGGGCAACCTACGATTTGCGTAATCATGCAGGTGTCAAGAAATCGCCACGCCTGTTCCTTTCCTGTGCACAACGCGGAGACCATCGCAACGAAGAGCGTCGTAATTCTCTTCCTCGTCCTGCTGACGTACGCATTTCCATTGCTGGCTGCGCCGCCGGCAATTTCCACGGCCGATCCGCATCGCTACCTGGATGACATCAAGGCGCTGACCACGCCTGCAATGGAGGGACGCGGCGCCGGGTCGAAAGGGTTGACGCGAGCCGAGCACTTGATCGAGAAACGGTACAAGGGCCTGGGGCTCGAACCCGCCGGTACAGACTCGTATTTGCAACCTTTCACGGTGATCACGGGCGCGCAGCTCAAAGGGAAGAACAATTTTGTGATTCTGACCGGAGGCGAGAAGCGGGAATTGAAAGCGAAGCAGGATTTCGTTCCGTTCAGCTTTTCGGCTTCGGGATCGGCCCGCGCGCCTCTGGTGTTTGCCGGATACGGCGCTACGGCCGACGAGTTTCATTACGATGACTATGCCGGAATCGACGTTAAAGACAAGATTGTCGTGGTCATTCGCTATGAACCCCCGTCGTTTGGCGTGAAAGGCGGCAACCAGGGCATGACGCGGCATTCCCAGTTGGTGACGAAAGCCATCAACGCCAGGAATCACGGCGCGAAGGCGCTGGTGCTGGTGAACGGCAAGTTGGGAGACGGCGAAGAAGATCTGCTTACGCGCTTCGGCAGCGTGAGCGGCCCGGAGAATGCCGGCATCATTTTTCTTCAAGTCAAGAATGTGGTTGCGGAGGGCTGGCTCAAGACGGCAGGTAAATCGCTGGCGGAATTGCAGGAGCAGATCAACGCTTCGTCCAAGCCCGCATCGTTCGCGCTGCCGGAAGACCAGACTGCTGCGCTGACGGTCAGTATCGAAACCACGCGGGCCACCGTTAACAACGTTCTGGCTTATCTGCCGGGCAAGACGGACGAATACGTGATCATCGGCGCGCACTACGATCACCTCGGACGAGGCAATTTTGATTCGCTGGCGCCTTCGCAGATCGGACAGATTCATCCCGGAGCCGATGACAATGCTTCGGGCACCGCGGGAGTGCTGGAACTGGCGCGCCTGCTGGCGCCGCAGAAAGGCCGGTTGCGGCGCGGAATTCTGTTCGCGAACTTTGCGGGCGAAGAGCTCGGGTTGCTGGGTTCGGCCGCGTGGGTGAAAGATCCGACGCGTCCGCTGGAGAAGGCAGTGGCCATGCTGAACATGGACATGATCGGCCGCATCAAGGATCAGAAAGTCTACATTGGAGGCGTCGGCACCGGCTCGACGTTGAAAGGTGCGGTCGAGCAGGCACAGGCGAACTCCGGATTCAAGATCGAGTATTCGCCGGGCGGATATTCCTCGAGCGACCATACCTCTTTCGTGGCGAAGAAAATTCCGGTGCTATTTTTCTTTTCCGGATTGCACTCGGATTACCACAAGCCCTCGGACACGTGGGAGAAGATTGATCCGGTAGCAGCGACACGATTACTCGAGGTGGTGGGGACGACGGGCGAACTCTTGGCTGACGCGGAGGAGCGTCCTTCCTTTATTGTGGTCGCGGAAGACCAGCCCGGAGGCCGGTCGGGAGGCGGTGGGGGCTATGGACCGTACTTCGGATCGATTCCGGATTTCGGCCAGGTGGAAAACGGCGTGAGGTTCTCGGATGTAAGGCCAGGATCGCCCGCGGCAAAGGCGGGACTGAAAGCGGGAGACATCCTGGTGCAGTTCGGCGACAAGCCGATCAAGAACCTCTACGACTTCACCGATGCTCTTCGCCGCAGCAAAGTGGGCGATGTGGTCGAGGTCAAGGTGCTGCGCGACGGGCTGCCGGTGACGGCGTCGGTCAAACTTGAACAGCGCAAATAGGCGGGCGTCCGCACCGGTTTTGCGGTCTGCTGAAAAACTCCGGTTTTATTGCAGGCTCTTGGGAGGGCGCGCCTCGGCCGATCCACTATAAATTACGTAACTTTCGACGGCCCGTGACTCGTCTGTGACAAATAACCCAGCAATCTCCCACAAAACTTTACGTGCGAATGGAACCTTAGCGCACAACATGCTGGTTGACTTCGTGTTTGATTCATCAAGGCATCTCGCATAAAGAGGTTTTGATTAGAATGAGCGTGGAGACGTGACATCAACTATCGTTTTTTCAATGGCGTTTCGATAGGAAAGACTCCTTCGGGACCTTGTCCGGAGCGTATCGGCCCCAGTGATTCGCGGGACATTGTCCGGTAAGAGACGGTATCTCGATGTTGTAGAGAGCTTAAGGGAGTCCACCCATGAGCAGGTTCGGGTCACTAGCTTTTTCACGTGTCTTGGGAGTCGCCTCTGCCGATCCTGTGTTTGCCCGAGAGCGAAACACTCACGAAAGGGTTGCCAAAATTTACACACCACATCTGATGGGCACAAGCTGGGCGGTCTGCCTGGGGGTGGTCTTCCTACTTGCGCTGAGTGGGTGCACGCCTATAAAGGTCAAGCTGGGAATGAAGGTTTACCTGGCCAAGACTCCGGTCGCGTCGATCGCGGCCAGCCTGCCCAAGGGTCCGGGGATCGCGCCGGGAGAGAAGTTGTCGCTGGTGGTGGTGGTAGCCGAGCCGGACGGCAAGGTATTACAGACGGAAGGGGCAGGCAAGGGAAAGGTTTTATGGAAGGACCTCAAAGTCACGACAAGTGTCGTAACCGCGAACCAGAAGGGCGTTGTATCCCTTCCGAAAGATCCCAGGATTAGCGACGGGAAGGTCCCGCATATCACCATCACGGTGCCCAGCCATCCGGATGTCGCAGCCGCCGAACTCGATATTCCGCTGCGGTACGACTACGGCTTCATCGCGAATTTCTCCGGCAGCCCCGGCTCCAGCGGTATGAATGGCAGCGATGGAATGGACGGCGCGAGCGGCAGCATGGGTTCCACCGATCCTAATAATCCATCCCCGGGTGGAAACGGCGGGAATGGGACCGATGGCTCGAATGGCCAGGATGGAGGAGCGGGAGGAGACGCGCCGCCCGTGCAGGTTCGGGTGGCGTTCAGATCAGGGAGCCATCCGCTCCTCCAGGTGGGTGTAACTGCAGCTGGCCATCAGAAGCTGTACCTGGTGGATCCGCAGGGAGGATCGCTGACGGTGAAGGCGGATGGAGGTCCCGGAGGGTCAGGAGGAAAAGGCGGACGAGGAGGCCGAGGTGGATCGGGCGGTATGGGAACGCCCAACGGATCGAGTGGGAGCAACGGCTCAGATGGACGGAACGGCTTTGATGGGTCGCCGGGGAGGGGCGGAAGCATCACCGTGACCTACGATCCGCAAGTCAAATCGTTCTTGAGTACGATTCGCCTCTCCAATCGAGGCGGCCCTCCGCCGGTATTCAAGGAAGAACCGGTGGCTCCCCTGTGGTGAGTCTCTGGCCTGCCATTGGATTTCCTGGCAATTGGCTCGTGGCTGGCCGGCTTGAATTGTATTTCACACGGGCCCGCCGGGCGCGGGGAGCTAGCGCCCGGATTCGAACCGGTAGCCAATCCCGCGCAGCGTTTTTAAATAGCGGGGATGGCGCGGATCGCGTTCGATTTTTTCCCGCAGCCGCCGCACAAAGACGTCGATGGAGCGCGGAGTCACAAAAGCGCCTTCTTTCCACACCGCATCAAGCAGTTGGTCGCGGGTAAAGACGCGTCCCCGGTGCCGGGCAAGATATTCAAGAAGCCGGAACTCGCGGACCGTGGTAAGAACGGTTTTGCCTTGCACAAGCACGGTCATCGAAGCGACGTCAATTTCCAAATCTCCCAGCTGAATAACCTCGTGACCGAGGGCTTCCGGCTGAGTGCGCAGAACGTTGCGGACGCGCGCAATCAACTCACGGGGACTGAAGGGCTTGGTGATGTATCCGTCGCCACCGGCGTCGAAGGCTTGAAGGCGGTCCGGTTCCTGAGTTCTGGCGGAAAGGAAAATGACGGGCGTCCGGCCCAATCGTTCGTGCTGGCGGATCTGGCGGCAGAGATCGAAGCCGCTGATCCCAGGCAACATGATATCGAGAAGGAACAGCGATGGTTGTGCCATGGCTGCCTGAGGAACCACCGGCGCCCCGGAAAGAAATGTGGATACCTCGTAACCGGCGTTCCGTAGGTTGTGTTCGATCAGTTGGGACACATCCGGATCGTCTTCCACGACGTAGATCAGCTCGGGGTAACG
Source organism: Terriglobales bacterium (assembly GCA_049520095.1). GTDB lineage: Bacteria > Acidobacteriota > Terriglobia > Terriglobales > Acidobacteriaceae > Acidiflorens. The sequence goes on from JBEKQC010000020.1 coordinate 52,293, forward strand.
CCGCTTGTCTGTCGCCTCCAAAGGTTCCATGGTAAGAAGGAGAGCCTCGCGTGCTCTCGAGGACTGGGGCTTGGATCGCCCCCACTTGACACTAGAGGGACTGTGTTGCAGCAATGTTTCGCTAGTGTTAAAGGAGGGTTAATTCGTCCGCGCCGGTTGTCCGCTTTTCCGCGCTAGGATGACCGGTGCATGTGGTTTCAGTGCGCCGGTCCCGCTTTGCTAGGCACTTACCCCAGGCGTTACACTGCCAGACATGAATACAACGAACCAACCGAATGTGAAGTTCGTGCAAACCCCCGATTACCGAGAAGCCTACTCCAACAGCGTCCAGATCCGGGTGAACGTTTGGGATTTCTTCCTTGTTTTCGGAACCATGCAGCAGAGCTCGGAGACGCAGGTGGAACTCCGAAATTTTCAGGGAATCTATCTCAGCCCGCAACAGGCCAAGGCGCTCATGGCGCTCTTGCAGCAAAACGTGACGAACTACGAGGCTGCGTTCGGCGAGATCAAGCTTGATCCACGCTCCCCAGGCGGACCCGTTCACTGATGCACCGTTCACTGATGTTCTGTGCAACGACGCCTGCGCGGCCGGTGGCATACTCCGATCTGAAAACTGAATCTCAACCGGCATTTTCCGCATGGGCGCGGCAATTTCTTCTCTTCGCGCTTTTCTTTGCCGGATTGATGCTTCTGCATGCGCCGCTTCTCCGCCTTCCTTATTTCTGGGATGAAGCGGGCTATTACATTCCAGCCGCGCGCGATTTATTTTTGACCGGCACGCTGATTCCTCAGTCCACGCCATCGAATGCGCATCCTCCGCTGGTGATGGCGTGGCTGGCGCTGGCCTGGCACATCGCTGGATACTCCACGCTAGTCACGCGGACAGCCATGCTGGCGCTGAGCGCATTTTCCCTGCTGGGGCTGTTTCGACTTGCGCGAATCGCCGCCAATCTGCCGGTGGCGTGGGCGACAACCGCTTTGGCTGCGCTTTATCCGGTGTATTTCACGCAGAGTTCGATGGCGCAGGTTGACTTGCCCGCCGCCGGATTTACGTTCTGGGCGCTGGCCGCGTATATAGAAAACCGTCCGTGGAGGCAAGCGCTCTGGTTCTCGCTGGCGGCGCTCGCGAAAGAAACCGCGATCCTGGCTCCGCTGGCGCTGTTTGGCTGGGAACTGCTCGCTTATTTCATTCGCCGGCGTTGGCAACAAAGCCGAAAAGAAATTCGTTCGCAAGAAACCTCGCCAGAAAACTCGAAAGAAAGTCGATGGAGAGAAATTCTTCCACCCGCAGGCAGACGCACGCACTGGCTTGCCCTGCTGCTTCCGGTCCTGCCGCTGGCTGCCTGGTACGCCTACCACTACGCGAAGACGGGCTTCCTGCTGGGCAATCCCGAATTCTTTCGCTACAACGTTGCCGCGACCCTGAATCCTCTGCGCGTCCCGCTGGCGCTGGGAATGAGGCTCTGGCAACTCTTCGGATATTTCGGTCTTTACCTGCTCACGCTGGCGGGATTTCTGGCCATGCTTCGTCCCCCGCGGTTAGAGAAAAGGATGGAGAGCAGTGTTGCCCGTCCGCGAATTGCAATCTGGGTGCAGGCAGCATTTATTGCCGTCGTGCTCGCCTATCTGGTCTTCATGTCGTCAGTAGGCGGAGCCGTGCTGGCTCGCTACATGTTGCCGGTTGTCCCGCTCGTGATTCTGGCGACGGTTTCGACTTTGTGGCGGCGTGCGCTGTATTGGAAGTTGATTGTGGGTGCGGTCGCAGTTGCCTTTGTCGCGGGCCTGTTCAGCAATCCGCCGTATGGATTCTCTCTCGAAGACAATCTGGCCTATCGCGACTACATCGTGATGCATGCCGATGCTAGCCGCTTCTTGGCGATGCGATATCCTGGCGCGCGCGTTCTCACCGCATGGCCCGCGTCCGACGAACTCTCCCGGCCCTGGCTCGGTTATATTAACGCCCATGCCGATGGCAGTCAGCCCTTCCGCGTTGTCCGAATTGACGACTTCTCCGCGTCCCAGATTGATGAGGCGGCTCAAGCTCGCAACCGCTTCGACGTGGCTCTGGTCTTCTCCACGAAGTACCGGCCGCCGCACCCGCTCTTCGAAAATTGGAGTGCGTGGCAGCAAGTCAAAGAAAAGTTCTTCGGCTATCATCGTGACTTGCTGCCCGAAGACATTGCCCCACGTTTTGGCGGAACGATTGCCTATCACAAAGAGCTCAGCGGGCAGTGGATCGCGGTGATTGCGGCGGAACGAGGACAGAATGCGAAAAGCGCTGTATGCTGCCCGGCGGTGCGACGCCTTTCATACGCCCATCAAGTGGCAGGAATGCGTCTTGATCACGACCCAGACGCCCTTGCCGGGGACAAGTTGGAGAGCGTCGCGCGCCGCTAATGTCAGGTGCGCCTCGAACTCCGTGCCCCCGCAATCCACCGTCGCCGAGATGATGACGTCTCTCTGCTCCAGCCGCCGGATGGTTCCGGGCAAAACATTACGAGCGCTCAGCCCGTGTGGATCTTCCGTTGCCAGCAGCAGATCGCCGGCGCGCACGCCCACACGCAGGCGCGAGCCAACCTCGGCCCGAACCAGTGGCGTCTCGAGCTCCACTGTGCCGTTTACTATTTGACAGGTCATGGTGCCGCGATCTTCGCGCAGTGAGAGCACCGTGGCGTCGAAGATGTTTTCGAATCCTGACAGGTGCGCGACGGTTTCCAGTCGCGGAGCGCGCATCACTTCATGCGGCTGCCCCTGAGCCACGATTCTTCCCGCGTCCAGCACGATGACCTCGTCGCCCAGGGCAAACACTTCTTCGCCATTGTGAGTGACGAAGAGAATCGGAACGCGGTGATGCTGATTCCACTGCCGCAGATCGCCGACGAGCAGCGACTTCGTCGGGCGGTCCAGCGCAGCCAGTGGCTCATCGAGCAATAGAGCGCGTGGTTCAGTCACCAGAGCGCGCGCCAGGGCGACGCGTTGGCGCTCACCTCCCGAGATTTGCGCCGGCTTTCGGTCGCGCAAGTGGTCGATGCGGAACGCCTGCAGCATCTCGTGGCTGCGCGTTTGCCGCTCGGCCGCGCTAAGCGCTCGGAGCCCGTAAGCGACGTTCTCCTCGGCGGTCAAGTGGGGAAACAGCGCCAGATCCTGAGGCACGTAACCGATGCGCCGTTTCCAGGCGGCGACGTTCCGTTTCTTTTCCGAGTCGTAAAGGTCCTCGCCGCCAATGGCAATTCGCCCATCGTCCGGATCGGTGAGCCCCGCAACACAATCGAGCAGTGTGGTTTTTCCCGCGCCCGAAGCGCCAAAAAGAATCGTGAAACCGGCGAGTGCACGGAAGTGGACATTCAGATTGAAACTGCCCTCGGGATTCGGAAAGCGTTTACGGATGCGGACTTCGAGATCGGCAGAGATTGGCTGTGGTGTTGATTGCGATGTTAATTGCGATGACGATCGCGCTGCCGTTCGTACCGAGATGATAATCTTCACCGCCATGGACCTACCGCCCATGGACGCCGGTTTGCACCATACACCACGGACAAAACGAAGAACGAGATGACCAGCAACACCAATGCCGTTTGGTTCGCGCTGGAATAATTTGCCATCTCTACCTGGTCGTAAATATCAATCGAGATGGTCCGCGTCACTCCGGGAATATTACCTCCCACCATGAGCACAACTCCAAATTCGCCCAGCGTGTGCGCGAAACTGAGAGCAAATCCCGTGACCAGCCCAGCTTTGCAGAGGGGAAGCACAATGCGGCGAAAGGTCTGCATCGGAGAATGGCCAAGCGATGCTGAGGCGCGCAACAGTGCAGGGTCGACCGCGCCAAATGAGGCCGCAAACGGTTGCACGGCGAAGGGCAGACTGTATAACACCGACCCGATCACCAGCCCTTCGAACGTGAAGGCCAGGGTGTGGCCGGTGAGCGACTCCCACCAGCGGCCAAACGGGCTGCGCGAACCGAGTGCCACCAGGACATAAAAACCGAGCACCGTCGGAGGCAGGACGATGGGAAGTGCAACCGCGGCTTCGACCAGAAATTTCCAGCGCCAGCGCGAGTAGGTCAGCCAGTACGCGATGGGTATTCCGATGGCGACCAGCAGCGCGGAAACGATTGCTGCAAGACGCACGGTCAACCAGAACGCCTCCCAGTTCATTTCAGCGCTTCTCCATTTCAGTGCTTCCCCGTTTCAATATTTCTCCGCAGGCAAGCTGAAGCCGTAACCGGTGAGCAGGGACGCGGCCTCGGGGCTGCGCAAGAAGTCGAGAAACTTGCGGGCCGTATCCTGCTGCTTTGATCGTGAGAGCACGACAGCCGCCTGATTCAGCGTGGGATAGGCGTCGAGCGGAACCGTCCAATAGCGACCTTTATCCTTCATCGCGGGTGCGAGCGCATGGGAGAGCGCAATCAGTCCAACCTGGGCGTTGCCCGATTCGACGAATTGTGCCGCCTGCGATATGTTCTCTCCAAGGACAAGCCGGCTGGATACCTGATCGTAAATTCCAAAGTGCCGCAGCGCAGCCGCAGCTGCGCGCCCGTACGGCGCGGTCGCCGGATTCCCGATCGAAATCTTCTTGACCGAAGGATCGAGCAAAGCGTTCATGCCGAGTTTCGATAAGTCCAACAGCGAGCCGGACGGCACCCACAGTACCAACCGCCCGACGGCATAGCGATAAAGCGTCTCTTTCGAGGCCAGTCCCTCGGCGATCAACTGCTGAGGATATTCTTCATCGGCGGAGAAGAAGACGTCGAAGGGCGCGCCGTTTCGGATTTGATTCGTCAGATTGCCGGACGCACCGAATGAGAGCTTCATTGCTTGCCCGGTCTTTTTGGTGTAGGCGGCGACGAGTTCGGGCAGTGCGGCGCTCATGTCGGCAGCTGCGGCCACCATGATTTCCTGGGATGTCGCGAGAGTTCCGGTGAGCAGGAGTAGTAGAGCGAGGAATTTGTTCATCGAAGAGTTTCCGGCCCTCAGGGGCTAAAGCGCACATCATTACTGGCCCTGGGGCGGCACGGCTGAAGCCGTGCCCTTCCCAGAACCTCTTGCTCCCAAAACCTCTCAACAATAGGAATGTAATTTCTGTTACACCAATTTCGTCTTCGACAGCGGAAGTTCGCGCACCCGCTTGCCAGTGGCCGCAAACACCGCGTTGCACAGAGCAGGGGCAAAAGGCGGCACGCCGGGTTCGCCGACTCCCGCCGGCGGCGCTTCGCTCTCCACGATGTGCACGTCAACTTGCCGCGGAGCGCGATTCATGCGCGCGATCTGAAAATTGTGGAAGTTGCTCTGGTCGATAACGCCGTTCGTTGCCGTAATCTCACCAAATAACGCCAGGCTGGTTCCAAACACCGCCGCTCCCTCGAACTGATTGCGAATATTGTCGGGACTAACAACCGTGCCCGCATCGACTGCGGTCCAGACTCCCGGAATGTGTACCTGTCCCTTGCTGTCGACCTCGACTTCAACCACGGTAGCAACATAGGTGAGGAAAGCGCGGTGAGCGGCGATGCCCATGCCGCGCCCTTTGCCCAAGTTCATTGATCGTTTGCCCCATCCGGATTTCTCTGCTGCGATCTCGACTACCCGCCGCAATCGAGCCGTGTCGAGCGGATAATTCTTTGCGTCTTCCGCTTCGTCTCCCTTGAGGTCAAGGTTGACGATACGCGGCGGTCCGATCAGGTCCAGCAGATACTGGACCGAATCTTTGTTGGCGTTGTGCGCCAGCTCGTCGGCAAAAGAATGAATCGCGAACGCGTGATAGATGTTCGCCACGCTACGTAGCCATCCAATGCGCACGTGGTAGTCAGCGGGGCCATTTTCGGCGCGATGGTTGGGAATATCGAATGGAAGATTGTTCCATCCCAATCCCATCTCGTCGTCGGCATAAGTGGCGGACGCGTTGAAAGTCGAATCGATGGGCGGATACACGGTGCGCTGCAGCCACGCGGTGGGCCTGCCATCAGGCCCAACTGAGGCCTTCATGTACATTGCGGCGACGGAGTGAAAATAATCAAAGCGAATATCGTCTTCGCGGCTCCAGACGACTTTGACCGGCTTGCCGAGTTGTTTGGAAAGAACGGCCGCTTCCGCCACCTGGTCAGGCTTCGACTTGCGTCCGAAGCCGCCGCCGAGCAGCGTCACGTGGCACGTCACATCTTCTTTCTTAATGCCGAGCACGCTGGCAATCGTTTCCTGCACCGCTTGCGGATTCTGCGTCGGAGCCCACGCCAGCACCTTGCCGTCGCGATACTCGGCGACGGCGACCGGCGGCTCCATGGAAACGTGCGCCAGGTGCGGAGTGTAGTACTCGGCCTCGATAAGTTTTCCTCCGGTCTTCGTTAGTGCACTTTGAGCAAATGCGGCATCCACATCGCCGACGTTGCGAACGACTTTGCCCGGCTGCCGCGAAGTTGCTTCGAGCGTCTTGCGAAACGGCGCTGAGTTGTACACCGAATGCGGACTGCTCTCCCATTCAATTTTCAAACTCTTGCGCCCCTTGAATGCCGCCCACGTGTTGTCGGCAATCACGGCGACGCCGCCCAAAGGCTGGAACTGGTGCGGTGGTTTGAAGGTGTCGATGGTCAGCGTCTTCTGAACTCCGGCCACTTTGAGCGCCGCCTTGTCATCGTAGGACTTGATCTTCTGTCCGAGGACGGGTGGATGCTCAACCGATGCAAAGACCATGCCCGGCATCGTCGCGTCCATGCCGAAAATTGCCTTGCCGGTAACGATCTCGGGAAGGTCGAACAAAGAGTTACTTTCCTTGCCGATGTAGCGCCACTGGGAGCGTTCCTTGAGCGAGACATCTCCCTTTTTCGGAACGGGCAGCTTGGCCGCCGCCGCGGCGACGTCGCCATAGCTCAGCTTGCGTCCGCTGGCGCGATGCACAACGAAGTGGGGCTCGGTCGTGCACTCCTTCGGCGAAACGCCCCACTGCGCGGCGGCGGCGCCGATCAACATGCCGCGTCCGCTAGCGCCCACCTGGCGCATCAGGTCGAAGTTACTGCGAACCGAGTGAGAGCCGTCCGTGTCCTGCTCGCCGTATTTCGGATCACCAATCGCCTGCTCGATCTTGACCTTGGACCAGTCGGCATCGAGTTCGTCGGCGACCACAAGGGGCAAAGCCGTGCGACTGCCGCATCCCATCTCCGAGCGATGGGCCACGATGGTGACCATGCCGTCGGAGGCGATCGACATCCACAGGCTGGGTTCAAATGCCGGCGCGGCCGCTTCACCCTCCGCGGCCCAGAGCGGCTCGGGAATAAAGCGCGCGCTCAGTACAAAAACGCCGCCGGTCAATGCGCCTTGCAGAAATCCTCTTCGGCTAACATGACGGCTGACATTTTTAATGAGTTTCATGCCGTCTCCTTCGCAGCCTGATGAATCGCCGCTCGAATCCGCTGATAGGTTCCGCAGCGGCAGAGATTGCCGGCCATTACTGTGTCAATATCCTGGTCGCTCGGATTCTTGTTCTCTTTAAGCAGCGCGATCGCCTGCATGATCTGGCCGGTCTGGCAGTACCCGCACTGCGGCACCCGAATCTCCATCCACGCCTTCTGCACGGGATGCATGGGCGCGATGCCTTCAATCGTAGTGATCTCAGCGCCGCTGACCTCTTTCATCGGAGTGATGCAGGAGCGGATCGCCGCGCCATTCTGATGCACAGTACAGGCACCGCACAAGGCCATACCGCAGCCGAACTTCGTTCCCGTGAGCCCGGCCACGTCGCGCAAATACCAAAGCAGCGGCATGTCGGGATCGCCATCGAACGTTCGCTCTTTTCCGTTCACTTTAAAACGGATCATCTGTCCCTCGATCGACCATGAATGCCGCCGAATTGATTTCCATATCCTAGTCGTAGTGCGCGAAATGTGGAAGAGTGCGGCCATCGCAAAAGCTTGTCGTCCCGAGAGACCGGGGTCCCCAGCAAGCTGTTTTTGCTTGCCGGAGTTGGTTGAGCAAGGGATCTGCAGTTTGTCGCACTGCGCCGTCATATAATCGTCTGTCATTCTGGGGGGAATTTTGGCCTACGACGATCTGCGGGACTGGATCAAAGCACTCGACCGAGCCGGCGAACTGAAGCGCATCCGCATGGAAGCGGACCCGATTTTAGAGATTACGGAAATTGCCGATCGAGTCTCGAAAAGTAGGGACAGGGACAAGGACCAGCAGGGAACGGTCGGCGGCAACGCGCTGCTATTCGAAAACGTGAAGGGCTACCCCGGCGCCCAACTTCTCATCAATCAGTTCGGTTCCGCCCGCCGCATGCGCCTAGCGCTCGAGGTCGATACGCTCGATGAAATCGCCGAGCGCATCCGCGGCTTCATGGATGTGAAGTCTCCGCAGGGCTTCCTCGACAAAGTGAAAATGCTGCCGATGCTTGCCGAGATGGGAAAGTTCTTTCCGAAGACCGTCGCCTCAGGCCCATGTAAAGAAGTGATCAAGCGCGACAATTTCTCGTTGCTCGATTTCCCCATCCTGCAATGCTGGCCCAAAGATGGCGGACGCTTCATCACGCTCCCCTGCGTGATCACACGCGATCCGAAGACCGGGAAGCGCAACGTAGGCATGTACCGCATGCAGATTTACGACGAGCGCACGACCGGCATGCACTGGCAGCGGCAGAAAGTGGCAGCCGAACATTACCGCGACCATATGCGTCAATCCGTGCGACACGATGGCGGCACGGGCGCCCTGGCCCGTGCGGAGGTAGACATCATGGCCCGTTCTTCGGGAGGCTCCATGTTCGCCGAAGGCGATCGCCCTTCCGGCCGCATGGATGTCGCCGTCGCCATCGGCACCGATCCCGCGCTTACCTTTTCCGCCATCATCCCCGCGCCGCCCGATGTAGAAGAATTCATCATCGCCGGATTTCTACGCCAGAAGCCAGTCGAGCTGGTGAAGTGCGAGACCGTAGATCTTGAAGTCCCCGCCAACGCCGAAATCATTCTCGAAGGCTACGTGAACCTAGACGAACTCCGCACCGAAGGCCCCTTCGGCGATCACACCGGTTTCTACTCGCTGGAAGACGAGTACCCGGTTTTCCACGTCACCTGCGTGACGCACAGAAAAGACCCGATCTATGCGACGACCGTTGTGGGCAAGCCACCGCAAGAAGATGCATGGATGGGCAAAGCAGTCGAACGCATCTTCCTGCCGCTGATGAAGCTGACCATCCCCGAGTTGGTGGACATCAACCTGCCGATTGAAGGTGTGTTCCACAACCTGATGCTAGTTTCCATTCGCAAGTCCTATCCCGGACAAGCGCGCAAGGTGATGAACGCCATCTGGTCGCTGGGGCAGGCGATGTTCACCAAGTGCATCATCGTAGTCGATGAAGACGTGGACGTGCAGGACATAGCCGACGTCACCCTGAAAGTGCTGAACCACATCGATCCCGAACGCGACATCCAGTTCACGCTCGGCCCAGTCGATTCGCTCGATCACGCCGCCCGTCTGGCGAACTACGGATCGAAGATGGGAATAGACGCGACACGCAAGTGGTCAACCGAGGGCTTCGATCGTCCGTGGCCGGACGAGATCGTGATGGATGGGAAGACTCGGGCGCTGGTGGATGGGAAATGGAAGGCGCTGGCGAGGGAGTTGGGGATGGAGTAAAAGCCGGAACCGGCAGATTCTTGGGCGGGACGCAGCGGCGAGGCTGCTGCCCGTATCAGAAGAAAACGGCGACGTCGGAGTCAATATTGGCGCCCGTGGTGAGGGACAACAGAATTGGCTTTTTCGTCGGGAGTAAACACGCATACTAGATCAGAAGCACCTTACCGTCGCTCACGCGTAAACGATTCGAATGCCTCCGGAGTTCTGGGCCAGTCTTCTCGCAGCAGGCGCGACAGGGCGCGATCAGCTAGCAGCTTGCCTCCGGTTTGACACTTGGGACAGTAGTTGGTTTCGTTGGCTGCGTAGCGTATGCGCTCGATTTTTGCCTCGCAGCGCGGACACAGTTCCTTGTATCGCCCATGCACCGCCATTCCAGGGCGAAATGCCGTGACTTTCTCGGGAAACTCGTTGCCCGACTCTTGCCGCAAGCGTTCCGTCCATTGACTCAGGCTGTTGCGCACAGTGGCGAAGATGCGCTCGATCTGTTCCGCGTTGAGTTTTTGGGTCAAGGCGAGCGGCGAGAGGCGCGCTTCGAAGAGAATCTCGTCGGAGTACGCATTGCCGATGCCGCTAAACAACCTCGGATCGGTCAGAGCGCGTTTCAGGGTGTGGTTCGCAGACGTGAGGACTTTGGCAAATTGCTCTAGATTCGATTCCAGAACCTCGAGCCCGCCGGGGTCGAGCGCCGAGAGGCCGTCCTCTCCTGCCACCATGTGCAGGGACGCGCGTTTTTGCGAGCCGGCTTCGGTCCAGAGCAAAGTTCCAGGGGGGAAATCGAAGGCCGCCAGCCCGCGCGGCGGCGACAACTTAGCGTCGCGTTTGCGCCAATGAAGGCGGCCGGCAATCATCAGGTGCAGCACTAGCCACAGGTTATTGTCCAAGCCGATGCAGATTCGCTTGCCCAGGCGGCGCAGTTGGACTACGGTCTTACCCTCGGCGTCCGCTACCGGCGGAGATGCCGTACGTAACAAAAATGGGCTGGCGATGCGCACGCGCTCCAGGCGCTGGCCGAGGATGCGTTTTTCCAGCGCCTCGATGTAGATGACAATGTCGGGGAGTTCGGGCACGGGCGCAGGCCTTGATGTAACGCCCCTATGGTACATCCTCGGCTTGAGCTTTCCCCTCAACGTGTGTTCTCATTAACAGACGATCGGAAGATGACGCGGCCCGTGGGGGGCACGCGTGGCGCTTTAATCTCAACCGTTAACCTCATCTTCTAGCGAAATATGAGCCGAACATGAGCGGAACACCAGAGGAGAAAATTATGAGTAAAGTCCACTACATTCCCAAGGGGTACAACACTGTTACTCCTTATCTCGTGATCAAGGGCGCTGCGAAGGCGATCGACTACTACAAGAACGTTTTCGGGGCGACCGTAGTCGTACGCATGGATGGTCCCGACGGCCGGGTCGGCCACGCCGAACTGCAGATCGGCGACTCGCGCATCATGTTGGCGGACGAAAATCTGCAGATGGGCAACCGCAGCGCCGAGAGCATCGGTGCGTCTCCGGTGAGCCTGTATGTGTACATTCCCGATTGCGACAAAGTCGTCGAAAAAGCCGCTGCAGGGGGAGCGAAAATCCTGAAGCCGGTCGCGGACCAGTTCTATGGCGACCGCTCAGGCTTTATCCAGGACCCCTTCGGACATCTCTGGGGCATCGCGACTCACAAGGAAGACGTGTCTGCTGAAGAAATGAAAGAGCGCATGAAGAAGGCGATGCAGGCCGCATAGCAACCGACAGCTCTTGGCTGTTAGCTCTTAGCCGTTGGCTGGGCGGAAGTGAGACTCGGCTAACGGCATAAGAGTCTCGGTGATGATATCCGCGCTTGCCGTGCGCCCCCGTATAATTGCAGCTTACAGCTTAAGAAAGGACTCCCCCCAATGATCTCCGCTGGTAAGCCTTTTCCGAATTTCGCGCTCCCCAATCAGGACGGCAAGATCACTAAGCTCTCCGATTTCGCCGGGCAGTGGCTCGTCATCTACTTCTATCCGAAAGACGACACGCCGGGCTGCACCATCCAGGGCAAATCGTTTACGGCGACCAAGGCTGACTTCGACGCTGCCGAGATCAAAGTCATCGGCATTAGCGCCGACGATGTTGCCTCGCACAAGAATTTTTGTAACAAATTTTCTCTCACCGTCGAATTGCTCGCCGACACCGACTCCACCCTGATGAAGCCGCTCGGCCTCGGCCAGGCGGAATGGAAAGGGATGAAGTTCTGGGAGCGAACAAGTTTCGTGGTCGATCCGAAGGGCGTGATCCGCAAGATATATGAGAAGGTGAACCCGGAAGGCCACGAGAAAGTGCTGCTCTCCGACATCGAGGGAATGAAGGCGAAAGCCGCCTAAACCTACGCTGTCATCCTGAGCGGGTTTTGTATTTGAGCTCGCTATTCCGCTCGCGGGTCGGTGGCGAACTCCGATCCGCCACCGCTGCTGCCGTTCCACGACCGGCGCAACGCTCCTGGCAGCAGTCCTTCCGCCATCACCGAGGGCAGAATCCGGCACAGCCGCGCGCGCAAATCGCGGTAGCCCTGAATGCCGGCAAAAAGGTCGCTCATCAGGTCGCGGAAACTCGCACTTTGCGCGGTTAGAGACACCATCCGCTCCAGCACGCTGTCTCCGAAAATCTGTCCGCTGTAGAACCGCTGTGAAACGCGCGCTGCCAGCTTCAACTCGGGGAGCACCTCTTGTGCCAGCATTGCACGATACTCGTGTGGCCGTCCGGCCAACATCGCTCCCGCGCACAACTCCGCGGATCGCAGCGCGTAGTAGAGACCTTCTCCAGTGATCGGGTCCACCAGTCCCGCACTGTCGCCGACCATGGCCCAACCGTCGCCGCAGACTTCGAGCGTTTCGAAAGTTTGGGCACGGAAGGACGGAAGGACGTGCGAGTAAAACCGTGCGCCATCCAAACGGAAGCCGTTTTCCTCCAGCCACCTTTCCAGTATGCGGCGCAACTCTGCGGTTGGAACTTCACCCATTTTGCCCGCGATACCTGCGGAAACATGATCCGCGCGCGGGAAGACCCAGATGTAGCCGGTGATCCCTTTTAGAAATTGAATTTGCATCAGCGAACAGCGCCCGGGGATGAAGTAGCCCGCAGTGACCATCAGATCGCTCGGGGAAATCGGTGCCAGGAACTGGGAGCGGAACGGATTGCGCGCGCCCGCCGCCAACATCAAGTAGGACGCCCGGTATTCACGTTGCCGCGTGACCAATTGCCAGTCTCGGTCGATTCGCGCGATCCGCGTGACGCGCTCGTGCCGTATATCAACGCTCGCATCAATGCCAGCGCGCCGGGCTCGCTCCAGCAACAATCCATTCAGTGCCAGACGCGAGAAAATCGCGACCGGGTACTGCATGTGGAAGCGTACCCGCTGTCCGGACGGACTGATCAACTCGCAACGGTCAATGAGATTGAGATTGCTCTCGCTCCCGGCATCCGCCAGAAACGGATATTGCTGCAAGGCTTTGTGCGTGAGTCCGCCGCCGCAAGGTTTTTCCCAGGCAAGTTTTTCGTCAAAGAGAACGACGTCCATGCCACCGGCCACCAGCAGCGCGCCTGCCAGAGCGCCCGCAGGACCGCCTCCGACAATGGCAATGGGGTTACGCGTTCGCATGTTCTGGGCCGCGGATTTTGTGGCGCTGCAACAAGGTTCACCAGCCGGCGACCACATTCCGCCGCCGCTCTGGCGAGTTCTCCCGAGGCGGGGTTGCCAATGGAACCCGCGAATCCGCGAGCTCCCGTCTACTGCAGCGTGGTGGCGCTGGTCAGCCCCTGGTAGATGAACAATCCCGCAATGATCAGGATCATGGCCCCGGACAAGGCGCCGAGCACCTTGACGATCGGTGTGATCTTTCTCATCTTGGCCAGAACTTCGGTTTGGTCCTTATGCATCTGTGATTCGGTGTCATGGAGGAAGATGGAATCGTCCTCGTGCATGGTGAGGGTGCTTTTGTAGATCAGAAGGATAATAAGGATCCCCGTCAAAATACCCCACGCGACCAGCAGCATGTACATAGGAGTCATACGCCACCTCGGAGCTGAGATCGAGCCAATTCCCGAAGTTTGCCATCTTTGAGCCCCAGCGAAAATCGTCCGGCCATCCGCTGGCGTTCGGGTACAGGCCCCTACTGCGCATGATTATAGACCCCTTGGCAAGGGGCAATGCGACTTCTTGCTTGCTGGAAGCATCTAAATGGTGGATTCGGGGAGTTTTACTACTCTCCGAAAAGCCTTGCTTAGCTGGTTGGAACCTTTGTTATACTAGGCTTTTACAAGGAGATAAATAGAATGGCAACTACCACCGCACCCGGAGTTCAGCCCAATGCCCAACCCAAGACCGCAGCGCCTGTTTTGACCCCCGCCGCGATTGCTAAAGTTAAGGAGATCATGGCTGCGCAGTCGCCGGTCCCGTCTGGATTGCGGCTGTCCGTCGTGGGCGGCGGTTGCTCCGGCTTCCAATACTCCATGGCCTTCGAGAACGGCGCCGGCATGATGGACAAGGTTTTCGACTTCGACGGCTTGAAAGTGTACGTGGACGCGACTTCCTTGATGTATCTTGGCGGAGCGCATGTCGATTACGTCGAGACCCTGGAAGGCGCCGGGTTCAAGTTTGAGAACCCGAACGTGAAGAGCACCTGCGGCTGCGGTTCCTCGTTCAACGTTTAAGTGGAATAGGCTTTTGGTTTTGCCTAAAGCCCCGCGACGGATGCGGGGCTTTTCTGTTGTTGGGATACTGCCGAGAGTGTGGAGTTTACTGTTGGGGCGGTGTCTGGCCGGAGTTTTGCTGAGGTGGCGGAGTTTGGCCGCCGTTATTCTGCGTCCCCCCCTGTCCTGGTCCACCGAAACTCGATCCACCAAAGCTTGACCCACCGAACGCTTGGCCACCGGGTCCTTGCCCCGGAATACCTGCTCCCGGCTGTCCGGGAGCGAGGCCGTTCAGGTTTGCCGGCGGGGGCATATTAGGATTCACCGGCCCCACCAGCAGGCCTCCGCGATCAAGCTGCGATACATAAATGAAGAGCCAATCGCTGTAGTGGGTTTTGTCGAAGAACACGCGGATGGTTTTATCTTTCTTGTTCGTGCTGGCGACGCCCAGAATCGGCCCTCCGCCGAACGTAGGCCCGTTGAAGCCCGAGCTAGAATTGGAACCTGCATTGGAGTTCGAACTTCCCGATGTATTCGAGCTGCCGGAAGAAGAGTTGCCGGAACCGCCACTCGTGGCGGTCTCACCGTTCGCGCTGCTCGTTTGTTGAAGTGCGCCCGACTGCGCTCCCAAGCCGCCAAGCCCGCTTTGCATACCGCTAACGCCTCCCTGGGTGGCGCCGCCCAATCCGCCCGGACTGGAGAGTCCGCCCGGCCCGCTCTGTCCTGGCAATACCGGCCCATTGTTCAAGGCGATGTCCTGCTGATGCAGGAGTTTGAAGTCCTTCTCCTTGCCCGTTTTCGGGTCCCTAGTCATCGGATCCGTATAGCGCTTGCGGAGATAACGGACGTGGTTGGTATTCTCCAGTTCCTCGATGCTAGCGGGATACCGCCCAACTTTCTTGTAGAAGTGTTGAATGGCGCGCATGTACGCGGTGCCCCGGTGTCTCAACTCCACCTCGCGGTCGCGTTGGTTCTGCTGCCTGATGGCGGGGAGCACGGCGAGGAGGCCAATCGTGATCAACGCGACAGCGAGCATCAGCGTGATCATCATGTAACCGCGCTGGCGATCTTGTGATTTGTAATTTGTGATTTGGTAATTTGGTGATCTCAAACCACGATGTCGCATACCGCTCACTCACTTTCAAAATTACAAATTACCCAATCACAAAATACCAATCAGCCAGGGCCTTTATCCTGGAGCTTGAGTTAGCGGCAGGCTCTGGCGGTTGTTGTTGAGCACATCTTCCACGTCCACCGCGGTTGCCGAGATGTGCAGGACGCGATAGCGCCGGTCGACGATGTCGCCCTCAGCGGCGATAAAAACGTCCTCGCCCTGGGACAAAAACACCTTCTTCGTTTCGCCGGGCCGGTTGGCAAAGCCAAAAAACTTGAGCGTGATCGGCGGCGGCCCTGGAATTGGCGGCGGCTGGTAAGCGACTTTCTTGTCCGTGACACCGCCGGGTCCCCTAGGCTTCTCGATAACTGCCACGGACCCCGCCACAAAAATGTTTCTTCCGTTGCCGGCGTATTTGATTTCCTCGCTCTGGCTGAGGAGTTTTAGGTCGAGCGTAGGATCCAGCCGCGGCTGACTCACGGGTACCATTTTCCCCGAACTTGAACGCCTCATAAGAGGCTTGGTTTGCGCTGACGACACCTGCACTGCGGCGGGCGCGGCTGCTGGCGACGGCGACGGCCAAAATTCGTACCCGAGCGTCAGAAGCGCGATCCCTCCCAACACCGCCAGGGTGATGAGCTGCGTCCGATTTTCGGTTCCCAGTTTCACCTAAACACCTGTCCGCAGATAACTATGCATGGTGATTTGCAAGCGGACCGACCCCGCGCTTTCGCCCGCGAGGTCCACGCCATCCACATCAAAGAATAACTCCGACCGCTCCAGCGTATTGATGAAGCGCACCAGTTGCAGGTAGTCGCCGGTAAAAGTCCCCGCGATTTCAATCGGAATTATGCCGGAGCTTTCCGGGGCTTCTTCCTTGTAGCTCATATGCTGCATGGGGATTTTATTTTCCGCCGCCAGCTTCCCGAGTTTGTCCAGCAGTTCGGAGTCGCTGGCGGCGAAGCGGTCCTTGTAAAACTCGCCAATCTGCTGCTTGGCCAACACGATCTTTTCGGGCATGCCGCGCAGCGGCGTGACATCACGGCTTTTTTTCAGGAGCTCGATTTTCAGCTGATTCAATTGCTGGTTCCGCGATTCTTCCGAACCGACGAGCGGTGAGAACAGCACCCCCGCCGCGATCACATCGACGGCCAGCATCGCCCCAATCGCAATCTTCAACTTGCGCCGTGATTTCCGCAGGTCAGGCATTACTTTTTGCTCCTGTCGGCGGAGTTGGGAGCCGCGTCGGGAACCGAATCCGTAATCGAGTCCGGGACATAGACCGCGACGATCGAAGCGATAACGACGTTCCTTCCGTTTTCCCCGCCCTGCGATTCCGTCTGCAGTTGTGCTCCCTGAAAATGTCTCGATTTTTCCATGTGATTAACCAGTTCGATGGCCGCTGAGCGATTGTCGCCGGCCACATTCATGAGCAGTTCGATTTGGTTCTGGTCGTTCAGTTCCGGACGCAGCGAAACCACATGCAGGTTCGTGGGCATCACCTGCTCCAGATCTTCGAAGACGCGTGTCCAGGAGAATGACTTGCGTTGAATCAGGCCGTTTACGAACTGCGACTGGTCGCGCGTGCTGCGGTTGGAGGCCATATCCAGGTAAGCCTGCGCCGTGGCCCGTTCGTTGTCGCGTTCCGCGATCTGTGCTTCGATCTCCGCAATGTCGTGACGGTCTTTGCCGGCTTTGCGCCAGTCGCTCACCGTCAAGCCCAGCAAAAGCAGCGTCAACAGGCCGAGCAGCCCCACTCCCAATCCCCAGCGCGCCCAGAATTCTCGGGCGTCCTCGTAGGGGTGGGTTGCGAGATTGATGTCGAGACGCATATTAGCTCACAGCTCTCAGCTCTCAGCTTTCAGCTTTCAGGTCGGCCTGTTGCCTTTACCTGAGAGCTAAGAACTGAGAGCCGAGAGCTTGTTTTACGAAATCAAAGCTCCCACCACGCCCGCCATGCGCCAGCGTGGAACCGTGCCGGTAGTGGACCCGATTTGCGACGCCGTCACCAGTTCCTCGACTACCGCGCCCGACTGGTTCTTCAGCGCGGGCGCGGCGCCGCCCGATTCGGGCAGACCCGCCACATACACGCGCTCAATGTTCAGGTTGTAGGTGTCCTGAAAAAACACCACCGAGGGATAGACTTCCTCCGCCAGTTGATCGCCGGTGATGGTTACGCCGCGCACATTTTCCAGCGTGCGGAACAGCAGCAGTTGCTCCTGATCAAGAATTGCAATGCTGATCGTGCGCGCGTCCACCTTGACCACCAGGGTTGGCCGTTCCGCGTCCGCGGCTCCGAGCGCCGCCAGCATTGACGGCATCACCACTCCCGCGTTGTAGCCCACATCGCGAAATGCCGACTCATATTCCTCCAGAACCGTGTTCAGAACCACCGCCGCCACCACCCTCATCCCTTTGCCGGACGACTGCGCGTGATAGGAGATCCGGGCAGTGTCGGGATCAAAAGGCAGCGACTTCTTCAACCGGAAGCGGACAACCGCTTCGGCCTCGTCCCGCTTCGCGGGGAGCGTTTCGAAATCGAGCAGGACGACGCGCACCGAGGTGTCGGGCAGAATCGCGATCACGTCGCGCGAGCGCCCGCCGCCGACGCTGGCCAGCGAGCTTTCAATCGCCTGCCGAATCGCCGCGCCGTCGCGCAGATTCGCTTCCATCAAATCCGGTACCACCGTGCCTGGCGCCAGTTCCCGCGCCGACGACATCTCCACCATCCGCCCCGTATCGGCGGCGCGGCCGGCCAGCACGCGATCCGCTGCGATTTCGCAGGCAAGTGTCGGACGACGAACGTGTTTGGAAGACGAAGTCATAGCTCCAATCTGATGATATCCCGCACCTTTATGAAGAGAATAGTTACCTCTGGGGATGCCAGGACTGGGTTACCGGCCATATGCAGACGGTAACGACCCTCAGCGCATGGTCTCGATAAAGGTGACCTTGTTGATCTCCTTCAAGGTGGTGAATCCGCCGCGCACCTTGTCCAGCGCCGACTCGCGCAGGAAGCGCATACCCTCTTCGCGGGCGGCTTTGCGGATCTCCGATGTCGGTCTCTTCTCCAAAATCATTTCCCGAATACGGTCGGTCAAATCCAGAAGTTCATGAATCGCCGTCCGGCCCCGGAATCCCGTCCCCGCGCACTCAATGCAGCCCTGCCCCTCGTACAAAGGAACCTGCGACCACACATGCGGGTCCAGACCGCTGGCCTCGAGCACGTCATTTGGATAATGCACAGCCGTCCGGCAGGAATCGCAGATGACGCGCACCAGTCGCTGCGCCAGAATGCAGTTCAGCGCCGAGACAAAGTTGTAAGGCTCGACACCCATGTTCAGGAAGCGCCCCAACACGTCGACCACGTTGTTGGCGTGGACGGTGGTGAACACGAGGTGCCCCGTCAGCGCCGATTGGATGGCGATCTGGGCGGTTTCGTTGTCGCGAATTTCACCCACCATGATCTTGTCCGGGTCGTGACGCAAGATGGAACGCAGCCCGCGGGCGAAGGTCAAACCCTTTTTCTCGTTGACGGGAATCTGGGTGATGCCGCGAAGTTGATACTCGACCGGGTCTTCAATGGTGATGATCTTGTCTTCGTCGGTCTTGATCTCGTTGACGGCGGCATAGAGCGTCGTGGTTTTGCCGCTGCCTGTCGGCCCGGTCACCAGCACCATGCCGTACGGTTCCTTAATGTAGCGGCGGAAGCGGCGCAGATCGTCTTCCGCGAACCCCACCACGTCGAGCGTGAGCTTCTTAAACTTCTCGCTCATCGACTCCTTGTCGAGCACGCGGAGCACGGCGTCTTCGCCGTGAATCGAGGGCATGATCGAAACGCGGAAGTCGATGGCGCGCCCGTTGTACTTGACGCGGAAGCGGCCGTCCTGAGGTACGCGGCGCTCCGAAATATCGAGCTCGCTCATAACCTTGATGCGCGAAATGATGGTGGAGTGGTGTTCCTTGCCGATGGGCGGCATGGCGTTGGTCAGGACGCCGTCGATACGAAACTTGATGCCCACCGAGTCGTCGCGGGTCTCGATGTGGATGTCACTTGCCCGCCGCTGCAGCGCCGTGAAAATCGTGGTGTCGACTAGACGAATGATCGGGCTCATGTCCGCGCCCGCGGTCGCCGTCAACTTGTCGATGGAGATGGTCTCGTCATTCCCGGCTTCGTCCTCGCGGATCACGTCGAGCGTGAATCCCTCGCTCGCATCTTCCAGCACGCGCTTGGACTGCTCGGTCTTCTGCAGGATGTCGGAGATTTGCTTCAGCGTCGAAACTTTGGTGAGGATCCGCTTGCCGAGGAGCAGGCTGATCTCGTCGATCATCATCAACTGGCTGGGATCGGCAATAGCAATCGCCAACCGCCCGTCGGCTGTTTCATCCAGCGGCACGAACTTATAGCGGAACATCAGGTGTACAGGGATCTTCTCGAACAGATCGTGGTGCAACTGGAAATCGCTCAGATCGACGAATTCGCAGCGGTAGCGCCGCGCGATATCCCGCGCACGCTCCAGTTCGTCGGGAACCGCCGCCGGTTCCGGCACCAGCTTCCCGCCATTCGCGCCGCTTACTACTACGGTTGTTTTCTTGTCCACCATTCCCATTCCAGTCTACAGCCTCTTTCACCGCCGACTCGGCGTTTTAGTGCACGTTCGCTCCCAAGGTAAAGATCGGCATGTATAAAGAGATCAATATCCCACCGACAAAAACTGCCATGATGACCAGGATCATGGGCTCAATCAGCGCCATGGCCGCACTCAGAGCCGTCTGCACGTCCTCTTCGTAAAACTCCGCCACCGAGTTGAGCATGGCCGGCAACGCGCCCGTCGATTCGCCGACCTCCAGCATTTCCACTGCCAGATCGGGAAACAACTTTTGGGTCTCCAGGCTGTGCGCCAGGCTCTGTCCTTCCTTCACTCGCTCCGCCGCGGCCGTGACCCCGTTCAACATCTGCCGGCTGCTCATCGATTCGCCGGCCGTCTCCATCGCCGGCACCAATGGCAACCCGCCCTGCAGCAGCGTCCCCAAAATGCGCGAGAAATTCGCCACCTGGTACTTCAGGCGGATTTCCCCAACCAGTGGCAACGACAGCAGAAACCGGTCAATGCGTTCGGCTCCCTTATCGCTCCGCTTCCACCGCAACAGCAGAACAACCCCGGCCGCTCCAGCCAACAGCACCGCCCAACCGTACTTCTGCGCGCTCAGACCGACCGACAGCATGAAAACCGTGATCGCTGGCAGATCCGCTCCGAGGTTGTTGAACAGGTCGGCAAACTTTGGTACCACGTACGTGATCAGAAAAATCAGCATTACCGTCACCACCGAAACCAGCAGCGCCGGATACACCAGTGACACCAGAAGCTTCTTGCGAAACGTTTGCACCATCCGCTGATACGCGATGTAGCGGCTCAGAACCTCTTCCATGCTGCCGCTCTTCTCGCCCGCCATCAGGGTGGTCGTGTACATCTTGGGAAAGACCTGCTGGGCCGCGAAAGCGTCCGACAGCAGTTCGCCGCCTTTTACCCGCTCGCGTACGTTTTCCAGCAGTTGCAGCAGAAATTTGTCCCGCTGCCGCTTGATCAAAAGATCCAGCGCCGTCAGGATGGGCAGTCCCGCTTTAATCAGCGTCAAAAACTGCTGGTTGAAAATCAGAAACCCAGACTGTCTCAGCTTGCCGGCGCGCTGCCCGAACTGGCCTCCGCCCGTGCTGAGTATGGTCTTGGGCTTGACCCAGTACACTAGGTAGCCCTGCTGCGTGAAGCGGTCGTGGACCTCGGCTTCGGAATATCCCTGCTCCACCTGCTGCCGCAGATGGCCCTGTTCGTCGGCGACTTTGACTAGGAATTGTGCCATTCGCTATAGCTTGCGTCCGATGTTCCGGTTTAGTGTCTGAGTGTCTTTGTTTGAGTTTCTTGGAACAAGTGTAACATTCTGTCCCCAAAGCGCTTACGCAACCCGTCTATAGTTGTGGTACGCAAGTAACCGGTGAAAATCCGCCTATTCTCGCTACGGGGAATCAGATGCCCCTTCCACCGTTTCCACTCCCGGCGGAGGCGTGAACTGGAACCTGCCGTCGTTCACCTCCAGATTCTCTTTCCAGCCCCCAAAACGAAACTCCGTCGTCGCCCCGTCCGGTTCCAGTAATACGATGCGGACGATCTGATCGGAGGGTGTAATCTCCAGTTGAACCTCGCTCACCTGGCCCCCCATTTCCTGTGGCACCCCCCGCAACACCGTGTTACCTGCGCTCCAAGGTGATTGATCCACAGCTTTGGAAAGTCCCTGTAATTCATTCTCCAACTTGGTTTTGCCCAGTAGAAATGCCAGTGGCGACCGCCAGTCGTCCAGCTTCCGCAGGGTCGTCTTTCGGAGTTGCCGTTGCGCCGGCAGGTAAAACCACACAGCCTGGCCGTTGCTGATAAACAGCTTCTCATTCGGAGAACGATATTCCCAACGCATCTTGCGCGGCTTTTTCAACCACAGGGTACCCGATTCTACTCGTTCCGGGCCGTCGCCCCGGTAAATCTCGGTGAAGTCCGACTGCAGACTGCGCAGGTGGTTGTAGTGGTCGTCGACTGCCCGGGCGAGCTGGCGGACATCCTCGGCGTGCGCAGGGATGGCGTTCGCTACGAACAATAGCAAAGCAAAAAAGAAGTGGTGATTCAACGATGGTCTTCCTCTTCTCAATTCTACTTCGGCGCCTTCTCGCCCGCTGTTAACCACACATGAATGTTCAGCAGCTTTCCCTCTATATTATGTGGATAATATTTCTGTTGACATGATTACTGTTCAGAGATAGCATTTCGCGCCGATTGCCCAGGGTGTAGCCTTGAGCGTCTCCTCCAACAATGCGAGATCAAGATAAGGCCGAAGACGGATTGGACGCCAGAATATATCCAAATGGTTGGAGCGGTAGGACCGAAAGGACGCAGACGATGAACTCCATAAGCATAACTTTCCTGTATCAGGCCACGCGCCAGATCATGGCGCTCATGCTTTCTTTGCTGCTGATTCCCGCAACACAATTTGATCTGTACGCGCAAGCGCCCGCGGCGGCTGCGTACGTCGAACTGGACGCGGAGCAACTGGATCAGCTCGTGGCCCCAATTGCTCTCTACCCGGACTCGCTGGTCGCTCAAGTATTGACTGGTGCCACGTATCCGGACCAGATTGCCGCGGCGGACACATGGCTGAACCAGAACATGGGACTGCCCCCGGATCAGCGCGCGGCCGGGGCGAACGCCATGGATTGGGACCCGGCCATTAAAGGCCTCACAGCGTTTCCCTCCGTGCTCGACAATCTCGCGAAGAACACCGCTTGGGCGGCGCAGCTGGGCAATGCCTATTACAACCAGCCCGGAGACGTCATGAACGCGGTCCAGGCCATGCGGTTGCAGGCGCAACAGTCGAACACGTTAGTTACGACGGCGCAACAGCGTGTGGTGGTAGACGCCGGCGTGATCCAGATTGTGCCGGTCGATCCGGCTGTGGTTTACGTTCCCTATTACAATCCTTGGACCGTCTGGGGGCCAACGTTTGTCGCCTACCCTGGCTGGGTTGCGCTGCCGCCTCCGCCCGGCTTCGTGGTGGGAGTGGGACTTGGCTTCTTCGCGGGAGTCTCAGTTGGGGTTTTTGCCGGCTTCGGCTGGGGTTTCGGCGCGTGGGCGCCGGCCTGGGGGGGCGGGACCGTGATGTTTGGTGGCAACACCTACATTTCGAATAGCAGGACGGTTTTCAACCATGGCCATTTTGGCGGCCACGACCGGGGCGCGTTCGACCATGGTGGTCGCGGCGTCCCGAGAGGCTATCGTGCCAACGCTCGTGCCGGGGCCGCTCGGTCGGCCGCTGCTCATGCGGGCGGTGGTCATGGAGGCGCGGGTGGTGGCCATTCGGCATACGGAGGTCACGGAGGAGCCGCGAGTCACGGAGGAGCCGCGAGTCACGGAGGGGCCGCGAGTCACGGAGGAGCCGCGAGTCACGGAGGAGCCGCGAGTCACGGAGGAGCCGCGAGTCACGGAGGAGCCGCGAGTCACGGAGGAGCCGCGAGTCACGGAGGAGCCGCGAGTCACGGAGGAGCCCCGAGTCATGGAGGAGCCGCGAGCCATGGAGGGGCCGCGAGTCACGGAGGAGCCGCGAGCCACGGAGGAGCCCCGAGTCATGGTGGAGCGGCGAGTCACGGTGGAGGATCCGCTGGCCATGGAGCGCCCGCTGGTCATCCCGGTGGTGGTCACGCCGCCCCATCGGGCAGTAAAAAGCCGGGCAGGGGGAAGTGAAGCAGGAGCGAGACCCATCGCGAGTCGGTCTTCAGTTTCCCGCTTGAAGCACTCGAAACTTTCGGGCTATAACGATGAACGGCATTGGACTGTGTAGCCGCGCTGCGGCAGAAGGCCTGAGCGGCTACATGTGTCTCCTATCCCGCGCAAAGCAATGAGCAGAAAAACAATCATCATAGTTGGACTTGCGGCGGGAGTCGTTGCGGCGGCTCTGGTCTTCGACGGAGTGTCACGCCGCCGCGCCGGGAACAGCGGCCCAGCAATCTCGCAAAATCCAGTGACAACGACGCCCCCCGCAGGCGGGTCGGCGAACTCCTCAAACGCAGGGACCGAAGTCCAGCCAGCAGTTCCTCCTGCTGCCACTGGGCCAGCGGCGGAGCCTGGACAAAATCCAGTCCCAGGAGCCGATGCCCAGGCGCCAGCCGATGAGAATGCAGCCGCTGCGGCACAAGCACTTGTTGTTCCCGTTGGAACCACGCTGACAGTTCGCCTCGGCGAAGAGCTCGGCTCTAAGACCAGCGAAGCAGGCCAAAGCTTTTCGGCCACGTTGGATCAGGATGTCGTCGTCGACGGTCAGACCGCGATTGCCGCGGGCGCGAATGTCACCGGCAAGGTCGTGTTCGCCAGACCAGTTGGGGCGCTGGCGGGCGAGGCCAGTCTGCAACTCAAAGTCACCTCGATAAATGTCAACAACGCGGATCTGGCGGTCGTGACTTCCGTCCGGAGTTTCGGCCCCAAGATCAAAGGCAAAAACAAGGTGGGCAGATTCATGAAGGGCCTGGCTAAGCGCTCCGTGGGCGACGAGCGAGAGGTTGTCCTGGATGAGCAGTCCGCTTACAGCTTCACTTTGCGGCGGCCCCTGCAAATCCAGTAGCCGTCCTTGCGGTGTGCACTGGCACCGGACGTCAATTCACGACGCCGGCTAAGACGGGAGGCAGCTGTCCCGTGTCTAGCCGGATTTCCCCCTGAAAGCATAGATGGAGTACTGTTCCGTCCCGCCCAGCATCGTCAAAACCTCGCTCGCGACCAGCACTCGCTCCAGCAACGGATTGTGATACAGCACATACACCGCCCGCGCATGGGCGCTTAGGCTAACGTCAAGGTTGGCCATCACCCGCCTCAATCCTGACTCTGGCAATGGATTAAAGAGATAGAGCACCAGGGGCTCGGCGGGAAAAGAGAAGTTGGCCGCGTCGCCGCAGATCGCTTCCAGCGCAAAACACTTCTGCGATTCGCTTTTGTACCGGGCCAGATTCTCCAGTGCGATCTGGTGCAGCGCGTGCAGAAGCTCCACTCCCACAATCCTACGGAATGGATATTCCGAAGCCATGAGCAACGTCCGTCCCTTGCCGGAACCAAGATCGACGAAGGTGAATGGTTCGAACTCGATGGGCAGGTTGGCCATCATCTCGCGAAACAGAACCGGTTCGGTCGGTTGATACGGGGAATGAAACAATCCCAGCAGCCGCGCGCGCCAGCCCACTGTGCCGCTGGTAGTGTTGACACGGTGTTCCCAGTCGTACTCCATGTCGCCATAGCGTTGCCGCCGGCGCTCGGGCGTCGACTCGCGCACAAAGATCCAAAGATTGCGGACCAGCAGGGAAGTCGCGGCCGTAGCGCCCTTTTCTCCGGCATGTTCGCGCCACCAACTGCGTAACGCACTGCAGAATTGTTGGGGAAAACTCGAAGACACACTAAGGATGCTAACAAAATGGAGAAAACTGCTGTTAGCTCCTAGCCTTTGGCTGAGAGCTGAGAGCTAAGAGCTGAAGGCGCTCACTTCGAGGCTGGCTGGGCCTCACGCGGCGGTTGCGGCGGCTCCGCTCCCGGCGGAAGTCCCTTGGTGATGAAGTAAAGACTTCCGGGATCCTGCACTTGGATCTGCCCGTCGGGCATCAACTTGTAAGGCCGATCATTCGGATCGACAGGTGTCCCGTGGATGAACTCGGCGCGCTCCAGATCGCCCATACTGAGCGGCAATCGTCCCGTCTCTGCGCGGTACTTTTCGACCACCTGCTCCAGGTTAGTTACATCTTCATCCACTTTCAGAGCCCGCAAATGTTGGACCGCATTTTCCCGGACCAGTGCATCTTTGGTGCTCTGGTAGGTCGTGAACCACAACATGCGCGCCGTGTCGAACTCGCCCGCATGCTGCGCCATCCGTGCCGCTAGAATGGGCATGAATTCGCTGGTCACAGGAAGCCTCGCTCCCTGGGCAAAAGCATCCGCCGCCTTGGCGTAGTCTTTCAACTCGGTGTAGTACAGAAATCCCAGGTTGTAGTAGAGCCGCCACTGGCCGGGATTGTGCTCGATTCCGTATTTCATCAGCGCCAGGGCCGATCCGGGTAATCCTGCTCCGTTTGGAGGTCGCGGAGCCAGGAAGTTGGCCCCAAACTGGTAGGCTGTCAGAAGCCTCGGATCCAGTTCCGTCGTGACTTCGAGCAACGGCGCCAGGAGGCGGAAATCGCTGGAACCATTGTGATGCTGTGTCCCGAAGTACTGCACCGCCCGCGTCCAATAGATGTCAGCCAGCAGACCGGTGTAGCCGAGGCTTAAGCGCCGCAGCACCTTGGAGGAGCGCAGATACAGAGCCTCCTGCGCTACCGACTCCCGCGGCGTGCGGTCTATGGCATAAAGCATTGCCATTGCGCCGGCCATGGTGACCAACAGTACCGCGGTCGCCACCAGATTCACGCGCCGGGTCGCGCTCATTCTCATTTCAGATTTCGGCGCTGGAAAATCAGCACCGCTCCCGAGATGGCCATCGCCGAATACAGCAGTGCGTAAACGCTGTTATACAAAATCAGGCGCCCGGGAATAGCGTCTCCGTGCGCTACCTGGTTGATCACATTCAAGGCGGAGAAATTCGGAACCAGATAAGCGATGGACTTCGCCAGCAGGCCCGCCACTCCCTGCGTGATTCTGGCGAAGCCCCGCAGATCCTCTGCCAGGCTTCCAATCACAAACAGTGCGAAGGTGAAGACCGCCGACATCAGCGGCGTGGAAAAGGACGAGAAAAACAGAGCTAGACCGCACACAATCAGAAATTGCAAAATGATGAAGTAGAGCGCGACCAATACCCACGCGTCCATCTTCTCGAACTTGTGCGCCACATAGAGCAGCGCCAGCAACACGCCGACCGCCATGAAGAACGTATTCACCACCAGCGTTCCCGTGAGTCCGAAGAACTTGCCCACAACGAACTCCCAGCGGAGAACCGGTCGCGACAGCACCGTGTAGAGCGTGCGTTTTTCGATCTCCTTCGAAACTAGTCCAATCCCGATGAAAATGGCGATGACCACTCCGAACAGCGACACCGCCGTCAGTCCCAGGTTCACCACTACCAGCCGCTCGATGTCGATCGAAACTTCCCCCACCAGAATCGCCGCCCCCGAAAGCAGGAGCGCAAACGCGATCAGGTTGTACAGCACCCGGTCGCGCACCGCCTCGCGAAAAGTGTTGAAGGCGATATATGCGATGCGCGAATTCATACGCCCACCCCTTTCCGGCTTTCTTGTTTCCGGTCGTCTTCGTTCCGGCCGTCGTCTTTCCGGCCCTCGTTGGGCTGCAGCTTCTGAATGTAATACTCCTCCAGCGACCGGCGCACCGGCGTCAATGAGATCAGTTTGATGCGCTCGCGCCGAAGCACGTCCAATGCAGCGTCCTGCTGTTCTTCCGGCAGCACCGCGTTTACCATGTCGCCGCTGACCCGCGCCTCGGCTCCAAGACTCGCTAAAGCAGCCGGCACTTGTTCTGCGAAAAAGACAATCTCGACTTTGCCTTGCGTCTCCGAAGTCAATTCCGCCACCGCCCCCACCCCGCGCAACTCACCCTGATGGATGACCCCAACCCGGTCGCAAAGCGCTTCCGCGTCCGACAGAATGTGCGTCGAAAAGAAAACCGTTTTGCCTTCGTGCCGCAGTTGCTGGATCAAGTCCCGAACTTCGCGCCGCCCCATCGGGTCCAGTCCTGACATCGGTTCATCCAGAAACACCAGCTTCGGTTCGTGCAGGATCGCCTGCGCCAGCCCCACCCGCTGCAACATACCCTTCGAAAATTTCCGCAACTGCACGCCCGCCGAATCGCTTAATCCCACACGCGCCAGCATTTGCTCGACGCGCGCCGAGCGCCCTTTCGCCGGAACTCCGGAAAGCTGGCCGTAATAATTGAGCAGTTCTCTGGCAGTCAGATGGTCGTAGAAATAGGGCTGCTCGGGTAGAAATCCAATCTGCGATTTCACCCGTGGATCGTCCATGTCCAGCCCCAGAATCCGCGCCGTCCCCGCCGTCGGGAACACCAACCCCATCAGGAGTTTCAGGGTGGTAGTCTTGCCCGCGCCATTCGGACCGAGGAAGCCGAACACCTCTCCCTCTTCGATGGTCAGGCGCAGCCGGCGCAGTGCCAGTTTCGGACGTTTGCGCCAGAATCCCACCAGGTAACTTTTTTCCAGGTCGAGAATTTCAATTGCAGCCATGGCTATACGTGCAACGCCGAGCCTCTTGCGTGGATTTTGATGCGGAATCTACCAATGAAGAGAATTATAAGCAATGCCGACAAGCCATGTGCGGGTCGCGTAAATCCGGCGGTTACGAAGGTAAACTGCCGGCGCGGGGGCTGGTGCTAAGATCTTCCTCCGCCCTAAGCGCTACTGTTGCGGACTGACCGTGCCATCGCAGGTCGTGATCGCCGCCCCGCTCGACCTTACCACCGCATCCGAGAACGAGCAGAAATAGTTCACGCCCGTCTGGTTCACGCCCACTGGCGATGCGAGGAATTGATAGCTGGAGGCCGGAGTGCCGCTTACGCCTGTCAGGGTGAATATGTAGCCGCTCTTGGTGCCGCTTCCCAAGGCCGAGTCGATCAGGCAGGCGCTGTTAGACGTGGGCGGAGTGCCAGCGCAGGTCGTACCCGCCATATCGGTCAGGGTGCTGGCAAAACCCACCGTGGGGTAGGTGGAGTTATACGAGACCTGTGCTGAGTTCAAGGTACGAAGCGCTCCCACCGTGGCCGACTCGTTGGCCGCAATGCGCGCATGAAGAAAGCTGGGTGCGGCGATCGCCGCAATGATCAAAATGATGGCCACGACAATGAGCAGTTCGATGAGAGAAAATCCCTTGATGTTTCGCATCACATCTCCCTGATTCCGGTCAAGCACGTCCGGTCTCGTCGCGATAACTTATGCACGTTGAATGCCGGACTTCGTCCATCCACCAACAACCCTAAGCCATTGCAAATGCAAGGCGATTTAAAGTGCTACGGCGTTTCTTCACCGCTTTCCTCGTTTCTGCGCGGCGGAAATGACATTTCGTGTCAGTGGAGTTTGGGGATTGGGAACGAACAAAGCGTTAGGAACTTCGCATAATAAAAAAAAGCAGAGGATTTCTCCTCTGCTTCTTTCCGGCTTGGTACCCTCCCCCAGGTACTTTGCCAACCTTAAAGTGAGCTATTGCAGCGGGTTGATAGTTCCGTCGCAGCTGGTCAGCGCGGCTGAACTGGAGCGCACGACCGCATCCGCGAACGAGCAGAAGTAGCGCACACCCGTCTGGTTCACACCCACCGGCGTCGCCACGAAGTTATAGCTGGCCGCTGGAGTGCCGCTAACGTTCGAGAGCGTGAATATATAGCCGCTCTTGGTGCCCGATCCCAAAGCCGAATCAATCAAGCAAGCGGTGCTCGAAGTCGGCGCTGTGGTGGCGCAGGTCGTGCCGCCCAG
>JBEKQC010000021.1:0-75660 GCA_049520095.1 Terriglobales bacterium
ATCGAAGTCGGCGGCAGATTCATCTTCAGCGACTGCCAATGATCGCCATCGTCCCACGACACATACACGCTGCGTTCGGTGCCGGCAAAAAGCAGCCCCTTGCGTTCCGGATCTTCGCGCACCGTGTTAACGGGCTCGTCATCGGGCAGGCCGCTGACGATCTTCTGCCACGACTTCCCGCCGTCGTGCGTGCGATAGATATAAGGATGCAGGTCGTCGAGACGGAAGCGGTTCACTGCGGCGTAGGCAGTTGGGGTATCGAAATGTGACGCATCCATCTGCGCCAGCTTGCTCCACGGCGTCAATTCGGGCGGTGTCACGTTCTCCCAGCTCTTGCCGCCGTCATGCGTTACGTGAATCAGTCCATCGTCAGTGCCCGCCCAAATCAGGTTGGCGTCTTTGGGCGACGGCGCAATCGAATAGATCACGCCGCGATGCTTGCCCTTCGCCGGATCGGCCTCGACGAACGGACCCAGCGTCGCGGGAGAGCCCGGATCTTCACGAGTCAGATCGGGGCTGATGATCTGCCAACTGTTGCCGCCGTCGCGGGTTGCGAAAAGCACGTTCGATCCCAGATACAGCACGTGCGGATCGGCCGACGAGAAAATCAGCGGCGCGGTGCGATTGAAACGATACTGCCCGGTACGGAGAACTACGGGCGAAACGTCGCGCGTTTCCCCGGTATTGCGGTCGAACACCGTAACTTTGCCGCCGTAAATGAGATTGGGATGCAGCGGATCGGGTGCGACGTAGCCGTATTCCTCGACACCAACGGTGGTCCAGTCACGAAAGGTAATTTCGCCAAAGTCGCTGCGGCTGGCGGTGCCGATCGAACCGCTTTCCTGCTGGCCGCCATAGACCCAGTACGGAAACTCGTTGTCGGTGATGACATGATAGAACTGCGCCGTAGGCTGGTTGTACCACGAGCTCCAGGTCTGCCCGCCATTCACGCTGATGGTTGCGCCCTGGTCCAGGGCGAGGGCGATGATGTCGGGAATTTCCGGATTGATCCAGATGGTGTGGTAGTCGTCGCCGCCAGGCGCGCCTTTGACGGCCGTGAAATTCTTGCCAGCGTCGGTCGATCTGTAGGTTGACGTGTTGGCCACATAAATTACGTCCTTATTTCTGGGATCGACGCGCACGCAGCCGAAGTCGTCGCCGCGGCCCCAGACACGTTCTTCGTCATTCACCTGCTGCCAGCTTTCGCCGGCGTCGTCAGAGCGGTAGATACCGCTGCCTTTCTTGGCATTCACCCATCCGTACATTCGATCGGGATCGCTCGGCGACACGGCGGGGCCGAGGCGGCCGATACCTTCGGCGGCACTGGGCAATCCCTTGCTGAGTTGGCGCCAGGTGTTTCCGCCATCGGTCGATTTGTAGAGACCGCTGCCCGGCCCGCTGTAGCCAACGCCGGTGGTCCACGGCGGACGGCGCGAGGCCCACATGCTGGCGAAGATTACCTGCGAGTTGCGGGGATCGAAAACCAGGTCCATGCCTCCGACGTTTTCGTCTTTATAAAGAACTTTCTGGAAGGTCTGACCGCCGTCGAGCGAACGGAAGACGCCACGCTCGGCGTTCGGGCCGTAAGGATGTCCTTGGGCGGCGACGAAGAGGCGATTGGGATCCTTGGGGTCGATAACGATGGATGCGATCTGCTCGGCATCGCGCAAGCCGAGATGCTGCCAGGTGCGGCCGGCGTCGGCCGACTTGTAAATACCGTCGCCTACCGATAGATCGGGCCGGCGCAGCCCTTCGCCACTTCCGACGTAGATCGTATTCGGATTCGACGGAGCTACCGCCAGCGCTCCTATCGAGCCTGTCGGTTGATTATCGAAAATGGGATTCCAAGTGCCGCCGAAGTCGGTTGTCTTCCAAACTCCGCCATTGTTCGGTGCCATGTAGAAAACGTTTGGGTGGCCCGGAACGCCGGAGATCGCTACCGTGCGGCCGCCGCGAAACGGCCCGATCATGCGCCAGTGAAGTTCCTCGTACATCGCCGGGTCATACGGCTGGGCAGAAAGTGCGAAAGGAAAAAGCAAAACGCAGAGCGGTGCGAGCAGAATCCACCAGAATCGCTTGTTCACGGTTGGTCCTCAAAGAGAGGTAAGCATAAACCACCGCGGCGGGGAATGGACAGCGCAGCGGGATCTGTTTCGCCAAAAGAATACCCGCCCTCCAGCATTCGAAGGGCGGGCTCGGTGCTTTCTCGAGGTCAAATCTCAATGACTATCAGCCGCCTTATCCGCCGGCTTCTTCATGGCCGCGGGAGCAGCAGCAGCTTTTGGCTTCCAGAAGTCCGGGTCTGCCTTAACCCACTCGTCTGCCGGATAGCTCATGCGTGGATTAAACGCGAAGAGGTTCGTCTGGCTTGACTCAATCGCCCTGGCGGACAACTCGCTGAGCTTCTTCATGCCTTCTTCGCCCATGGCCGCTTCAAAGTCCTTGTTCGCCGCGAAGTTCTTGTCAACCTCCGCCAGCGACTTCATCGGGTTGAAGATGATGTAGGTAGTGTCTGGAAATCCATAGACCGCCAAATAGGCCGCCCAGTGTGCGTCGGGGATTTTCTTGTAAGCTTCCTTTACCAGCTTCACGATTTCGTCCCAATCCTTGTCATGCCCCTGCTTAACCTGCCAGGCCGAGATTTCGAAATAGCGCATGTGAGCTATGTCCACCTCGGGACGAAAGCTGTATTCCTCGTTGAATGTCAGCACGGCGCCGTCGGTCTCGCTCAAAAGTTCACCGTCGGCGGCGTAGGCCCGGTCCAGGTCAGCCGACAGTGGCTTGTTCTTTTCGGTTGCGAGCGTATCTTTTTCCCACGCTGCAAACGAATCATAGCCGGTAAAAAAGAGCGCACGCGACTTACCCGAAAGAGATTCGACAGCCAGATAGTGGGTTGGCCATTTCGCACGCATCATGGCCTGAACAAAGGCGCTTTCGCTCTTCTCGTGCAGAGTGCCCGACTTCCCCGGCTTGGTATACTCCCGGATCACCGTCAGTACCTTGGGCGGCATATGGCCCATGGAGTTGTCCTGGGCAGCAGCGATCACGGATATTCCGATAGGCAGCAAAAAAACCAGGGCGAGCATCGCCCCAGCGATTCTTTTCATAGTGACCTCCTCGGTCGCACAAATAGAAGGGATTTTCTTTCTTGATCCTGAAAGCGGCCCCATTGTACGCCGCTCTCGCATTTTCGCAACATTGTGCAATCATTTTTCCAGCCGAGTACTGCTGGTGTGGCCATCTGCACAAGCGTGGCGGATGCTTTTTCAAGATCCCTCCTGCTACGCCTAGAATCGAGCAGGAACAGAGTTAACTACAGTACTTCAGAGGGTTGCTTAACATCGGGCTTCTGTCTCTCTGGCGGAAACAATCTAAATTTTAGACTTCGTTCGCGGCGGCTCTCTTCTTCCAAGTGTCGCGAGCGCGCCTTCAGCAAATCGTTGAGCGAAACCAGGCCTAAGAATTTTCTCGTGGTACGCTCCAGCACCGGCATTCGCGTGCAGCCCTTTTCAACCATGCGATATACGACCACACGCAGCGGTTCGTCGGGATAAGCTTCAACCGCGCTGGTTCGCACCAGATTACCAATCGGCCATTCTCGGGCTGCATCCCCGTTCTGCTCCATCTGCTGGCTTATATCCCCACGCGTTACCACTCCGACCAGCTGTCCATCTGCGTTCACGACGGGCAACAAGCGCTGCTCCTGGCGGTGATCCGTCCGCAAGGAGTGGCATATCTCGCCTAGCGTGCTGGCGGCTGGCAATACCACAACCTTAGTCCGCATGACCTCGCGTACAAAAAGAATTTCCAGGGGATCGACGGCATACTCGCGGCTCAGATGGTAGCCGCGCCGGGCGACTTTTTCGGTCAAGATGGACCGCCGCAACGTCAGGACGGTGAAACCGTGAGCGATGACACTGCCGACCAGCAAGGGCAAGAACACATTGGCGTCATGCGTCAGCTCAAAAGCAAAAACAATACTCGTAAACGGAGCGCGCATGGTGCCTCCAAGAATGGCGCCCATGCTGATCAATGGCCAGAAGCCGGCGCCTTCATTAGGAAGAAACATGGCTTCGAGGCCGCCAAGTGCGCCGCCCATCATCAGCAGCGGGGCTAGAACACCACCCGAGGTGCCGGAGCCGAGCGACACCGCCCAGATGAACCATTTGACTAGCAAGACTCCGAGAATCACTTTGGTGGTGACACTGCCCTGCAGCAATGCGCCAATCGTGTCGTAGCCGACGCCGAGGGCTTGCGGGAAAACCAGACCGCCCAAGCCAATAGCCACGCCGCCTATTGCGGGCCACCACATCCAGTGGATCTTCAGATGCTGGAAAGCATCCTCAGCCGCGTACACCGATAGTGTGAGCAGGGCCGACAGGGCTCCGGCCAGAAGACCCACGAGGGCGCATCCGAGCAGCCCCTTGGGTCCAATGAACAATGGGTGAACCGGCACGGGAAACAACGGCCCGAACCCCAAGAGATACCTTCGTACCACCGCAGCCATCGCACTCGCCAATGCCACCGGAATCAGGCTTCGCGGTTTCCATTCGAAAAGCAGCAGCTCGACGGCCAGCAGCACCGCCGCCACCGGCGAGGCAAAGGTCGCGGACATGCCCCCCGCAGCGCCGGCTACGAGCAGCGTCTTGCGCTCCGCGCTCGTCAAGTGAAACAACTGGGCGATCATCGAGCCCACCGCCCCGCCCGTCATAATAATCGGCCCCTCTGCGCCGAACGGGCCGCCAGAGCCGATCGAGATGGCCGAAGAGAGTGGCTTGAGAAGCGCCACTTTCGGTTCGATGCGGCTGCCATTTAGCAGAATGGACTCGATCGCCTCGGGTATGCCATGGCCTCGGATGCGCTCGGAACCGTACCTCGCCATGACCCCGATGATTAGTGCGCCAGCGATGGGAACGAAAACGCTGTATACACCAAGATGGTTACCAACCGGCGAAACCATCGCGGTGTCCCACCGGCCAAAATAGAACAGATTGGTGAATAACCCGATTAGACGGAGCAACACTAGTGCGACAAATGCGCAAACCACGCCAATCACTGTGGCTAACAGGGATATGGGAACAACTCGCCATGTCGTGGTGAAATCTCCTAACTCATCGTTGCGGTCTTTTTTGCTAACCGTCGAGTTCGGCAAATCTGTTTGGCTATCCTTGATCACGATTCTTTCCACGCCTTATCGTTTGGCCATGCTGTGCGAGCTTCTTCACTCTTCGTGATTTCCGGTTGCGTCCCAGAGGAGGGTATCCAGCGCATCCACCAGCGCAGGGCGGCCAGGACACGGTAATCGGCAGTCGCAATCTCGATCGACATCGTTACAAGATTATTATATCGTACACCGATATATTATTGTACAAACTGTAAACCGCCCTCATACCCGTATCCGCGGAACGGAGATTCCAGGCGAATGGTGCGCAACTTAGAAACAGACTCACCGCCCGCCATCGGCAGGTGTTCCATCAATGAAGGCGTCGGCCCTAAGGGACGACCGAAGCAGAACCAGGGAGAGCGCTCGCGAGATAACGCTGCAGCGCATCCTGCCATTCCGGCATGTGGACGTTGTAAGCGTGCAGGCTTTCAGGCGACAAAACGGAGTAGGGAGGGCGTCGCGCTGGACGGGGAAATTCGGCCGTAGTCACCGGTTTGACTACGGCCGGCATCCCGGAGCGGCGCACGATTTCGGTGGCAAACTCGTACCACGTACAGTTGCCAGAATCGGTGGCGTGTACGATACCGCTGGCGGACGCTCGGCACAATTGCACGAGAGCTGATGCGAGGTCGCGCGTAAAGGTCGGGCTGCCACGCTGATCGTTCACCACGGAAATCTCAGGACAGGTGGAGGCCAGCTTCAGAATCGTGGCGGGAAAACACTTGCCTCCGTGTCCGAACAGCCACGAGGTCCGGGCGATGCAAACGTCGGGCAGGATTTCGAGAAGCCGCTCCTCCGCCCGGGCTTTACTCTCGCCATAAACGCCCGTGGGATTTCTGGCATCGCCGATGTCATAAGGCGATCGTTTGCTGCCGTCGAAAACGTAGTCCGAACTCAGGAACAATAAGCGCGATCCGGCTTCGCGGGCCGCCTCGGCTACATTGACGGCGCCATCGTAATTCACCGCGAAGGCCAAGTCGCGGTTGGACTCGCAGCCATCGACGTCGGTGTAGGCGGCGGACAACAGAATCCAGTCGGGACGGGAATCGCAAATCACGTGACGAACGCGCGCACGGTCTCGAAGGTCGGCGTCTTTAGAAGACAGCGCGGTCAATTGCTCGCCGCTCAGTTCCCGCACCAGTTCCTGGCCGAGCAGTCCGGATGCACCGAACACGGTGAATCGCATAGCGGCATTGTAGCTGGGAACGCGGCAGGACGGACTGGTCCGCCACTTACCACAGTGATGAACCGCCACTCAAAATCAAATGCAAAACTGAGTTACAGGTGTGAGGCCGCGCCCCTACGAAGCGAAATCAAAACGCCGGCTTTCCTGGCCCGGCTACTCGGTCTCGGTCGGTCGCGGCATTCGCACCCGACGCCTAAGGGCGTGGAGGATGAGCGATCCGCTGATGCCGAAGCAGACCACGGCGGCAAACGCTACCAGGTCCAACATACGGCCCGATAGCCGGACGTAATCCGCGAACAACGAGACCATGGCACAGAGAATGCCGAGGACGTTAAGCCAAAGGGGAGAATGAACGTTCGGAAGGTCCCGGCGAAACCGAACCTGGAGCAGCAGCGCGGCCAGGCCGATCGCGGACACGACGACCAATGCTACCGGACTGAAAAAAGCTTGTGGCCCCGTATAGATCACGACCAGGGCCAGAGCTAGAAGGAGCAGACCCGAAGCAATCACCGTCCATCGGCGTGCGACTTGGGATTGAAACCGAGACCCCGGACTCATCGCCGGGCGAGCTCCTGGCTTTTCCGCATAGTGCCATTGTATCCGTCAGCCTTTCGTTTTGCTCTCAGGCGTTGCTCGGCATCCATTCCGCCGGGCGATTCTCGCCGTGCGACATGGCATAGAGGACCAGTTCCACACGGCTCGAAGTCCCCACCTTGTCGAAGATGCGCAGGAGATATTTCTTGATCGTGTGTTCGCTGAGTCCCAGTTCGGCGGCGACTCCGCGGTTGGTCAAGCCGTCGGCCACGAGCGCAACCACCTGTTCTTCGCGGGGCGTCAGCAAGGATCTCCCATTGGAGTTGACGACACGCAGCGTGGGCACCTCCGACAAAGCATCTAGCACATAATTCATCTGCTGGCTGTTGATCCAAACCTGTCCGCGAAAAACGCAATTAATGCACTTGCAGAGCATCGAAAAGGGAGTATTGGTAAAAAGAAAAATGCCCTTCGCGCCCGCCCGCAAGGCGTTCACCACCAGTTCGCGGTCATCGTTCTCGGCCAGCAGCACGGGAGCAATCTTCGGATAAGAAACGCGCAACCATCGCAACAGGCTCAAATCCGGCAGGTGGTTCCCCGCAACCAGTGCCACATCGGCGTGATTTGATTGCAGGAAGTGGTCGAGAGCAGATGTCTCCAGAGCGACCGCGGAAACCTGAAAGTCCCGCCGGTCTTTCAATGCCCGCGTCAAGAGTTGAGATTGAATGGGAC
Source organism: Terriglobales bacterium (assembly GCA_049520095.1). GTDB lineage: Bacteria > Acidobacteriota > Terriglobia > Terriglobales > Acidobacteriaceae > Acidiflorens. Next base: position 7,617 of record JBEKQC010000021.1, read on the forward strand.
TTGAATCAGCGACCACGACTTGCACTGTTTCGATTGCGGCCGGAGGCGTTCCCGTGGACTGTTTGGCGAGATGAATGGTTTTCACTCAACCATGATGCCCAAAAGCGCAGGGACCGGATGTAGGCCCCATCACCGCGCGTTGGTGATGAATTTCTCCCTCCATGTCTACTTTCGAAGGGCTACTCCTGTGCACACTTTTCACGGCGACACGCTGCCGCGCTGTCTGCCATCGGAGCCGGAAACCCGAGCCTGACAGCCTATCTGCCGATTTCATCACCTTTCCGACAGCCGGAACGAGCCGTGTACGGCGGTGGACAGTACTTTCCAAGTCTTGTTGTGTTCGGGGCGCAACGATACTTTCGTGCCAACAGCTCAAATGCCCGAGCTGCTTAGTTCGCCGTTCGGAGCAACGGTGAGAGTCCGGAGATGAGTGTACTTACTAGACGCGTCGTTTTGGGAGCTGCGGGCATGCTCATCCTGCAGCCAGCCGTGGTCACTTCCGCCCAGAATGTGCCATCGCCTGTTTCGGCACCTGGATCTGCTTCGCCAACCGGCAAGATCGCGGCGGCGGAGAGCTCGCAGAGCCAGGACGAGCCGGCCACGGGCAGTTCCAGCAACGGAGCGACCACACAGCCCGGAAAGGCGGGTGGCAAGGGAGATCCTGCATTCGGAGGGGAACGCCACCCGCTTTATCGGCTTTCTAAGTCGGACACCGTTGATGTGAGTTTCACTTTCTCTCCCGACTTCAATCAGACCTTGACCGTGCAACCCGATGGCTTCGTGGCACTGAAAGGTGCGGGCACGCTGTTGGCGGAAGGACTTACGGTCCCTCAGATGCGGCAGGCGGTTGCCTATGCCTACCGCGGCTTTCTGCGCGAGCCCGAGGTCACCGTGACCTTAAAGGATTTTGACAAGCCGTACTTCCTCGCCTCGGGTGAGGTGGCACGGCCCGGAAAGTATGAGTTGCGAGGGGATCTGACGGTGAGCGAAGCGGTGGCGATTGCCGGCGGGTTTACGCAGCAAGCTCGTCATTCACAGGTCGTTCTGTTTCGCCGGATTTCCGCGTACGTAGCCGAATCTCACGTGATTGACTTGAAGAAGATGTTGGATTCCCGCGATCTTCACGAAGATCTCCACCTTCAGCCCGGCGACTTTGTTTTTGTGCCGCAGAGCCGAGTTTCAAAGATCCGCAAGTATATTCCCACCAACGCCTTGAGCTGGTATATGAACCCATTGCAGTTTTAGCAGAAAGGAGTGGCAGCGTTACTTTGCGTCTCCAAAATCTGGCCGAATCCCTAAGATCTCGCCGGGTCTGATCGCTCGCTGTATGACCCATGTCCGCCGAACTGCTGAGAAACTCGCGCACCAATCTTTCCCCCACGCCCCGCGAACTCGCGGCCACGCTGTTCCGGCGTCCGCGACTTGTCGCCGCTTCCTTCGCGCTGTTATTGGTGGCGACGATGCTCTTCGTGGTCTTCTCGGCGCGCTATGAATCGCACTTCAAGGTTCTGCTGCGCCGGGGCCGCTTCGATCCGCTGGTCTCTTCCGAGCCCCCAAACGCCATGGATTTCACCCGGCCTGACATTACCGAGGAAGAACTCAATTCCGAAGTCGAACTGTTGCGCGACGAAGATCTACTCAAGCAAGTCGTCAAAATGGCGCGACTCATTCCAGCGGACACTCCGGATCTCGAGCGCCCAGAGAAGATAGAACATGCCGTTCGCAAGCTGGCCCGCCGTTTGGATGTCGAAGCTCTGAAGAAATCGAACCTCGTCCAGGTCAGCTACAAAGACACGAGTCCGGAACGAGCCGCCCGCATACTCTCGGCGCTTTCCACCCTCTACGTGCAAAGACACACGAATCTCCAGCGCCCACCGGGGGAGATCCTGTTTTTCGATCAGCAAACCGCGGCATACGAGAAGAGATTGCATCAGTCCGAAGCCGAACTCGTGCACTTCACTCGTGCCCGGGGCGTGGTTTCGGCTGCGTTGGAACGCGATATCGCGCTGCAGAAGTTAGGCGAAGCGGACGCGGGGTACCGGCAGATCGATCAGGATCGCGTCGAGACCGAACGCCGGATGGCGTCGCTGCGTGAACAACTTAAGGCGTTTCCCTCCCGGTCGGTCACCCTTAAGCGGTGGGCCGATAACCCGGAGGTTCTCGAAAAGATGAAAACGCACCTGCTGGAGCTCCAACTCAAGCGCACCGAGCTTGTCAGCCGCTATGAACCGTCCTACCGGCTGGTGCAGGAAGTTGAACAGGAAATCGCGGAAACTCGTGCGTCGATTGCCGCCGAAGCGCTCACCCCGGTACGCGACGAGACCACCGACAAGGATCCCAACTACGAGTGGGCCCGCATGGAACTGGAGAAGGCCCAGGTGCAGTGGGACGGCTTGCGGGCACGGCAATCCGCCGCTTCCACCCAGGTTGCATCCCTGCGCACGTTTGCCCAGCAGTTGCAATCCGAGTCGCTGGATCAGCAGGATCTGATGCGCACCGCCAAGGCCGAAGAGGATAATTACCTGCTCTACCTTCACAAGCGCGAGGAAGCGCGTATCGGCGATGCTCTCGATGAGCGTCGCATTCTCAATGTAGCCATCGTAGAACCGCCCATCGCCCCAGCTTTGCCCGATCACTCCGTGTTCCTTTATTTCCTGCTCGCTTTCGGACTGGCCTTGGCGTTCAGCGTCGGCATCGCCTTTACGACCGAGTACTTTGACCCGACGATTCGCACTCCCGACGAAGCGTACGGCCTCCTGGAAGTACCGGTGCTAGCCTGGCTGCCGATGCCTAATACGACGTTTCCCTGTCCTTATATTTCTTCGATCGGCCGTCCGAAGGTGGTAGTCCAGTGAACGGTCTTCTTGGGCTTCTTGCCGAAACGCCAGCCGCTGAGCAGCCGCGGGAAACTCCCATTCGCGAGCGATTCCAGCGCAACGAGGTTTCTCCGGCGGTCTCGGTTCACTATGATCAGATCCGTGATGAGCAGATCCATGTGCTGGTGCAGCAACTTTTCTTCCGGCACGAATCGGGGCCGGTGCGGCACGTGGGATTTTCCTCGGCCGAAGCATCGACTCAGACAGCGACACTATGCCTCGAGGTTGCCAAAACTCTGGCTGTGGGAGAGCGGTACGACGTCGGTCTAATCGACGCCCACTCGGATTCCGTCCTCCTGCAAACCCATCTGCAGATCCCGTCCTCCCACCGGGCGGAGCCCACCTGGCCGATCGCACCGCGTCTCTGGATGGTGCCTCGCCAGAGCTGGTTGCCGGACGCCTCCGGGCAACGGACCACCGATCAGAATCTATCGCGGCTTCGTGAACTCACGACGGAGTTCGACTTTTCCATTCTGTGGTGTGCTCCGGTCTCCTGGCTCGCTGCAAGTATTGGACAGGCCTGCGACGGCCTGGTGCTGGTATTGACCGCCAACAAAACAAGACGTCTCGTTGCCGCTCAAATCAAGGATCAGCTGAGCAAGGCACAAGTTCCTCTGCTGGGAACTGTGCTTGCGGACCGCCGTTTTCCTGTGCCGCAGGGCCTGTATCAGAGTTTGTGAATCTTATGGGCGAACTGACCACAAACCGACAATGGGACACCGGGCCCAAAGATTTACCCTCGCAGTATGCCCGCATGATTCCTGGAACATCTGCCATATTACCTTCCAGGTTCGCGCCGGCGACATCCGCGCCAGCGGCCGATGCCCCTTCCAAACATCCCTTGAACGCAGTCGACGAAGCCAACGCGAGAGCTGCGCCGACGCAACCGCTAATTCAGCCACATTTGACGCAGCCTAACGTTGATCGATTCACACTTTGTGAGTTGGTGGCAGCCGACTTGATCGTTCTGGCGATAGTGTGCGGCGCGTTGTCGCTATTTTCTCCTGCCTGGGGCCTACCTTGGGCTTATCTGCCGATTTTTGTGGTTCTGGTGACGCTCTTCGGATTGCGTGAGGGGCTCTACAAACGCGCCGGGGATCCGTCTCCTGCCGGAGTCGTCCCAGCATTGGCGAGGTCAACGTTGTTCGCGATCGGACTGGTCTTCATCGCAGCATGGGACGGAATGCACCCTCTCGCCGCCTCTAGAATATTTGCCAGCAGCCTGGCCGGGCTCGCGCTATTACGCCGATTCAGGCAGGTTGTGTGGAAGCGGCGGCGGCGCGAAACAGAAGCGCGCAAGGTCCTCATCATCGGTGGGGGGCCGGTCGCGCGCTCCATCGCGCTGACACTGCGCGGTGATCCTCTCCACCGCACAATCGTCTGCGGCTTTGTGGATGACAACCAGCCTCTTTCCCCGGCGGTCCTAGGGCGAATCGCAGACCTGGACTGGCTGGCTCGCGCCGAATTCATCGATGAGGTCATCCTCGCCCTCCCCGGTCAGCCCGTCCAGACGCGAGAAGCCGCCGAGGCCGCGTTCCGCAACCACCTGGACATTCGTGCCGTACCCGATCTGCCCCCGGGTCCGTGGCCCGACTCAGGCATCGATCGCATCGGAGAAGTGCCGGTCGTCACCCTCCATCGCGAGCCATTGCCTAGCGGCGCCTTGTTTCTCAAGCGTTTGCTGGATGTCACCGGTGCGATGTTCGGTCTTGTGTTGGCCAGTCCTCTCATGGCCATCGTGGCGCTGCTCATCCGGCTGGACTCACCCGGCCCGGTTTTCTACTCCGCGGAACGCACCGGCGCGAAAGGCCGCCGCTTCCACTGCTACAAGTTTCGCTCCATGGTGACCGACTCCGCACAGCTTAAGGAAGACTTGCGTGCCCGCAACCAGCGACAAGGCCCGATTTTCAAAATCGACGACGACCCCAGAGTCACGCGCATCGGACGCACGATCCGCCGCTACAGCCTCGACGAACTCCCGCAGCTCTGGAACGTTTTGTGCGGGGAGATGAGCCTGGTTGGACCACGCCCGCATCCGGTCGATGAGGTCAACCATTACGAACTTCACCAGTTCCGGCGCCTTGACGTAAAACCCGGCATTACGGGTCTGTGGCAGATTACGGCGCGCAACTGTCCGTCGTTCGAACTCAACATGCACCTTGATCTCACCTACATCGAGAACTGGAGTCTGCGCCTGGACCTACGCATCCTCGCCAACACAATTCGCGTGCTGTTCGCGCCGGAAGGAGCCTGACCGTCGCCATGGGCACACTAACCACGACCAGCCGCGCCCTGGCTTTAACCCGGGACAGTGACGGCAACCCCCTTTGGCGCATTGCCGGTCTGCTGCTCCGTCCCTTGCACCTCGGATTGGCTTTTCCCTCCGTGCTTTACGTGGCCGTGATGACCGTTTTCCTGTTCCGGCCGCCAGACCTTTTCTCTTATTACGCTGACCGAATTGGGTTCGGCATCCTGGTCTTCTTCGTGGCTCTGCGTACGATGGCACTCCGCGATAGGATCCCATTTTTTGCCGGACTCAGTTTGCCCATGCTTGGTCTGCTGGCGCTCGCCGTGTTGCGCGCTGTTCGGGAGCCGTTCGATCCACAAAACTGGAGCATTATCGCCAGCAAATACATCGTCCCCTTTGCGCTGTTCCACATCGCTGTGCTGGTGTTCCGAGGCGCATCACAACGCAGACACTTTCAAATCTTCGTCATCTGTGCGCTCGCTTACCTCGTGTTCGTTGCCATTGCTTTCCTGGTGGATGTCCGCTCCCTCATCTTTCCGCATTTCATTCTCGATGAAAGCCTCGGTTTTCATCCCGACCGCGCTCGCGGCCCATTTCTCCAGGCGGTGGCCAACGGCGTGTCGTTAAACATCCTCGGGATTCTTGTCATCGCTCTCCCGCAAAAGCACAAAACAGTTGCCAGGTTGCTGTGGGTGGTTCTGCCCTTGGCCGTGCTTGCCACCATGACGCGCGCCGTTTGGATCTCGTTCGCCGTCTCCACCATCGCTCTCGGATTCCGCCTGGTCGAACGCCGTCTGCAAGCGGTTTGCATTTTGCTGACCGTTGCCGGCCTGCTGGTTGGCTTGGCAATCGGCCTCAGCAACCATTCACTGAAAACTGCTTTATGGGACCGCACTGGAGAACGCGGCCCGGTTGAGGCGCGCCTGGCCGTGTACGACGCCGGCTGGGCGATGTTTCAGGAACGGCCATTCACCGGTTGGGCTGCAGGTGTTATGTACTCAGAGCTTGCCCGCCGCATGGAGGGCTACCACCTCCGCACCTTCTACGTGCACAACACCTACCTCGCATTATTGGTTGAGTTCGGTGTGCCGGGTCTGGTCCTCTACGGCATTCTTTTCTTCAACCTCTTCCGCCTCTCCTGGCGCCGTCCGCCCGGTGAGTCTGGCGCCGTCGCTTGCCTGCGCAAGGTCTGGCCTATCTTGCTCAGCGTTTATCTATTCAACGCCTTCTTCGTCGACATGGCATACCAGTTCGTCATTGGACTGGTGTTCACCATTGCCGGAATGCTGTGCGCGTCCGAGGAGTCCGTCGCATGACCACCATCGCCTACATTGCCAACGAGTTTCCTTCCGCCCTCGAACCTTACGTGATGGATGAAATCATTGAACTGCGCCGCCGTGGGGCACAAGTGATCTGCTGCAGCGGCAAACGTGTCTCGCCAAACGATCTCAGCTTGCCGGAACGCGCGTTCTGGAAAGAAACTCGCTTTTTTCAGCCGCTCTCGGACGTGGAACTGGTAAGGGCGGTGCGCCGACTCGCTTCCGATCGTCACAACCTTTGGCAGTTGTTGCGGCCTTTGCTGTGGGAGCGTGGAGCCTCGCCGGCCCGACGCATTCGCGCACTCGGCCACACGGTGATGGGCGCCGCACTGGCGGAACAACTAGCGCCACTCGACGTCGAGCACATCCACGCTCACCACGGATACTTTGCATCATGGATGGCTCTAGCCGCCGCTCGTCTGCTCGGCATCGGTTTCAGCTTCACGCTGCACGGGTCCGATCTGCTGCAGCGCGCTGATATGCTCTCGGCCAAGCTGCGTGCTTGCCAGTTCTGTGTAACAGTCTCCGACTTTAACCGCCAACATATTCTTCGCAACTACCCTTCCACGCCATCTAACAAAATCATCGTGCAACGTCTTGGGGTTGATCATGTGCTCCCCTGGCCGGCAACCGCCGCCGTAGTCGCAGCCGAGGAGAACCATCGTCGCTTCTGTCTGCTCTCCGTAGGACGCCTGCATCGCGTGAAAGACTATCGCTTCCTCATCCAGGCCTGCGCTGCACTTAGAGGCCAAGGTCTCGATTTTATCTGCTGGATTGTCGGCGAGGGACCGGAACGCACGGCTCTGGAGCGCCAGGTTATTATGTCGCGGCTTCAAGGGCGTGTTTATCTCATCGGTCAAGTCCCGCGCACCGACTTGCCTGGCTATTATCGCTACGCCGACTTAGTCGTCATGACCAGCAAGAGCGAAGGAATCCCCGTGGTCCTGATGGAGGCTATGGCTCACGAAAAACTGGTGCTGGCTCCCGCGATCACCGGGATCCCCGAGTTGGTCGAGCACCAGCGCACTGGATTTCTCTACCAACCTGGCTCTTTGCGCGATTTCGTCAGCGCCGTCGCTTGGATTCACGCCAACAAGGCTTCCCTGGCCGGAATCCGGCGTGCAGCTGCGGCCAGCATTACCGCTTCCTATAATCGCCAGCGAAATCTACGCGCCTTCGCGGAGCAGTTCCTGGCCCACATTCAGCAGTCGGACGGTGACCATGCGCATCCTGTATTGCAACAAATACGATTATCCGTTTAGCGGCACGGAAGCTTACCTCTTCGACCTCATCCACCAGATGGATCAGCGCGGCCAGGAAACCGCTCTGTTCAGCATGGATCACGGCCGTGCCCCCGCTTTCGCGGGCCGCTGTTACCGCATTCCGCATATTGACTTCAAGGATCCGAACGCCGGTTTGCTGAAGAAGGTTAGGATGGCAGCGCACGCCCTCTATTCACCATCGGCGCGGCGCATTATGCGCAGATGTCTGGCTGATTTCTCACCCGACCTGGCACATGTTCGCGGAATCTACCACCATTTGTCGCCCTCGATTCTTTGGGAACTGAAGCGCCAGGGAATCCCTGTGCTCTATCACGTGAACGATTTCAAAATCTTGTGTCCGACATACAACTTTGTCGCCGATGGCCGGCCTTGCGAACTGTGCAGTCACGGCGCTTTTCACCACGCCGCCACCAAAGGCTGCTATAGCGGCTCGCGTTCGAGCGCGGTGGTTCTCGCCGCCGAAGCCTACCTGCACAAATGGCTGCGAACCTACGAACGCTGCGTCAACATGTTCCTAGCGCCCAGCGAATTCGTGCGCAACAAGTTGATCGCTGGCGGGCTACCGGCGCAGCGCATCGAAGTCCTGCCGCACTTTCAGGCACTCCCCGCCGATGAAGAACTGGCCGCTGATGAAGGATACCTGCTCTGCTTCAGCCGGCTCTCGCCAGAGAAAGGTGTCTATGAGCTCTTGCGCGCAATGGTGCGGTTGCCACACGTTCCTCTCGTCATCGCGGGCGAAGGTCCCGAGCGTCCCCGCCTCGAGGGGCTGGCGCGAGAATTGAACTTGCACCAAGTCCTGTTCGCGGGCATGGTCCATGGCGAGAAACTCAAGAAACTCATTGCCGGTTGCAGCTTCTCCGTGTTTCCGTCCCACGCTTACGAGACCTTAGGGAAATCCATTCTTGAATCCTATGCCTGGGGACGGCCCGTCATCGCCTCCGATCTGGGTTCGCGGCGGGAATTTGTGCAACATGGAGTCACCGGCCTCCTTTATTCCGACGGAGACCGTGAACAGCTTGCCCATTCCATCGGATTCTTGTTCGACCGTCCCGATCTAATCGAGAAGATGGGCGCCGCAGCTCGCAGTCGCGTGAAAGCGAAACACGATCCCGATCAGCACATGGAGAAACTACTCGACTTTTACCACCGCCTCACATCCACCAAGAAGCTTCTTTCTTTTCCTGCCGCGCCGGAGGCACCTCGCCCGCGCCGCGGCGTGCGCGTAGCGTTCATCGGCGGCCGGGGCGTGGTCTCCAAGTACAGCGGCATCGAGTCCTACTACGAGCAAGCTGGCCACGAACTGGCCCGCCTGGGGCACGAAGTCACGGTATACTGCCGCAGCTATTTCACTCCTCCTATGAGCACCCACAACGGCATGCGTGTGCGACGGTTGCCGACCATCCGCTCCAAGCACCTGGAAACCTTCGTCCACACTCTGCTAAGCACGGCACATGCCATGGCGTCGGACTACGATGTCGTCCACTACCACTGCCTGGGACCGGCGCTCTTTTCTTTTCTTCCGCGGCTAGCCGGCAAGAAGACCGTCGTCACCGTGCAGGGTCTGGACTGGCAGCGCGGCAAATGGGGCTGGATCGCGTCGCGTGTGCTGCGCTGGGGAGAGGCGGCTGCGGTGGCATCGCCCAATGCCACCATGGTAGTCTCGCGCACCCTGCAGCAGCACTACCACCAGCAGTACAAGCGCGATACGATCTACGTTCCAAACGGAGCCACGCCGGCGTCCCGGCGCCTTCCCCGGCAACTGATTGAATGGGATCTCCTTCCGGACAAATACGTTCTTTTCCTGGGCAGGTTTTCGCCCGAGAAGAATTGCCATCTCCTGATCGATGCTTTCGAAACCCTCCACACTGACATGAAACTGGTCCTCGCCGGGGGGTCGAGTCACTCCGATTCCTATGCCAGGAGATTGCGCCGTCACGAGTCCGCCCAGATCCGGTTCCTCCCCTGGGTGTCCGGAAGCGATCTCGAAGAGATCGTATCCAACGCCGCTCTGTTCGTGCTTCCGTCTGAACTTGAGGGCCTGTCTTTGGCTCTTCTTGACGCCATGGCGGCCGGTGTCTGCGTGCTGACCAGCGACATACCGGAAAACAATGAAGTGGTGGAGGGCAACGGCTTCACCTTCCATCGGGGTGACCAGGCAGATCTTGAGCGCATGCTCAACTTGCTCATCCATAACCCCGATCTTCGGCGCCAGGCCGCGGCCCGGGAACGCGAGCGGATCCAGAGCCAGTATCTCTGGCCCGCCATCGCCCGCTCGATCGAGACGGCCTATTACAACGTGTTGGGCTGGAGCGCGAGCGAGCACATGGCTAGTGACCAGATTCGGATTCCCACTGCTGTGCTGCCGGGGTCTCGCCGCTGAATCGAGTCCCGCCCTCTTAAGCTGCATGGCCTCCGAATCTGGGCACGACTTCGCGCCCGGCTGTGATTATGATTAGAATCGGAACGCGTCCTCTTTGCGCGATGCTGTGTATAACATGGAAGATCTGATCCTGGTCACGGGTGGCGCGGGCTTCATTGGCTCAAACTTCGTTCTCCAATGGATTGCTTCGGAACCGGCGCGCGTTGTGAATCTCGACAAGCTGACATACGCGGGCAATCTCAACAACCTGCGCGCCGTCGAGGGCCATCCGCGCTATCGCTTCGAGCAGGGCGACATTGTAGACCGCGAGCCGTTGCGCAAGCTGTTGCGGCGCGAGCAACCCCGCGCCATCGTTCATTTCGCGGCTGAGAGCCACGTCGACCGCTCCATCCACGGCCCCGACGATTTCGTCCGCACCAACGTCAATGGCACATTCAGTCTGCTCGAAGAAGGGCGAGCCTACTGGTCGGCGCTTTCAGAACCCGATCGCGCGTCATTCCGTTTCCTGCACGTCTCTACCGATGAAGTCTACGGATCGCTCGGCGCGAGCGACCCAGCTTTTAGCGAGACCACAGCTTACGCGCCTAACAGCCCGTACTCCGCGTCCAAGGCGGCTTCCGATCATCTGGTTCGCGCCTATCACCACACCTACGGTTTCCCGGTTCTGACCACCAACTGCTCCAACAATTACGGGCCCTACCAATTTCCGGAAAAACTGATCCCGCTCATGATCCTGAATGCGTGCGCGGGCAAGGCGCTTCCGGTGTATGGTGACGGCAAGAACGTTCGCGACTGGCTCTACGTTGAGGATCACTGCCGAGCTATTCGCACCGTGCTCGCCCACGGCCGCGCTGGAGAAACTTACAACATCGGCGGGAGAAGCGAAAAAAAGAACCTGGAAATTGTCGGAGCCATTTGCGAACTGCTCGACGAACTGCGCCCGAACGACTCCGCCGTTCCGCACAGCAAGCTCGTAACTTTCGTCAAAGACCGTCCTGGCCACGACCGCCGGTACGCGATGGACACACGCAAAATCGAGCGCGAACTGAGCTGGCAGCCGATAGAGACATTTGAAAGCGGCATTCGCAAAACTGTCCTCTGGTATCTTGAACACGAAGAGTGGGTCCGCGATGTCACCAGCGGCAGCTATCGTCAATGGATGGCGAAGCATTACGCCACCGAGCATTAGGACGAAAAGCCGAGACGAAAAGCTGAGACCGAAACTCGACATGACCAAAACAGCGCCACCGAATTACCGAGGCATCATTCTGGCGGGAGGGTCAGGCACGCGCCTCTATCCCGTTACCCACGGCCTCGCCAAGAGCCTGCTGCCGGTCTACGACAAACCGATGGTTTACTACCCGCTCTCTACGCTGATGCTGGCGGGCATCCGCGAAATCCTGCTGATCTCGACGCCCGAGGATCTGCCGCGCTTTGAACACTTACTCGGCGATGGCTCCCGCTTCGGAGTCCATTTCCAGTACGCGGTTCAACCGAAACCCGGAGGCATTGCCCAGGCATTTCTGATTGGGAAGAAATTTATCGGTTCCAGCGGGTGCGCCCTCGTGCTCGGCGACAACATTTTTTACGGACACGACCTGGTCAAAGAATTGCGCGCAGCTACGCTCCAAGCCAAAGGCGCCCGCGTTTTTGCGTACCCCGTCAACGATCCCGAGCGCTACGGCGTGGTCGCGTTCGATCCGCATGGCAAGGCGCTCAGCATCGAAGAGAAACCGAAGCGGCCGAAATCCCGCTACGCGGTCACTGGACTTTATTTTTACGATCGGCAGGTCGTCGAAATTGCCGCGCGCCTCAAGCCTTCGGCTCGCGGCGAACTTGAAATCACCGACGTCAACCGCGTGTATCTGGAGCGCAATCAACTCAACGTCTGCGTGATGGGCCGAGGCACGGCCTGGCTCGACACCGGCACGCATGAAGCCTTGATGGAAGCCTCATTATTCATTCAGACCCTGGAGAAACGCCAGGGCCTCATGGTCGCTTGCCCCGAGGAAATCGCATACCGCTCCGGCTACATCACTGCCGCGCAACTGGAATCGCTGGCCCAGCCGATGCGCAACAATGGATACGGCGCCTACCTGCTGCAATTGCTGCGGGAGCGCGTCTTCTAATTGATGAAAACTTCCTGATTGATGAAAATCTGCCGATGAAAAAAATAGCAACCAGCCTTTCCGGACTTCTGCTTCTCGAACCTCGCGTATTCGGTGACGACCGCGGCTTTTTTCTGGAAAGCTACAACCAGCGCACGTTTGCCGAGCTCGGTATTTCCGAGCCATTCGTACAGGATAATCATTCCTACTCCGAGAAAAATGTCATCCGCGGCTTGCACTACCAGATTCGCCAGCCTCAGGGAAAACTGGTGCGGGCCATCATCGGCGAAATTCTTGACGTCGCGCTCGACCTGCGCCGCACTTCTCCCACCTTTGGCAAATGGGAGTCCGTCAAACTTTCCGGGGAGAACAAACGCATTTTATGGATTCCGCGCGGATTTGCTCACGGCTTTCGAGTCGTGTCCCAGGCCGCTCATGTCCTCTACAAGACCACGGACTTTTATGCGCCCGAGCACGAACGCACGGTGGCGTGGAACGATCCTGGGTTGAACATCGAGTGGCAGCTCGATGGCGAACCGGTCGTTTCTGAAAAGGATCAGCGCGGTGCGTCCTTCCAGGAAGCTGAAAAATTCGAATAGCGCAGCGTCACTGCAGCCGGAACTCGACCGCAATTGTGGTTTCAACCTCAACCGGCTTGCCGCTGAACAGATACGGCTCGAATTTCCAAGACCGTACCGCCTCCGTCGCCGACTGCGCCAGCAGATCGGGTCCGGACACAGGCCGCAGACGTTTCACGCTGCCATCAGCCGCAATCACCGCATCCAGCACCACCAAGCCTTCTAGTCCTGCGGTTCGCGCAGTCTCTGGATAAACCGGATCCGGCTTCGTCACAATCCGCTTGTCCATGATTTCGGAAGAGACTCGGAACCCTTCTTGCCCAATCACCAACCGCTGCTCCAGTTCGCTCCAGGATCTCTGCCACTGCCACCATCCGAGACCGGCCAGAGCGAGTATGCAGGCGATCAGCACAACCAATCCGCGCCACCCGATGCGAATCCTGTGCGTTGGCTTCGCAGCAGGTTTCGCTGCATGTTTCGCAACGACGGCCGCCGGCCCCTCTGTCTTTGCAGCTCCGCCCTTCTCATCTTTAACAATCGCCGGGACAATCGTTGGGCCAACCGCTGGCTGTGCAGCGGAGCGGTAAACCCAATACCGGATCATGTCGCGCTGCTCCGCCGACAGCCCCACAAACTCAAGGCCGCAACGAAGCCGCGACTGGTAACGGACGAGAGCGCGCGCCCGAACCGGCATGCCAACATTCGGAAGCCGCAGTTCGACCGCCACCTGTTGGCCCGCCGCCATTTCTCCGGCCACCACCGCACCCACACCGGCTTCGCTGATGTCGGTGCAACGCCCGGGCAGATTTTCGGGAACTCCGGATCGCAATCCGATCAAGTCGACGGGTACGCTGATGGGTTGCCGGGGAGAAAAGCGGCGCGGCCTTTTTTCAAACGCCTGTGCTGGAGCTGCACTCATCGGACTGCCTCCGCAGGATCGAAAGCCCTTGTCATGCGGCTGGAATCAACGACGAAATCGGCGCTAGCGAGACGCGTTCGTTCGAGTATATCGGAAATGCTGGGATAATTTTCTTGAGCATCGGACATCATCATTTACTTTCTCGATGCGTTTGTCTACTCCATGTCCCGCCAGTTTGGTCCGACTCCAATTTCCACCAGGAGTGGGACCGCGAGCGCACGCGCTTGCTCCATATGCTCCTGCACCAGCGGCTTCATTGCATCCACTTCACTCTCGGGCACCTCGAACACGAGTTCATCGTGTACCTGTAGAGTCATCCGCGACTTCAGCCCGCGCTTCCGGATTTCCTCATCAATGCGGATCATCGCCAGCTTAATTAGGTCGGCGGCCGTTCCCTGCAGCGGAGTGTTCACCGCAGTGCGCTCCGCAAACCCGCGCTGGGTGGCGTTCTTGCTGTTGATATCGGGGATCGGCCGAATGCGCCCGAACAGCGTCTTCACTTTCTGATCCCGCCGCGTCTGCTCGAGCGTGGCATCGATGAACGCGCGCACTCCCGCGTATTTTTCAAAATAGGCATCGATGAATTTCCTGGCCTCGCCCGGCTCAATGCCCAACTGCTGCGACAGCCCAAACGCCGACAAACCGTAGACAATACCGAAGTTCACCACCTTCGCCTGTCGCCGGTGGTCGGGCGTAACCATCAGCGGCGGCACGCCAAACACCTGCGACGCGGTTAGGGTGTGAATGTCATCGCCGCGCCGAAACGCCTCAACCAGCAATTTATCTTTCGACAAATGCGCGAGTAGCCGTAGTTCGATCTGCGAATAATCCGCTGCCAGCAGTACGTGTCCCGGTTCGGCGATGAAAGCCGCGCGAATCTCGCGCCCCAGTTCCGTGCGAATCGGAATATTCTGCAGATTCGGATTCGTCGAAGACAGCCTCCCCGTCGCGGTTCCCGTCTGCCCAAAAGTTGTATGCACGCGGCCGCTGTGGCTGCGAATCAGCGCCGGCAATGCGTCCACATAAGTCGACTTCAGCTTGGATAGTTGCCGGTACTCCAGCACCAGCCGCGGAACATCGTGATCCGCCGCCAGTCCTTCCAGCACATCTACCGCCGTAGAAATCTTTTTCCCTTTTCCGTATTTCACCGGCATCGGCAGCGCCAGCTTGTTGAACAGCACGTCGCCAAGTTGCTTCGGCGAGTTGATGTTAAACTCCAAGCCGCAACGCTCATAAATGTCTCGCGCCTTGGCTTCGGCCTCGTGCTGCAACTTCCCCGACATCTTTTCGAGCGCCGCCAAATCAATCTTCACTCCCGCGTCTTCCATGCGCGCCAGCACGGGCACCAGCGGTGCATCGATCTCCTCGTACACCGAGGTCAGTCCCTGGTCGTCGACTTCTTTGCGGAGCGTATTCGCCAGTCTGCCCGTTATATCCGCCGCTTCCGCCAGGTTGCCGCTCAGCTTCAAATTGAACCGGCGCAGCGCAACCTCTGGCAACGAGTGGGACGAGTAGGTCGGATCGAGCAGGTAGGAATACAGCATTGGATCATGCTTCACTCCGGCCAGCGCAATGCTATGCTCGGGGAAATGCTCGGAGAAATGATGAAGCGCAGACTTGAAATCGTGAACCGTTTTCGGCACAGCGGTGTCTTCGAGCACGTCTCTCACTCGATCGGCGAGCGCTTTGTCTTCCAGCGCGACCATCGCCCCAGATCCCACGGCATTCGAAACGGCAATCCGCTGTATAAGTTCACTCTGATCATCAGCGTTCGCGGGCTGCAGAGCCAGAAAACCCGACTGTGCCGACTGAGGCTCGTCTTCTTCTGCAACGCTTTCGGTGTAAAGACTCTCGGTGTGTTCCGTCGAAATCGCCAGCGCGAGCGGTGCGTTCTTGTCCAAGCCTTTCAAGTACTCTTCGAATTCCGTCTTTGACCTGATCTCCCGGTAGTCGCCCTCTTTTACTTCGACTACGGGAAGTAGTTCTTTCAGTAAAGAGGTGAATTCGAGCTCGGCAAACAGTGTGCGCAGGGCTTCAGCATCCGGTTCGCCTGCTTCCATCGCCGCAACATCCAGTTCGACTGCTACATCGGTGTCAATCGTCACCAGTTGTTTGCTGTACAGGATGTTGTCGCGATTATTCTGCAACGATTCGCGATATGTCTTCTTTTCCACCTCGGCAGCATGATCCAGCGCCTGTTCCACGCTGCCAAAGCGCTGAATCAGTCCCACTGACCCCTTGTCTCCGATCCCGGGCGCGCCCGGAATGTTGTCGGCCGAGTCGCCGCGCAGCGCCATTACATCTACCACTCTCGACGGAGGCACTCCCAGAATTTCCTCCACCTTGGCCACATCGCAAATCAGATTGTCCTTCGGCGGATTCAGCACCTGCACTTTGTCGTTCACCAGTTGCAGCATGTCTTTGTCGCTTGACACCACAAACACGGGATAGGATTCGGCCGCCGCTTTCCTAGCCAGGGTTCCGATCACATCGTCCGCTTCGTAACCTTCGAGCTGCAGAATTGGGATGCGATAACCCTCCAGCGCCCGACGAATATAGGGGATCTGCTGCACCAGGTCCCCAGGCATCTCGGCGCGGTTCGCCTTGTAGCCGCCATACTGCGCTTCTTTGAAGGTCTGCGTCTTGATGTCGAACTTGCGGATCGTCGTGATCGCCTCCGCCTGCTGATTGCGGATGGTTGGCGCGCCCACGTCGAACACCGCCGCTAGATAATCGGGCGAAAAATCGTCGCGCAGCTTGCGCAACATGTTGACGAAAACATACGTTGCCGCCGTCGGGACCCCCGTCTTTGTGGACATCGGCCGCTGCCTCGCCATCGCGTGATAGGCGCGAAAAATGAACGACATGGTATCGATCAGGAAAATCCGGCCCTTACCGTCAGCCGAGGCGGACGAAGGCGCAGGCGCGGCACTCACTTGCGGCGGCGATTTCTTTTTGGGAGGCAATCAGCCAAGTTTAGCAGCTCAGGAATTCTTCACCACAAGGGACACAGGAAGGCCTAGAGAAAGCTCGCGAGCCGTCACTGCGAAAACGCGGCAATCCGCGTATGATATGGCGTTTTCGGTATTCGGCCCCTCGAGTACCGAATCCAGCGTGCTCCATGCTGCCATTCAAACTCGTCTACAGCGACGACTATTATCTGCCCATCGGCTCCCACGTTTTTCCCGCAGAAAAATACAAGTGCATTTATGACCGACTGCTTGCATCTGGAATTGCCGAACCTTCCGATTTTGTCACTCCTCATCCAGCCGCCGACCAGGATGTACTACTCGTGCACACTCCGCAGTACGTCCACAAATTGAAGACGGGCACGCTCACCGCGCTGGAAGAGTTAGAACTCGAAGTCCCCTACTCACCGGAATTAGTGCGTGCCTTCTGGCTCGCCGCGGGCGGTTCCGTGCTGGCCGCCGATCATGCCCTCGACGACGGCGTGGGGATCAGCATCGGCGGTGGATTCCATCACGCTTTCCCTGGTCACGGCGAAGGCTTCTGCATGATCAACGACGTGGCTGTCGCCGTCCGCAGTATGCAGCGTGACGGCAAGATTCGCACCGCGATGACCGTCGATTGCGATGTCCATCAAGGCAATGGTACGGCCGTGATTTTTGCCGGCACGCGTGTTCCCAGCGAACCGCTGCCCCCGACGTTTGCGTCCGCTCTCAATCCCGCGCACAACAACGCGCGCCCGGCCCCGCCGGGGATGAGGCCGCGCAGCAGCCACGCCGAGGACGTCTTCACCATCTCCCTCCATCAGCTGAATAACTACCCGACGTTTAAGCCCCCTTCGTCGCTTGACCTGAATTTGCCCGACGGGATCGGCGACGACGATTATCTGGCGTGCGTCGGCAACGCGCTCAGTTTGGGATTGGGCAAGTTCAGGCCGGACCTCATCTGTTACCTCGCCGGAGCCGACCCCTATCGCGAGGACCAGCTCGGCGGATTGTCGTTGACCATTGAGGGATTGAAGGCGCGAGACGCTCTCGTGTTCCAAATCGCCAAGGCCGAGGGTATCCCGGTGATGGTAACCCTCGCCGGCGGCTATGCTGTGAAGGTCGAAGACACAGTTACGATTCACTGCAACACGGTGGTGGCCGCAAAAGAAGTGTTTGGCGGGAAGGGCTGACAGGGACCGGACAAATGGGGAAGATATACTCGACATCATGGACGTCGTCCCTTCTCAGCTTGCGCATCGCGAGTTCTATAACCTTCTGATCAGCGCCGTGGCACCGCGGCCGATTGCTTGGGTCTCGAGCCTCAGCGCCTCCGGACAGCCCAACCTTGCGCCCTTTTCGTTTTTCAATGCCGTATGCGCCAAGCCTCCGCTGCTGGCCTTTGCGCCGGGGATGCGCGCGCCGAAGAAATCGGACACAGCGGCAGGAGAGCCTGCAGGAGCATCCGCTGGAGAGCCCAAAGACACGCTGCGGAATATTCGCGAGACCGGAGAATTCGTAATCAACATGGTCACCTACGAACTGGCCGAGGCCATGAATCTGACCAGCGGCGACTATGACGCAGCTATCAATGAATTCGAAGTGGCAAAGGTCGCTTCGGCGCCTTCGAAAGTCGTGCGGCCGCAGCGAGTGGCGGAGTCTTCCGTCAGCTTTGAATGCAAGCTGTATCAGATTCTCGACTTCAACCGCGCTCCCGAGGGCGGCAGCCTGGTAATCGGTGAAATCGTCTCGGTCCACATCGACGAGCGGCACCTTAAAGAAGGCCGCATCGACCGGAACTCACTCGATCTGATCGGACGCATGGGCGGCATGCAGTACACCCGAACCACGCAGCGGTTTGAGATGGTGCGGCCGAAGGTGGAGTGAAGGGGAATGATTGCTGGGAGCTCGCGGCTCGCAGCCTGCGACCACGTTCCCGCCTGCTAAAATAATGCAGGTCCCGCATGTTCGAGAATCTCCAGGAAAAACTCCAGCGCGCCTTCAAGTCTCTCCGCGGACAAGCCGTCCTCACGGAAGAGAACATTGCCGAGGCGCTGAAACAAATTCGTCTGGCGCTGCTCGAGGCCGACGTCAACTTCAAAGTTGTCAAAGAACTCATCGACCGCATCCATGCCAAAGCGGTCGGGCAGGAAGTGCTGACCGCGCTCTCGCCGGGCGAGCAGGTTATCAAGATCGTCCGCGACGAACTGGTCGCGACGCTTGGCAAAGATACAGCGAAATTAAAATTCGCCTCGCAACCGCCGACCGTTGTGCTTATGGCGGGGCTGCAAGGCTCTGGCAAAACCACTACCTCGGGCAAGCTTGCCAACTGGCTGAAGAATGGCGGACACCGCCCGCTGCTTGTCTCGGTTGACGTTTACCGCCCTGCCGCTCGCGAGCAACTTAAAGTTGTGGCGGCGGCGATCAAGGCCAACCTTTATGAAGGCGAAGTCGGTGAGGCGAATACGGCGACCGTCGAGCGTCTTGCCAAAGAAGCGCGCCGCGAAGCCATCAACACTGGCTGCGACGTGCTCATCGTCGATACTGCTGGGCGTCTCCACATCGACGACCAGCTCATGGAGGAAATGCAGTCGCTCAAGCGGTTGCTCAATCCACAGGAAATCTTGTTTGTCGCCGATTCGATGACGGGACAGGACGCCGTCAACTCGGCTGACGAATTCCATAAGAAGCTCACGCTTACCGGAGTCGTCCTTACTAAGATGGATGGTGACGCTCGCGGCGGCGCGGCGATTTCCATCCGCCAGGTAACTGGGCAGCCCATCAAGTTCATTGGCATCGGTGAAAAATACGATGCGCTTGAGCCTTTTCATCCCGACCGCATCGTCTCGCGCATTCTTGGCATGGGCGACATCCTCTCGCTCATTGAAAAAGCCGAGTCGCAGATCGACAAGAAGAAGGCCAACGAACTTGCCTCCAAGATGCTTGCTGGCGACGGCTTTTCGTTGGAGGATTTCCGCGACCAGTTGCGGCAAGTTCGCAAAATGGGATCGCTGCAAAGTCTCATGGGCATGCTGCCCAGTGTTGGTGCATTTTCCGGTCTGCAGAAAGCTGCTGATAAGGTTGACGAAAAACAGATCAACCGCGTCGAGGCCATCATCAATTCCATGACCGGATACGAGCGCAACCATCACGAAGCCATCAACGGCAGCCGCCGCAAGCGCATCGCCCGCGGCTCCGGCACCAGCGTGCAGGAAGTCAACAACTTGCTCCGGCAGTACGCGCAGATGAAGAAAATGTTCAAGCAAATGGGCAAGCCCAGCTTCGCGCGGCGAATGGCCGGGATGAAATTTCCGGGAATGTAGGGCAGTTCTCAGTTGCCAGTGCCTGAACCCTGCCAGGACCTACAACTGGCAGCTCTCTTATGAAATGGCGCTCCCTCCGAGAATCCGGCTGCTACAACGACTTTCGCCCGCTGCGGGAAATCTTTGCCGAGCGCAAGGACGCCATCGCCAAATACGTTCCCGCTGACGTTCGGGCTGTCCACACCCGCGCCGTGGCCGGCCTCAAAGCTCAGGGACTCGCAGCTCAAGCGCTCACCGTCGGGGTTAAGTCTCCCGCGTTCGCACTTCCGGACCACAACGGCAAGCTCGTTTCCTCTACTCAGCTTCTTGCCAAAGGACGCCTTGTTCTCTCGTTCATCCGCGGGCGCTGGTGCCCATTCTGCGTCGGCCAAATGGAGGCCATGAACTACGTCGCCGCCGAGATCGAAGCCGCCGGAGCGTCGCTCGTCGCCGTCTCTCCGCAAACCGAGAAGCAGGCCCTCTTTATGCACGACCAGCACAAGCTCGCCTTCCCGTTGCTGGTGGACGCTCACAACCAGCTTGCCCGCCAGTTTGGACTGGTGTACCGCGTCCCTGAAGAACAGCAGGGGCTCTACCGGAGTACCTTCGTCAACCTGCCCTTCGCCAACGGCGACGCAAGCTGGGAGCTGCCCATTCCTGCAACCTTTGTGATTGACCGTGACAGCGCCATTCTGTTCGCCATCGCTAACGAGGACTACACCGACCGTCCCGAGCCGTTGGAGATCCTGTCGGTCGTCGAGGCCAGACGTTAGGATTTCGGGTTTGCCACAACTTGTCCTTGAAACACGGGTTATCATTCTCGTTGTGCACACTCGTTGCACAAGACAGGGTATTTCGGTGAAGAGTGTTTTCGTAACCCTTGCCGTTCTTCTCGCCAACTCTCTTGTAGCCGCTGCGGCCACGGGCCCGCTGGTTGTGGACAGCAGCAGCCGCGTCGTGGTCATGGAGTACGAGGCCTGGTTTGGCCCGCACGCCGTAACCTTCCAAGGCTTCTCGGCTATGCCGCTGCTGCAGTCGGCAGACATGCAGGCGCTGGGAGGCGGCTATGACAGCGCCGATCCGGCTGTCATCAAGCAGCACGTCGCCTGGCTGGAATCCATGGGAGTGGACGCAGCCATCAGCGAAGTAACCAATAATGTCAGCTGTATCTTCAACAGCGAGTGGTTCGTAAAGAAATACGTCCCGAACTGTACTCCATCCTTCCGTTTTTACAATCAGACCATCCGCAACAATACCGGCAATCTTTACCCCGCATGGTCGGCACTCGGAACCCGGCTCAAGTTGATTCCTTTGCTCGGCGGCAGCGACAACAATGTCTTGATCGAGGATCAAGACGGGAAAACGGCATTCGAAAAAGAAGTGGAATACTTTGGCGCGCGTTTGCAGCGCTATCCCGATTTGAGCGTGATCTACGAAGGCAAGCCGCTCATGCTTATTTTTCTGGGTGCGGCGCAGGATCCAAACCCCGCCGATCATCCCCTCTGGTACCGTATCGAGCAGTTCTTGCAACGCCATCCCGAGATTAGCGAGAAATACACTTTCAAGCTCATGGCCGGATATCTCGATAGTCAACCCGATCTGTGGGCCACGCCGGGCACACCCGACGGACCGGTGCAGATTAATCCCGCATACGGGTTCTGGAGTTGGGTCGACCGGCTCAACCCTTCCTGCACGGAACCGTTGTGCCCGTACTATCCTTCGTACAACCTGGCCGGTTCGCGAGTGGAGAATTTCACGGTTTCCATCGCCACCGCCGGGCAGAACGGATGGGGCTACCCCAATCCGGAAGCTCTGCCTTATTGTCCCGACGACGCTCTGCGTTTTGGACCCGGTGGCGGCTACGTCACCTTCGATTCCTTCATGACTTATGCGAAGCAACTCGATCCAATCTTCCTGATCATTCACCAGTTCAATGAGTTTGGGCCGCCCGACGAGGGATTCGATGCCAACACCCACGACGATATCGAGCCTGCGAATCTGTGGGGCAAAGGCGCGCTGAGGGCGGTGACAGAGGAAATTCGAGCCTACCGGCAGGCGACTCGCTGAACGCCTGAAGCCTCGCATGGATTCCAAAAACCGTCGAGAGTTCTGGTGCGATTGCCCGGGCCACCCACCCAGTGTCAGGCCAGGACTGTCAGCGGCGAAGTTCTGGCATCGGTTCCAATCCTGGTTGCATGACTCTGAGACGGTTCCGGACAGAATCGAGAAGCTTCTCCCTGTTAAGCAGTGCATGCTTGAATTCGCGATGGTCGGTATGGGAAATCTCTCGCAGCAGCGCACGATGCCTTTCATCGAGAATCTCCGACAAAAGCTCCCACTCCTCTATGGTTAACGTGAGTTCCATAATTCCTCCTACTGAAGCAGCGCGGCGGTGGCAAGCCGCTCGACCATGATGTGACCCTTTTCACTGCCCAGATCATTGTTGCAGCGATTTCACATACGTAGTGAGATTGAAGGCCCGCAGTTCAACTTCAGCTTCGGGCACTGCTCGCTCACTGATTGAAAGGAATAAACCGCTCCACGCGGGCATGCCCTGGTGGATATGCGACGGCATTGCCGCATCGCCGAGGATAGCCTGGTGAACATAGGTTGTGGGGAATTTCCCGTGGTTACGCTTGGTTAGCGTCGTCAGGTCAACGGGCAAGGTTGTCAAAGCCTTGGCCGCCGGTCCGGTTCCTTTGCCGTCCGCTCCGTGACAGACGGCACAGTAACTTTGATACATTTTCGCACCGGAGCTGGAATCAACATTCCTGATCGGAACTTCCTTGATTTTTGCTTGTTGGGCGAAACCAAGGGAGCCGCCGGCAAGCAGAAGCAACGACCCAACCAAAATCTTGCGTATGGTCATAGGATCGATCCTCCTTGTCTTTCATTGGCAGCTGGCCTCTTGACCAGACGGAGGAGCGCCCGCAGTTTAAAGGCGCGGTTGCCTGGGATTCGCCTCGGGGGTGTTGCGTTCCGATGGGTAGGAACAGCTCTTCGGAGAGACGAAGCCTCCTAACTCATACGCTAGTATCTTGGCCACCCTCTGCAATGACAGGCATCACTATTCGATGTGATTCCACTCACGGGGGGAGTCTTGGCGCGTGGGTGCATGCGCGACACCTGAGGCATCCCGGTATCGTGGAATCAAAACAGCTCGATGGGCGCGGCGTGACCGGATGTGGAGGCGAGCCGGACGTCACGGGTAAACAATCGAGCGCCGAGTTCTTCGGCAAGCGCCACGTATGCCGCATCATACGCGGATAAATTGTGACGGAGACGCCAAATCCGGGGCAGCAGAACGAAGTGGGGATAGCGAGTGATGCGGAGGTCAAGCAAATCCTCGATCGCCTGATCGGCGCGGTGTGCTGAGACCGCGCCTTCCCGCACCAGACGCCGCAGTACCTGTCCGACCTCAAGATCGAGGAGGTGAGGAGCATGCAGGGACTCGTTCTGCGAGAAAATTCGCTGCTCAATCCGCTGTCCGGCGGATGTCTGAAGCAGCCAGTCAATGGCGGCGGAAGCGTCGAGGACGATCACCGGTCACCGGTCGTTAGTCGTTGGTCGGCTGGCCTTGTTATCGGACTTGCGCTCTTCCTGCACGTTCTTCCTGGACTAGGCGGGCAGTATCGAGTTGGGCGGCGACCGGCTTGCGTGTGTGCAGACGGGCGCGTAACTCGGTCAAAGTTGGCCGCTCGGCGACTTCTCTAATTTCAGCTAACAAATAGTCCGACAATGACATGCCCGCCATGGCGGCCCGGGCTTTTAAGGTGCGATGGAGGGCGTCGGGCACATTGCGCAGCTGAATCATCTTGGACATGTGATAAGCATAGTTTCATGTTTTGCACATGTCAAGCCTTGGGCCCCTGCGACCCGCTTAGAACAAGAGATAGCAAAATCCCAAGATTGACACGTCTGTGGAATCCCACTCCTTCGGCTTCGCTCAGGGCAGGCTCTTGCGCACAGAACGCGCAAGGATTGGGCACCCTGGCCACCCGCTATTACGGTTGTCATCTTGGCGCGGACATCTTTTGCGGGCACACTTGAGTGTTCAGAAGAGTTTCCGCAGCTGGCCGCAACCGACAAACATCTCTTATGCAAGCTCAGGGCTCCGCAAAGCAGTTAGGACGGTAAGGAGTAACGTGAAACGAATTACAAACCTGCTGCACTTGTTGATGGGAATTGCCTTACTGGCTATTGCGGCATACTTTCTCCGAGGATTGGCCGATGGCGGCAAAATGTGTTGGCAGCAGCAATCATCCGTGGTGGCGCCTCCGGCGAGGTCCGGGAAGGCCGGTTCTGCCAGCGGCGATTCCCTTCCAGGCGCGGCCGACTTGAAGATGTATGGCGCGCTCGCTCAGCCGGACGGGGCGGCAGGCGGAGACGATGCCGTTCCGGCACCGAGTAGCGGGCCGGCTTCATTGCATGACGCCGTCTATGCGGGCGAGCCCGGTGCACCCAATCACTTTCTCCATAGGCGTTTCTCGGTGGAGACCTACCAGTTCTTCGAATTCGTGGTTCCGCCGCACGCGGTTCGACCGGAGCTGCAGGGAACAATGCGGTCGGTTGCGACGCGGCAAAATCCGGACGGCGCCACCTCCGTGGAACTCTTGCTCATGAATGCTGAAGAGTTTGCCCGCTTTGTCAACCACAGACCCGTTACCGCCATGGCTTCCTCGCATCCGTCGAGCGACGACGAGATTTATTGGAAGCTCAAGGCTTCTGCCGACAATCCGCAGAAATATTATCTGGTGTTCCGGAATTCCTCGGAAGGGCAAGGCCCGAGCGTTGTGGACGCTGACTTTACCGCCAGCTTCGAGTGATTACCCTCGCCCTATACCTCGGTAAGACAAGCTCAGGGCAGGCTCTGGGGCACCCTCGGTTTTCCTGTCAACAATTAAGGGCGATTCGCGTTATGCCGCACCGGAGATGGGCCACCCGCCTGACGCAGCATGCCTGAATTCCGTGCCTCAAAATAGGTTTGTTTCCAGTGAAGCCACGAATTGTATCCCGGGCACAATTTTTCCGACCAGCCTTTTGTCGTTGGTCAGGAAAAGGTCGGTGCCAGCCTGGGCAGCGGATGCCAGGTGGATCGCATCGGCCGGCGTAATGCCAGGGGTGGCTCGGATGCGCGCATAACGGTCAGCGGTTTCCAGCGTGAACGGCACCACCTCCGCCACCGCGTTCTGCAACAGGCGACGGGTATCGTCCGCCAGTTGCGGGGTCCCTTTGCGATAGGCCCCGGCTAGCACCTCTCCGAAGGTAAAGGCGCCTGTAATCAATTGGTCGTGGCGCTGTTCCATTCGAGAGCGAATCGCGTCCACCCGTCGCGCGTATTGCGGGTGATCTTCGAGCCAGTAGATAAAGAGCATCGAGTCCCAATAGATGCGGCTCACTCTTGCTCCTTCGCGCTTCCTTCGTTCTTCGTTGGGTAGAAGTTCGTCCGCTCAGCGCGGAGATAGGCTTCGCCGCCGCCCAGTTCGGCGAAGACGTCTTTCAGTGCGCCTCGCAAACGGCTCCAGGAATCCTCCCCGTGCAGGGAGCACTGTTTGGTACCTGTGAATTCGTAGGTGTACACGACGGTCGTACTTTGCCCGGACTTGGGGCCGCTTGTGTCTACGAGCTTCAGGTCGTTGCTCTCGAGAAACTCGCCGGTCTTCAGGGCGCTGCAGACTGCAGGAGCGCGGCCGGTCAGTTTCAGTTCTCGAACGATATCGCCCACTCTGATCGAAAAGCGATTCTCTTTCCGCTGGCGTGCCGGTAAAACATACTTTTCTCTTCCGAATGTTCGGATTCTGTCAGCGTGCTTCATCTTCGCAACCCTCCCTTAACATCCTCCGCAGAAGAGCTTAGCATAGAATACATGGAATGGCTAGCATAACCGAAAAGAATGTTCTTCTAAAAGAGGGAAACTGGCGGTCGCATCTTCCTCTCGCCCAATAGCATCTAAAGCTTGACAATGATTCGCTCAGGTTATAGCATGGCCCAGAGCATAATCATCATTTCGCTGATTATAAAGCAATTATCTAATTTGGAGGATGTGTTATGGGAAAGATTATTGGAATTGACTTGGGTACTACCAACTCCTGCGTAGCGGTTATGGAGGGTGGAGAGCCGAAGGTTATACCGAACGAAGAAGGTGGGCGGACTACGCCTTCGGTCGTTGGATTTACCAAGACCGGCGAACGGCTGGTGGGGCAGGTCGCCAAGCGGCAGGCCATCACCAATCCGGAGAACACCGTTTACTCGATCAAGCGGTTCATGGGACGGCGCTATGACGAGGTCAGCGAAGAATTGAAGATGGTCCCTTATAAGGTTGAGCGGGACGGCGACCATGTGGCCGTCATGGCGCAGGGGAAGAAGTTTACCCCTCCTGAGATCTCCGCGATGATTCTGCAGAAGCTGAAGAAGGCGGCGGAAGACTATCTGGGCGAGAAAGTCACGGAAGCGGTCATCACGGTGCCGGCTTACTTCAACGACGCGCAGCGGCAGGCTACGAAAGATGCGGGGCGGATCGCCGGGCTCGACGTGAAGCGAATCATCAATGAGCCGACCGCGGCCGCGCTCGCCTACGGGCTCGACAAGGGCAAGGACGAGACCATCGCCGTGTACGACTTCGGCGGCGGCACGTTCGATATTTCGGTGCTGGAGGTGGGTGAGGGCGTCATCGAGGTCAAAGCCACCAATGGCGACACGCACCTGGGCGGCGACAACATCGATCAGCGGCTGGTCGATTGGCTGATTGACGAGTTCAAGAAAGACGAAGGTCTCGACCTGCGCGGCAAGGGCAACGAGATGGCTCTGCAGCGTCTGCGGGACGCGGCCGAGCGCGCCAAGATCGAGCTTTCTACCACCATGGAGCACGAGATCAATCTGCCCTTCATCACGGCGGATGCTTCCGGGCCGAAGCACCTGGTCAAGAAGCTGACTCGGGCGAAGCTGGAGTCGATGATTGAAGACATTTTGCAGCGGTCGGTTGGGCCTTCCAAGCAATGCCTGAAGGACGCAGGCATCGACGCGAGCAAGATTAACGAAGTGGTGCTGGTGGGCGGACAGACTCGCATGCCGCGCATTCAGGCGATCGTTAAAGAGCTGTTTGGACGCGAAGGGCACAAGGGCGTCAATCCGGATGAAGTCGTGGCGGTCGGCGCGGCGATTCAGGGGGGCGTGCTTGGGGGCGAGGTGAAGGACCTGCTGCTGCTGGACGTCACTCCTTTGACTTTGTCGATCGAGACGCTGGGCGGTGTGGCTACTCCGATGATTCCTCGGAACACTACGATTCCGACTAAGAAAACGGAGACGTTCTCCACGGCGGCCGACAGTCAGACTTCGGTGGAAGTGCATGTGCTGCAGGGGGAACGACCTCTCGCGGCGCAGAACCGGACTTTGGGCAAGTTCCATTTGACGGGATTGCCTCCGGCGCCACGGGGTGTTCCGCAGATTGAGGTAACGTTTGATATTGATGCTAACGGCATCCTCAACGTGACCGCGAAAGATATGGCCACGAGCAAGGATCAGAAAATCACGATTACTTCGTCTTCGGGCTTGTCGAAGGAAGAAGTCGAGCGCATGGCAAAAGAAGCCGACGCGCACTCGTCCGAGGACAAGGCTCGGCGCGAAGAGATCGAGGCCAAAAATCAGCTGGACTCGATGGTCTATAACATCGAGAAGATGCTGAAGGAGCATGGCGACAAGATCTCGGGCTCGGAGCGCGGCGACGTGGAGAACGCTCTGGCGGACGCGAAGAAGGCCATCGAAAGCGGCGATAAGTCGCAGATGGACTCGGCGCGCGAGAAGCTCACTGCGGCATCGCACAAGCTGGCGGAGCAGATGTACAAGGCTACGCAGGCTGCGCCTGGCGGGACTCCTGGGGCTGGCGGCGCAGGGCCGACTGATGGGCACGGCTCGGCGTCGGGCAGCAATGGCGCGGGCCAGAAGAAGGACGAGGGCGTGATCGACGCTGAGTACGTGGATGTCGAGGACAAAAAATGAGGCGGTTTCTATCTACCAGCTGCTGGCTTGGGGGCGTGTTCAGCGCCCCCAAAATCTTTACCACGCGGTACACAGGGGCCCACAGAGGAAAACGGGAAAGAGGAAAGCGAATTGAGATTTGAAGTCAATGGACAGATGTTTTTCGTGAATTTCGTCCCGGAAGAGGGACGCTGGTTTTGCTATGCGCCGACCGCGACGGGAGTGCAGCGGATCCCCGTGTCGATCGATGCCGCGCCGTTTGAGGCGTTCACGGTGGCGGTGGACGAGCAGGCGAAGGAAGTGGTGAACTAAGCAAACAGTTCTCAGTTCCCGGTTCTCAGTTCTCAGATATGCTCTAGTCAGAGCTGACAGCTGATCATGCCCACTACAGCACAGAAAGATTATTACGGCGTTCTCGGCGTAAAAAAGTCGGCCTCGACTGACGACATCCGCAAGGCGTTTCGAAAGCTTGCGCGCAAGTATCATCCTGACGTCAATCCTGGCGATAAGTCCGCGGAAGAAAAGTTCAAGACTCTTTCCGAGGCCAACGACGTCCTCAGCGATCCCAAGAAGCGAAAGATTTACGACCAGCTTGGGTTTTATTCCGACAATATCGATCCGGCGACGGCGGACGCCTACGCTCGCGGCGGCGGACAGCCTGGGGCCGGACCCGGCGACTTTGGGGGAGGCTTCCCGGGAGGCCGTCATCCCGGTGGACCTAGCAACGTCGATTTCGGCGGCTTTGATTTTTCGGATCTGTTCGAAGGGGCGCGCGCTGGGGGACGGAAGGGGTCGAGTGGAGGGAGCGGCGGGTTCCGCGATATCTTCTCCAGCATTTTTACTGGCGGCGGGCACAGCGAGGCGGCCGACCAGGGGCCGGAGGCGGGCAGCGATCTGGAGTACCAGGTCAACGTGCCGTTCTGGACGGCGATTCGCGGCGGGGTGATGAAGCTGAATATCGCCCGGCGCGATGTGTGCGGAAACTGCCACGGCAATGGCTACCTCGAGGCTCCGGGGCAATGTCCGCAATGCCATGGCAAGGGAACGATCGAACAGACGGGCGGGCGGATGAAGTTCAACGTCACCTGCCCGCGTTGCCATGGGACGGGTAAGAATATTTCGACCTGCCCGGTGTGCCATGGCGAAGGCAGCGTCGAGCGCACCGATCCGCTGGAGATCCGCATCAAGGCGGGAACCCGCGACGGGCAGCGCATTCGCATTGCAGGCAAAGGCAACGCCGGGCTGCGGGGAGGCGGGGTCGGCGATCTGTATGTGATCATCCGCATCGGCGAGCACCCACTGTTCCGGCGCGAAGGCGACGACATCCACATCACGGTGCCGGTGACGGCGGTCGAAGCCGCCTTGGGATCGAAGATTGAAGTGCCCACCATTGATGGCCGGAGCATGCTGAAGATTCCTCCCGGAACGCAGTCGGGCCAGAAGCTGCGGCTGCGCGAAAAGGGCGTGCCGTCAGCGACGAAGGACGGCGTCCGCGGCGACGAGATCGTCGAGGTCAAGATTACCGTGCCTATGCCTCGCGACGAGAAGACCAAAGAACTGCTGCGCGAACTGGCCAAGCTGAACCCGGAAGATCCGCGGGCAGAGCTGTGGAAGGAAATCTAGCCGTCAGCTCTCAGGCGAGCAGTCAGTTTCCTGAGAGCTGACAGCTGAAGCTTTGTTAACGCTTGCTGGGATCGTCTGATGGATTCACGTAGTTGAACTGTAGCGGCGACATGCCGTGAACCTGGACCACCACATCCCCGGAAGCCATGGCATAGTGGTGCATGTCAGGATCGAGATAGGCGAAGCTACCCGCCGGAAAAGTCATCATTTTCCCCTCTTCGAACTTGTCGCCCATCCCGACCTTGAAGTTGCCGGAAATCACGGTCACATTTTCTCGCTTGGGATGCCAATGCGGAGCGATCTTGTATCCGTCAGGCATCTTGAGGCGGATGGTAAAGTCGCCCGAATTCGCCGTTGGATCCCCCTCAATTACAGCCAGTTGCGCTCCTGGAGCAACGAAAGGCGGCGGTGGTCCGAATTTGATCTGGTCGGGCGTGAACGCATTCTGATGTGAGCCCGGTTGAGCGAGCAACAGACCTGCACAAACACACAAAATTCCGAGCACAATTTTCCTCATCCTGATTCCTCCGAAGTTTGACTAAAGGGAAACCCCGGGCAGATTTATACAGCAAATCGCCGGGAACAGCCATCCGATTTCCCTATCTTCGGCATCCTCGCTAAGAGCATTCTCCTCCGTTACCTCCGTACCAGCCCGCTCGCGCACAGGAAATTTACAAAATAACTCAAAAATTTCTTGCATCTGTGGAAATTTGCCGTAATCTCACACATGCGAACTAACTTCGCCGACAATGCCCGGGAATCGCTGTCCACCCTGGGAGCCGCGAGCAACATTTTCAAGGGAGACGCGGTGGTGAGAGTGAGTCGCCTGAGGAGGAAGCCATAGAAATTGGCAACAGCTACCGCACCAGCTAATCTTTCGCAGCCTGGCTTGATTCCTGCCGTCGCTCCCCAGATCAAGAAGACGAAAAAGTCCATCCGCCTCACCCTTTGGCCTTTGGTCGCCGCGACCTTCTTTATGGTCTCGGGTGGAACCTATGGCACCGAAGACATCGTGCACGGCGCCGGGTATGGAAAAGCAATTCTCATCCTGTTGTTGACCCCACTTCTCTGGAGCCTGCCGACCGCGTTCATGATTGGCGAGCTCTCTAGCGCGCTGCCCTTTGAAGGCGGCTACTACGCCTGGGTGCGGCGCGCCATGGGAAATTTCTGGGGATTTCAGGAAGCCTGGCTGTCGCTGGTAGCGTCCATTTTCGATATGGCGATTTATCCCACGCTTTTCGTCGCCTACCTCACGCGCATGTTTCCCTGGTTTCAGGAGAACCATCGCGGCGTGGCCGTCGCGCTGGGCGTGGTGATTGTCTG
Organism: Terriglobales bacterium; assembly: GCA_049520095.1. Taxonomy (GTDB): domain Bacteria; phylum Acidobacteriota; class Terriglobia; order Terriglobales; family Acidobacteriaceae; genus Acidiflorens. The sequence goes on from JBEKQC010000021.1 coordinate 38,501, forward strand.
CGCTGTCCTCAATATCATGGGTGTGAAGGTCGTCTCGACCACCTCGCTGTGGCTGTTTTTCGCCCTGTCGGCGCCCTTTGCGGCGATTTTTGTGCTGGCTCCGTTCAAGATTCATGCGCTGGCGAATGCGGTTACCAAGCCGACTACTTCGAACGTCGATATTCTTGGCGGGCTGCTCATCTGCATGTGGAACTACATGGGATGGGACAATGCCTCGACTATTGCCACCGAAGTGGAGCGTCCGCAGCGCACCTATCCGCGCGCTATGCTGGTCGCGGTGGCCATCGTCTGCATCACTTACGTTCTTCCCTTTGCCGCCATGTGGATGACCGGACTTCCGGCGAGCGCCTGGGAAACCGGCGCTTGGGCCGACGTTGCCCAGTTGATGGGTGGTCCGGTGCTTCGAATCGCGCTGGTGGCGGGCGGCATGATGAGCGGCTTTGGCATGTTCAATGCCCTGGTCATGAGCTACTCGCGGCTGCCGCTGGCCATGGCTCAGGATGGCATGTTGCCGAAAGTTTTTGGCAAGCTGCATCCGAAATCGCGCGCCCCCTGGGTCGCGATTCTGGCGCTGGCGGTTGGCTGGGGCCTGGCTCTGAATCTCGGCTTCGAACGGCTGGTGACGCTCGACATCATGATTTACGGTGCCAGCCTCACGCTCGAATTTGTCGCCTTGATCTGTCTGCGCATCCGCGAACCGGAATTGAAGCGTCCGTTCCGCGTGCCGGGCGGCCTGTTTGGAGCGATTGCGGTTGGTATTCCTCCGGTTCTGCTGCTGGGATTTGCCATCGTTCGCAGCGAACATGAAGTTGTGCTGGGCATGAGCTCGTTCTTGTTTGGCTTAATCTTAGTGGGTGGTGGCGTGGTCGCCTATTTGATCAATCATGCGCTGAAACCCGCAGGCTGGGCGCCTGCGGAGCCGAAACCAGAGCTGGCGTCGTAGCTGGAGATTGACTCGACTTGCGGGATGACGGGAGTTGTCCCGCTTTTCTTTGCTCGCGGTGCTACATTAGTCTCAGTATGAGCATCCAGAGCGTTTATCGGAGAATGCCGGCCTATTTCGCGGTGCCTCTGGCTCTTCTGGCTTCCGGCGTCGTGGCACTGACGCTCGCAGCTCTTGGTGCGGTCACGCTAGATTTCCTCCTTGGAAAAGTGCATGGGCCGGGCGATCTTGGTGATGCAATTCTCGTCGTCTTCTTTGTGGCACCAAGCATTGCTGTTCTCGCCTTCGTATCCTGCTTCTCCATCTTAGTCAACTGGCATCACGCGACTTCTTGGCGGACTCCTACGTTCGCGTTTGTTCTCGGCGCTATTTTGGTTTGGGTGTGGCCCCTTGATTTCGGCGGGGTCGGCATTGCATGGTACATGCTTGGAACCATCGCTTGGCTGGTTAGCTGTTGGCTCTTGCATCGAAAATCGACTTCTCATTCCGAACATGTCCTCCAAGCGTAAATCCAAAGGCGCGTACATGATCTCGGCGGTGGCTGAGATGTATGAGATTCATCCGCAGACCTTGCGGCTCTACGAACGCGAAGGGCTGCTCAAGCCCAGCCGTACCGAGGGCAACACCCGACTGTACACTGATGAGGATTTGCAGCGGCTGGAGTTCATTCTGTCGCTGGCTCGCGATCTGGGCGTCAACATCAGCGGCATTGCCATCATTTTGCAAATGCGCGAGCGCATGGAAGAAATGCAGCGCCAGATCCAGGAGTTCGTGCAGTACATCCAGCACGAGGTGCTGGCCCGTGCATCGGCTGCTGCCGATCCTTCCAAAGGCGCGATCGTGCCGTTGCGGCGGCCACTCGTCCCGGCTGTGGATTCGTCCCGCCGCAAAGATTCAAAGTAGGCTGGGTTTCCCCCTGTGTTCCTGGTGACCGACGCTTGTGGTTTACTCCAAAGGAACCTTTAACCACTGAGGCCACAGAGGAACACAGGGGGAAATCCACAGGGGAATAAGGCCCAAATTTACTGAACTTTCATCTCCGCGCAACCAACGGTTTCTTGTCTGGGACTAGCGTGTAGCCATGAAACCCGAAAATCCAGTCGCTGCACCGGCTGCTTCGATCGCGCGTGTGTCCTCGGCCACCGACAAGAGAATTGAGAAGAAGCTGCAGTTGACGCTGGAAGCCGGACATTCCGGGAGCGCCGTGGTACTGCACTGTCAGGGCCGGATCATCTTCCGCAGCGAGGCTCGGGCGCTCTCGAACATCGTGGCGGAAGTGCTGCCCTCCGCGCACCGCATGGTGGTGGATTTAGCGGGAATCGATTCCGTGGACAGCGGCGGCTTGGGCGAACTTGTGCTGACTCACATGTGGGCGGAAGCGGCCGGACACACGCTGAAGTTTGCCAGCCCCAAAAAATCAGTTCGACACCTTTTCGAAATCACCAATCTGGTATCGGTTTTCGATGTCTACGCCAGCGTTCCGGAAGCTATGGCGGCGATGGTTCAGGAAGAAATACAGTCGGCATAGGCGCTACTTTTCCCGCTGGAAGCGATAACGGCCGCCTCGGTCTTTTGCCACCTGCTCCGCCACTTTCAAAAACGCTCTGCCGGCGTGCGACAGCCCCGATTCCTGCCGGTACACGAGGCGCAGCTTGCGCTGAAAATGCAGGTCGCGCACCTTCACGCACACCAGGTCACCGCGGGCAATCTCATTTTCCACGCTCATCTCCGGCACCAGCGCCACTCCTTTCCCCATGGACACGAACCGTTTGATGGCTTGCAGCGTGGGCAGCTCGACGTCCATGTGTAAGGGAGTTTTGTGGTGGCGAAACGCTTCGATCACTTTATCGCGATAAGGCGACGCGACGATGTGGGCCACGAACGACTCCGCGCCCAGTTGCCGAACGCTGACTTCGCCCGCCGAGGCCAGGGGATGACCGGGAGGAACGATCAGGGCCAACTCGTCCAAATAGACAACCGTCGAGCGTAGATGCGGTTCCTGCGGATCGTAAGAAATTATCCCGAGCTCCACGTTGTGCTTGAGCACATCGTCGGGAATGTGACTGGCCAGCGAACGCCGCACGGTGATCTTAATGGTCGGATGCAAGCGGCGAAACTCGCCCAGTACGGGCAACAAGTAAAGCGCGGTAAATTCGTTGGCCGCGATCACCAGCTTGCCTTTTTGTAATTCGCGCATCTCCACCAGCGCCGTCTGCGCGTCCTGGCGCAGGTTGAGCAACTTCTCTGCATATTCCTGCAGAACACGTCCAGCGTCGGTGAGGACGCCCTCACGCGAAGAACGGTCGAACAGGGGCTCGCCGATCTCCAGTTCAAGTTTCCGGATCGTCTGGCTGACCGCGGACTGCGTACGGAAGAGCTTTTCGGCGGCTCGGGAAAACCTTCGCTCGCGGGCTACGGTTAGGAAGACTTCTAGTTGCGAAAGGTCCATAGGTCAGATCTCGGGTGCGAAAATCAAAATCTTAACCACAGGGGGCACAGAGGAACACAGGGGAAACCGAATTCGTGCTCTACCTCCGCCTGTTATCGTCAATAGGCGCTTCATGAGTTTTTCTAATACTATCACTGGGACTAATGCTGTTGTTACTATAATAACCTTTTCTTTCGTCCCAATCCGCCGCTAGAGTGTACAGACGATCGAATTTGACGGAGGTACGGAAACGATGGATCGGCCGCGCATCACCATCTTCGACACCACGCTTCGTGACGGCGAGCAGTCGCCGGGCTGCAGCATGAACGTACAGGAGAAGCTGCGACTGGCCCAGCAACTCGACCGGCTTGGGGTGGACGTGATCGAGGCCGGGTTCCCGATCGCCTCCGATGGCGACTTCGAAGCCGTGCAACGTATTGCAGCTTCGGTGCGGCGTCCCATCATCGCCGGCCTGGCTCGCGCCTGTACCGGCGACGTGGACCGCGCCTGGCAGGCGTTGCAGGGGGCCGCGCGCCCACGCATCCACGTTTTTCTGGCAACCTCTGACATTCATCTGAGGTACAAGTTGCGCATCACCCGTGAGAAGTGCCTGGAGCAGGCTCGTGAAGCGGTTCGGCACGCGAAATCGTTATGCGCCGACGTGGAATTCTCGCCCGAAGATGCGACCCGTACCGAGGTCGCGTTTCTCTGCCAGATCGTCGAAGCGGTGATCGCGGCGGGGGCCACCACGGTCAACATTCCCGATACCGTCGGCTACAGCATGCCCGAGGAATACGGCCAACTCATTCGGACTTTGCGCGATGCTCTGCGCGAGAAAGTGCCCGGTATCGAAAGAGTAACGATCTCCACACACTGCCACAACGACCTCGGACTGGCGGTGGCGAACTCACTTGCCGGAGTGCAGCAGGGCGCACGCCAGGTGGAGTGCACGATCAACGGGATTGGCGAACGAGCCGGCAATGCGTCTCTGGAAGAAATCGTGATGGCCATGCGGGTCCGGACCGACCGCTATGCTTACGAGACTGCGGTTGCCAGCGAGCACCTTTACCCTTCAAGCCAGATGTTGGCGGAGATCACGCGGGTTCCCGTGCAGCCTAACAAAGCCATTACCGGGCGCAATGCGTTTGCGCACGAGGCTGGAATTCACCAGGATGGCATGCTGAAGAATCCGCTGACCTACGAAATCATGACGCCGCAGTCGGTGGGCGTACCGGATTCGCGGCTGGTGCTGGGCAAGCACTCCGGCCGCCACGCGCTGGCCTTGCGCTGCGAACAACTGGGACACCAGTTTGAGCGTCGCGAGCTCGATGAAATCTATCGCAAGTTTGTCGTGCTTGCCGACCGGATCAAGAAGGTTCAGGACGGCCATTTGCTCGAACTGATTCAGGACGTTATCAGCGGCAGCCTGGCCAAGAAGTTTCCGCCCGCGGCGGCGACTTTACCTTTTCCGCGTGCGACTGCTGCCGCAGCCAATTCCGGTGATTCGCATCCGGCGCACGTATCCGGCAGCGCCGGCCAGGCGCAGGTGTCGATCCCCTTCGCGGATCATCACGGCGAACAGGAAGATTATCTTTGGGGTGTTTAATTTTTGGGTGTTTAATTTTTGAACACCGGCGCGTAAACACTGCCGCCGATGTAAACAAGATGTAAACAAATGTAAAACGCCTGAAACTGGCTACCACCGCGGCTTGTCCTCGTATATCCTTTCGGAAACGAAGGGAGGGTTCCATGCAACTCCGTGTCACTTCCCTACCCGGAGACGGAATCGGTCCTGAAGTTACATCCCAAGCCATTTGTGTTCTGGAAGAAGTTGCCAGCGGCTTTGGCCACGATTTCGAACTCGACGAAAAAGAAATCGGCGGCGTTGCCCTGGAGAAGTTCGGCAATCCCCTGCCGGACTCGACCATTCAGGCCTGCCTGGCTTCACAGGCCGTGCTGCTCGGTGCCGTCGGCAGTCCGTCCTTCGACCACAATCCTCGCGAACTTCGCCCCGAAGCTGGACTTTTGCGCCTACGCCAGGAGCTCGGAGCTTTCGCCAATCTCCGTCCCACGGTCTTCTATCCGGCCCTCGCCGCCTGCTCGCCTCTGCGGGAAGAAATCGTCAAAGGCACAAACATTCTTATCGTGCGCGAACTGCTCGGCGGATTGTATTTCGGCCAGCCTCGCTCCATTGTTGCCGAGGGCGAAGGCGATTCCGGCAAGCGCCATGCGACCAATACCATGCGCTACAGTGAGCCGGAGATCGAGCGCATCGCGCGCGTTGCATTTGGACTCGCTCGTACCCGCCGGCGGCGCGTGCTTTCCATCGACAAATCGAATGTTCTGGAGTGCTCGCGTCTGTGGCGCGAAGTCGTCACTCGCATCGGCGGCGATTTTTCCGACGTTCAGCTCTCGCACATGTACGTGGACTCCGCCGCCATGTCGCTGGTCCTTAAGCCGGCCGAGTTCGATGTCATCCTCACCGAAAACATGTTTGGCGACATTCTGTCGGATCTGGCCGGTGGAATCGTGGGATCGCTTGGCCTGCTTGCTTCGGCCAGTATCGGAGGCCCGGTCGGTCTTTATGAACCGGTTCACGGATCGGCTCCCGACATCGCAGGAAAGGGTATCGCCAATCCGCTGGGCGCCATCCTCTCGGTGGCATTGATGCTGCGGCATACTCTTCATCTGCCCAAGGAAGCGGAGTGCGTAGAGGCGGGTGTCATCTCAACGCTGATGGGAGGCTTCCGGACTCGCGATCTGGCGCGCCCTGGTGAGCGCACTGTCTCCACAGAAGAAATGGGCGCGCAGATCGCCGAATTCGTGCGGCTGGCGGCTTCTGCAAACGATCGAGCCGCGTCGTAGAGACGACGGTAACGGGCAAACCTATCGTGAATAAAGAAGACGAATTCGAGGTCCAGCAAATTCTGGACCTCCAAGAACAGATTAGGCAGAGACTCATTCAGCTGGGTTTCGCAGGCGATGATGATGACATGGGCAATATCAAGCACCACCTCGCGGAACTCTCGCTCTGGGGTGAAAAACTAAGCAAAGAATCGCTTCCCACTTTTTTGACTCTCCCGCTGCAGAAGAAAGAAGAACTCGGAGAGTTGGTTGTGGACATGAACTACGAACTGACTGAAATGAAACAAGCAATTGAAGACATGGAACCGGCTCTGATTAAGCTGATGAACCTCTTGACACGCAAATAGGTTGCCCATTCCCGGGCGCTTTGCGGGGATCAGACACTCTTCTACAGTTTCTCCGGAGAAGCCACGGCCGCGGCAGTGTATTCTCCAATTATCGCATACCAACGGATCCGCAGGACTTCCACGAACATTCTCAGTCCGTCGCGGAAAGGATGCAGCCGCGTGCCCTCGCTGTGCGCCCACAGCACTGGAACCTCTTCCACCTTCAATCCCGCGCGGCGGGCCAGAAACAGAATTTCCGGATCAAACCCCCAGCGTTCAATTTTCTGCAAGGGAAAAATGCGTTGCGCTGCTTCTCGCCGAAAGGCTTTGAAGCCGCATTGCGTATCCGCGAAACTCAAGCCCAGAATCACTCGCAACACCAGATTGAAGATTCGTCCAAACAACTGGCGGTACAGTGGCTGCCGCTCGGTCTGCAGGTCCGCCCGCAGCCAGCGCGACCCAATTGCGAGATCGGCGCCGTGATCAATCGCATCGAACAATCTCTGCGCCTCCGTTATCGGCGAGGAGAGATCGGCATCCGTGAACAGGCAAATATCGCCGCGCGCATGCAGCATCCCGTTGCGCACACTGTAACCTTTGCCCCGGTTACCCGGATTTTCAAGCAACAAAACCTGCGGATGCAACTTGCCATACTCCCGCACGATTTGCGCCGTATCGTCGCTCGAGCCGTCATTCACGACCACAATCTCCGCGTCCCAGTTTTGTTCCTGGAGATGGCGGAGAATCTCATGGAGCGTGGGCCGAATGCGCACGCTTTCGTTATAGGCGGGAATGACGATGGAGTAAGTCAAAGTTATTAAGTCATTGAATCATTGAACGATTGGGACGCCGAGTCAATGACTCAATGATTCATGCCACTTGCCGGCGCTGATCGAGCATGCCGAAGAACTCCGACACCAACTCCTCGTCCCAGAGGCCGCTTCGCGCCTCGGCGTACATGGTCACCGAAGCCTGGTCGTGGCTAAGCGCCGGCTTGTAGGGACGCGCCGTGCGCAACGCATCATAGATATCCACCACCTGCAGAATGCGCGGCAGCAGCGGAATCTCCGCCGCCCGAAGCCCATCCGGATAGCCGCTGCCGTCCGAGTGCTCATGATGATGCCGGATGATCGGAAGCACCAGCCGCAACGACCGCAACGGACGGCAAATTTTCTCGCCCGTGACCGGATGCTGCTTCATGATTGCCCACTCCGCCGGAGTCAGATCGCTTCCCTTCTTCAGGATCTCATCCGGCACAGCGATCTTTCCCAGGTCGTGCAGGTAGCCGCCACGTCCGAGGGCGACAATGCTCTCTTCATCCACCCCTAGAAAGCGTCCCAGATCGGTAGCATTGCGCGCCAAACGCTCACAATGGCCTTCGGTATAAGGATCGCGGGCTTCCACGCTTAGCCCTAATGTGCATAGCACTGAATCCACGGTCTCCAGTTCATCGGTGAATTCCTTCAATTTGAGCAACGAATGCACGCGCGCGAACAATTCCTCGGAATAGATTGGCTTGGTCAGAAAATCGTCGGCGCCCGCTTCAATCCCCTTCAGCCGGTCTTCCTGGGCGCTCAGTCCGGTGATCATGACGATCGGAATCAGCCTTGTCTTGGAATTCTCTTTAAGTTCGCGGCACAGCTCGTAGCCGCTTTTGCCGGGCATGATCACGTCGAGCAGAATCAGGTCCGGAGCCTCGCGCCGGATTTCCGCTTCGGCGGCAGCCGCGTTCTGCACCACCACCGTGGGATAGCCGCGGCTCGTCAGCATCTCCTTCATTAGCGCCCCGTTCACCACATGGTCGTCAACCACCAGAATCGACTGCTTGCGGCGCCCTGCCAGGAGATCACCCATACCCGCATAAGAGTTCGCCTGCAGGGAAAGGGTTGTCCGGCGCGGCCGTGGCGGGAAACTCATGATCTCAGTCTCCCACACTCACGGAAACCGCGCCACCACCCCGAGCGCGAGAAAAACCGAACATTTTCCCTGTTCAAACGTCATTGCTACCACTTCCGCGCCCGTGTCAGTCTTCCATCATGCCGCGGAAACTCTCATTAACATTGACATCGATATTGATATTCGTCATGCTCTGCTTCGCGTCGAGCGATTGCGCAGCGGTCCCGAAACCGCGTGTCATCGCTTTCGGAAAATGGATCTCCGCCAAATGGCCCAACGCAGCCGGACAGAAGCTGCTTGATCTGAAAGTGCGTCCGTTGTTTGTGGATACGCGACTCAGGGAATATACAACCGGAACTCCGCATGAGCTGACCGACCGCTTGTTCGTGGTGCGCCGCGCTTTTCGCGTGAACGATGCGCTGCCCACGGACACGGCCAACACCAATTCCAGCACTACGCGCTGGCAGTGGCAGCGGGGCGGCTGGCTGCTCGTGGACCGCTTCACTGGACGCGTTTCTCAGCTCAACCTGCCCGAGTTCGATCCCTTCTATTCGACGGCGAGCTGGTATCGCGACTACATCGCGTATTGCGGCGTCTCCGAAGACGGCAAGAAACTCTACACCATCGTCGCGCAGGTGGGACGCCGTAAACCGATCCTGAAAAAAGATGCAGGCGAACCCGCGGGAGGCGACGATCCCGATTCGGAATGTCCGCCTCCCATCTGGGAACGCAGCCCGCTGCGAGTTACGTTTCAGCATGGCAACGAGCAGAAGCTGGTGTTCTCTATTCGAGGGCGCGTCGTCGATGTGGTCAATGACGCCGAGGAACCAGAAGAGTAGTGCGGAACCCTTACAAGGCGTCCCTTGAAGATGACGCCGCAGCCGTAATCACATGTCGCGAAGCCTGCAGCTGTTTACCGTCACGCCGTATAAGTTGCCCTTGGAATCGCCGGTGAGTCCGGAAACGGGGGAACCGGTGAAGGTTCCCGCGCATCCATTGCAAGCTTGTGCCAAGTACTACTCTGGATCGGCGCGGGTACCCGTTCACTTACGGCAGGGAATACGCGCAGATGCTCTCGCAGATGGCGTCTCCGGGGCTGGCAAAATACAAAATGCCGTTCACTACCACTGGCGGCGTATAAAGCGTACCATGCGGCGAAGGACTACCCCAGAGCAGGGCTCCTGTGGCTGCATTGTAAGCCGTCGTGTTGGAGGCGAAATCCGCGTCATCGCCACCGCTGATGTACACCACTCCGTTGGCGATCGATGGCGAACTACGGAACTGATCACACAGGCTTTCGTTAGGGCTGTCGACCCATATTAAACTGCCATTTTTTGCCTTGAGCGCGTAGAGATTACCGTCGACACCCTGGAAATAGACGACGCCCTTCGCGATCGCCGGGGGCGAAGGAGCTTCGGCTCCCCCACACCAACTCTCGGTCCCATAGGTATAGGACCACAGCGTCGCGCCCGTCGTTGCCTTCAGCGCATAGAGCGTCGCGTCGGTGCCAGTCCATTCCGAAGAAGCGTAGACGACACCGTCCGAGACGGAAACTTCGGCGTTGACCGTGCTGATCGGTGCCGTCCACGTCAGAGTGCCGTTCGAAGTGGTGAGCGCGACGATCTCTGCTGGTATCACTGGTGGATTACCGTAGTCCAGGTAAACGTCACTGCCCCCGACGGCCGCCGCCCCGATATTGAGACTATTGTTGTACGCCCCGTAACCCCACAACAGCTTACCCGTGGCTGCTTTCACCGCGTAGATGCCGTGGGTCTGGCCCCCGCCGCCGGTCGAGTATCCGAAGTATACGACTCCATTCGCGAAGACGAGCGGTGATTCAACATCTGCTTCCGGCAGGCAATTGCACGGGTTGGAATACTGCCACACCATTTTTCCGGTTTTTGCCCTGTAGGCGCAAATGGCTCCGTAGGCGCTTCCACCGGTATCTGGGAAATAACAATGGGCGAAGACCAGACCTCCACCGGTTGCTATCGCTCCATCTCCATTTTCTCCCCCGTTGCCACCATTATTCACGCTCCACAACTGAGCGCCCGTGGACGCGTTAAGGGCCACCAGATTATTCGATTGCCCCGTGGCGTAAACCACGCCGCCGTCGACCGCGAAGTTGGTCACTCCTCCGGCGACGCTGTCTGCCCAGAGCAACTGCAGCGACGAGACGTTACCCACCCCCAAGGTCTTTTCGTCCGGGTTGTAGCCGGTATGGGCGCCGTTGTAGTAGGTCTGCACCCAGTTTTCCTGCGCCGCGGCCATTGGCGCATGCCCGATCGACGCGATGGCCAAGGCACACAGAATCGTGAGCGACCGTAGCGCAAGCGTGTTCAGATTCTTGATTTTCATATCTAATTCTCCCGCCAGGCAGACTTCAGAATCTTGCCTGGCGTCGGGATTATGGGAGCCCACTAGCTTTTCGGGAAGTAATCTGGGGTAAATTTGGGGTAAACTTAGTCGTTTCGCCAGTGGGCTGAAGGTTGTTGTCCTCCCTCGAAAGTCGATTACTTTCAGGAGTATGTGGATGGAGTCGCCGTCCGCTGCAAAATCGCCTGCCGTAGTTCCGGAAGCGGCCGTGAGGAGCGAACTCGATCGGCTGCTGGCCAGTCCGTCTCTTCAAGATTCCGATCTCCTGAAGCGTTTCCTACGGTACATCGTCGAGAACACGCTGGCCGGGGAAGGAGATACCCTCAAGGAATACCGCCTGGGGGTGGAGGTATTCGGCCGCGATACCTCATTCGATCCGAAGCTGGATCCAGTGGTGCGGATGGCGGCGCGGCGCCTCAGAGCCAAGCTGCAGGAACACTACGAAAATGGCGGCCGGGGCGCCTCGGTTCGCATCGAGGTTCCCAAAGGGGCCTACGCTACCTGTTTTGTCGCCGCCACTCCGTCAGGAGTGGAGCCGCGGTCGGGTGTGGCCGAACCGGTCGATCGGCCAAGCTCCGACCTTTCGTCACCCATCTCGCGTGCTTGGAAGTGGACCCTCGCCGTGACCGCTGCCTTGGTAAGTGCCGCGCTGGTGGCAGGAGCCTTTCATTATCGCTTCCGTCAAACCAGTCGCCTGACCGACAAAGACACTGTCGTTCTCGCCGAGTTTGCCAACAGCACCGGCGATCCGGTGTTTGACGACACCCTAAAGACCGCGCTCGTGATTTCCTTGCAGCAGTCACCCTTCCTCAATGTGCTCTCCGACAGCGAAGTCACAAAGACGTTGCAGCAGATGACACGTCCCGCGGGCACGAAACTCACCGCCGACGTAACCCGCGAGCTTTGCCAACGGGCGGGCAGCAAGGCCTATATTGCCGGAGCCGTCGCCAGCCTGGGCAGCGACTACGTGCTGGGGTTGAAGGCAGTAAATTGCCAAAGCGGAGATACGCTGGCGCAGGAGCAGGTGACGGCTGCTTCCAAGGAGAAAGTGCTGGAGGCGCTGGGCAGAGCCGTGTCCAAGCTGCGCGGCGAACTAGGTGAGTCGCTAGCCACCGTGCAGAGGTTTGACGTTCCGTTGGAAGATGCCACCACGCCGTCGCTCGATGCTCTGAAAGCGTACAGCCTTGGCAGAAAGGCCGATAACGAAAAAGGTCACGCAGGCCTGCCTTACGATCAGCGCGCCATCGAACTGGATCCGAGCTTTGCCGTTGCCTACGAGGCGGTGGGCAATGACTACAGCAATCTCGGCGAACAGGGGCGGGCCGGTGAGTACTTCACAAAAGCATTCCAGTTGCGGGAGCACGCTAGCGAGTGGGAAAAGCTTAAGATCGCCGCCGATTACTATTTGGATGTAACCGGCGAATTGGAAAAGGCGGCTCGCACCTATCAGGAGCAGATTGCGAGCTACCCGCTCCGAGCCGGTGCGTACAACAATCTGGGCCTGGTGTACGCCTTACAGGGACAGTATGACAAGGCCGCCGAGGTCACTCAGCAGAATCTGCGCCTGTCACCGGCTCGTGCAGGTTCATATGGCAATCTCGCCAACGATGCCATCGCCTTGCAGCATTTTGACGAAGCGCGGCAGATCATCCACGAGGCGCAGGCGCGAAAATTGGATCATTCGGTGTTCCACACGATTCTCTATGCTCTTGCCTTCGTCGGCTCGGACTCCGCCGCGATGACGGAACAGCAACAGTGGCTTGCCGGCAAGGCCGATTACGAAAACTGGGAACTCGCGCTCGCCTCTGACACCGAGGCATACGGTGGCCGTCTCGGCAAAGCACGGGAACTGACCGCGCGAGCAGTCGACTCCGCAGTCCATGCGGATAGCAAAGAAAACGGGGCGATCTATCTGGCGAACGCCGCTCTGCAACAAGCCGCTTACGGCAATGCTGCGGAAGCCCGCCAGTCAGCGGCAAAGGCCTTGAAACTGGCTCCCACGAGCGCTGGCGTCGACAGCGAAATCGCTATTGCGTTAGCGATGGCGGGCGATACGGTGAGAGCTGAATCCCTGGCGAAAGACTTGGGGAATCGCTTTCCGCTGTACACCCAGATTCAGTCGCTTTGGCTGCCTGCCGTGCGGGCACAATTGGCGCTGGATAGAAAAGACCCCGCTACCGCCCTCAATACCCTGCAGGCTGCTTCCCCGGTCGAGTTGGGACAAATCGCCTTTGTCCATAATATTTCCTGCCTTTATCCCGTGTATGTGCGGGGTGAGGCGTACTTGGCGGCAGGACAAGGCAAGGCAGCAGCCGCCGAATTTCAGAAAATCATCAACCACAGCGGCATCGTCTGGAACTGCTGGACGGGAGCGTTGGCGCATCTGGGAGTGGCTCGTGCCAATGCCTTGGAATTGAGAAACTCACAAGGAGCGGATGCCGATGCCGCCCGCGTCCGGGCACTCGCCGCCTACAAAGATTTCCTCACGCTCTGGAAAGACGCCGATCCTGACATCCGCATCCTGAAGGAAGCCAAGGCAGAATACGTGAAATTGCAGTGAAGCGGCAAGCCGTGTTTCCTCACCGCTTACGATCTACCGATGCTTGCAGCAATCAGTCGCGGTCGTATACGCCCTGCTCGGGGATAGGGAGCCCGATGTATCTTTTGGTTGGACAAAATGATCGAGCAGCGCCAGCCCGCGTCCCTGAAAGTAAACGTCGCCGAAGCCTTCAATCCCTACCGCTCCGAACCCTGCTTCCAAGAAATCCTGCGTAGGACGGGCCTTCCCCGCTGATTGGGTTTTGCTGAAAACTGAGAGCCGGCAATTCCGACCTCAATCCCCCGTAGTTTCGACCGCGGGGAGCTCTTCGGCCGCGGTCCGAGTCGAAACTTTCGCGCTCGTCACCAGCACCACCGACGCCACGATGATCGCGCTGCCCGTCAAGATGTAGCGGTCGATGCGCTCGTGCAGAACGAGCCATCCGAGAAACACCGCGACCACTGGATTGACGTAGGCGTAGGTGGAAACCTTCGAAGTCGGAACGTGCTGCAGCAGCCAGATGTAGGCGGTGTAGCCGATCCAGGAACCGCACACTACCAGGTACAGAATGGCGGCCACTCCGCGGAAGGTCCAGGTCACGCTGGACGATCCCTCGACGAACGGTCTCTCGACGAGAAGCGCAAAAATCAGATTCGCAACCCCGGCGAAAATTACTTGCCAGGCGATGGCGCTGAAGGGATCGGCAGCCGCGGTCTGCCACTTTTTCGAGAGCACCGAACCGAACGCCCAACTGAACGATCCGAGTTGCAATGCCAGCGACCACCAGAGTTCGCGATGGCCTAGGGAACTGGAGTGTTGAAGATCGGGCCAGATGAGCACGACCACGCCGGCGATCCCGATCATTAGTCCAATTTTGCCTCGCCGCGAGATGTGATGGTCGCCCAGTAATAGGCTATCAAGTACTAGAAACCAGAGCGGTGTGACCGCAACCAGCAGCGCCGCCAGGCCGGTGGGAACGATCTGCTCCGCGTAAGAAAGCGTGAGATTGCCGCCCATCAACAGCAGAATGCCGACAGCCGCCAGGTGACTGAGCTGACGCGCCGAAAAACGAATACGGCGTCCAGTCAGCGCACAGTACGCGAGCATAATCGTGCCCGCGACTAGAAAGCGCGCGGCACACACGACCGCCGGAGGAATATGCTCGACCGCGATGCCAATGCCAAGATAAGTCGAGCCCCAGAAGACATAGACCAGCGCGAAGGAAACAATGATCTTCCATCGGCGGGCAGACGCAGCAGTGCTCATCGGATTGGGAGTAGGAGCGGGAAAAATTCAGAATATCAGAGCCGGCGTAAGAAAATCGGGCCATTGGGTGATCGGGCCATCGAAGGTCAAAAGCATTGGAATTTAGATGAGCGGATGACCCGATGCCCTCAGTCGGCGTGCTGGCGATCCACCGACCAGATCTGGGCCGCGTCCTTTTCGAGCGGATAGAGATGCACCATCCAGTTGAAGATGATGGGATGGAACTCGCCGCCATTGGTGTCGCACTCGGCCTTCGTGATGATGGAGCCCCGCAGGCCGAATTTCGGATTCGGAGCCAACGTGTCTTGCTTGCCCTCTGGCGCCTTGCAGAAATTCACATGCTCATGCCACTGCGCTATGCTCAGCGGAATACGCCGGTTCAAATCGTCTTCGGTGAAACGCTTGGGAGCCGTGTACATAAGGCCCAGTAAACGGTAGCTTTCGCCGTGCTTCTCGTAGAGCAATGACGTCGGATGCTCGGGATTGAACTTGAACGCCGCTTCGAATGCGTAGCTGTAATTGGTGAAGTGATACTGCTTCTGTGGCACTTCCGGATGGAAGATTTTGAAGCCCTCGTTCAGCGCGACCTGGTAGTCCTTGTACTTTTCCATTACGGTGCGCGCCACCACCACGACCTGCTGAGCTTTTTCCGCATCGCCCGGCTGCGGAGTACGGAGCGCGGTCATCTTCATATGTGGGCCCATGTCCATGTGATGACCTTCCATGGAATGCATGGCATGCATGCTTGCGTCCGTGTCTTCTCCGGAATCTTGGCCTGACGTTTGCGACATGTCGTGGCCCGGCATGTTCATGCCCTTCATGTCCTGCGGCGAAATTTGCTGCGCGCAGCAGAGCGCACCTGTGAGGCAAAGCAAAGTGAACAGAGTTTTCATAGCGGCCCCCCACTTGATTTGTAGATTGTACTAACCCTGACCCAGCGTCGTAGTTGCGGGCAACGGCGAATCGCCATGAAAGATTACGCTGGTAATTTCGGAACGGTCAGAGGCTAGGCCTCCGACCACATCCCCATCTCCGCTAAGATTTTCCCGGCCGCTTCGGCGCCGGAGCGAACGCAGTCGGGGACGCCGATGCCGTTATAACCGTTGCCGGCGAGCGCCAGACCGGGGAGTTTCTGACGGAGGGATTCGATACGCTGCAAGCGTTCGAGGTGGCCGACCGAATACTGCGCCATGGCAGACTTCCATTTGTAGACGCGCTCAAACAGGGGTTCGGCATCGAGGGCAATACCGACGATCTGCCGCAGTTCGTGGCGGACGATCTCGAGAATTTCTTCTTCGGTAGCTTGCAGAATCTGCTCGTCGCGCGCGCCGCCGAGAAAACAGCGAACCAGGGCGCGATTTTCCGGAGCACGGTGCGGAAACTTGTTGTGGACGAAGGTGGCCGCGAGCATGCGGCGACCCGCGCTGCGCGGCACCAGAAATCCGAAGCCCGGTGGAAGCGAGCGCCGCACTTTTTCGTCGTAGCCGAGCGTGACCGTCACCGAAGAGCTGTACTGAATCTCGCTCAGATCTTGAGCCAGGTTCTCATCCGCCGATTCCAGCACTGTCGCAGCGGCATGGGTTGGGGTGGCGATGATCACCGCGTCGAAGTGGTCGGTCTTATATCCGGCACAGACGGTCCAGCCGTTATTCTGCCGGATGACCGACAGCACGGGCGAAGACGTCTTGAGTGCTTTCGCATCCAGACGCGCGATCAGGGCGTCGACCATCTGCTGCATGCCGTCTTTGAGCGAAGTAAAAAGCGGCCGCGCTGGGACGTTCGTCGCCGCGCTCATTTTCCTGCGGGCGTCTTTACGAGCTGTGAGCATGGCGCGGCCCAGACTGCCATGTTTCGATTCCATGTCGGCGAAGCGAGGCAACACGGCGCGCACACTCAGCTGAGAAGCTTCGCCACCATAGACTCCGGAGAGCAGCGGATCGGCAAGCAGGTCAACCATCTCGGAACCATAGTGGCGTGCGACCATCTGGGCAACGGTTTCGTCCTTGGAGGCTTTGCGCGGGGGATGGAACCATTCGGCGGCCATGCGTATTTTTGTGCGCAAGGAGAAAAGCGGTGAGAAAACCGTAGGCATGATCTTGGTGGGCACCATGAACATGAGCCCATCGGGCATCTCTACGAGCTTGCCCTTGGCGACGATGTAGGTCTTGCGCTCGGAGTCGTTCGAGCCGATGAGTTGGCCGCCCAACCCTATCTTGGCGCAGAGATCGGCAGCCCACGGCTTCTCAGTGAGAAACGAATCGGGTCCGGCCTCAACCAGGCAGCCGTCGACATGATCGGTGACGAGCACACCACCCAGACGTGGAGCGGACTCGAACAAGGCGTATTCAACAGGAGTGCCGGAGCGGCGTTTTTCGTCGATCGTGTACGCGGCCGAAAGGCCGGAGATTCCGCCGCCGATGATGGCAATGCGTTTCATGGTGTGCTGCGAGCTTCGAGCTGCGAGCGAGCCAATTCGCCCTTAGCTCTTGGCTCTCAGCTAAATGCTAGTGCTTTCACTCGGCTGCTTACTACTTCCGCCAGAGCTGCCGTTAGCGCCTTTGATCCGTTCAACGACTCAGCGCGCCACAGACGCATGCCCTCTTTTTCTGCGAACTGTTTGAAAGCTATATCGATATCGTAGAGCACTTCCACGTGATCGCACAGAAATCCGATGGGATGCAGGAAGACACCGCGATGGCCTTTGGCTTTTAAATCCCTGATCGTGTCCTCTACGGTGGGGCCGATCCATGCGCCACCGGACATGCCTTGGCTCTGGAAGGCGAAGGTCCAGTCCTCGGCTGCGAGGTCCGCCTCTTTCGCTACCAACTGCGCCGTTTCTTTGGACTGCTTCTCGTAAGGATCGCCTTCCGCGATCGTACGCTGCGGAACGCTGTGCGCGGTGAAGATCACGGGCAGTTTTGCTCCGTTTTCGACGCATGCCTTCTCCCAGCCTGAGCGCAGTTTTTCGGCGAACGCTTTGGCGAGCAGCGGCTGATCATGCCACTCGTCTACGAAGTCCATCTTAAAAGCAAGATTGCCGTCGCCGACCACTGCGCTGCGATAGAGTCCAACACTGGTGCGCGAATTCTGTGGGGCGAGACAGATCGCAATGACTCGCTCGTAGCGCTGACTCGCAATGGCTTTCACGGCATCGCCGATGAAGGGCTTCCAGTTGCGCATCCCGACGAAGACCGGCATGCGCAACGACTGTGAAAGTTGATCGGCTTGCAACAGAGTCCAGCAGGCGAGGGGTGAGAAACCGATCAGCGAATAGCGATGGCGGATCTCTTCGACCACAGTTGGTGGCAGCGGCCGTCCGCCGGTGACATAACTTAGGAACTCGGGAATCTGGTCGGGATTCTCGGGGCTCCCGTGGGCAAGCAGAAGGACGGCAGTTTTCGTGGGCCCTGCCGACGCAAACGAACTTACCTGATTCACGCAATAGCACTGGCCGGATTGGCCCAACGGGCAGGGCGTCATTTCTTCGACTCTCTCTTGCGCTCCGTTTTGAAATCTGCCGAGTGCTCGCGGATGAAATCACAGAGCGCTTTTACATTCTCCACCGGAGTTTCGGGAAGAATGCCGTGGCCGAGATTGAAGACGTGGCCGGGGCGTCCGGCGGCTTGGCGCAAAATGTCTTCGGCCCGTTTCTTGAGTTCTTTCCAATCGGCGAAGAGCAGCACCGGATCGAGATTGCCCTGCACGGCCCCTTTGAAGCCAAGGCTCTGCCATCCGGTATCGAGCGGAATGCGCCAGTCGAGGCCAACTACTTCGGCGCCGGTTTCTTGCATCGAGGGCAGAAGAGTGGAGCTGTCGGTGCCAAAATAGATGATGGGTGCGCCAGTCTTTTGCAGGCGTTTTACCAGGTCCGTCGCGTGCGGCAGAACATAACGGCGATAATCTTCGACACTCAGGCATCCTACCCAGCTATCGAAAATCTGGATGGTATCGGCGCCGGCCCGCACTTGCTCGGCGGAATACTCGGCTGTCACCGCGACTAACTTCTTCATCAGTTCGTTCCACGCGGCGGGTGCGGAGTACATCATCTTCTTGGTGAAGAGATAGTTGCGTGAGCCTCCACCTTCGATCATGTAGCTGGCCAGCGTAAAGGGCGCGCCGCAGAAACCGATGACGGGGAGTTTGTCGCCGAAGTGCTTGCACACGAGCTTGACGGCTTCGGAAACGTAACCGAGGTCCGCGGCGCGATCGGTGCGCAGATGGGCAACGTCTTCGGCGGTACGCACCGGCTTTTCGATTTTCGGACCCTCGCCAACCGAGAAATGAAAGGGCAGCCCCATCACTTCTAGCGGGAGAAGAAGATCGGCGAAGATGATGGCCGCATCGACCTTGAGGATCTCCGCCGCTTCAATGGTGACCTGGGCCGCAACCTCCGGCTTCTTGCAGATCTCGATCAGGGAATACTGCCTGCGGACGGCGCGATACTCGGGCATGTAGCGCCCCGCCTGGCGCATGAACCAGACCGGGGTGCGTTCGGTGGTTTGAGCCTTGGCGGCGCGTACAAAGAGAGAGTTTGGGGCCGACATGAATCTTCTAATTTAGCATTTTCGAGCCGAGTGTGGCCGGAGCGAACCGTCAAATCGGGCGGCTTATGCTCGGGACAACGTAGGCCGTGCTAGGATGCCTCGAAGGAGACGCCCCATGCCGTTTATCGACACCCGCACCCTCGATGTCATTGAGCGCTTGCCAGGTTGGTATGGAAGGTATTTCCACTCGGCGAGCATGACTTTCGCGCACTATGACTTCACGCGCGGCTCGACCATCCACGAGCACTTCCATCCTCAGGAGGAAGTCTATGAGGTAATCGAGGGCGAACTCGAGGTGACCATCGACGGAGTGGCCCAGATCGCTCAAGCGGGCGTAGTGGCGATCGTCCCGGCTAACGTCCGCCATTCCGTAAAGGCGATCAGCGACGGTCGGGCAATCATCGTCGACTATCCGCTGAGACCCGGTTTCGGTTAGGCGTGTCATCCATATGCTTATTGTGGTGGCACCGGTTGGAAAGCTTATAATCTGCCGTATCTTTAAGCTGTCCTATCCATGGCCCTGACCTCTGGCACGAAGCTCGGACCCTACGAGATTGTCGCGCCGCTCGGCGCGGGCGGGATGGGCGAGGTTTATCAGGCGCGGGATACGCGACTAGACCGTACTGTCGCCATCAAGATCCTTCCGTCGCATCTCTCCGACGATGTGACACGGCGTCAGCGCTTCGAGCGCGAAGCCAAAGCCGTTTCCAGCTTGAATCATCCCCACATCTGCACGCTGTACGACATCGGCCGGCAAGACGGCGTTGACTTCATTGTCATGGAATACGTGGAGGGCGTGACGCTGGCGGAACGACTGGAAAAGGGACCGCTGCCAACGGCAGAGGTGCTGGAGTACGGAATCCAACTCGCCAGCGCGCTCGACAAAGCGCACCGCACTGGCGTCTCGCATCGAGACCTCAAGCCGGGCAACATCATGATGACGAAATCCGGCGCGAAGCTGCTCGATTTCGGCCTGGCGAAAGCTGCCCCACCGCTGGCTAGGGGAGCGGCTGGAGCTACGCTGACGAACGCGGCGGCGCAAGCTAATCCGGTCACGCGCGAGGGCGCGGTGGTCGGGACTGTCCCCTACATGTCACCCGAGCAGGTGGAAGGGAAAGAAGTAGACGCGCGCAGCGACATCTTCTCGTTGGGCGCCGTGTTGTATGAAATGGTGACCGGGAGCCGGGCGTTTCAGGGCCAGAGCGATTTTAGCGTTGCCTCGGCCATATTGGTGAAAGACCCGGAGCCAATCAGCGCAGTGCAACCTCTGACGCCGCCAGCGCTGGAACGCACCATCCGACTTTGCCTGGCTAAGGATCCGGACGCACGCTGGCAGTCGGCGGGCGATCTCTGCAAGGAACTGCGGTGGATTGCGGAGGGCGGCTCGCAGACGGGTGTGCCGATTTTGGCTGCGGTGCGGCGGGCCATCCACCCCCGTAGCGCTTGGCTCGCTTGGACTCTTACCGCAATGTTTGCCGCGGTTGCGGCGGCCGCAGTGCTGTTCGCACTACGCTCCGGGCATGGGTCCGAGCCGCTTGCCTTCCGCCAGCTGAACTTCCGGCGCGAGGCCGTTTTCCAGGCCGCCTTCGCCGACAAAGAAACCGTGGTGTACAGCGCCGCGACCTGGGGGAACACGCCCCAGATCTTCATGGTGCGGCCCGATTATCCTGAGCCAAAACCGCTCGGCCCGCCTGGCATGCAGCTGCTCGCAGTGTCATCCAAGGGTGAGCTCGCCGTTCTCATTGGCGCACGGTACGTTTGGTATCGGCTGTTCACCGGCACGCTGGCGCGCATGCCCCTCGACGGCGGCGCGCCGCGGGAGATCCAGGAGGGAGTGCGACAGGCTGACTGGTCGCCGGACGGCTCGCAGCTCGCCATCATCCGCGAGGTCGGGGGCAAGGATCGGCTCGAGTTCCCAATCGGTAAAGTGCTGCGCGAGGTCAGCGGCTACATGAGCGATGTGCGCGTCTCCCCGCGGGGAGATCGGATCGCGTACTTCGAGCATCCCCGGAAGTGGGATGACCGCGGCTCCGTGAACATCGTCGACCTCGCCGGAAACAACCTCGTACTTTCGGATGGCTACTGGAGCGAACGCGGGCTCGCCTGGTCGCCGAACGGCGAGGAGATTCTGTTTTCCGCGAGCCAGAGCGGCGGCAGCTATACCGTGTACGCCGTGACGCTGTCCGGCAGGAGGCGCATCGCCTACCAGGCGCCCGGCGGGCTCACGATCCAGGACGTGGCTCGCGACGGGCGGTGGCTCGCGACCCGCTTGGACTACCGCTATGCAGCGATGGTCCATACTCCCCGCGACGCCGCAGATCGAAGCGAAGATCGCAACGAAGATCGAGACCTCTCGTGGCTCAACACATCGCATGCGCGCGCGCTCTCTCAGGACGGGCACACGCTTCTTTTCGCCGAGACCGCGCTCGGAACCAACTACGCCGTGTGCCTGCGGAAGACCGATGGCTCACCCGTGGTGCGCCTCGGGGAGGGATGGCCGGCAGACCTGTCGGCCGACGGCAAGTTGGCGCTCGCGGTGATCCAATCCCGTCCGCCCCAGCTTGTGATCTATCCCACCGGGGCCGGCGAGACCCAGCAACTCAAACGGGGCGAGATCGAGAACTATGTGACCGCCCAGTGGTTCCGGGACGGCAAGAGCGTGCTCATCAATGGCAACGAGCCCGGAAAAGGTACGCGCTTCTACGTTCAGCAGATCGGTGGTGGCGCAGCGCGGCCAGTGACTCCGGAAGGCACCCGCGACGGGTGGCTCTCCTCGGACGGGAAACTCGTTTTGGCGCGGGGACCCGAAGGGAAATACTCCGTCTACCCGATCGCGGGTGGAGAGCCGCGGCCCGTGCCGGGACTCACAGAGGCGGACATCCTTGCCCAGTGGAGCGCGGACGGAAGGTCGGTGCTGGTCTATCGGCGCGCCGAGATTCCCTGCCGCCTGGAGCGCGTCGACCTCGCGACCGGACACCGGACGCTCTTCAAAGAGTTCGCGCCGGCCGACCGCACGGGACTGCTGTCCATGCGAGAGATCTTCGTCACCGACGACCTGCGGTCGTACGCTTACACGGCGTATTACCAGGTGTCGAGCCTGTTCATATCGGAGGGCAGGCAATGACAGGGGCACGCGGCATCCGACGCCATGAAGCGCCAGTCTGATCGCGATCAGGAAGCGATTGTTTGTTCTTTAGAGTTGGAAAGTTCGGGAGTGATCAGGGGCATCGCCTTCGTTTGCAAGTAAGCGGTTACGCTTGCGGCTGCCTTTCGGCCTTCGGCTATCGCCCACACAACCAGCGACTGGCCGCGCCGCATATCTCCCGCCGCGAAAACTCCAGGCACCGATGACATGTAGTTCTGGTCCGTCGCTATGTTGCCGCGCGGATCGAGTTTCACTCCCAACTGGTCAATCATTCCATTGCGAACTGGTCCCAAAAAGCCCATTGCGATAAGCACAAGATCCGCTTCCATCGTAAATTCGGTGCCTGGAATCAGCTCAAATTGAGGCGGCGGGCCGACCCGCACGGCATGCAGTTGCTGAACGTGACCGGAATGGGAGCCGGTGAATTTTGTGGTGGCTATGCTCCAGTCGCGCACGCCACCTTCTTCGTGCGCGCCTTCAGTGCGCAGTTGCATCGGCCAGAGCGGCCAGGGTGTGAGGGGCGAGCGGTCGTCTGACGGCTTCGGCATAATTTCGAACTGGTGCACGGAGAGAGGCTTTTGCCGATGGCAGGTGCCGAGGCAATCGGCTCCGGTGTCGCCGCCTCCGATAATGACGACGTGCTTGCCGGTCGCCAGAATTTCTGTCTTTGACGGGATGGTGTCGCCTAGATTGCGGCGGTTCTGCTGCGGCAGGTACTCCATTGCGAAATGGATTCCTTTCAGTTCGCGGCCGGGGACATTCAGATCGCGCGGGTGCTCGGCTCCGCCGGCGAGCACAATCGCATCGAATTCACGGCGCAGTTCCTCTACCGCGACAGTCTTGCCAACTTCGGCGCCGGTAACGAATTTAACGCCTTCCGCGGACATCTGTTCCAGGCGGCGATCGACGATGTGCTTCTCCAGTTTGAATTCCGGGATGCCATAACGCAGCAGGCCACCGATGCGGTCCGCTTTTTCGTAGACCGTGACGGAGTGTCCGGCACGACACAACTGCTGAGCCGCGGCTAATCCGGCGGGGCCTGAACCTACGACGGCCACTTTGTTCCCAGTGTGGATCTTGGGCGGCTCGGGATGGATCCAGCCTTCGTGAAATCCTCGTTCCACGATATTTTTCTCGATTTGCTTGATGGTGACCGGAGGCTGATTGATACCGAGCACACACGACGCTTCACATGGCGCTGGACAAATCCGGCCGGTGAATTCGGGGAAGTTGTTGGTCGCGTGCAATTGCCGCACCGCTTCTTTCCAATGCGCGTGATACACCAGGTCGTTCCAGTCGGGAATCAGGTTGTTGACGGGACATCCCGTCTGGCAGAAGGGCACGCCACAGTCCATGCAGCGTGCACCCTGGGTGCGAAGCTTCTCTTCCGGAAAATCGAGATAGATCTCGAACCAATCGTTGACGCGCTGAGTAACCGGACGTCTGGGGGCGAGCTCGCGCGCGTATTCCAGAAATCCTGTGTCTTTACCCATGTTGCACCTGCTCGGGCGGGACTGGGACGGCCAGCGGCGGGCTCGGGACGTACGGCTGCCGGCGACGGCTTACTCCTAGCACGCGCTTGTGTTCGTGGGGGAAGACTTTGATGAAACGGGATAATGCCTCAGACCAGTTGTCGAGAATCCAAGCGGCACGCGGGCTGCCGGTAAGTCCGAGATGGCGGGTGACGAGTTTCTTGACGAGCTTTGCTTCAGCCAGCTGCGCATCCTGCGTTTCTAGAACTGGCTCGAGGTCGACCGATTCCAGATTGCAACGCTTTTCGGTAAAGTCTCCACGCTCGTCAAAAACATAGGCAATGCCGCCACTCATGCCGGCGGCAAAATTTCTGCCGCAGGCTCCCAGCACCAGGACCAAGCCCTTGGTCATGTATTCGCAGCCGTGGTCACCGACACCTTCGACCACTGCGGTCGCTCCGGAGTTGCGAACGGCGAAGCGCTCGCCAGCAACTCCATTGAAAAACGCTTCGCCGCTGGTGGCGCCATAGAGGGCAACGTTGCCAATCAGAATATTTTTTTCGGGTGCGAACCTGGACCGTCGCGGCGGAAAGGCGACCAAACGTCCCCCCGACAGACCCTTGCCAACGTAATCGTTAGCGTCGCCTTCGAGTGTGAGCGTGACTCCTTTGGCGAGAAAGGCGCCCATGCTTTGCCCTGCCGATCCATCGAGGTGAATACGGATCGTATCGTCGGGCAAGCCGCCGGATCCGTAGCGGCGTGCAATGGCTCCGCTCAGCATGGTTCCGACAGAGCGGTGAACGTTGCGCACCGGCACTCTGATCACAACCGGCGTCAGGGTTTCGAGCGCAGCCTGCGATTTTGCAAGAAGTTGATGATCGAGGGCCTGCTCCAAGCCGTGGTCCTGCGCCTGCACACAGTGGCGGGCCACGCGCGCGGGCATGGACGGATCATGGAGAATGGCCGACAAATCGAGGCCGCGCGCTTTCCAGTGATCTACGGCTGGCTGCACATCAAGCCTGTCGACGCGTCCGATCATCTCATCCATGCGCCGGAAGCCAAGGTCGGACATGTACTGCCGCACCTGCTCCGCCAGAAAGAAAAAGAAGTTGATGACATGCTCGGGCTGCCCTTGAAATCGCTTGCGCAGCACGGGATCCTGGGTGGCGATGCCGACCGAACAGGTATTGAGATGGCATTTGCGCATCATGACACAGCCCATCGCAATCAGCGGTGTGGTGGCGAAACCGAATTCTTCGGCGCCGAGGAGCGACGCGATTACTACGTCGCGACCAGTCTGCAGCTTGCCGTCCGTCTGCACGCGGATTCGGCTGCGCAGATCGTTTAATAACAAAACCTGCTGCGTCTCCGCTAAGCCAAGCTCCCAGGGAATACCGGCGTGCTTGATTGAACTCAGCGGTGAAGCGCCCGTGCCTCCGCTGTCGCCACTGATGAGGACAACATCCGCGTGGGCCTTGGCGACGCCGGCCGCCACCGTGCCCACTCCAACTTCCGCGACTAACTTCACCGCGATGCGGGCTTGTGGGTTCACATTTTTCAGGTCGTAGATCAGTTGCGCTAGATCTTCGATGGAATAAATGTCGTGGTGCGGCGGGGGCGAGATTAGACCCACGCCGGGGATGGAATGCCTTAGACGCGCAATTACTTCATCAACTTTATGCCCGGGAAGTTGTCCGCCTTCGCCGGGTTTTGCGCCTTGCGCCATCTTGATCTGTAACTCATCGGCATTGACGAGATAGTTGGCAGTAACTCCAAAACGCGCCGAGGCGACTTGCTTTACGGCACTTCGCCGCAAGTCTCCGTTTGCATCTGGCTTGAAGCGCTCTTCATCTTCGCCACCTTCGCCGGTGTTCGATTTGCCCCCGATGCGGTTCATGGCGATGGCCAGAGTTTCATGCGCTTCTTTGCTGATCGAGCCGAACGACATCGCGCCCGTGGTGAAGCGCTTCACGATTTCTTTGGCTGGCTCTACTTCCTCGATCGGAACCGGCCGGGCGCTTTTCTTGAACTTCATCAAACTGCGCAGCGTAGCCATGTTGCTGCTTTGGTTGTCGATGAGGTCTGTATATTCCTGAAAGGTCTGGCAGCTATCCTGCCGCACTGCCTGCTGGAGTTTGCTGATAGTTAGTGGGTTCAGCAGGTGATACTCGCCGTTAACGCGCTGGTGATAAGTGCCTCCAACCACCAGTTCGGTCTCGGACTCGGTCAGCGGCCGGAATGCATGCTCGTGCTTCAACTGCGCTTCGCGGGCGAGCACTGCTAGGCCAATGCCTTCCAAACGCGATGCGGTACCTGCGAAATAAGCATCCACCAGTCCTTTGTTCAGTCCGATGGCTTCAAAAACCTGCGCTCCCTGGTAGCTCTGCAAGGTCGAGATACCCATCTTGGCGAAGGTCTTCAGCAAGCCCTTATTCACCGACTTGATGAAGTGTTTTACGGCCAGCTCGGGAGTTACTCCGTCCGCTAACTCGCCCCGCCGCGCCAGGCTTTCAACGCTCTCCAACACCAGGTAAGGATTGATGGCGCTCGCCCCATAGCCGCTGAGCAGCGCGAAGTGCATCACCTCGCGCGGCTCGCCCGATTCCGTAATCAAAGCGACCTGAGTCCGCGTCTCCTCCTGGACCAGCAGGTTATGGACGGCGGCCAGCGCCAGCAAGCTGGGGATGGGCGCGTAATCCTTGTTCACACCGCGATCGGAAAGAATCAGCAGCGTGTATCCGGCTTTTCCGGCGAGCGACGCGCGCTGGCACAACTCTTCGAGCGCCCGCTTCAGTCCCGCTTCCCCTTCGCTGGCTCGGAAGAGCGCGGGCAGCGTGATCGCCAGTAGATCTCCGGTCGAGACGCGGCGCAGTTTCTCCAGTTCGAGGTTGGTCAGAAGAGGGTGAGCCAGCTTCAGCATGTGGCAGTTCTCGGGATTTTCCGAGAGAATGTTGCGCTCAGCCCCAATGTAGCTGATGAGCGACATCACGATCTCTTCGCGAATCGGGTCAATGGGAGGATTGGTGACCTGCGCGAAGAGCTGCTTGAAATAGTTGAACAGCGATTGGGGACGGTCCGAGAGACACGCGAGCGGCGTATCCGTCCCCATCGAGCCAACCGGTTCCTCGCCTTTCGAAGCCATGGGGCCGAGGATCATGCGCAGATCCTCATCGCTGTAGCCAAACGCACGCTGGCGGCGGAGCAGGGTTTCCGGATCCGGGTGGTGCATGCGCGAGGGCTTCGGCAATTGATCGATGGTGATCTGATTGTCCTTGAGCCACTGCGCATACGGCTGCCGCGAAGCCAGCCGGTGTTTGATTTCTTTGTCCGGCACGATGCGGCCTTCGACCGTGTCCACCAGGAACATTTTTCCCGGCTGGAGGCGGCCTTTCATTTTTACCTGTTCCGGTTCGATGTCGAGCACACCGGCTTCGGAGGCCATGATGACGAGATCGTCGTTAGTGACCACGTAGCGTCCAG
Organism: Terriglobales bacterium; assembly: GCA_049520095.1. Lineage (GTDB taxonomy): Bacteria > Acidobacteriota > Terriglobia > Terriglobales > Acidobacteriaceae > Acidiflorens. Next base: position 65,781 of record JBEKQC010000021.1, read on the forward strand.
GCCGCAAGCCGTTTCTGTCAAGGATCGCGCCGATGACTTTGCCGTCGGTGAACGCGATGGCTGCCGGCCCATCCCACGGTTCCATCAGGCACGCATGATATTCGTAAAATGCGCGCTTTTCCGGGTTCATGTGAGAATTCCCCGCCCACGCTTCCGGAATCAGCATGGCCATGGCGTGCGGAAGGCTGCGTCCCGCCTGCACCAGGAGTTCGACGGCGTTATCGAAGTTCGCGGAATCGCTGCCATCGGGCGCAATGATAGGAAACAGTTTCCTCAGGTCTTCTCCGAACAGCGGAGACTCCAGGAGCGACTGGCGCGCGTGCATCCAGTTGACGTTGCCCTTGAGCGTGTTGATCTCGCCATTGTGCGCGATGTAGCGATAGGGATGCGCTCGCTGCCAACTGGGAAAGGTGTTAGTGGAGAAACGCTGGTGCACCAGACACAACGCGCTGGTCACGTCGGGATCGGAAAGCTCCTTGTAGAAATTGGTGATCTGCGGGGCGAGCAGCAGGCCTTTGTAAACAATGGTGCGGCAAGAGAGCGAAGGGATGTGAAACACATTCGCATCCTCAATGCCAGACGCCGCCATCTCACTCTCGGCGCGTTTGCGCACTATATAAAGCTTCCGTTCAAACGCGTCTTCATCGGTGAACGCGCCACATCCGACAAAGATCTGCTGGATGTAAGGCTGCGAACCTCGCGCCACACGGCCAATCGCGGAAGCAAAACAAGGCGTGTCCCGCCAGCCTAATACCGTCAATCCCTCCTCGCGAATAATGCGCTCTAGAATTCCTTCGCATTGCAGGCGCTCATGTTTTTCCACCGGCAAAAATGTCATGCCCACGCCATACGCGCCGGGCAGGGGTAGTTCGAAACCCAACTTGCCGCACTCCCGTACAAAGAACCGGTGCGGGATCTGAAGGAGAATGCCGGCGCCATCGCCGGTTTCGGAATCACATCCGCAGGCTCCGCGATGCGCCAGGTTGAGCAGCACCTGGATTCCCTTGCTTATGATTTCGTGGCTCTTGTGGCCGCGGACGTTGGCCACGAATCCAATCCCACAGGCATCGTGCTCCTGCGCAGGATGGTATAAGCCCTGAGCGGGTGGAGGGCCATTCGCTTTTTGTCGACGCGTCGTCATGGACGTCATTCGCAGCTTATTCCGCCGCTTCCCGATCAGTTGTTCTTGAGTTGGGACTTTGCCCGCCAAGGCCACGGGGTGTCGCACACCTCGGCTCAGGAACACAGCTCTGCAACTTATTAGTTACCGCCATTGGGGCCGGAAAGTACAATTCGGAATTTCGATACGAAGGATGCAAATTTCCGAATCGCGAGGTTTCAGGGCGATCTCGGCCTAATCTCCCACGAGACCGGCGGCGTCCGTTATAATCCCGGCATCGACGGCAATGGATTTCGATCAGCTCACTACGTTTCTGGAAGTGGCCAAACAGGGCAGCTTTTCGCGCGCTGGAGAAAAAGTTTTCCGCTCGCAATCGGCGGTTAGCGCCCAAATCCGCCAGTTGGAGCAGGAGTATGGCGATCGGCTGCTTGACCGCTCGGGCAAGACGGTAAAGCTGACCCCGGCCGGACAGGTGCTCTATGACTATGCGGAACGGCTGAAACTGCTGCGTGAGGAGTCGCTGACGGCAGTCGCGGACCACAGCGGCACGCCCCGCGGCACGCTTCGCGTCGGCGCCAACGAGGCTACCTGCCTGTACGTTCTGCCGGAGGTGTTTGCGGAATACTACCGGCTTTACCCGGCGGTACAGATCAACATTTACCGGAACTTCAGCTACAAGATCTCGGAGAAGCTGGAGAACGGGTCCATCGAAGTGGGGTTTCTGACTTTGCCCATCCAGTCTGCGAGCTTGGAAATCCAGCCTATTTTCCGCGACAAGCTGATGCTGATGGTGAGCCCCAGAAATTCTCTGGCCAGGCACAAAACGGCGGCCGTCCGCGATATCGTCAAACATCCCCTGCTGCTCCCGAAAACAGGCCACACCCGGAGGCTTATGGACAAGCTGTTCCGGCCACACCGCGACGAATTGCAAGTGAGAATGGAACTGCCCAGTATCGGCATGATCAAGAGCTTCGTGGCCGCAGATCTCGGAGTGTCTATCATCAGCGCATCGTTCGCTCGCGATGAAGCGGCGTCCGGCAGGGTCAAACTAATCGATCTGGAGGATGTGGAACTTTTTCGCGAACTGGGACTGGCCTACCGCCGCGACCGAACCCTTTCCTGCGCGACAACTGCATTTATCGATATTTTGCGCCAGGTGGCCACGCCGGCGAAAAAAGCGTAAGTCGCGGCATCATGACGCGGAAGCCGCCGGATTCGAGCCGGCTTCGCAGAAGAAGCGCCAGATTTCCGCGCTGGCATTGGGACCCTTGGGGTTTCCGTATCGGCTGGGTTTCAGAGATCCCGACCAGGCGTGGCCCAGTCCCTGGATTAGCCACTTTTCCATCAGCAGACGGGTGTCCGCCTCCAGGTAGATATGCCTTCGGTAGGCGTAACCGTCTGGGGCACTGTCCGGAACATTGTCTGGAACTCTGTCCGTAACTTTGTCCGGCACTCTGCCCTCTATGACTTTCTCCGTTAGGACAAATCCGTTCTCGGCGTGCTCCACTGCGAGACACGCATTCGTTTTGCCCCACTGGGCAATGGCCTGATCGGCATTGATCGGACTCACGGCGGTATCCTCAGTACCGTGAAACACAATCGCAGGCATGCGCCGCCTGTTCTTGTGCGCGAGGCCGCTGCGCATCGCTTCAAAGGCCAGTTGCCCTTGCCGGACGGGATCCGGCCCGCCTCGTTTCATCGCAGCGAGCGCTTCGGAAGCGCTCGTGGCGGCTTTGAATTCCGCTCCAGCAAATACAGCAACGGCTGCGAAAATATCCGGATAGGTCGCTGCCAGAATGGAGGCCATCGCACCCCCGGCGGAAACCCCCGCCACGTAAATCCGATCTGGATCGACATTATGAGTGGAGCGAACCTGGTCGACGACGGCTGCGAGAATCGAAGGTTCACCGGCATCACGCGCCTGGTGTTTGGGATGAAACCAGTTCCAGCACTTCAGCAGATTGGCCAGGCGCGACTGTTCGGGATACACAACCAGGAACTGGTTTTTGTTGGCGACCTCATTCATCCCGGAGATCTCTGCCGTGTCCTCGGCGCCGTGTGTGCAACCGTGCAGCAGCATGACGAGCGGCCAAGCGCGGCCTGTTTCCAGCGTTGCTGGCACCCAGAGCTTGAAACTGCGCGAGCCCCCAGCAGCACGAGCGGTCCCGGCGATCCATTCTCCGGCGATCCATCCTCGTTCTGCCATGACGGTTCGCTCTCGAACTATTGCACTCCGTGCAGGTTGTAATTTGGATACTCGGGCTTATGCGGTTCCGGCGCAGGGTGCTTTGCCAGTTCGTCCAGCGCCAGACTCACAGCTTTTTCAAGCTGCGGATCGTGGCCCTCGCTGACCGGCTTTGGTTCCATGTCCACTTCGTAATCCGGCTGCACACCGTGATTCTCCACATCCCATTGGCCTTGCGGATTGAAGAATCCAAAACTGGGTGACGTGACGTGGCCGCCATCCATCAGGACCGGAATGCCGCCGATTCCGACCAGTCCACCCCAGGTGCGCTTGCCTACCAGTGGGCCGAGTTGCGCTTCCCGGAAGTACCACGGCATCGCGTCGCCGCCTGAGCCAGAAAATTCATTGGTGATCATTACCTTTGGTCCCAGGATCGATGCCTGCGGAGTGCGGTAGATCTCTCCGTAACGTGGAGCCCACCAGCTCATCAGCGTGCGCTGCATGGCATGGATGATGTAGTCCGCCGCCTGCCCACCGCTGTTGAAGCGCTCATCCATTACGGCCCCTTGCTTGTCGAGCTGCGCGAAGTAGTAGCGGTTGAAATTCGTCAGACCGCCCAGTGCGGTGTCCGGCAGATAGACGTACGCCAACTTTCCGCCACTCAGTGCCTGAACCTTGCGGCGGTTTGCTTCGATCCACGCCAGATTGCGCAGACTGAGATCGTCAGCAATCGGCGTTACGGTAACCTCGTGCGCGTCTTTGCCGTTGCCGGTCGCGTCGGGGGCGATCTTCAGCACCACCTGCGTTCCCGCCGTGCTTTCCAGCAAACGCTGGATGTCATCGGAGCCACTCAGATCCTTTCCATCGATGGCAAGGATGAAATCTCCTTCTTTGACTTTCACTCCCGGCTCAGCCAGCGGCGCATGCGCCCTCGGATTCCAATGCTCACCGGTGTAGATCCGTTCTATTCGATACCGTCCATTGACGATCTTGTAGTCGGCGCCGAGCAGGCCACCCCGCACCTGATGCGGGCGGGGAATCGTTCCTCCATTGCCGCGCAGATGGCCGATCGAGAAGTCGCCGAGCATCTCCTGAAAGAGATAATTCAGATCGCTGCGCGAGCCCACCTCGTCCAAAAAGGGCCTGTACTTCGTTTCTTCCGCAACCGTGTCCACGCCGTGATAGTGCGGATCGTAGAAGAAGCTGCGTTCGATCTGCCATACCTCGTGAAACATCTGTTTCCACTCGGCACGCGGATCCACGCGGACTTCCATCTTCGACAGGTCGAGTTTGCCTTCGCCGGGTTTGACCGGCGTATCGGCGGGAACGATAACAAACGCTGGCACTGGACCGTTGGCAGCCGCCGGCGGGCCTTCCGGCTCGTCATGCTGCGCCATCTCCAGCAGCATCTTCTCACCGTCGAATGAAAGATCGAATCCCGCGATGTGATCGGCCAGCTTCTCCGATTTCTTCGTCTTCAGGACGAAACGAGTCAGCGTCTGGCCGCGCTCTCCCTGGAATCTGTCCCCACCTTCCAGCAGATAAAGGATGCCTTCCTTGCCCGCCGCCAGACCCGCATAACCGCCGGGCGGCAGCGGAAGCGCGACGGCGCGATCCTCCAGATGTTCGAGATCGATCTTCACCGGCTTCGGCTTCTCGGGCTTTTCCGTTTTTTCCGGCTTGCCGGCGTCATTTGATTTCCTGGTGTCTTTCTTTGCGTCGTCGGATTTGTCCGTATCGGCGTGCTCGTCGCCGGAGTCCTTCGTGTCCTTTGCGTCCTTATCTTTATCTTTATCTTTATCTTTGTCCTTATCCTTATCATCCCTTGCTTCGGGCGTCTTCTCGTCTTCACTTTGCGGTGCAACGGGAGAAGCCGTATCCGCCGCCAGCGCGAGCCCGTATACGCTGCGGGTGACGTTAAAGGCGTCGCTGCTCATGTCCAGCCCGCTAGTGGACGTGCCGTAATTCGTACTTTCCGTGAAGTAGAGATACTTACCGCCGCGGTCAAAGGCGGGGAAGCGAACATCGCTCATGCCATCGGTGATCCGCGTGCTTTTGCCCGACGCGACGGAATGCAGGAAGAGCACATGGAACCGGTTCGAGACGGTTTGAGTGTAGGCGAGCCACTTTGAGTCCGGCGACCAGGCTGCGTCATAGTCTCCGTCGTCGTTCACGGCCTTGTCGATGACCGTGGCCTTGCCCGTCACCGTGTCCAGCAGCCAGATCTCCATCTTGTTGTCGTGGAAAGCGATCAGTTTTGAGTCTGGCGACCATGTCGGCTGGAAATAATACGTCGGCTCGTTCGCCAGCGGAAACTTCTTCACTTCGCCCGCGCCCGTCTGCTTGCTGATGTGCAGCGCATACTGCCCCGACTCATCGGAGAAATACGCAATGCTCTGTCCATCCGGCGACCACGCCGGCTCGCGCTCCATCACACCCGGAGTGCTGGTGATATCGCGTGTCACGCTTTCTTTGGCGGGGACGGTGAGGATATCGCCATGCGCCTCAAATACCGCGCGCAGCCCGGTGGGCGAGATGCCAAAGTTCTGGATATCGCGATCTGCCGGTGAAATACGCGCGCGCACTTCCGGCAGATCTGCGCTTACGTCCACGTTGATCGGGCGCGTCTGGCCGCTCGCCGTGTCGTACAGGAAGAGCTCGCCGAACCGATCATAGACAATGCCACCCGGCCCCGCACTCGCCGAACGAATGTCCGCGCCGTCATTCTTCACCATTTCGGTTACAGATTTCGTCACCGGATCGAAGCGAAACAGCGATATCGGCCCGTTGCGGTCGGAAAGAAAATAGACCTGCTTGTCGACCCAGACAGGATTGAAGTCATTCGACCTTTCCCGTGGAACTTTCACCACGTCCAGCGTCGCCATGTCGGCAATCCAGACCGAGCTGGCTAATCCGCCGCGGTAGTTTTTCCAGGCAGTATAGTTGGAATAATTGAACGGCGATGCGCCCCCCACCGGGGAGTAGGCAAAGTATTTTCCGTCCGCGGAAAACTTGCCGGAGAAGGCCATCGGCAGCGGCAGCGCGGTGGGCAGGCCGCCGTTCAGCGAAACCTTGAACAGCTTCGTATAGCGCGGGCTGCTGCTTTCGCGAACCGACCGGAAGATCACGGACTTCCCATCCGGTGTCCAAGCCACGGCAGAATCCGCTGCCGGATGATAAGTGAGGCGCTTGGGAACACCGCCCATCGCGGGGACGACAAAGACGTCTGTATTGCCGTCGTATTCGCCCGTGAAGGCAATCAGGTTGCCATCGGGCGAGAAGACCGGGTCAGTCTCAATGCCGGTACCGGTCGTCAGGCGAGAGGCGTGGCCGCCATTACGGTCCACGGTCCACAAATCGCCAGCGTAAGAAAAGACAATCAAATTGCCGTTGAACGACGGCCGCTGCAGCAAAGGGTGCGAAGGCTGAGCGGTGGCGACAAGTGGACAAAGCGCGACGAAAATCACGGCAAAAAGTGCGCGAATCACTCTCATCTCTTTTGCTCCGTATTGTGGCACCGGCAGACGACCATTGGCGTATGTCAGTCCTGTGTAGGCCGAGATAGCAAGTGTTGATTTGGTAGTACTACCGGGAATCGAACCCGGGTTTCAAGACTGAGCTTCCGATGTCGTGAAGTGAACGTGAATTATCCCATGATCATGAAAGATGTCCAACCGGAATCTTGTCGAAGGTCGTGTCCTCACACTCATTGAAAGCGCACTTCTGCCGTCTTCATGTATGAGGTTGCCACAGAGTGTAAGGGCGATGTTAGAACAGTGGCAAATTGGTTCGGGAAGGCCGGTTTGCCGCCCCGCCGAGTATGCCGCCCTCTTGACTAGTTTTTCGGTGTGAATTTTATATTGCTCTGCAACGTCCCCGAAGGCTCGGTCACGGTTACGTAGCCCTTGGTCGTGCCGGTAGGAATCGTCGCCGTCATATAGGTATCGGAGACCACAGTGAAAGCGGCCGCCTTCCCGTCTCCGTTCCCCCAGTCGTCATGCCGTAGATATTAGACTGGTTCCAGGCCTAGCCCTCTTGCCAACCTTGCGGCCGGGAGCAACCAGACCCCGCATTCGCAAGCTACTCGAACTGGAGGCGTTCGGACCTCGTTGATCAGAATTAAAGATGCGATAGTGAGCGTCGGCGACTTCGCCTAGGAACAACATGGAACGCAGAAACTTTCTAGCTCTGCTGGCAACGCCGGCTTTCGCCGAGTTGGCACGGCGTATGGGTTTGCAAACTGCGCCGGACAATCCCAAAGCCGACGTAACGATTCACATTTCGCCGGTCGAGATGGGAGTCGCACCGCGGAAAACGATCAAGACGACCGGCTACAACGGCTCGGTTCCCGGCCCGATATTGCGGCTGCGCGAGGGTCAACCTGTCACCGTAGACGTAGTCAACGAGACCAAAACTCCGGAACTGGTTCATTGGCACGGCTTGTTCGTTCCTTCCGAGGTGGATGGTTCCGAGGAAGAGGGGACGCCGCTGGTGCCTCCGGGTGGAGTGCGGAGGTATTCGTTCGTTCCGCGGCCCTCGGGGACGCGCTGGTATCACAGCCACGTTCATGCCGGCCGGGATATGAAACGGGCCACTTACACGGGACAATTCGGATTCCTCTACATCGAACCGAAGGAAGAGGTGGGTCAGTACGACGCAGAGGTCTTTCTGGCGCTGCACGGCTGGGACCCCTACCTGAGCAGCCAGGGCGAGGAGGGCAGTCTGGAAGTCGCGTATCCGGTCTACTCTATTAACAGCCACGCGTTAGGTTCGGGCGATCCGGTGCGCGTGAAAGAAGGTCAGAGGGTGCTCTTTCGCATCTTGAACGCCAGCGCCACCGATCAGCACCGCATCGCCTTGCCCGGTCACAAGTTCAAAATCGTCAGCCTGGACGGAAACGCTGTGCCTGTGCCGCGCGAGGTGGAGGTGATCGAGATGGGTCCGGCAGAGCGCGTAGACGCTGTCGTCATGATGAATAAGCCTGGCGTGTGGATTCTCGGGGAGGCGGATGATCAAGTGCGGAATGCCGGGCTGGGGACCGTGGTGGAATATGCAAACCGCAGCGAGGCGCCGAAGTGGACCGCAGCAGCGAATACTCCCTGGGACTACACGATGTTTGGGCGCCAAGGGGACAGTCCCGAGCCGGCGGGAGGCGTTGTTCCACTCGTCTTCCACAAGAAATTCGCCGGCAACCGCTGGGTGGATCACTGGACCATCAACGGCAAATCGTTCCCGAAGACTGATCCTATTCGAGTGCGTCCCAATTATCGGTACCGCCTTCGCTTCGATAACCAAAGTGATGAAGCGCACCCGGTCCACCTGCACCGTCACACCTTCGAGCTGACCAGGTTCGCGGGCAAAGCCACGGCGGGCGTCATGAAAGACGTAATCGTCGTACCAGCCAGGAAGCAAGTCGAGGTGGATTTCACGGCGGACAATCCTGGACCGACACTTTTTCACTGTCACCAGCAATTGCACATGGACTACGGCTTCATGACCATGATCCAATACGGGGGCTGAGAAGCCATGTTGCGTGCGTGCTGCGTGTTCTATTTCCGTGCCGACCATCTGGACAAAATTGCGCGAGGCGGCTGGTGGTCGCTCCGAAAGTAGGGGCTATTCAGGGAAATCGCGCCTCATGATTCCGCACCCTTCTGTCCGCCCACGGCCCTGGTCGTCTCAAAACCCCGCGAACGCAACGTCGGGGACCGTTCGACAAATAAGAGTAACAGGGCGGCCACTCGATGAGGATACTCAATACGGCCTCTAGTCTTCTGCTCGTAGTCGTCTGCTCGCACCAGCAACCAAAAGCACAAAAGTTTACAAAATGTCACATTAGATATAATCTAAATCTTCATGAACGCCGAGGCGATTAAACGGTCCTTGGAAGGCAGTGGGTTGCGGTGCACTCCGCAGCGCTACGCCGTGATGGCATTCTTGATGAAACACAACAGGCATCCCACGGCTGCGGAAATCTTCGAAGCCGTGAATCGCGTGGATCCGCGCTCTTCAAGAGCCACGACCTACAACAATCTGCGGGACTTGGTGCAGGCGGGTTTGGTGCGTGAAGTGGCCGTCGAGGGCCGGGCCGCGCGATTCGATGCGAAAGGCATGCGGCATCACCACTTCATCTGCGACCGCTGCGGCAATGTTGAGGACATTGATTGGTACGACGTGCCCAGGCCTGCCTCGGGCTCCCTCGGTAAGCGGATCCTTCGCGAATGCGAACTCATTTTCCGAGGACTCTGCACGAAGTGCGCTCCGCGGCACGCTTCCCGTTAAGTGTCGCAGGCGCGTGGATACCCGATGAATGGCACGAGTCGGCAAAGCTCGGCCGGCGATTGCGCGAATAGGAAGGCTAGAATGGTTTTGTATTTCATCGCAGTCTTTTTGGGCTAGTACGAAGGAGGATGAACTCATGGAAAAAGAACTCGCCAAGCAGCAGCAAAACATGTCAACCGAATCCAAGTGCCCGGTAATGGGCGGCGCTCGCAGACATACGGCCGCGACGAATGCGGACTGGTGGCCGAATCAACTGAACCTGAAAATCCTGCACCAGCACTCCCCCCTGTCCG
>JBEKQC010000022.1:0-75575 GCA_049520095.1 Terriglobales bacterium
CTGGGTACGAGGAAAAAGCCGTTGCGGAGGTGGTCTTCGGATGATAGCTGTCAATAACAAGCAGATGTTCCCTTGTCCCGTATGTACGCAGGCGCGGGAGGTAAAGATTACAAAGAAGGACAAACCATATCTGATTTGCGATCCCTGTGGAGTCCAAATCTTCGTGCGGGGGCCTGCGGGAATCGAAGAGTTCCGCCGTCTGCTGCGGCAGACCAATAATGAAAGTCTTCTGAACCGGCTGCGAGAAATGGAGCGTCGCTATCGTCTTACCTGCCCAGAGTGCGGACACGAGTTTTGGGCGGAACCAAAGCTCATCAAGACCAGCGTCTTCGACGGAGGCGTGAAGGGCTTTCATTGTCCTAAGAAAGACTGCGATGCAATCGTCCCTTGGGAGAAAACGCAATGAGAATCACGGTTCTGGGAGCAATTCTGATCGTCGCGGCAGTGGCGGCAACTGTTCTTCTCGTTCTCGCGCTGAATGAGAACAGGAACGGGCTTAATAACCAGCAGAATGTTGGTACCCCGCCGGATCAACCTTTGCAACGCAGAACAGGCGCGTAAGAGGCGACATTCTGCGATGAAGACAATCATTCAATCCGAATGGCTAACGGTAACGGAAGCCGCGAACTACCTGAAGATCAAGCCTCGTACATTGTTGCTTTGGGTGCGACAAGGCAAGATGAAAGCCTTTGCACTCTCAGGCACAAAACGCCGGGTGTGGCGGTTCCGCCAAGCGGACTTAGATGCTGCTCTTTTGGAATCCTCCGTGCTAACATCCACAGCGCCATCCGTGCGCCTTGCAGAAAGGATGGGTCAATGAAAAGGGCAGCACGGTTCAAGACAGGAAGTGTAGTTTTCGATAAACGACGCAAGACTTGGAACTACCTCTGGTGGGAGGACGGCATACGGCGCACGAAGAAGATCGGCCCCGCAAGCCAATACCCAACAAAGGCAAGCGCCTGGAAGGCCGCCAAGGCAATCCAGGATTCGTTAGGAAATCAAGAGACAACTGTCCGCAATGAGCTGACAGTGAAAACACTGATTGAACAGTACCGAATCGAGAAGATGCCTAAACGACAAGACACCAAACGTGCTTATGAGGTTTGGCTAAGGAATCACATTCTGCCAAGATGGGAGAATTCCTCGCTGATTGAACTTCAGGCTCGCCCGGTCGAATTGTGGCTGGAATCTCTGTCTCTTGCCCCTAAAAGCAAAGCGCACATTCGAGGCGTGCTTAGCATTCTGTGGGATTTCGCGATGTGGCGCGGTCACGTGACCATGCAGCGCAATCCCATGGAATTGGTTACGGTGAAGGGTGCGACGAAGCGTACTCGGCGACCACGCAGTCTCACGGTGCAAGAATTCCAGAAGTTCATTCAATATTTGGATGAGCCGTTCAGGACCATTGCACTAATGTGCTGCTGCCTTGGTCTACGGATCAGCGAATGCCTAGGTCTGAAGTGGGTTGATGTCGATTGGCTAAACGGCAAGCTTCGAGTGGAGCGCGGGATTGTTTGCCAGCAGGTTGACGATGTGAAAACCACTGAATCGCGACGTGACCTAACGATTGACTGCGAACTTGTGGAAGCTTTGAAGACTTGGAAGCAGGCAAGCCAGTTTTCGAAACCCAACGACTGGATGTTCGCTTCGCCCTCGCAGCTTGGACGACTGCCATGGTCATACGATCAAATTTGGCGGGTGTACCAGAAGGCAGGGGACAAAGCGGGTATCGGCAGGCTTGGCACTCATAGCCTGCGTCACACGTACAGGTCTTGGCTTGATTCGGTCGGTACTCCGGTTGGGGTCCAGCAGAAGCTAATGCGGCATTCGGACATTCGCACCACCATGAACGTTTACGGTGACGCGGCGACCGCAGAAATGGCAGAAGCCCACAGCAAAGTCGTGCGTTTAGCTTTTCCACACTCCTAACGGATTGCGGAACGGATCGCAGATTCGGTAACTGCTTGAAAAGATGGTGAGCGCGGAAGGAATCGAACCTTCAACCTACTGATTAAGAGTCAGTTGCTCTGCCAATTGAGCTACGCGCCCACTGCCAACAGCAAGGTGGGAACAAACTTTGATTGTACCATCGGTTTTGCGTCCGCCTGTGCGCGGCTGAGTCCGAGCTTTGCTATTTCGCTTGACCCAATCCTGAAATTGGGCGGGGCTCACTGGACGGATTTTACAATCACTGTTTTTACAATCACCGTGCAGCTTCCCGCGTTATGCTGAGTTGGGATATCCGGAGGAGACGTTTTTATGTCATGGAACAAGACTGTGTTTTCAGCGCTGCTTGCCGGTGTCATTCCCTCGGCGGCGCTTGTGGAAAACGCCATCGCGCAGGTTGTCATACGCACCGGTCCCTCCACCGCGTCCAAGCCAATCTCAAAACTCCCCAAGGAAGCGCCTTGCTGGGAAGTCGCGGGCGTTCCCAAATCGGCGATTCAACAGCGTCGAACGATTGGGCGGCAGGCGCGCCAGGAAATTGGGGGAGTGCGCAAATTCGTCGCTCTCGATCCAGCAGAAGCGGCAACAGATCCAACAGATTCATCAGTGGGAACGACAGGAGGTTGAGTCCATAATCACGCCGGCACAGCAGGAGGCTATGCGGTCTTGCCAGGAACAGGGCCACCCCGTTCAGAGCGGCGGCGGACATGCCGGATGCGGGCACGGCGGACCTTGCGGCGAGATGCCGGCTGGGCACAAGCCCGGTCCGCAACACGAGGAAGAAGAAGCGCTTCCGAACGGGACAGATCACCCTAATTGAAACTTGAACCCAACTTGAGTTTGAGACCAACTTGAGTTTGAACGCAGTGCGATCGCGCCCTGGCCCGCAATCTCGTGATTACGCTGAGGCGGCTTCCCGGCTTCGCTCCGCCGCGGCAGTATTCGAGCCGGAAACCGGCTTACGAATTGGCACAACCTCCGCCTTGGCCGCCGCACGTCGCTCAATTCTTCCAATGACTGGTCTGTCGGCTGCGCCCGCTGCAGAAAGGGACACGAACCTGTTTTCACTCCACAGACGATCAATCAATCGGCGTTCCCACGGGCGCAGCACTTGCTGTGGCAGCGAGAAAAAATTTCGGAACGTCCATATTAAATACGCGCGTTGTGCAAGATTCGGCTGTACGTATCGAGGCCCGATCGGCGTGTCCAGTTCAATAACGCCATCGGTGAGTTTTTCAATCCACATGTCCTACCCCACCCAAAAAAGACGGCCCACTTTGCCTTTGCTATGAAAGCGGGCCATTATTGCACCAAGGACGGGGCAATGGGAAGCAATCTTTTTGTATCTGAGTAGAATTTCTTTGCATTGCCTGGATCAATTTGAGAAACATCTCCCGCTGGCAGCCCGGGGTTGAACACGATCAAATGGTTGTCAGCCGATCTCCGGCAAGAGTGCAATGCGATCGAGGGTAGCGGCAATGCCCATACTCTTGCCCTCCGATTCCTCGACACGAACGACCGAGGCCTCGCAGAGCGTCCATCCTCCGGGCCCCAAACCCAGGCCGGGAGGCAGCATGATGACCAGTTCCAGCTTTGAGCCTGCTTTCATCCACGACTCGGAATAGAGAAAGATTCCCGATGAACTCAGGTCGCGAGTCAAGCCCTGCTGCTCGCCGCCCTCGTGACGTACTTTGACCGGGACTCGAACCGGCACCCGGCGGCGCGAACGCCGCTCGGTGGTCGTAGCTTTCTCCGTCATATGCTGTGGAAGTTTACTCCAGTTTGCGGGGGACTGGGAACGGAAGGATTGCAAAAAAGCGCTCCTCCCGCACGTTCGCGGGAGGAGCCGGGGAAGACGCAAAGTTGCGAAATTAGAAGCTGAACTTAAGTGCCAGCTGAATGCCGCGCGGGCCGCCTCCGCCCAGGAACGGGTTGCCGATGCCGACGTCGCCGGTGGCGGTGATGTGGTAGAAGCCAGCGCCAACCTCGCGATTGGGCACTGAGGGACTCGGTGCGAAGCCAGGCGCACCATTTACGTAGTTGGAGGCTGGGTCAGCGATAAAATTCGGCAACAACGGACTCGAGAAGTTGGGATGGTTGAGTATGTTGAAGAACTCGGCGCGTAGTTGCATTCTCACACGCTCGGTGATCCCCGTGTTCTTGTAGAGTGCGAAGTCCCACTGTTTGTATGTGGGACCGACAAGCGAGTTGCGCCCCAGATCTCCGTAATGGCGCGTGCCTGCCATGCAGTCGGACGCGAAGCCGGAGGGCGCTGCGTATGCTGCCGGCGTGACTGTGCAGGGCATGGCGAAGGCGGACAGATCAAGGAAGTTTGCCGGATCGTGCTTGTGATAGACGATGGGGCCGATTACGTCAGGCCGGTCGAAGCCATCCCCACCACCGCTATAGTCATCCTCACCGTTGTAGTTCAGGGTGAAGGGCTGACCGCTTTGCAACGAAACGGTACTGTCGAAGCCCCAACCGTTGCGTAGCTTACGCATGCTTCCAGCATAATTCGGCAACTCGTAGCCAAATACCCATGTGAAGCGATGAGGGATGTTGAAGTTTGAAGGACCTTTCTCGGCCTGGGGGCTATTGCTATCCTGCGGTTGAGCGGCGTTGACCACGAAGTCTTCCAAGTCGCTGGAGTTATCAAGCGATTTCGAATAGACGTAATTGACCACTGAGGTAATGCCGTGCCAACCATTAATTTTGAAACTGACCTGCAGGGAGTTGTAATTTGACTTCCCGGTGGACTTCTCCTGGAAGATGTAAACTGCGCCCTCCTGCGTCATATTGCCACCACCGTAGGGGGAGCTGAAGGGTCGCGGCACAAAGTAATCGTTTGCGCCCACGTTGCCTGGGGTACACCCTGGGAGTGGGGAGGGTATGCCGGTGTCGCACTGGTTCACAATTGCATGTGTCGGCTGGTTAATGTCGTAGAAGCGGAAGAGTCGATGGCCCTGCGAGCCCACATAGCCGATCTGCAGTGTGGTCTTACTTGTGAGCTGCTGCTGGATGTTGATGTTGTAGTTCTCCATGTAGGGCGTCTTGATGTTCGGGTCAACGCCGAAAATATCGCACTCGACATTCGTAAAAATAACGCCTCCCGGCACGCAACCGGATTGTCCGTAAACTGGCGTCCCGGCAGTGATCGTCGCAGAAGCCGGGCTGAGTCCGGCCGCCGTTATCGGAGCGGATCCGAAGTTACCGTACGCCGGGCCGGGGGCGTAATAGGCAGGATAGGGCAGATGACCGAGGAACATGTCCTGGGAGAAGGCGTCGTAGAAAAGACCGGCTCCGGCGCGGACCACCGTTCTGCTCTTTCCTGTTACATCCCATGCCACACTGGCACGGGGCGAAAAATTCTTGTAGTCGGGTTCATACAATCTGCTTAAGCCGTTGGAACCTACTTGCGTCAGAGCCCCAGTGCCAATGTCGGTCGCCGGATCAAAACTCGATACAACGTAATTGGCGAACAGGTTGTTTTTCTCCTGTATTACTCCGTAGTAATCCCAGCGCAGGCCGTAGTTCAGGGAGAGCCGTGGGTTCATGCGGAAACTGTCCTGAACATAAAGGCCGTAGTTGTTTTCGTAAGTATGGCGCCCGGTCGAGCCCGCCGACGAGTACTCGAGACTGCCAAAACCGCCCCCTAATGGCGTTCCTTCCAGAAAAGTCGTCAAGTTCGAGAATTTGAGTCTCCCGCGGAAGTACTTCTGGAATTCCTGCTGATTAATGCTGGTGCGGCGGAATTCAAAGCCCATTTTGATGTCGTGTTTTCCGATCTTCCAGGAGAAGCTGTCGACGAACTGGTTGTTGGTGTCGACGCGAGAGCGCGGATCGCCGGAGGTCGTGCCGGGTTGTGCAAAGAAGCTGGTGGCACCCGTAGGCGTCACCGAAACCAAAGTGATGGGCAGGCCGGAGTCGTGCGGGCCGCCGCCGGCGCAATCGGCGGTTGAGCTTGCAGCACATAGGCCGATCGAACTGGGATGGAAGCTTGCATCCTGGGGGAAGAAGCCTTCGGCGAAGCGGTTCCAGCCGTAGCGCAATTCGTTCACTTTGTTCACGCCAATAGTGTGCACATAGGAAAGAGCGACCAATTGGACGCGGGTCGGAGTGACGGTATTGAAGCCGGGGAGTTGTCCGCCCGAAGCCGTTAGCGCCAGCGGGAAAGACTGTGTGCTGTCCCCAAAGAAATAACGACCAGTCAGGATGTTGTTAGTGTTGAAATTGTGGTCGATCTTAGCGATCACACTGCTCAGGTTGTTGTACGAAGGGGTGATGAGCGAAGCATTGGGACCAAGGGGGCATCCAGCATCTTCACCCTGTCCTGGAGTGGAGCTGGGATTATTGTACGTCCCCGGAATATTTGGCGCCGGCCAGAACTTGAGCATCTTCTGAGTCACATTGTTGGCTAAGGGTCCCAGCGCTGCAAGGTCAGTCGACACCTGGGCTGGATCTGGCACACAGGCGAGCGTCACCGTGCCCACGGCTTCGCGCTGGCCTTCGTAGTCCAAAAAGAAAAAGGTCTTGTCTTTCACGATTGGGCCGCCGAGCGCCCCGCCGAACTGATTGTTATGGAAAGGCGCCCGCTGCGGCACATTATCGAAATAATTGCGCGCGTCGAGGGCGTCATTGCGGAAATATTCGAAGAGTTCTCCGTGCAATTTATTCGTTCCGCTCTTGGTGACGATATTGACCACGGCGCCGGCATTGCGTCCATACTCCGGTTGGAAGTTGGAGAGCACCTTCATCTCCTCGACGGCGCCGATGGGCAGAATGGCTGACGGAACGGCGAACACGCCGCCTTGGTTGATGGCGGGATCGTTGCGGTATCCGTCGTTCATGTCGGTACCGTCGAGCAGGTAATTGTTGGAGCGTCCGCGGGCACCGTTCATGGAAAACTCACCAAACGATCCCGGGGAATCGGTGATCTGGTCGGGCGAACCCGCGACACCAGGATTCAAGTAGATCAACTTGGTGTAGTCGCGGCCGTTGATGGGCATATCCTCGACCGACTTGCTGGTCAACACACCTCCCAGGTCATTGGAGGTGGTTTCGATCTGGGGAAGGTCTCCGCCCGAGACCTCAACCGTCTGCGTGACCTGGCCGGTTTTCAACTGCGCGTCCACGCGCCGCTCGGTGGCCACGTCCACTTCGACAGTATTGGTGACTGCGGTTTGAAAGCCAGTCACCGACACGGTGACGGAGTACGTGCCGATCGGCAACTCGGGCACGTTGTAGCTGCCGTCGCCACTGGTTACGGTCGTACGCTCGAGCCCGGTTGCTAGGTTGCGCACTTTGACCGTCGCTCCTGCCACGTATGCTCCAGTGGGATCGGTCACGGAGCCGAGGATTGTCCCACGAAATGTTTGGCCCACGAGCATGGCCGTCGAAAGCAGAACGAACACCAACAATAAATGCCGTTTCATTCCTGGTCCTCCTTAGTCGCGGGCGCTGGAACAGACCTACGCTCCGCGAGCAGCGAATACAGTGTCACTAGAGATGCGCGGAATTATAAACCTGCGCGCGCGAAAAGATCAGTATCGAACCTCACAACAGGAAGTTCGTGGAAGAGGATCAACACGGGACTCAGGGTCGCCGGGAAGCGACCGGAGGCAGCAGAAAAAAAGTGGAAGGTGAACGCTGGAAGGCAATCGTTGGAAGTCTAAGGAGGAAATCTACGGAGTCACCGCTTGCGAATCTACAAATTCTAGAAGCTGAAAACGACGCCGCCGCGCACCGAGCGCGCCGACTGCACCAGATAGAGGGTGTGGCCGTCCTGTCCCATTACCGGCACATAGCCTTGCGCGAGAAGATTTCGCAGGTCCACGAGAACTTCCATGTGTCCGGCGAGGAAGCTGGCCGGAATGGGTTGCCGGATGCAGAGGTTCAAGTAAGGATCAGCCTGACCTGCCGAAGTGTTGAATAGGTCAACCGGTGTCAAAGCGCGGCCGCCAGCGTGTCGATAAGAGGCGATCCAGCGCATCTTCATTTTGGGCACCGTGCCGCTGAACTTCGCGGCGACAGCCTGGCGGCGCTCCGCGCGAATCCACTCCCGTGCGTCCTGCAGCTGGACATCAGGACGCGACAGGTCGAGCACGCCGCCGTAGGCATAATCGAGGGTCGCGGTGAGATCGGACAACAGCTTCCGCTGCAGCACTACTCGCATCCCGCGCGACGCGAAATCGTTGCCCTGATAGCTGAACGTACCTGAGTACACGTCGGGCAGCACTTCGCCCGATTCGGCCGTCATTTCTCCAACTCCGGTAAGCACGGGATCGACAATGCTGTCCGAGTAGAACGCGACCTGCATGTTGTTCTTGCCGACGCGCTGGGAGATCGACACTTCCTGGTGATGAGCCCGTTCCACCGCCGGCGCAAACCCGGTTATGCTCATACGCGGCGCGGTTTCGCTCAGGTCGGCCGACGCCGAATCCAAATCGTCACCCGGCCGATCATTGCCCAAACGATCCCCCAGCCCCACGTTCGGGACTGAACTCGCATACTGGTATTCCAACACGGTGTTCGACGTGATGTGCAAATCGGCCGACGCAAAGGGTTTGAAGGCGTTTACCCGCCCCATAAACTGGATCGTTTGCAATTCGCTGCCGAGCTTCATCTCCAGCTTGTCGCCGAGAACCACGCGATCGGAACTCTTCACCGACAACGCCTGCAGAGTGGCGCCGGACATCGTGTTCAGGTCAGGCGAACTCAGCCGGAGGGCCGTAATCGCCACCGAAGGTTCGAAAACACCGTTGAAGCGGTTGGTGTAGGTCGTTCGCAGAACCGCCGATGGAATGCCCTGGCCGTCAGAATCGTAACCGACGTTGCCGTTCAGTCGCAGCGTGCCGCTCGATAACAAGGAACGCTCCACGGCAAAACCCGCAGTCATATCGGAGGGGCTGCCGAAACCCTGCCCCGGCGATCCGGCCAGGAAGGTCACCGTACCTTTCAAATCGTGGTCAACGGACGCTTCCCCGCTCTGCGCGACCACAGTCGTGCCGTCCTCAAGCACGCGCAGGATGGGCCGATTGGCAACTGACCGCAGCGTCCACTTCCAGTCGTCGTCGTCCACCGGACTCCGCAGCGGAACCAGTTGGATGGCTTCGAACAGCGTGGTTAACGTGACGTTCACCATCAGCCTCGCGCCTGCGCGCACCCCGATTTTCTCGCGCAGCGAAGGAAGGAATGACGGGGCGCTTACTTTGACGCTATAAGTTCCGGGCACGAGACTCGCGACCGAGTAGAAGCCACGATCGTCGGTGAAGACCTTCAGCGCCTGCACGGCCGAACCGAGTATTTCCACCGCCGCGCCCATTTGGGGCACGCCGCTGCCATCGCGAACATATCCAGATATCGCACCCGAGATCGCACCGGAGGCGGTCCCGCACCAGGCTGGAACAGCCATGCTCACGGCGGCACTCATGACGACTATGAGGAACCCGAGCTTTCGGAACATCTCGCTCACCACCCCTGGGGGAACCAGGCAGCAGTTTACTCCACCGCGAAGGTTGCCGATGGATCCACCGTCTGCTTGGAAAGGTTGTCGTTCACTTTAATCACAATCTTGTACAAGCCCGGCTGCAGATTCGCGGCCGAAAGCGTTTTCTGCAGCGTGACCTGGTCGCCCACATTGCCCATCGTGTCTGTGGACTCGACGGTGTGGATGACGGCCTTGTTGTTCGCGTCCGTCACATTGTATTCGAAAGTGGCCGAAGGTTTGTGCGTTTTCTCGTCCACGCTGAGATTGTAAACCTGCATCCAGAAATTCAGCTTCTGATTGCGCTTGAACGAGATGGGCTTGCCGTCGGAGGGCGCCACGCGCGGCCGCACTTTGGTGGTTCCGATCACGAAGTTGCCCGTGCCGACGTTCTTGGCCGCCACCGGTTCCATCTGGTCGGCAATGATCAGGGTTGAGCTGCTCAACTTGTCTTCGCTGAAGTCCGGGATCTGGATCGCATGGCTCCAAGAGCCGGTGCGGTCTCCGTTTACGTCCTTAACAACGATGTCGAGTCGGTAGCGATTCTGGCTGATGCGCAGCGGGATTGCTTTCCAGTACACCGAAGCATTCTCGGCGGTCTTGGGAAGCAGCTCCACCGGCACATCGACCTGCACCGGGTCTTCAAAAGTTTGCACGATCTTGCCGGTGAGTGTCGTCACTCGCATGAAGATATTGACCGTGCCGCGCTCCACGCCGTCCTTGTTCACGAAAGTAACGTCGCGGTTCTTGATCTGAACCGTGATCGGAACCAGCACCGTGTCGCTGGTGACCTTCACGAAGTCCGCCCGCACATCAAATGGCATCAGGTTGACGCTGATGTGGTGACTGACCACTTCTTCGAGGTCCTTAAACTTCACTGGCGGCGCCGCCTGCAGTTTGGCAAACTGTTCCAGGCGGTCAAATTCCTTGGCATGCAAATCCTGGTTGAACGGCCCAGCACCCAGTTGCTCCAAACCGCCGCTGCTGAAACGGTCAGCCTTGTTCGCCATGCCCATGGACTCATACAGAGTGAGACCGGCATTCGGGGTCATTTTCAAGGCGTCTTTCTCCGAGCGGTCGAGCGTCATGTGATAGTCGCCGCACATACAGGTATCGACGAACTCGATGATCACTTCGTTGCCGATCCCCTCCAGGTAGCGATAGCGCCATTGCTCGAACGGGAAGGTGGACGTCTCGCCACCGCCTTCTTCCATGGGGCGCTCGTAGGCGCCGCCCGAGGGGTGGGACTCAATTTCATCCGCCGGCCCAAACACGATGTAAATCCGGCCGCGGTCGGTCTTCCATCCGGGGATGCCGGCCGCGTAGTGCTCGTTGGCATACGCGATTCGCCGGTAGTGTTCCTCTTTGAACTCGTTCTCTTCGGTGTCCGGCGTGGGATCGCGGCGTTGCCAGAAGGCTTCAATGAACTGGTCGCGCTCTTCGTCGTTCGAGAGTTGCATGAAAGCGGACTTCTCTTGGTCGGTGATGATCCAGCGCACGTCCTCGTCCAGCCACTTACGGTAAGTTTTGCTCAACTCGATTTTGAGCGCCTTGGCGTTGGCCTTCCTCTGTTTTTCCGGGATCGGGCGTTTTAGGGGATCTGTCTGGCTTCCCTGGGCAGCCGCGCCATTGTCAGCCGAGCTCTTTGCGTCTTTATCATCCTGCTGTGCCAGGGAAAGGGCGGAAAAAACCAGCGCCATCACGCCAGCCAGTAAACCAGCCGAGCAACGTTTTCGACAACCTGCGGAGAACAACATAGAAGGGCCTAGCCTCACAAGAGACTGCAGTAGCCTAATTCTATGTTCATTGGATACAACAAGGCAAGAAGAAGTGGCCTGTTAAGAAAAGATTTCCTGTCCGGAACCCTTCCGCTAAAGGCCTTAAGAATCCGCGTCTTGCGGTCGCGCCACGGCCGACGACGGCCGGACTGAAGCAGGCCAAATGACAGCTTCGCCTGCCCACTGCCCGCGCACCGGGCACGATATAATGAATTTCGCCCAACGTTTCAACTCCGTAAGCCCACCGGAGCGACGGCGGGTGAGACCTGTTTTCGCGGGGACTCGGGAACTTTCCCCCTCGTCTGAACGTAGCTGTTCATGCGCTACCTTGGGAGCGTTTTTGGCATTCTATAGCCAGAACCCCCTGGGTTATGCCGGGAAGATAAGTTGGAAAGTTAACGCGGAGACGAGACGATCCGCGAATTCAGAGCCGTCGAGCAACGTGGCCGCTGGCCCGGCGGGACGGTCGCAAGAAACCTAGGCATGATCATGAAGACCTGGAAGAAAATATTGATCGGGGTTGGCGCAGCCCTGGTGCTCGGCATCATCGTCGGCGTCACCGTTTACCAGAGCCAGAAGAACCTGGTGACGGTACAGACCGGGAAGGTGCAAAAGCAGAACCTAGCCTCGGTGGTCAGCGCCTCGGGTGAAATCAAGCCCAAGACCTACGTGAACATCGGAGCCAATGCCTTCGGCAAGATCATCAAGTTGCACGTCAAGGAAGGCGACCGTGTGCAGAAGGGGCAATTGTTGGCGCAGCTCGAGAACGTGCAATCCTCGGCTGACGTCAATGCCACTCGCGCTTCCGTGCAGGCGGCTGTAACTGACGCCGCCGCTGCCGATGCCGCCCTAAACACCTCGCTCGCAGACCTGAACCGCGCCAAGTCAGACGCTGTCCACGCCAAGCTCGACTGGGACCGCGCCCAAGGCCTATACAGCGCAGCTCTCATCGCCAAGCAGGATTATGACGTCAAGAAAGCTGCATGGGAGTCCGCCGATGCAGGATTAGCCCAAGCCGAGGCTCGTGTTGCGCAGGCCAAAGCGCAGAAAGATTCGATGGACAAGCACATCACGCAAAATCAGGCGAACCTGACCCGGGTTTCCGACGTGCTGCAAAAGACCACGTACGAAGCGCCCTTTGACGGCGTAATCACCAATCTTCCGGTGCGCGAAGGCGAGACCGTGGTCATCGGAATCCAGAATTCACCCGGCAGCACGCTGATGACACTTGCCGACATGTCCGTGATCACCTCCGAGGTCAAGGTGGACGAGACCGACATCGTTAACGTGCATTTAGGCCAGCCCGCAGACGTCACCATCGACGCCATCCCCCACAAGGTCTTCCACGGCGTCGTCAGCGAAATCGGGGACAACGCCATCGTGCGCTCGACCGGTGTCGCTACTTCGCAGGCCACCTCGACCAGCGAGGAAGCGAAGGACTTCAAGGTCGTCGTGACGCTCACGGATCCGCCGCCCGACCTGCGCCCAGGTCTTTCCTCGACCGCCAAAATCACGACAGCGACCCGTAGCAGTGTACTCAGCATTCCCATTCAGGCGCTCACCGTCCGTGCCCAGGCAGATCTCATGCCCAAGGATTCGGGCAAGGGCAATAGGAATGTGGAGGCCGCCGTCAGTGCTCCAACCGAAGCATCGAAACAAAAAGAGGAAATTCAGGGCGTGTTCGTGATCCGCAACAAGAAAGCCCAATTCGTTCCAGTGGATACGGGCATCAGTGGCACCACGGATATCGAAGTCACCCAGGGGTTGCAAGAAGGTGACGAAGTAATCACCGGCAGCTACAAGGTTTTGCGTACGCTGAAACCGGGGACGAATATCAAAATAGACAATTCGGCCCCGAAAAAAGAAGACGAAAGCAGCTAGTGAGGAACGGGCGTCTCCCGGCTTTTCACCAGCGAAGCCTCTAACCTCGGCCAGGTTAGAACGTCTAAATAAGAACGGCTATAGGAGCGTACGTGCCCGAGCCCGATCCGGAGAAGGAGAGTAAGATGGCGACTGCCGAGGTACTGCCAATCGATAAACCTGCGAATTGGTCCGCCCCTGATTCCTACATGATCTCAACCGAGGATCTGTGGAAGAGCTACGATATGGGGTCGGAGCAGGTGCACGCACTTCGCGGCATCAACCTGCGCATCCAACGCAATGAATACGTTGCTATCATGGGTCCGTCCGGCTCCGGCAAATCCACGCTGATGAACCTGATTGGTTGTCTCGACTCGCCTTCCAAAGGCCAGTACTGGCTCAACGGACAACTGGTCAGCGAACTCGACGACGACGAACTTGCCCGCATCCGCAACAAGGAAATCGGATTCGTCTTCCAGACTTTCAATCTGCTGGCCCGCGCTACTTCCCTGCACAACGTGGAGTTGCCGCTGATCTATGCCGGAATCCCCGCCGAAGAGCGTGCCGAGCGTGCCAGAGCTGCGCTTACGTCGGTCGGTATGGAATCTCGCATGACCCACAAGCCCAACGAACTCTCCGGTGGACAGCGCCAGCGCGTGGCCATTGCGCGAGCTCTGGTCAATAAGCCGGCCATCATCCTCGCCGACGAACCGACCGGCAACCTCGACTCTCAAACCGGCAACGAAATCATGGCGCTGTTCGATCGTTTGCACGCGAATGGCAATACTATCGTGCTGGTGACGCACGAACACGACATCGCGGAGTACGCCCATCGTATTATCTATCTCAAAGACGGCGTGGTAGCCAAGGATGAAGTGAAGCAGTAGGGAATTCATCTAGGGACGACCGTTGAGCATTTCGCATCCTACGAGGCAAAGCAATAAATCGCGCCTTACTTTCCCGAGAGCGCATCCGCAGTCCGCTGCGCCTCGGCTAAATCCGGCGACGAGCGGGCCACGCGCTCCAAAATCGCGTTGCCCTCGTCCGAGCGTCCCTCCTGCTGCAACGCGTGGGCGAGCAGCAGAAATCCCACGTCGGTTGGCTGCACCGCCATGGCCCGCGAGTACTGTCGTACCGCCTCAGACGGATCGCCATTTCTCTCCGCAATCAGGCCCAATCCAATCATTGCCATGGGCCGATCCGGCGCCAGTTGCAATGCCGTTTCGAAACACTGCTTCGCCTTCATCAACTCTCCCGCTTGGCGATAGGCCGATCCCAGATTGCCATAGGCGGTAGCGCGTAGGTTCACGTCGCCCGCGTGGAGAGCCACCATCTGATACCGTTCGATCGCCGCTTGTAGATTGCCGCGGCCATGCTCGTAGGTGCCGAGATTCAGGTTGGCGGGCAAATCATCTGGATGGATGGCGAGCGCAGCGCGGAAGTGCGCGGCCGCTTCTTCGGTTCGGCCCTGGCGGGCCAGATATTCTCCGAATGTGTCGTGTGCGATGTAATTGTTCTCGGTCAGCGCCAGCGTGCGGCTCCAGAATGACGGAATATCATGCCAGTAGCCGACTTGACGGTAAGTAAGAGTACCCAGCGCCAACAGCCAACCAACAGCGACAACGGCAAGCCATGCTGAGCGGAGTTGGTGAGCTTTGGCCCAATCAGCCGCCAGCCAGGTCACCATCAGAAACAAACCAACAAAAGGAATGTAGGCATAGCGATCGGCCATTCCCTGTGCGCCCACTTGCACCAACCCGATCATTGGGACTAAGGTTCCCAAAAACCAGAACCATCCTACGGGGAGATAGCGGCGGTCGCGCAGAATCAGAGGGAAGACGACTAAGGCAGTGACGAACATCAATACGAGCACGGCCATGCCGACTTGCCATGCCGGATAGAGCTTGGTGGGGTGCGGATACAGCGCCACCAGCTTCGATGGCCAGAGCGCCTTCCCCATATAGCTCACATACGAGATCACCGCTGTCTCCAGCCGTAAGAGGGGGCTGTACTGGGAAAACGTCTTGATCGCGCCCCCGGCATTTTGAGCCTTCATCGTAATCACCCCGCTCGCTGCGGAGAGAAGGAGAAGGGGCAGTTTTTCCAGCACCAGCCAGCCGCTCGACCTCTTAGGGACGTTATCGCCCTGAATCGCGGCGTCGGCCACAGTTGGTGCGCCAATCCGGCGTAACGGCCAGTAATCCCACAGCCAGAGCAGAAATGGAAACGTGATCACTTGTGGCTTGCTGAGCAGCGCAAGCGCAAAGAGGAAAGCCACTGCGGCGTAACGGCGGAGCTCTGGGCTGCGCGTGTACCAGACGTAGGCATAGAGGGCAAACAGGAAAAAGAACATGCTCAACAGGTTCTTCCGTTCGGCCGCCCACGCTACGGACTCGACATTCATTGGATGAAGCCCAAACAGAGCTGCGACCATCAGGCTGCGCCAGCGGAACCCCGTGGCGCTCTGCAGCAGCAGAAAAAGCAAGACAACGTTAGCCGCGTGCAGCAGGACATTCACGAAGTGGTGCGCGGCTGGATTCAAGCCGAAGAGGTGGTAGTCGAGAGCATGGGAAAGCCAGGTCAGCGGATGCCAGTTCGCCTGATCATAGGTGGTGAAAGCCCACTTCACCGTCGCCCACGTCAGGCCCGCCCTGACCTGAGGGTTGTTCGTGATATAGGCATCGTCGTCATAATTGAGGAAGCCGTTGTGAGTCGCCGGGCTGTAGGACACAAGCACCGCGGCGGTCAGCAGCAGACACAGCAGCAACGTACATTTCTGAGGCGACAGAAGCAGTTGGGGAGAAGTTGAGACTCCCGGTTGTTCCAGGCGTCTTGCAACCGCGGGAGAGGACGACGAACTCATGATCTTAACGATTGCGACTTAACTATTGTGACCCAGCCGTGAACGATTAGCGAGAGGAACCGGGAAGCGTGAGTGCCATAGGTCACTGCAAGTCGATCATGACTCGAATTGGCGGGAGGAGAACGCAAAGAGGAAAAGCAGCCGCTCCAGCCCTATGTTGGGGCCAGCAGACGGTGCTGTAAGTGCGATAGGAATCAGGGCGTCGCTTTAGCGATGCCGGGCGCTTCGAAAAATCAAACGCCCATTTAGAGGCGGAGCAGCCGCTGCTGTCATTATTGCGGCGGGGCTGGGGGGCTGGCTTTGTCTAAGTCCGGAGCGGATATTATTCCGGCTGCGCCCGCTACGAAAAAGTTGTGATCGTAAAGATTGCGGTACATGCGGCCTGCGATCTCCGCCGCTTTGGGCCCGAATGTAGACCGTCCGCCCTTCAGGAAGACCACCGTCACAATGCGTCCGATGTCGGTGTTGGCGTATGAGGCGAACCATCCGAAGCGCGTGCCAGCGTGCGAGCACGTTCCAGTCTTGCCCAAGATCGACTCTTCGTTAAAGTTCAACCGCACGCTGCGCGCGGTGCCGTATGCAACCGCACCGGCCATGCCGTCGGAGAGTTCGGGAATCACGGGCTCGATGTCGAGATGGCGCTTGACGCGGGGCTGGAAGTTGGCCACTGCTTCCGGATCAGTTGGATGTTGCAGGTAGTAGAGCGTGCCACCGTTCGAGATCGCGGTCACCAGCGCGCCCAGCTGCAGCGGAGTCATGGAGATGCCCTCGCCGAACGAGCACATCTTGCTGACGCCACCAAGTTTGGCGGGAATTTCTATTTCCGGATAAGTGCCCAACTGTTCACCAGGAATGTGATAACCAGCAAGTTCACCGAGTCCGAACTGGTGCGCGTAATATTGCACCTTCTCGAAACCCAACTTACGCCCGACCGCTTCGAAGTAGGCGTTATTCGAGTGCGCCAACGCTTCGGTAAGATTCATGCGGCTGCGGCCTCCGAGCAAAATTTGAGTTTGCTCGTCGATCACGCCTTCGCTCAGAGCCGCTAGAGCCACGGAAAGTTTGATGGTCGAACACGGCTGCGCCCCGCTTGAAAGCGCCAGCTTCTGGTTGACCATGGCGAGCACGCGTCCGCTGGTCGGCTCAATCGCGACCACGGTGCCGTTCATGTTGCCCAAAGCATCGATCGCGGCCTGGCGAACCACGGGGTCTTCGCCGGCGGTCACGTCACCTTCGGTGATATCGGATGCAAACGAACTGGTGTAGAAACGCTCGTGATAACGATGGCGGTGGGTTGTGGCGAAAGAACGCGTGCCGGAAGAATGTCTGCTGGAGTAACCCGTGGAGGCAGAACGCGTGGTCGCATATGGTGACCGCGGAGCACGGCTCCGCGCCAGGGTTCGCATGCGCCTTTTCGCATGCTGATTTTCCGTAACGCCATGAGCTTTCTTATGCGGAGTGAGCGTGCTTGGGTTGACGCTAGCTGCGATGCCAATCGCTTCCAGCAACATTGCCAAGCCTAAGAAAAATGCAAGACGAAGAACACAGGCCCGAAACTTCACTTCACCATCCCCGGTGGTACTCGGCCAATCTAATGCTCAGCCAGTCCAGTAGCTCGCCAATAGATCTATCGGCTTATTCATTTAGGATGCAAGAGTCTCGGCAGATCCCCACACTGATCGAGCGTTTTCCCGCAGCCCTACTCGATAGTAGGCGATTTACGCGCGTGTGCGCAATGCCAAAGTTCAACGCTGCAGATGGCCGAACCTGCGCGATAACTATATGAATAAATTACAGTTAATCTGATTTGGTAAAAGGGGACACGCACCTTGGTAATCGGCTGGGCTTGTTACTTGGAAAGTATCGGACTTTGGATCAGTTTGCATATCAATTAGGAGCCGCGCCAAAACTGTCGTGACGCCTCCGCCCAGCGCTGCCGACATATCGTCACCGCAAGCCATCCTCGCGTGCGTCCTTTGTTAATATTTTCTGACAGGCGTATCGTACTCGGAGCATCCTAACGAACGGCCCCAGATTGACATCCTCCAGGAGGGGTTATGCCAAGCCTTCGGTTCATGTTTTCTTTTCTCACTCTGGTTCTGGGTGTGTCCGTTGCATTGTCCTGCGGCGCAAATCAGGAGCAGAGTCAACTTCAATCCATCACGCTGAGCCCCGCAACTGCCGACGCCCAGTCTTATCCGAACGGTCAGGTACAGTTCACCGCCACTGGCTCTTACGGCAATCCCAGCCGTACGGTCACTCCGCTCCCGGCCACTTGGGGAGCCTGTTACCAACTCGCGACAACCAGTGCAGTATCGGTCACGCGCGAAGGCCTGGCGCAATGCGCGCCTGGGGCAACCGGCACATACACGATCTGGGCGAATGATCCTGTTGATATCAAATCAGGATGTCCCGCAGTCACCGCCTGCGGGGGCGGATGCACCGTCCAGGGAAACGCACAACTCACCTGCCCCTAAGGGCAGTCTGCGGTAGAATCCATCACGACCGCAGCGTTTTGTTGCGGAATTCTGCCGAGGTCCGCCCCTTGCGAACATTGATCGTGGCTGTCTCTTTCGCCTTAGCTCTAACCGTCCCTCTCTTAGCCCAGGCTGCAGAACAAACGCTCGAAGCCCGGCGAGCTGAACTCAATCGTCTGCTAGGCGATGAGTGGGAGTACACGCTGCGTACCCAGCCTGAACTTGCGACCCAGGTTGGAGACAATCGCTACAACGATCGGCTGAGCGATTTTTCGGACAAGGCGATTGCCGACGATCTCGAACATACTCGCCAGGCGCTGGCGCGCTTCGAGGCCATCGACGTCACCGGATTTTCCGCGCAGGAAAAACTCAACCATGCGCTGATGCTGCGCAGCTTGCGCGAAGGGCTGGACGCTGCTCAATTCAAAGACTGGGAGATGCCGGCGACGCAGTTTGGCGGCATTCACTTGGGATACGCAGGGTTAGCCTTCGATTCTCCCTTCCGCAACGTGAAGGACTACGAAGACTACCTGTCCCGTCTGCGCCAGATTCCGCGGGTGCTCGAGCAGGCGATGGGACATATGCGGGATGGACTGCAAGACCACCGCATGCCGCCGAAGTATCTGCTCGAGAAAGTTTCCAGTCAGGCGCAGCAAATCGCCGACGACCCGCTCGATAAGAGTCCGTTTACTGAACCGCTGCGCAAGTATCCGGACTCCGTTTCCGAGAAAGATCGCAAGCAGCTACGCGAACATCTCGAAAGCGCAGTAAAGAACGAGGTCGCGCCGGCGTACGCGAAATTCGCTAAATTCGTGCGCGAGGATTACGCCCCTCACGGTCGGCTCGATCCCGGCGTCTGGGCCCTGCCCGACGGAGAAGAGCGTTATCGTTTCGCCGTCCGCCATCAGACGACTTCCGATTTCACTGCCGACCAGATTCACCAGCTGGGCCTGAAGAGCGTCGCGGAAATTGAAACCCAGATGCTCGCCATCGCCAAGGCGCAGGGATTCAGCGATTTGAAATCGTTCAACGAGCATATCCGGCAGGATCCGAAACTGCACGCCAAGTCCGGTCAGCAGTTGTTTGATCTTTATACGCACTATCGCGACCAGATGTACGCGAAGCTGCCGGAATTATTCGGACGGCTGCCGAAGAACAAGCTGGATGTGGTGCCAATGGAGTCGTACCGCAGTGCCTCTGCTCCTCCTGCCGATTATTCGATCGGCGCTGGAGATGGCTCGCGCCCGGGTCGCATCAACGTCAACGAGTATGCGCCGGAGAAGCGGCTGCTGCTCAACGTGGAAGCCATCGCGTATCACGAAGGCGTTCCCGGACATCACCTGCAGTTTTCGATCGCGCAGGAACTCACCGGCCTGCCGCCGTTCCGCAAATTCAACCTCGATTTGAATGCGTACACCGAAGGCTGGGCGTTCTACTCCGAGCGCCTGGGAAAAGAAGTTGGCTTTTATCAGGACCCCTACAGCGATTACGGCCGCCTGCAGAACGAGATGTGGCGGGCCGTGCGCTGGGTCGTAGATACAGGCGTGCATTCCCAGCACTGGACACGTCAGCAGATGATCGACTTCTTCCACGAACACACCGCGATGGACGATGAGAACATCAATACCGAAGTCGATCGCTACATTGCGTGGCCCGCACAGGCGCTTTCCTACAAGATGGGGCAGATGAAGATTCTCGAGTTGCGCGAACGCGCGCAAAAGGAGTTGGGAGCGAAATTCGATATTCGCGCCTTCCACGACGCGGTGCTCGATCAGGGACCGCTGCCGCTCGACCTGCTCGAAACGAAGATCAACGAATGGATCGCCGGGCAGAAGTAGAGACGCTACTGCACGTTCTCCGCAGCTTCCCGATAGGTTCCGAACTTCTTCGCGACCGGCTTCAGCGTCGGATAAAACTGCACGAAAACGTGCTCAACGGCAGCGTGCTCATCGTGACAACTCCAGCACCCGGCTTTTGGATTTGCGCTCGCGGATTTTGTATCTTCGTCGAAATTGAAGTAGGCCCATTTATCGGGAAAGTGGGCTTCGTCTTTCACCTCCACCCCGATCCCCATCCAGTCGGTCTGATAATGACCCGCTTTATTGATCGAACCTTTGCTGGTCGCTCCGCGATCTTCCACGACAAACATCGTCTTTTCCGGCCATTTGCCCGACTTCAGAAATTCCTGGTAGGCCCACTGCGGCACAAAGACATTGGTGAACATTTCGTGCCCAGCTTGCGCACTGTAACTCATGCCGAGTCCGGACGACAGAAAAATCCAATCGCGATAATCGACGGGACGCAGAAGTTGGTTATCGCCGGTGTACTGCGGACGTCCCGGCGTGGGATCGGATGAAGCTGCCAAGAAGACCGTGGTAGCCAGGGCGACAACGATAAGACAAGCAGGAATCAAGCGATGCATGGAAATCTCCCCCAATCTTCGACGAGCAGAACGTTATCCCAGAATACGCACACGCGGCAACAAAAGTTCTCAAATTTCCGGCGGTTCACATCACAGTGGCTCCGTGTTATGAGAGTGAAAAACAAAGTGGCGCATATCGCCAGTGCAAGAATGTTGGCGGCGATGGCACGGTTCAAGATGGCCTGATAGTGGGGATTCGCCCCACCACGACTACGCCCACCTGTCCGAGGACCGGATCCATGATGGGCAAGCGGACCTGATACTCGGCGGCCAGGCCGCGCAGCACGAGCTGAAATCTCGGATCGGTCGGATTTCCCCACAACAGGACTGCGTCGGCAGAAGATTTCTCGATATCCGCCATCAGAAGCGCCACGTCCGCAGGCAAATCGGGGCTTTCTGCCACAATACGGCGATTCGAAAAGAAGGCAACTCGATATCCGGCTTCCCACCCCACTCCGTGTTCCGGATACGGCCCCGAGCCGATGGTCACTACGCGTGAACCTGAATATGCTTCTAATTTCTGTGCAGCATCGTAGCAGCTCATTTGAAAATTCCGGTCAAGGGTTCGAAACGGAGAAGCTCGATAGGTGAAAGCTACAATCAGGCCGGCCACGACCAGGACAATACAAAGGCGCTGCCACACGGGGTTCGCAGCGAACTGCGCGTCGCTGACAAAAAATCGGGAAGTGACCGCCATTATCAGAGCCACCAGAGGATATGCGTACGTGGTGATGAAGGCCAACATGCCATAGGCAAGGATCAAGCTCACCGCAGAAACGGCAACTACACATGTGAAGCGAAACTCTGGAACCGACTGCCACCGGCGGCGAATCGTCGTTCCGAGCATGAAAAAGAAACCCAGTATTCCTCCGGGCGTCAGCAGAATGGTCAGTTCTTTCAGGGCTTCAGGCAGGTTTCTCCGTTCGGCGGCAATCACCAGCGGCACGGCCTCACTTATCGGGGGCCGATAGCTCCACGCCCGGGAGTGCGGAGGCATAGGGTCATTCACCACGTACTCATCCGATTTCCAAGGGGACGGATCTGACAGTCCCGGTTCCAGGATAGTATCGTTCAAGAGGGCATAGGTAGGCTCTCTTTGGGAATACGACCTCACGTTGTAGCCCAAAAAATTGGATCTAAACTGACTGCCGGTGGTGAAGACCCCATATTTCGAATGCAGCGCGGTTGCCCATGCCGCTGCTATGAGAAGGGGCGCGAGTGACGCCAGAACGAACCGGTTTAACCCGTGCCTCGGCTGCTTGCGGAACGAGATTGCAACGGAAACCAAAGTTGCCAGGGCAAGCCACGGCAGCGCGAATGCCTTGGCGAGATAAGCGACGCCGTGGACCAAGCCAAGAAAGGCCCAGTCCTTGGCCTGATCTGTGCGGAAACACCGCAAAAGAATCAGGAAGTACGTCAAGACGAGAGCGGTCAGCAGGAAATCTGGAATGATGAGGATGACTGCGGTCGCCGCCAGACCACGAGCCAAACTGAACCACAGACTCGCAATCGCGGCTGCTAATCTTGATTGCCACAGCCGTTTCGTCAGCAAGTAGACCAAGACGGCGGAGGCGAGGAAGCTGCCAATATTCGTGAACTTTCCGACCTGCAGGAGATTTCCGTCCAGCACTGAACCGGCAGCAATGATCCACGAAATCAAGGGGCTGCGGAACGCATTAATGGCGGCATGGAATTGACCCTGGCTGAGATGACGGGCTATCCCCACATAGCTCATGCCGTCATAGTCAATTTGAGTGAAGCATTTTGAGGCGAACCATGAGAGTTGAGCAATGCAGCTGACGACCGTAGCAAAAATGAAGTAATCGGAGAGTTTACGTTCGCGGCTTAAGTCCATGTTGCAGGAAAGGTATCAGAGTCCGAACCAGGAACAACATTTTTTGTTTGACGCAAAGAGGCGATGTCCCTGGAGAACACCCGCGCTGTGCTAAGGTACTGGCGCAGACGCATTCGTGTCAGTGCGCCGGCAGACGATCAGGAATCGGGCAGAGTGTCTTCTCAACATAAACAGAACCTTTCCCGCTGGCTCCTTGCGGTTGCAGTTTTGAGCTATGGGGGTCAGCTCGCCTGGTTCGGCTCCAAGTGTTTTCATCAGATTGACATTGACGGCATCGACTACATCGGGATTGCCCGGCATCTACGAAGTCACCAATTTTATTCAGCGATCAATGATTTTCGCAGCCCACTGCTGTCCTGGATGATCGCTGCCGGGTCTTTTTTCGATGGGAACCTGGTGCGCGTAGGTAAAGTTCTTAACATCAGCAGCTATCTTCTGTGTGGGGCTCTGATCTATTTTTTTGCGAAACGCCTCTGGCATTCCGAGTTGGCTGCTTCCGTGGCCGTTCTCTGGTTTTCTCTAAGCCGCGGCCTCTCGGCGATGGCGGTTGAGATGGTCACGCCCGACTTCCTATTCGCGGCATTGGTGCTGGTTTATTTCATGGTGCTTCTGCAATGCTTACGTGCGAATGAAAAAAGATGCTGGGGCTGGCTCGGGGGAATTCACGCTCTCGCATTCCTGGCCAAAGGCTTTGCTCTGCCCTGGCTGGCACTGAATACGATTTTCTCAGTCGTGCTGTCCAGACCTCGTAAGCAGCAGGCGTCGCGTCTTGCTTTGGCGGCCATCCTGCCGTTGCTGGTGGCCTCAGCGTGGGCGGGAGTGCTGCACTTCAAATATGGCGCGTTTACGACCGGGACTCAATTCAAGTTTAATTTTCTGCAGTGGACGCCGCACTTATCCGACAACCAACCAGACAGAACCTATGCAGTGCTCAAGAATACGAAACCGTTCATTGACGAGAACAACGTGAACGACCCAATGCCGCCGGGTTCATGGATGTGGCGCTATCAAATCGACGCGAGACAGGCGGCGCTGGAGATGGTTGCGCATGAGGCTCAAAACCTGCCGAAGGCCGTGAAAGAGCTTTTCATTGTCGTAACACCAGGCGGGCTGGCCGCCTTCGTCTTCATGATTGCGGTTCTAACCAGACGAAGAGAACAGAATCCCGTCGAATTTACGGTGGTGGCGGTGGTTGCGTTGGGGAGCATCAGTCTCTTGCTGGCATACTGCATGCTGGTATTCGACGGCCGCTATCTCTATCCGATTATCCCGCTGCTATTGGCCGTGGCGGTGGGCTTCGTTGAGCAGACGGGTCCGGCGCTACGCATTTGGCAAAGAGCTCTGGCCGTTTTGATCGTGATAGGGATACTTGCTTCGCTGGTATATTCCTCTTCTCCTTTCCGAACTCTTACTCGCGATTTTCAGATCTCGTGCTACCGAGCTGGCCAGAGCTTGAGAGCGCATCCGGGTTTCACGGTTGTAAGTATCGGTTCTGGCCCCTACCAGGAACACGGGGCGGGATGGGAGGCCGGATATAAGTCGGCATATTTCGGAGATCGCAGGCTGATTGCGGCGACGGAGAAGCTCCCAAATTTGAAAGACATCCCGGCGGTTCTAGGTGACATCTCCGAGGCGAGTCCGGATGCAATCCTGGTATGGGGAAAACCGGGAGATGCCAGATATGAAGCTTTGGTTCAGCAGCTCAACCACGAATATGCAGGAAGTTCTCAACAAGCGCTTATAGATCCTTTTTTCGGCGAGGTTGGTTCCGCTCTCTACGTACGGCCGGCGCCATAGGCCAAAATCACAGTCGCCACAGTTTAAGCGCATGAATAGAGATGGCATTTGTCTCGCCGATCACATTACATCGCTTCGCCGCGCTTCCCCGGCATGCGTGGTGCAAGAGCGTAGTAGAGCTGCACCAGCACGATGAACGCGATGCTCCAATAAGTGCCGATCACACACAGCAGCGCGCCGAGTGCATACAGCGCTTGCGCAATCACGATCCGGCGGCAGACAGCCGCGGGCACTTCGGGCGCGATGTCGTCCTTAACCAGTCCTGATCGCGTCGCGCATCCCCAGCTAAGGTATAGCGCCAAACCCAGGCATAAAATGTTCAGCCAGTAAGCAACCAGGGCAATCCGATATGCCGTGAATTCAGCCAGCAGCGCGGTCGAGAACGGCGTGATCGTAACAAAAAACAGGAACGCAATGTGGATCCACGAAAGACGAATGTTGGAGCGCTCGAGGTGATTCAGTTGCGTTTGCTGACCAACCCAAAAAATCCCCAGCGTCATAAAACTCATCATGTACATGATGAGCCGCGGCGACAGTGCGGTCAGGCCATGCCATAGATCGTGCTCGTTGTGCACGGCTTCCATCGCGGGCACTCGCAGGTCCAGGACCAGCAAGGTCATCGCAAAGGCAAAGATGCCATCGCTGAGAGCTGCGAGGCGTTCCACACTTTGTCCGGCGATGCGGTTGTACGCCGTGGTCATGGAGCAGCACAGTTTCAGATGCCGACTTTGAAACCTCGAAACTCTAAAACTTGAAATTTTCTCTACACTTCGCTGCGTTTGCGCAGAAACGCTGGCACGTCGAGATCCTCCGCCTGGTAGCTGGGAGCGCTCGACCGCATCGCATCGAGCGAAATCACCTCGGCAGCATACGACGCATTACCCGAGGCTGACTCCTGAAAAGCCACGTGTGCGGTTTCTGGCTCAAACGCCGGTTCTGGTTCGAAGACGGGCTCGGGCTCAGCCACCGTTTCGGGCTCGTCAAAACGATCACGCTGCTGAGAAACGTGACGCGACGCCTCGCGCGATATTATGACTGGATCGTAATTTTCGTGGTGGCGCGGACGACGCATATCGGCCTCTTTAAAGCCGGTTGCAATCACCGTGATCTTGACCGCATCCTTCATCTTCTCGTCCAGCACCGCTCCGAAAATAATGTTGGCATCTTCGTGAGCCGCGCCCTGGATGATGGTGCAAGCTTGCTGCACTTCGGCCAGCTTCAGCGAATGCGAGCCGGTGATGTTGATGAGAATGCCGCGTGCTCCGTCGATAGCGCCCGCCTCTAGCAGCGGCGAGGCGATGGCCCGTTGCGCTGCCTCTACGGTGCGATGCTCGCCAGTCGCGGTCGCCGTGCCCATCACCGCGTAGCCCATGCCCGCCATAATCGCTTTCACGTCGGCAAAGTCGCGGTTGATGATGCCCGGGATGGTGATGATGTCGGAAATTCCCTGCACCCCTTGACGAAGGATATCGTCGGCGATGCGGAAGGACTCGAAGAAACCCGCGTTCTCAGCGACAGCGAGCAATTTTTCGTTGGGGATCACGATGGTGGTATCGACCGACTCCATAAGTTCGGCAATGCCGCGCTCCGCCTGCTGCATGCGGCGTTTGCCCTCAAAGGCAAAAGGCTTGGTCACGACGGCAACGGTCAGTGCGCCCATTTCGCTGGCGAGCGAGGCGATAATCGGCGCCGCGCCGGTACCGGTTCCGCCACCGAGTCCGGCCGTGACAAAAACCATGTCGGCGCCTTCCAGGACTTCGATGATTTTGTCAGAATCTTCGAGCGCGCCTTTGCGGCCGATCTCAGGATTTGCGCCCGCGCCAAGGCCGTTGGTCAGCTTCACACCAAGTTGAATTTTGGTGGCGGCGCGCGACATGCGTAGGGCCTGCAGGTCGGTGTTGGCGACGATGAATTCGATGCGCTCCATGCCCGAGTCAATCATGCGATTGACCGCGTTGTTGCCGCCACCGCCAACG
This sequence comes from Terriglobales bacterium, assembly GCA_049520095.1. Lineage (GTDB taxonomy): Bacteria > Acidobacteriota > Terriglobia > Terriglobales > Acidobacteriaceae > Acidiflorens. Next base: position 26,459 of record JBEKQC010000022.1, read on the forward strand.
CCGATGACCTTGATGCGAGCGTCATTGTGAGCTTCTTCGTTGAAACAGATGCGGAGTCCGTTGTCTTCAGTCATAACTCACCTCGTAAATTAGTTCTCAGTTGTCAGTTCTCAGCCGCCTTCACGCACCCTTCCCTGCGAACAGCGCTTTCATGCGAGAGCCAAAACTGGGCCCCTGCAAGCCACGGGCAAGGCGGGCGCGATGTCCGTAATACACCATGCCCAAAACGGTCGCGAACTCCGGTTCGGCTAAGAACGACGGCATTTTCGCCATCGGCGTTGGCCAGGCAAGCCGCGCCGCTTTCCGCAGCACCGATTCCGCCACGTCGAGAATGCCAGGAAGGCGCGAAGCTCCGCCGCTGAGCACGAATCCCGCGATGCAGTGCTCCAGAACACCGGCATGACGCAGGTTGTCGCGCAGCAATTCAAAAAGCTCGCGAGCACGTGGCCCCAAAATCTCGCCAGCCATGCGCTGCGGCATCATGCGCGAAGGCCGGTCCCCGACGGACGGCACCTCGACTTCGTTGCCTTCGGGAATGAGCGTTGCGACCGCGTTGCCAAAATTCTTCTTGAGCGTCTCCGCGTCCGCCAACCCCGTACACATGACGACCGAAAGATCGCTCGTAAAGTGATCGCCGCCGATAGGGATGACCGCTGTGTGTGCGACTGCTCCCTGCTGGAAAACGATCAGATCGCACGACCCGGCCCCTAAATCGACCAGGCAGACGCCAAGTTCGCGTTCATCCGACCGCAAAACCGAGTCGGCGCAAGCGAGCGGCTCAAAGATTGTATCGTCCACGTGAACGCCAGCCCGGTTCACCGCCGACACCAGATTCTGGGTAGCGCTCGAAGAAGCCGTCACAATGTGCACGCGCACTTCGAGGCGCGTCGCCATCATGCCCGTAGGATCCTGCACGCCCGGCTGATCGTCGAGAATGAACTCCTGCGGGAGCAAATGCAGAATTTCGCGATCCGCGGGCAAGGGTAGGGTGCGGGCCTTATCCACGGCTTGGCGGATTTCCTCGCGGCCGATCTCGCGCGACCGTGCGCCGAAGGTGATGCCGCCGTGACTGTTCATCCCGCGGATGTGCGCGCCAGCAATGCCCACCAGTGCATGTTCGATCGGAATTCCGGCCACGTCTTCCGCATGCTCCACCGCTTTTTTAATGCTGCTGACGGCTTTGTCGAGTTCGGTAATCACGCCCTTGCGCAGGCCGCGCGATTCGCCGATGCCGTGGCCGCGATAACGCAATCCGTTCTCGCTCAATTCGCCCACGAGGACTGAAGTCTTGGCGCTGCCTACGTCGATCGCGGTAATGAAGTTGGGCTGGTGGTTCGGCATAATGATGATCGCTAGTTCCGCGGAGTCTCCTTGGGGATGCCAGCGCTCGGTTTCTTTTGTCTTATGACACCAGCAACGGCGGGCGGAGGGGACGCAACCGGATGCGACGCCGCGGTAATTTTCGCGGCAGTGACAGGCTGCGCGTTTCCATTCGGCTTTAGCGCGGCTTGATTAGCTGGCGCTGACTTCGCTTGCACTGGCTTAACGGCCGCTGGTTTGACCGGTGCTGGTTTAGCCGGAACATGATGAGCTGCGACTTTTGCTTTCGCTTTCGGCTTCGCGTCCTTCTTGGCCGGAGACGCCGGGACGGGATGAGTTGCATACTTTTCGTAATTTACGATCGCCGCAGTTTTCACTCCCGCGGCCATCGCCGCTTTGGCTGCCGCTGGCGTCAAGGCCGGCTGTCGCGCCATCCCGTTGAGATCGGGGTTCACGATGATCTGGCCGTCGTAGCGCAAGTCCACGGATTCGAGCTTGTCGAACTGCTGCCGCCACTGCTGCACATGTGTCACATAAGTCTTGTAGCGTTGTAGATAATTCCCCGACCCGAGATGCACGAGCACGTCGCCGTTGGCATCGGCGGCCAGCACTTTCACATCTTCGGAGTCGCTGAGATCCACCTCGCTCAGGTCCTGCGAATAATGGGCACCGCTCGAATCAAGCTCACGCACCAGCGCGTTGTAATTCTTCATCCGTGCCGCCCGAGTGGAGAGGGGCTCGCCCGCATTCATGCCCGCAATCACCGCGAACGAATACTTGCGCTTGCCGCCGGGAGCAAGCTCCATCAGCGTGCCTCCAGCGTCAATCAACGCAATGTGCGAGCCGATGCGGGCAAACGCAACCGGCGCGCGTTCATGAATCTCGATGCGCAATCGATTCGGCACGAAGCGCATCACGCTCGCCGATTCGACCCACGGAATCTGCTCCAGTTGCTGTTTGCGTTGAGCCAGCGGGACGAAAAAAATGTTGCGCCCGATATCTCCGCCCATTACTTCCATGATTTGCGCGTGTGCGACGTGCTCGGCGCCGGAGACTTCAATTTGATCGCTCGAAGTGATGCGAAAACGCCACGAGTGCTTGCCGTAACCGTAGAGGCCCATACCGGCAGCCCCCAGAATCGCAAGAAAGATGAGCCCCAGGGCAGCCCACATCAGCCGGGTAGCAGTCTTTTTGGGAAGTGATCCGCGCCGGACTGAGACTCGCTTCTGCCCACGCAGAAACGGGGATTCCTGCTCCGCCTCGAGATCGACAAGCCGTGCGTCGTCGAAGAGCTCCCGCTCGGGAGCCTGGGGCTGATAAATCTCGCGGGGAAGCGGATACAACTCTTCCTGTACGGCGGTAGAACTTGATTTCCGCGCCACTCTTTCGAGTCAGTTGTCGACAGAAAACCGCTGAGCAAAATTACTATAACTGCTTTTCGCGAATTGAGACAGTGCCAAGTTGGTTCGTGTTCTCCAATTTCTCCAGAAGCATCGCACCCAACTGCGAGACGCTGCCCGCGCCCAGCGTTAAAACCATGTCACCGGGCTGCGCAAGCGCGGCAACCGATGCAACGGCGTCAGAAAAGGAAGGAGCGTACGTGACGCCCCGCTTCCCTGCCCGGGCAATGCGGCTGACCAGTGCTTCCGCCGTGATACCCGCGATCGGCTTCTCGCTCGCTGGATAAATATCCAGTAAGCAGAGCGTGTCGGCGTCGGCGAAGGCGGTCGTGAATTCATCCATCAGATCGCGAGTGCGTGTAAACCGGTGCGGCTGGAAGATCACATGTACGCGGCGAAATCCGCACTGCCGAGCTGCGGCTAGCGTCGCCCGTATTTCCGTTGGATGGTGTCCGTAATCGTCAATCACGCTGACACCCGCGGCCTTGCCTTTGAGCTGGAAGCGCCGATCCACGCCGCGAAAAGCGTCGAGCGCGCAACGAATCTTCTCCGCTGGAATGTCGAGCGCAGTGCCAACCGCAATGGCTGCCGTGGCGTTCAGCACGTTGTGCCTGCCCGGAACGCGCAGCGTGAACTCGCCGAGATCTTTCTCCTTATAATTGACCTGGAAGCGAATCAGCGGGCGGTGGTCTCCGGCATCTAGCGCCGATGAAACCGGGGACGCTCCCGCGCTGATCAGGAAATCCGACCCGCGGCTGTTTCCATACGTCGTCACGCGGCGATGGACGTGCGGCAGCAAACGCCGCAACACGACGTCGTCATTGCAGCCGACGACCAAGCCGTAAAACGGAACGCGCTCCATAAATTCGAGGAACGTCCGGCGAACGTCGCGCATGTCGCGGTAACAGTCCATGTGCTCGCGATCAATGTTCGTGACCACCGAGAGAATCGGCGAAAGTTTCAGAAACGACCGGTCACTTTCGTCCGCCTCGGCGACCAGGTATTGCGACTTGCCGAGGCGAGCGTTCGATCCCATCGCATCCACGCGCCCTCCAACCACGACCGTGGGATCGAGACCGCCCGCAGCCAGCACGGCCGCGACCATCGAGGTCGTGGTCGTTTTCCCGTGCATGCCGGCAATCGCGATACCGTACTTCAGCCGCATCAGTTCGGCCAGCATCTCGGCACGCTGAATCACCGGCACATGCAACCGCCGAGCCTCAGCCACTTCTGGGTTATCAACGGAGATCGCCGAACTGGTGACTACAACATCCGCCCCGGCGATGTTGGCGGCAGCGTGTCCTTCGAAAATGGACGCACCCAAAGCGGCAAGCCGCTGCGTGACCGGCGAATTTTTCAGGTCGGAACCGGAAATCCGGTAGCCCAGGTTCAGCAGCACTTCGGCAATCCCGCTCATGCCGATGCCGCCGATGCCCACGAAATGAATGCGCTGAATTTTGGCGAACATGAAAACCTGAGTCAGTGAAACTGATGATAGACCATTAAACCGCAGAGATCGCTGAGTCCGCAGAGCAGATGCTCTACCAGCGTATGGCCTTGAATTTCTCTGCGCACTCAGCGATCTCTGCGGTTTAATGCCCGTGAGCGGCCAATTGCACCACCATCTCCGCGATTTCTTCGACCGCCTTAGGATGTGCCAGCGACTTCGCCGCCGCAGACATACTTTGCAGCCGCCTCGCGTCACCGATCAGCGCGGCAATTGTATCGACCAGATAAGCCGCGCCCAGGTTACTCTCTTCGACCACCACCGCCGCGCCCACTCGCTCCAGTGCTCGGGCGTTCACGTTCTGATGATCATCAGCAGCAGCCGGAAACGGCACAAAAATGGCCGGCTTACCCGCAGCGGTAATCTCCCCAACCGTACTCGCACCCGAACGGCAGACCAGCAGATCGGCGCGTCCGAACGTGCCCGGCATATCGTCGATAAACTTGTGAACTTCGCTCGAGATTCCGGACTGCTGGTAAGCGGCCAGCACATGATCGTAGTCGCGCTGCCCAGTCTGGTGGATGATGTGGATACCGGGAACCTTCGCGCGCAAGCCGACCAACGATTCAGGCGTTGTCATTGCCTGATTGATCGCGCGCGCGCCCTGACTGCCTCCAAAAACCAGCATCGTGGGCGCACCTCCGATCTTCGGAGGAATAGAAAAAAACGCCTCGCGCACCGGAACGCCCGTCACCTTGCAATGGGGAAAATATCGGCAAGTCTCTTCAAAGTGCACCGCCGCGGCGGAAACCCAGCGTGCGATCATTCTGTTTGCAAATCCCGGCACGACATTCGGCTCGAAAGCGAGCGTTGGAAGACGGCGGCGAATCGCTGCCACCATTGCCGGTCCGGAAGCGTAGCCTCCGACTCCGATCACAACTTCGGGATCGAACTCCGAGAGCATTCGCGAAGAAGCTGCGATCGCGCGGGGCAGATCAAACATTGTTTTTGCGCGCGTCATCAGGCTGACATTCTTCAGCGCGCCTACCTGAATCAGTTCCAGAGGGAAGCCCGCCTGTGGCACCAGTCGCGTCTCAATGCCGCGCGCGGTGCCGATGAAGAGAATTTCAGCGCCAAATTGTTTCTTTAGCTGTTGGGCGATGGCTAGGGCGGGGATAACGTGGCCTCCGGTTCCGCCGCCCGCGATGATGATGCGCATGAAGTTCTTTTGCGCCTTTTATGGGCGGTTGGAAAACCGAGCCACAGATTTAGTTGGATTGAATCTTTCAGGCCGGTTCGTTGCTCGCATGATTCGGGATGGTGGTTGCGCTTCGGGGGTACCCCCCCCTCCCTCCCCTTTTTTGGTCAAAGTATTCATTTTAAATGACTTGCTTTCAAAATATTGATTCTAAATCAGTTACAGGAAACTCGTTGGGTCATTTATATTTAGAATCAATAATTTAGGCACCGTCGCTCTGGCAAAATATAGATTCCAAACAACTTACCGAAAAATGGCCTGTATTACATTGAAAAGAAAGGTTGATTTTCACCCAAGCGATACTCGGCTCAGGACTTGAATCTTGCCAGTGCGCCGTACACCATTCTCAATGATGACCTTAATTTCATTATAGGCCTTGGTGTCAATTTTGATTTCTAATTCCGGGTTCAAATCGGTGTGGGATGCGGCTTTCGGACGTTTTTCCATTGGCCGCGAACACGGCAGCTTTGCGGAGTGTTCTCTGACGGGTTAGGTGGGAACAAGGGAGTGGAGATGCTTCGACTGCATTAGCTCAGCAGAAATCGAAGGTATGATGGAGGCGAACACGCAAGGAGCAACATGTCAAAATCGTTGCCGGTTCGTCCTCAACTGCTGGCATTCTTTGCAGGGCTCTTCCTCTCAGCGGTGACAATGCAAGGGCAAGCATCGAGAGGCGACTTTTCGTCGGTGGCAGCCGCAGGGAAGGTGAATGGTGACACCTATCAGAATTCATATTTTGGAATAACGCTTTCGGCCCCAAAGGCGCATTGGGAAGTTCGAGGACCGATTAGTGTTCGGGCGCGACAGGGGAGGTTAATAGACGCTGTGTACGACTCGGGCGTGCCGGAGCGCGGCCCAGTAGAGAACTATACGCTCGCCCTGCTTGTTGAGTCGCAGGAGAATTTCCCGAAGGGGACCACAATCGAGCAATATGTTCGCAACCTCCGGCACCGCGTGGAAGATGATAATGTAAAAATCTACCGAGAGGAATTTCCTCTTGCTGTCCAAGGCGTCCCTTTCGTTGGCACCGTTTTCCGATTTTTCGAGAGACCAGATTTTGGCTATTATCGCGCTCTGTATTCGACGGTCCTGAACGGTTACTTTGTCACCATCGAAGTGCAATGTGGGGGCGAAGAACGCCTTCAAAAGCTGTTGTCTTCGGCCATCAAGATCGCTCCAAAATCAAAGCAGAAATCGCCATAGCACTGAGTTGACCGGCTTTCTTCCCTGACTTCTACTAGACGTTTTTTGACTGGGCGGCGAGCACATCGGCGTTGCGCGGAGAATTCCCTGGGGCGTCATGGCGTGGGATAGGGAATAGGGGCCCTTCGACTCCGCATGGACTTCACTTCGTGAAGTCCACGCTCCGCTCAGGATGACAACTGCACAATAACCCGGTTCAGGGAACTTTCTGAACCTCGTGCACAAGTTCGCTCAGTGACTCCACATAGGGTGCGCGGGCTATGCCGCGTTCGGTAATGATGGCCGTTACATATCGCGCAGGCGTTACATCGAACGCAGGATTTTCGATGTGGACTCCATCGGGCGTCATTTGCCTGCCTGCGATGTGCGTGACTTCTCTGGCGTTGCGCTGCTCGATGGGAATCTTGCTGCCGTCGGGCGTGGCTAGATCGACGGTTGAAATCGGCGCGGCCACGTAGAACGGGATGCCGTGCTCTTTTGCCAGCACAGCTACTGTATAGGTTCCGATTTTGTTGGCCACGTCTCCGTTGGCGGCGATGCGGTCGGCGCCGACGACTATGGCTGCGATCTTGCCTTGCTGCATCATGGCTCCGGCCATGTTGTCGGAGATTACGGTGGTGGGGATGCCGTCTTTCATCAGCTCCCAGGCGGTTAGGCGCGAGCCTTGCAAGAAGGGACGCGTCTCGTCGGCGTAGACGTGAATCTTCTTGCCTTGCTCGACGGCCGCGCGGATGACCCCGAGCGCGGTGCCGTAACCGGCGGTGGCGAGCGCTCCGGCGTTGCAGTGGGTGAGCACGCCTCCGCTTGCTGGCATGAGCGTGGCGCCGTGGCGTCCCATGGCCTGGTTGGCGGCGATGTCTTCGGCGTGCATGCGCTGAGCTTCTTCGATTAATGCCTGCCGGATCTGCGCGACGGGGCGCGAACGGAGAGATTCAAATTTCTCCGTCATGCGGCGGATCGCCCAGAACAGGTTGACGGCGGTGGGGCGCGTCTGGCGGATAGTTTCACAGATCTGGTCAAATTCTTTTTTGAGATCCGCGCCGCTTTCCGCTTTGGAATTTTTCACGCCGAGTGCAATACCCATGGCGGCGGCTACGCCTATGGCGGGGGCTCCGCGGACTACCATGTTACGGATCACGTCGGCTACCTGCTGGTGCGTGGTGCAGGTTACGTAGACTTCTTCGGTGGGCAGCTTCGTCTGATCGATGAAGACTACGCCGCGGGAAGTCCATTCGAGAGTTTGAATCATGAGTCAGTCGTTGGTCGTTGGTCGTTAGTCGTTGGTCGTTCGCTGTCGTCGTTCGCCGCTAAATGCTAAGTGCTAATGGCTAGGTGCTCTTTTCGCACGTCATTTGCTGTGTAGATCGAGATGAATTTTGCTGGCGCGGCCGCTTTTTCCACATTGGGACGGCCCTTCGCATCCTCACGCTCAACCAGGCACATCGCGCCGACCACTTTGAAACCATACTCGCGCGCCGCTTCGATGGCTTGCACGGTGGAGGATCCGGTGGTGCAGACATCGTCCACGATCACCACGCGCGCGTCTTTTTCGCGGAAGCCCTCGATGCGCTGCCCGGTACCGTGCTTCTTCTCGGCCTTACGCACGAGGAAACCGTGCAGAGTTCCGCTGATGACGGCGACAGCTACGACGATGGGGTCGGCGCCCATGGTGAGTCCGCCGATGGCGTCGGCGTGCCAGCCCTGGCCGCGCATTTCATCGAGGAAGACTTGGCCGACCAGCTGCGCGCCACGGGCGTCGAGCGTAGTCGTGCGGCAGTCGATGTAGTAGTCGCTGGTGCCCCCGGACGATAGCTTGAATTCGCCCAGGCGAAACGATTTTTCCGCCAGCATCTTCAGGAGTTCTGGTCGTGCAGTTGACATGAATTTCTACGATAGCAGAAAGCAGTTCTCAGTTCTCAGTTCTCAGAAAAATCGGAGGCGCTGGAACGCTGAGAACCGGGAACTGAGAACTCACTGATTCAGTTTCTCCAGATGCCGGAAGCCGTCCGTCGCGGCGAACATCGCGACGGTGATGGTTCCGTTGTAGGCCATGTGGATGATTACTCCGGCGGCGACGGAATTTGTTTTGGCGCGCACCATGGTCAAGACTAAGCCAACAAGAAAGATGACAAGCACTGGCCCCCAGGAGAACATCAGTTGGGCACCGTGCAGCAAGGCGAAACCGAGGGCGGTGATAAGCACGGCAATCAGCACACCAAGGCGGCGCGCGAGCACAGGATAAAGAAAGCCGCGGAAAAAGAGCTCTTCCATCAGTGGCGCGAGCGTAACGCTGAGGATGCCGAGCGCCCAGGCTTCGGCGGGCGTGCGGAAAAAGCTGTCGATCGGCAACTCTCTCGGAATCGGCAGGAAATGGGCCACAGCTTGCAGCGCGAGTGAAAGGATGAAGCCCGCCAGCACATAGACGACAATGTTTGAAGGCCAGTTCCAGTGGATGGCGGCGAGAAAATTCGGGCGACCGCGCTCCCGGGTAACGAGAACATACATGTAGGCAAGGATAAGAAGGTACGCCAGGGCTTGTCCGGCGACGACAACTAGCGGGATCCGAGCAATTTCTCCAAGGCTCGCGTATGGATATACCCGCCAGCGGGCAATGAGCAGCACGGTAAACACACCCACGAAGAGCGCCACGATGGTGAGCAACATAAGACGAACGACGTCCCACCCGTTCCAAGCCGGATCATTCCACGCCGCCGCAGGCGCAGCGGGGACGAGTTCGGCAGGTTGGCCGTTTGAAAATTGACTGGCGGCTAAGGGGAATCCGGAGCCGCTATGGCTCGACGCCTCTGCCGAGTTGCTCCACTCCGTCAAGCCAACACCGGGCCTGACGGGGGCCCCGGTGCGCTCGGCTTGGACGGGCGAGGACGCGCGTCCCTCCACCGGCACGGCATCGGCGGGCTTCGGACTTGTCGTCGACGTTGGGCCCTCCGGGAGATCGTCAGGAGAAAGGTTCACGCGAGTTCCCTTTCGCCCGCGGGCGCGAGCACGCGCTTTGCCGAGCCATTTCTTGCCGAGCCATTTCTTGCCGAGCCATTTTTCCGTGACTCGTTCTTTGCTGAGCCATTGAAATAACCAGTTAGCGCCTGACCAGTGTAGGACTTTTTCACGCGCGCGATTTGTTCGGGCGTGCCCTGAGCCACGATGCGGCCGCCTTCTTCTCCACCTTCGGGGCCAAGGTCGACTATCCAGTCGGCATTGCGGATGACGTCGAGGTTGTGTTCGATGATGATAACCGTGTTGCCGAGATCGGTGAGACGGTGCAGAACGTCCAGCAACTTGCGCACATCGTCAAAGTGCAAACCGGTGGTCGGCTCATCGAGCAGATACAGAGTTTTGCCGGTTTGGCGCTTGCTGAGTTCGCGGGCGAGTTTGATGCGCTGGGCTTCTCCTCCTGAGAGAGTTACGGCAGATTGACCGAGGTGGATGTATCCGAGGCCAACATCGACCAGAGTTTGCAGCTTCTGCTTGACCTGCGGAATGTTTTCCAGAATCTGGAGCACGTCCGACACGGGCATTTCGAGCAGGTCGGCAATCGAAAAGCCGTTGTAGTGAACCGATAACGTTTCGTGGTTGTAACGGCGTCCGCCGCAGACTTCACACTGCACGTAAACGTCGGGTAGGAAGTTCATTTCGATGCGGCGCTGGCCTTCGCCCTGGCAAGCCTCGCAGCGTCCGCCAGAAACGTTGAAGGAGAAGCGTCCGGGCTTGTATCCGCGTTCGCGGGATTCGGGCAGCATGGCATAGAGGTCGCGAACCTGCGCGAAGATGCCGGTGTAGGTCGCGGGATTGGAGCGCGGGGTGCGTCCGATGGGAGACTGGTCGATGCGAATGACCTTGTCGATCAGGTCCCCTCCGGTGATAGCTTTGTGAGTGCCGGGTTCCTCGCGTGAACGATAGAGCTGCCGGGCGAGCGCGCGGTACAGGATGTCATTGACCAGGGTTGATTTGCCGGAGCCGGAAACGCCGGTCACCACGGTCATCACGCCAAGCGGAAACACGACATCGAGATTCTTGAGGTTGTTCGCGCGCGCGCCGAGGATAGCGATGGCTTTGCCATTCGGACTGCGGCGCTGCGGAAGCATGGCGATCCGCTGGCGTCCGGCGATGTAGGCGCCGGTGAGGGACGCCGACGAGTTCATGATCTCGGCGGGCGTTCCGCTGGCGACCAACTCGCCGCCATGGCGACCCGCGCCGGGGCCGAGGTCGATTACGTAGTCGGCGCGCCGAATGGTTTCCTCATCATGCTCGACGACGAGCACAGTGTTGCCCAGGTCGCGCAAGTTTTCGAGCGCGGCGAGAAGGCGCCCATTGTCGCGGTGGTGAAGGCCGATGGAAGGCTCGTCGAGAACGTAGAGCACGCCGCGCAATTTGGACCCGATTTGAGTGGCGAGCCGAATGCGCTGGCCTTCTCCACCGGAAAGCGTAGCAGCGGAGCGGCCAAGCGAGAGGTAGCCGAGGCCGACGTTGTGCAGGAATTCGAGGCGTTCGGTGATTTCGTGCGCGATTCGTCCGGCAATGGTCTGTTCCCTGCCGATCAGTTTGATGTTACGCGCAGCAGCGAGCGAGCGGGCAATCGGCAGGCTGGTGAAATCGGCGATGGACATGTCATTTACCTTGACTGCCAGGCTTTCCGGACGCAACCGCTTCCCGTGGCATACCGAACATTCAGTGGCCGACATGAAATCGAGCAGATAGTCGCGGTAGGTATCGGAAGTGGAGGCTTCGAGATTCTGCTTGAGATGGCCGAGAATCCCGAGAAAACCAGTCTTACTTTCGCGCTGGCCTCCGCGCTGTGGTTCGCCATAGAGCAGGAGGTTCTGAATCTTGTCGGGAAATTTCTCAAATGGCGTCGTCAAGTCGAGGCCGTAGGCTTGCGCGACTAACTGCAGACCATGAATCAGGTTCTGCGATGACGAACCCGGCCCGAGGCCACCATCGAGCAGCGGCTTCGACCAATCGACAATCACTTTGGCAGGATCCAGATCGTAGCGACTTCCAAGGCCGTGGCACTCTGGACAGGCTCCGTAGGCACTGTTGAACGAGAACGATCGCGGCTCCAGTTGCGGAACGCTAATGCCGCAGTCGGGGCAAGCGAGGCGCGAGGAGTAGAGCGTTTCGTCTCCGTTGACGACGGCGACCAGGACGAGACCGCCGCCAAGTTTCATGGCCAGCCCGACTGAGAGTTCGAGCCGGTGTTCGATTCCGGGCTTGACCAGCAGGCGATCCACAACAACTTCGATGGTGTGGTTCTTCCGCTTGTCGAGAGCGAGATCGTCCTCGAGGTTGACCAGTTCGCCATCGACGCGGGCGCGGGAGAAGCCGTGCTGGACAAGCTTCTCCATTTCTTTCTTGAATTCGCCTTTGCGGCCGCGAGCGATGGGGGCCATGATCATGACTCGGTCATCTGGCGTGAGTGACATGACGCGCTGCACGATCTGCTCGGCAGATTGGCGGGCGATGCGCTTGCCGCAATTCGGGCAGTGGGGCACACCAATCGACGAGTAGAGCAGGCGCAGGTAGTCGTAGATTTCAGTGATGGTGCCGACAGTGGAACGTGGACTGCGGCTGGTGGTTTTCTGCTCGATGGAAATCGCCGGGCTGAGGCCGTCGATTGAATCGACGTCGGGACGCTCCATCTGGTCGAGAAACTGGCGGGCGTAGGCCGAAAGCGTTTCCACGTAGCGCCGCTGACCTTCCGCGTAGATCGTATCGAAAGCGAGCGAGGATTTGCCGGAGCCGCTCAGACCTGTTATGACCGTCAAAGTATTGCGAGGAATCTCGACGTCAATATTCTTCAGGTTGTGCTGGCGCGCGCCGCGCACCGAAATCTGGGTGATGGCCATTTACGCAGTACTTTGTGGACTTCCGTAACGTGGACGGGTCCTAAGAAATGTTGGAGAGTGGAGATACGCAGTTCGATTCCCGTATCTTAGTTGCTAACAACGGCGGGGGTCAAATGCGGATAGAGTAAAACATTTGCAGCCGCGCGATTCATACGGTGGCTGCCAGCAAGGGTCGTTATCGTGAACGCACTTTTCGTAGGTTTCATCGTCAGCAGCACTGCAATCTTGACTGTAGCTCTGGGAGTTTTTGGCGCGTATTGCACGGTTAGTGTTGTATTGGCCACCGTTGACCCCTCTCGACCGCCCAACGTTCTTGCAGCATTGGTACCCCATCAAAGCCCTGTGAGCGGCGACTAGTCGCCCCGCTATCTTCCGCTTGAACATCCGGCATCACTGACGCGGTACTGATGCGAAACCCGGTTGATACGAACCCTTGCTTTTGCGTAGCCTGGTTTTTTCGCAGCCTGCTACGGGATGGTGTCTCCCTTGCGACCAAGCTTAGGCGCCAAGGTTACGCGGCCAGAGACAGGCGGCTACTGCTGTGGCGGCTGCTGTGGTGGCGGCTGCGGAGGAGGAACAACGCCCCCACCAGGCTGCTGCTGTCTGCGTAGCATCTCCAGAATCTGCTCAGGAGTCTTCGGTCCCGCATTCGGCTGATTTGTGTCCGGTTGTTGCTGCTGCTGGGTATTTGCATCGGTCGCGTCCGGCTGTGCGGGTTGTCCGGGCTGGGTCTGGTCGTCGGGACTTTCCTCGACCAATTCCTCGTCGTCTTTGTCGTCGTTCTCGGCATTCCCGGGTTGTGCATTCACCGTTTGCGCATTCATAGCTTGTCCGGGCTGCGGGAACTGCCCGTTGAACGGACGTGGAAAAACGCCGTTCGGAGGCATCGGTTGCGGACTGTTCTGAACGTTCACGGCGGTCTGGGGCGCTCCCGAGGCCGATGGCTTTGGCATAAGTATCACACTCGAAACCGCGGAGGGGTCCGAGTTTGAACCGACCATCACATAGTTAAACGAGGAGCCGTTGAGCAATACGGCCAGCACATCCCGCGGCGCTCCCGGACCAAGGTGCGTAACCACTCGCTCGCTTGCGCCGTTTGCGCCCTGAGGAATGTCAATCGAAGCGCCCGTAAGCTTGCGCACGTCGCGCAGAATTTCGCCCAGAGTAGAATTCTGAGCCGAGATCGTCAGCAACCCACCTTGGAAGGTGACCTTGGCGGGTGTCGGAGGGATCTGATCCATCGGCAACTGACTCAGCGGACCGCTTGGCATCGGCGGAAGCACGACTGGTGCCGGGCCTTTATGGGAGTTCTGGTGCGGGGTGGCCGTCGCGACGTCCGGGGCAGCAGTCGGATCAACCACGGTCTGAGCAACCAGGGTCCGAGCAACCAAGACCGGAGCGGTCAGCAACAGCCCGAAAGCTACCCACCTGCACGTATACCGCATCAGAATTTCTCCGTTTTCGCGAGCGGCTAGAACAGCCACTGCACCCTGCGTTGATTTTACCACTCCTTCTAGAACGCCGATGCGCTCAATTCTTGCACCTCAATGACGGTAGGCCTATTGCTGTTGTCCTGATGCAACCATTTATTCTTCCTTCGGCGGCAATGGCGCGTAAAATGCCAGCGGAGGCTTTCGCTTTGGCTATTGGTTTGGAACGGGCTCTCCGGAATCGGCGTTGCCAACGATGGCTGTGGCTCCTGCTACTGGGAGCATCGGTCTTCGTCCATGCCCATGCCCATGCCCAGACCTGCCAGAGCGCCGCCGACATGGATGCGCCGGTACGAACCGCGCTCGAAAGCACGGCGAAGCGCTACTTCGAAATGGCAGTGCGCGCCGATGTCGCTTCCTTGAAGCAGAACTCCATTGCCACAGTGGCAGCCAGCTTTGCCGGCATCGAATCCGCGATCAAAGAGAACCAGGACGCGTTCACGGGCGCGCAAGCAACGGTACGTCCGCCTTTTTTGCTGACAGCCGATGGCGTGGAACCACTCGCGCGCGCTGAATTTCTGTGTGGAGTATTTGGGAAGTCGGGTCAGACCAAGGACAGCTCGGTATTTGTCCTGAATAATTTGCCCCCCGGCAAATACGGCGTCGCCATTCTCGACGTGAACGGCGCCCAGGCTGCCATGACGCTGACCATGGTCCTGCAGCAGGTGGGCAGCGACTGGAAGCTGGCAGGTTATTACGCCAGATCCTCGCAGGCGGCAGGACACGATGCCGCATGGTTCATCTTGCATGCTCGCGATTTCAAGGCTAAATCAAAGAATCACAATGCCTGGTTGTATTACCGCGAGGCAATCGCCCTGTCCGCTCCGGTGGACTTCATGACCACGCTCGACACCGACAAACTCTATGACGAGGCCCAGGCAATGCAACCCGCCGATGTGCCCGCAAACGGCAACGCCGTGGATATAAGCGCCAGCGGCAAGACCTATCATCTAACCGAAATCTTTCCGCTGGCCGTGGGGAACGACCTTGACGTGGTAGCGAAGTATCAGGCCGCCGATGTATCGAACACGACGCGCACATTCCAGGAGAATACTGCCGTGATCAAGGCTCTGATAGCGAAGTTTCCAGAATTTCGCGAAGCGTTTGCCGGAGTGGTGGCGCGGGCGGTCGATCCTTCCGGCCACGACTACGGCACGCTCCTTGCAATGAAGGACATTAAGTAGCTCGTCCCAGTTGCCTTCCCCGTCACGCCGGACTAGTATTTTTTAGGGTCACTTCACCGCAACCAAACTCTCTCACTCGATCTCGTTCTAAGGAGGATGTATGGGCATCGCAGTTTCCCCAATCCAGATTGATTCACGCGTCGCCGACTTCATTGGCAAGCCGCGCAAAATGCTGATCGGCGGTAAGTGGGTAAACGCCGTATCGGGCAAAACTTTCCCAACCTACAACCCGGCCACCGGCGAAGTTCTGGCGCAGGTCGCGGAAGGCGATCGACAGGATATTGACCTTGCCGTGAAGGCCGCACGCCAGGCGTTCGACCGCGGTCCCTGGTCGCGCATCACTGCTTCCGAACGCGGCAAGCTGGTGTGGAAGCTGGCCGACCTGCTGGAAGAACACATCGAAGAATTCGCGACCTTAGAGACACTCGATAACGGCAAGCCGCTCACCATAGCGCGCGCCGCTGACGTTCCGCTCGCCGTCGATATGTTCCGCTACATGGCGGGATGGGCGACCAAACTCGAAGGCACAACCATTCCGCTCTCGGTGCACTACACGCCCGGCGCGCAGTACCACGCCTACACGCGGCGCGAGCCGGTCGGCGTGGTGGGCCAGATTATCCCGTGGAATTTCCCATTGTTGATGGCGGCGTGGAAACTGGCGCCGGCGCTGGCCTCGGGATGCACGGTAGTGTTGAAGCCGGCCGAGCAGACGCCGCTTTCCGCGCTGCGTCTGGGCGAGCTGATTATGGAAGCCGGATTCCCGGAGGGCGTGGTCAACATCGTCCCGGGGTATGGCGAGACGGCGGGTGCGGCTCTGGCAGCACACGATCTGGTCGACAAGATTGCGTTTACCGGATCAACGGAAGTGGGCAAGCTGATCGTTCACGCGGCTACTGGGAACTTGAAAAAAGTTTCGCTCGAACTTGGCGGCAAGTCGCCGAACGTAGTGTTCAAGGATGCGGATCTGGATGCGGCGACCGCCGAATCCGCGAGCGCCATCTTCTTCAATCACGGACAATGCTGCTGCGCCGGTTCACGTCTGTTCGTGGAGCGGCCGGTATTCGATCGCGTGGTGGAAGGCGTGGCGGCGCAGGCCAAGAAGATCCGGGTGGGATCGGGCCTGGAACCGGACACGTCGATGGGACCGCTCGTCTCCGAGGAGCAGTTGCAGCGGGTGTGCAACTACCTCGAGATAGGCTTGTCCGAAGGCGCAACTGCGGTGACCGGCGGAAAGAAAGTTGGCGGCAAGGGATATTTTGTCGAGCCCACGGTGCTGGTGAATACGAAAGACAACATGCGGGTGGTGCAGGAAGAAATCTTCGGGCCGGTGGTCGCGGCGATTCCGTTCGACAATCCGGAAGAACTGCTGCCTCGGGCCAACGATTCGGTGTACGGCTTAGCGGCGGGTATCTGGACGAAGGACATTTCGAAGGCGCACCGGCTAGCCGCCGCATTGCGTGCCGGGACGGTGTGGATCAACTGCTACAACATCTTCGACGCGGCACTGCCGTTTGGCGGCTACAAACAATCCGGCTGGGGACGCGAGATGGGCAAGGACGTTCTCGCGCTTTACACCCAGACCAAGGCGGTGTGCACGCGGATTTAGTGCCGTGAAGGCGTTATAAGTCATACGGTGGAGCGACGGGCGTCTCGCCCGTCCGGCAGTTCGGCGGCCGGGCGGGGACGCCCGGCTCTCCATTGTTTTTTTTGCGGGAGGCTCGTGCGGGGTGAAAATTTGGAGGCGCGGGTGAGAATCGAACTCACGATAGAGGTTTTGCAGACCTCGGCCTTACCACTTGGCTACCGCGCCGGATAGTTCTCTAAAACGACACGCCAAAACTAGCACGCTAAAAGGAAAAGCCCTCGCCGGGGCAGGGCTTCAAGAAACTGGAGCGGGAGACGGGATTTGAACCCGCGACTTCGACCTTGGCAAGGTCGCACTCTACCACTGAGTTACTCCCGCCCAACCTCATGAGTATAAACGACCCCGTCCCAAGGGAGCAAACCTGGCGTTCCCAGCGCCACGGCTCGGCGGCAAACCAGCCCTAATCGATTCAGACTATCGGCACGCCCCGGCATAACGGTTAAGAGAGATGGCACCGATTTGCGTGGAGAATCGAGCCGAGTTCCAATAAAATCAAGCCCGCGAGCTTGAACTTTCTAAACCGGGGGCATCGTGATCTCCAAGAGGATGGCAGTCTTCGTGTGTGCAATGGTGATGGTGGGCGGTAGCACCCTGTGTGCTGCACAGAACGACGGTTTCTTCTCAGCCTGGGAAGACCGCGTGCGCGACACGCTGGCGCAGCAGCCTTCATGGCCCATTCCGGTGGTTACGGCATCGTCGGGACTGTTGCAGGTGTTCCGCACCGATTTCGTCCGCCAGATCGCTCCCGCTGGCACCGACACCTGGAACTATGACAATACTAAAGGCTTCAATGTGGTGCCCTGGTACAAGGTCGAGTTCGACGCACTGTTGCCGCCCTACATCCAGCACAACTCGAAGGCCGAGGATGGGTTTGGCGATGTTTCCCTGCTGCTGAAGTACCGTCTGGCAGCTGCCAATGAGGAGAGTGGCAATTATTCGGTAAGTTTTTCCCTGGGCGGCACCATGCCAACCGGCAGCTACAAGAATGGTAGTCTCGCCGCCACCATATCGCCGACCGTGTGCGCCGGCAAAGGTTTCGGAAGGTTCGACGTGCAATCGACTCTGGGCGCCATTCTGCCCGCGGACGACACGACGAAACTCGGTCGCGTCGTGGTATGGAACACAGTGGCACAGTACCGTATTGGCAAGCTATTTTGGCCGGAGATCGAAAGCAATGCGACTTTCTACCATGGCGGAGCTAACGACGGCCACGTGCAGAACTTCGTCACCCCGGGGTTGATGGTCAGCAAGTTCAAGCTGGAGCGCGATCCTCGCAATCGCCTCGCTCTGATCTTCGGCGGAGGAATGCAGATCGCGGCCACTCAGTTCCATACCTACAATCATGGACTTGTGCTGACGGCGCGGATGCTGTTCTGAGCGGGCTGGTTTAATACTGCTTTCCCACCGCCGTCTGGTTGGCGGCGGCCGTGATCTGGTTGCGGACATCCCAGAGATCCTTGTACAACCAGCTTTCCATTCGTTGCTGCAGGACTTCCACAGGCGTCCCCATGGTGCCGACCACCCGGCCTCCGATGATGCGTTCGGCGAGCTTGAGATGGTGGAAACGGAACAGCTGCATGCGTTCGTCGTAGTCGAGCAGGCGCTCGGCGACATCGTGTAGGCCGAAAAATTCCTCGTGACGGCGGTATAGCTCGCCGACGGTGAGCCCTGCGCGGCTGAGCTGCTCGTAAAAGGCGTGACCGAGGCGCGGGCCAACGTGCAGCAGTGAAAGGAAACCGGGAGAGTCGAGACCGCTGCCGTGTCCGAGGCCGGCGCGAATGAGGTGGTAGTCGTAGGGAGTAATGGTCTCCAGAATGTGCAGCAAGCCGATGGGAGGTTCGAGCAGCGAGATGGCACGATGGATCAGGCGCGCGCTGTTGCCGTAGTCGGCGCGCTCGAGCGCTTCGAGCGCGCGGCCAAGTTCGAACGCCGCTCCCTTCATGAGCAATTCCGAGCTCTGGTGCACGACCAGGAAGGTCATTTCGTCTTTGTGCAGCAATTCCTCGGGTGGCTTTTGGAGGGCGAGTAGCTCGTCGGTACGCAGATAGCGTTCGTAATCGGTCGCTCCCTTGCCGGGAAGAATCGGTTTGGTGAATTCGTCGCGATGTGCCATTCGGAACCTATGCGCTAGGGTTGCACGTGTTGGGCCGGTTGATGCGGCGACCACTGCGGATCTTCGTCCGGCGTTACGATCTGGCCGTCGCGCATGTGGACTATGCGGTCGCCATACTCGGCGGCCTCGGGATTGTGCGTAATCATAAGCACGGTCTGCCCCAAATCCCTGTTCGACTGGCGCAGCATGTTGAGAACGACGCCCGAGCTTTTCGAATCCAGGTTGCCGGTGGGCTCGTCGGCCAGCACGATGGCGGGGCGGTTGATGAGAGCCCGCGCCAACGCAACTCTCTGCTGCTCGCCGCCGGAAAGCTCGTTCGGCCGATGCTCTAAACGTTGCGCGATCCCGAGCATATCCGTGATCTTCTTCAGGAACGCGGGATCGGGCTTACCCAAGCCCGCAATATCAACGGCAATCTCAATATTCGAGCGTGCGCTGAGCGTAGGCAGAAGATTGAATTTCTGGAAGACGAACCCTATCTTGCTTTTACGCAACCGGGTGCGCTCACCGTCGGAAAGTGTGGCAAAATCCACGCCGTCGATGGTAACGCTTCCCGAGTCGGCCCGGGTCAGCCCGCCGAGCAGATAAAAGAGCGTCGACTTGCCGCTGCCCGAAGGGCCCACGACGGTGACGAATTCCCCCCTCTGCACATTGAAGGAGATCCCGCGCAGAGCTGGCACTTCCACTTTGCCCACCCGGTAAGTTTTGCGCAGTTCCCTGGCTTCGATGAAGGCCGACATCCAGTGAAAACGATATCACAGGAAGAAGCGTGATTGAGGCATTGCGCAACCCTCACGCCACGGTCGCATGTTCCGCGTCCACCGCCAGCGTGCGAAGTTCAACCTGCCGCTTGGGGCCGCGCTTGCGCACCAGCAACAGTCGAATGCGTTCCAGCAGTTCCGCGGGTTCGTACATTCCCTTGGGAAGAAAAACATCGGCGAGCGTTTCGCGTTCGTAGATTCTGGTGTGGCCAGAGATCAGCACGGCCGGAGTCTGCGGAGAAATACGTTTAATTTCTTCGATCAGCCGCGAACCATCCACGCCCGGCATGATCAGGTCCGTGAGCACCAGGTCGACCCCGCCGCGGCGGAAGGCTTCGAGAGCCTGTTCGCCACTGTTGCACGCCAGCACGCGGTAGCCCCGCGTTTCCAGCAGAATTTTGCGAATGGAGAGTGCCTGTTCGTTATCGTCCGCACAAAGGATCGTTTTCTTGGGCTTCATTGGCCTGACCGGGAGATTGTCGTCACAAATGTTTTTTGAATTCGATACCTGATTTCTTTTTTGGGAACTGGGAGCGAGGTGAATGCTAAACAGAATCGCGGCGTTGGTAAAGTAGCGCGGTCGCCAATGGCACTCCGGTGTCTGGCAAGATCGGGCCATCGGCCCGAGAGCCGCGACTGTCACAGTGTTTCGATCCGCTAGATCGCGACCTTGACTTCACCGCGGAGAACTTCTACACAATTTCCACCGACACGCACATTGACCACCTGGTTATCCTGCTTCTTTGCCCGGACAAAAATGCGGCTGGGACGGCGCATTTCGAGCCCCTGCTCGATCAAAACCTGCTCGTCGCTCGCGGCAATGCCGTGCGCTACCATCCAAGCGGAGCAACAGCCAGCGGCGGAACCTGTGGCGGGATCGTCTCCGTTGTAAAAAATCATGCGGGCGTGGAGGCGAGCCTTCGGATCGACGGTCTCGCGGCAAACGAAGTAAAGGAACTTTCCGCCGGTGCGCGCGAGATATTCAGCAGAGCGGTCGAGATCAAGGCGAAGATTGCCCATCGCCTTCAGCGAGCGCAGCGCGACCATGGTGAAGGGCAATCCGGTGGAAACGGTTTGGATAGGCGCGGAAGTGTCGAAATCAGCACTCGTCAGGTTGGTGAGACGCGCGACAGCGTCCACGTCATGGATTGCGCCGAATTCAGGATTCTTCTGCGTCATTTCTCCGAAGGCGGGCCGCGCTGGTTCTTCCGTGAAGCACACGGGTACGGTGCCGACGTTCAGATCGAGTCGGACTTCGTCTGGGTCGGGGGATGCGCCGGTCTCGCCGCGCAGAACAAAAGCCGTGCCCAGCGTAGGATGCCCGGCGAAAGGCAGTTCTTCCTGAACGGTGAAGATGCGTACGCGAACGCCCCGAGTCTTTTCCGCAGCCGCATCTCCGGGAAGAATGAAGGTGGTTTCGGAGAGATTCATTTCGCGCGCCAAAGCCTGCATATGCTCGGTGCTGAGGCTGCGTCCGTCGAGGAAAACCGCGAGAGAGTTGCCGGTAAGGGCGCGGTCAGTGAACACGTCGACCTGCACCATGGAGAACTTTCGCGACGAATTGGCCATGTCTGATAGATGACTGGACGTTATTTCGCGTTCCAAGATTTCGCGATCCCAGATTTGGCTTCCCAGGCACAGTCGAGGCCCGATGCAATACTATAATTCCTGATCGAACCGGCTTGGCTCCCTCGCTTGACGCGCCGGTAGCCGCTGGATATTCTATTGTCTACTAATGTGATAGGGTTTCAACGCGCTGGCCATCCATCGATTTAAGAAACCGTTAGAGGAAAGAAGAGGAAAGAAAACATGTCTCTACGCATCAATTCCGAAGCTCCCAACTTTACCGCCGAAACCACGCAAGGCACGATCAACTTCCACGAATGGATTGGCAACGGCTGGGCCATCCTGTTTTCGCACCCTAAGGATTTCACTCCGGTATGCACGACCGAACTGGGCTACATGGCGGGTCTGCAACCGGAGTTTGCCAAACGCAACACGAAAATCATCGGGCTGAGCGTGGATCCGGTGACCAGCCACGGCAAGTGGGCCGCCGACATCGAGGAAACGCAGGGTCACAAGGTGACCTATCCGATGATCGGCGATCCGGAACTCAGGGTGGCGAAACTCTATGACATGTTGCCCGCCGAGGCTGGAACCACCAGCGAAGGCCGCACTGCGGCCGATAATGCCACAGTGCGGACGGTGTTCGTCGTCGGTCCGGACAAGAAAATCAAGCTGATGTTGATCTACCCCATGAGCAGCGGACGCAATTTCGATGAGGTGCTGCGCGCGCTGGATTCGATCCAACTCTCTGCGAAGCACAACGTCGCCACGCCCGTGAACTGGAAGCCCGGGCAGGACGTGATTATTCCCACTTCGGTCTCAGAAGACCAGGCTAAGCAGAAATATCCCGGTGGCTGGAAAACTCTGAAGCCCTATCTGCGAGTCGTGGCGCAGCCAAAGTAGTTCGTCCACCGGAAGCGACTCGGATTGCAACCGGCGTGAACCGGAGCTAGGATGACGCCACAAGGAAAGAGCCATGAGCGAGCATCGTCCCGATGAGCAAAACAACACCGCTTCCCGGCGCACTTTTCTCAAAACCACCGGTGCCGTGACCGCCGGAGCGCTCGCTGGCAGTTTGCTCCCCGAAACTGCAACGGCATCGGCGGCTGCTCCAGTCAATGTTAGTGCCCCGTTCAATCCGGCCACCGCCAGCGCCATGCCGACTCGCAACCTCGGGCGCACCGGCCATCGTCCCGGCATCTTCAGCCTCGGCGGTCAAGCCGCCATCGAGCAACCAAACAACGAAGCCGTAGCCGTGTCCATCATCGAGCGCGCTCTCGATCTCGGCGTCAACTATATGGATACCGCCGCTATGTATGGAGGCCGCGAGCGCTGGAGCCAGCGCTATGTCGGCCAGGTGATGAAGCGTCGCCGCAGCCAGGTTTATCTCGCCAGCAAGACGCACGACCGTACGCGTGACGGTTCGCTCGCACTGCTCGAAGAATCGCTTAAGCTGCTCAACACCGACCATCTCGACGCGTGGCAGCTTCACCACATCGACAGCAAGGAGGACGTCGAGCAAATCTTCGGCAAAGGCGGCGCCCTCGAAGCCCTCCTCCAGGCGCGCGAGCAGAAGATGGTCCGCTACCTCGGCGTGACCGGCCATTCCGACCCCGAAGTACTGATGGAGTGCCTCCGTCGCTTCGACTTCGATCAGATACTGATGGCCGTCAACGCCGCCGACCCGCACCACCGCAGCTTCACCGAGCGCCTGCTACCGATGGCCGTCGACAAACAAATGGGCATCATCGGCATGAAGATTCCCGCCCGGGGCCGCATCCTGAGCTCCTGGCAGCCCGACAAGAGCCACGACTCGGGCTGGAACCAGCCCGCTCCCAAACCCGGCGTCCTGGCAATGAAAGAAGCGCTTTATTTCACCCTCAGCCTGCCGGTGAGCACGGTCATCATCGGATGCGATTCGATTGCCCAACTCGAAGAGAACGTGCAACTCGCCCGCGACTTCACGCCGCTCAGCGCAGCCCAAATGGCCACCCTAACCGGACGCACCGAGCCCATTGCCAGGCAGGCGCTTTTCTTCAGGAATTGGGCCTGAGGCAGACGATCTACCCTTCTCAGCCAGGCCGAGCGGAAGCGGCTGGAGTTGGTCATTGTTGGAAGCGCAGAACGGAAGCGCATGCGGTCCGGTGATCGTCCCGGTCTTCAAAACCGGCGGGCGGCATCTTCGATGTTGCCGGTGTGTTCGACTCACACACGCTTCCGCCATATTTAGAATCAACTAGCTTGGAAACATTGCCAGGGACCCCTATTTCACCAATCCAACTATCAGGCCACTAGGCCCGGGTAGGTTGATGCGGCGTACCTCGGTGAAACCCGCCGCCTTCATCCAGTGGGTGTACTCGAACTCGCTGTAACTTGCACCAGCGTCGGTATTGACCAGCATGTTCAGTGAGAACAGCGCCGCGTGTTGCGGCCCGGTTTTGTCGGGATTGAGGATGAAGTCTTGCACGACTAGGCGGCCGTTCGGCGCGAGTGCCTGGCGTGCGCGGCGGAAGATGCCCCGGTTCTGCTCCTCGGAAAACATGTGGCAGATTGCGTTCAGCATGATGATGTCGTAGCTGGAGCCAAAATCGTCGTCAAACATGTCTCCAGCGCGCAGGCTGACTTGCGCTGCGACACCAGCCTGGCGGACATATTCGGCGGTGAGCGGCACGACCTCTGGCAGGTCAAGGATCTCGCACTGCACACTGGGACCAGTTTTCGCGAACGCGATGGAGTATGCGCCGGAGCCACCGCCGAGATCGAGGATGCGGCGAACCCCGGCTGTGCCCAGGGCCTTCACCACCAGCGGGGCGCGATCTTTGGCGTGGCGTTGCATGCCGGCAATGAAGTTGCGCGTCCATTCGGGCGTATTATCGCGATCGGTGGGGACGCAGCTGCCACTGCGCACCGCATCGGTCAGTGTGCTCCAGCGATGCCAAATATTCGCGGTGTGCAGTAGACCGTTGCGGTGGTTGTCTTTGGAGCTCTGAACAAAGAAGCGTGCCGACTCGGGCGTGTTTTTGTAATCGTCGCCGCTCTTCGAGAGCAGTCCGAGGGCGACGAGCGCGTTTAGCAGCATGCCTGCCGCGCGGGCGTTGGCGTGGATCCTCGTCCCAATCTGCTCGGCATTGGCGCTATCGCCGACGGCGGTAAAGATATCGAGTTCAAGCGCCGTCAGAATGCAACGGCTCGGCATATAGCCGCGGATCATCTGATCGAGGCGATCCGGCAGCGTCCCGGCTTTCTCGCGGGCAGCCATCGCGGCACGGAATTTTTCCCCATGCTCGACCGACATAGCTTTCATCGCAGCAGCGTCGTTCCACACCAGACGATCGACGGGCTTGCCGTCGTGCAGATGCGTCTCGACGATTTCGGATACATCCGAGGGTTGCACGCGCCGGTACCATACCCCTGCCGGATAGACCACCATCACGGGACCTTCATCGCACAATCCCATGCAGCCGCAGGTGGTGAGTTGCACATCGTTATTGAGGCCGCGCGCCTGTATCTCGCGATTGATCGCGTCGAGTACAGCGAACGACCCACTGACCGGGCAGGAGGGGACGCCCTCTGGTTTTTGCTGCGTGCAGACGAACAGATGAAAGCGGAACGGTTCCATCGCGGTCTCCGAGCGTAGGCAGATGCTACCGTTTTCATTCTCGGTGCCGCTGAATCGGTTCCGCCGTGATTCCAGTCACAAGACAACGGTTTCCCGAGCGCCGACTATTCGACCGCTAAAACGGCTGGAGAATGGAAGTTGGAAATTATTAAGCGGATGAAACGTATCCCTTTCCGTCTCGAAGAATCCAGGTAAGCTCCGCTCGAATAAGCGGGATATGATCCGACAGGATGACGTGTCTACAGAGGCGATAGTTCGTCCTCCTTCTCCTCCTTTTTCCCCGTAACGAGTCTTCTCTCCAGGAACTCCCGCGCCAGATCCTTGCCTCCGATGCCGAACGCAATCGCCAGTCCAAGCATTACCGCTCCAAAGGCGGTCCCGAAAGCGATCAGCACCGTCTGTTCTGCAACCCCCAACACTTCGAACACCATGGATAACGCAAAGATGCTGATGATGAACCGGATCGAAATACTCAACAGGCGCGACGAACGAATGTTCGCATTGACCCCTGCCAGCAGTACCGCGCGGGAGACAAAGTTAGCGGCTAACAATCCGAAGAAGAGAATGAGCAAAGCCACAAACAGCCGAGGCAGAAAGAGAAAGAACCGCGAGATGTAGTCCTGCAAACCCACGATCCCGAGTACGCTTACGCCCAGCAGAATGAAACCGACCCAGGCCACCCAGAAGACAAACCGGCTCAACAGTTCCGTGGAAGAAGGTAGCGCCGCCTGGTTCAATAGCTGAGTTGCGCCGGAATTTTCCGAGAGTTTGGAAAACCTTGTCAGGCGCAGGATACTGCGCACCAGCACCTTCAACAGGTAGGCAATTACCCAACCTACAAAAGCGACGATTAACATCACAATCAGTCGTGGCAGGTAGTGTGCAAAGCCTCTGGCCAGGTCCTGCAACGCCTGAGTCAGTTCGGTGATGATGATTTCCTTCATAGGCGTCTCACTTTCCTTCACTTTCTATCGGCCCAGACTTCGAGCAGGTACGGTTTCAATCGTTCGAACTCATCGCACAGAGATTCCACATTTTTTTCGATGTCTTCCCAGGAAGCATCTCGATTCTCCAGCAGAAAAGATAATGTCCTTCCGCGGTATAGAGGAACCAGGGCCTGGACAATATGGTCACGATTGATGACGGATTTGTGATACGAGGCAGCGAACTCAAACACGGTCTTGGCCCACACGTCGGCTGGGTAATTGAACGCGCTGACTTCAAGAGTCGCGATCCTTTGCAGTTCGGCGAGCGTCGCAGCCGAGAGAATCGACCGGAAAACAGGTTCCAATTCGGCGACGCCAGTGGCAAACATCTCCTGAAGCCGCTTGCGGTTTACGCGGACGGGTTCCGGCATGACTTCTGATGGAGTGCCCACAGTGGGCACAGGTTGAGATCTGGCGATCGTACTCCAGATCGAGAAATTGCCATCCAGAGACCAGAACAGAGCGCCGACTGTCCGGCGCATGGCCGCGACTAAATCGCTGGCACTTCGGTCCGGCTGTGTCTTCGTCCCGAGGAACGATTGGCAGACGCGGTATGTTCCTGTGATAGCCGTAATGGTGAGGCCGATTTCGGCCCCGGTTCTGCACCATTCGTCATCCCAGTTTTCTTTAGCCAGGAAATCTGTTGCGAGGCGGCCCGAAATAGCGAATTCCGAGGCGTAGGGCTCACGAATTCCATAACCGTAGAGAGCGCGTGTCATGGGGTAAAGCAGATTTCGCATGAGGACGCCTTCAAACTTCTGCCTGCGATAGATGGGTGAAACGAGGTCGAAGTTGTCGTGATAGACAGGACGGACAAGGCGCTGGAGCCAGTCGGGTTCTATGGTTGTCGAATCGGGTGAAACTACGACGCAGGCCTTTGCGCGCAGCAGGTCGGCAGCCGCTAGGATCGTTCGCAGCGCGGTTCCGGGCTCTGGACTGCGCGCATATCGGGTGCTGATGGAGGGAAAGGTGCGCAAGGCATACACTTTGGAGCCCTTACGCGGCTCATCCCGAGGGTCATCTTTCTTAACATCATCGATCGAGGCGCCGATCACCAGTTCCGGAGTTCCATCTTGCGATCCACCATCGGCATTGATGATAACTGCGCGTTCGCGGGGAAAGCACTTGAGAATGCCGGCCTGAATGGCTTGGATGACCGGCTCAACGGTCTTGGCATTGTTGTGGGTCGGTAGGCCGACCAGGATGTCGACCTCGCCTACGTTGATGAGCTGGCGAAGAAAATCATCGGTTAAGAGGGTCTCTTCCGCCAATTCAACCTCCGAGCGAAGCTTTAAAGCTGTGAGTCAGAATGCGCATGTTCAGTGAGACCCACCATATCGCGTTAGATCAGATCCGTCGCAGCCGGAACCAGTAAAACTGATAAGGACCCATGGTTAGAAGGTAAGGCAAATCGCCGATGCGGGGAAAAATATTCCTGCCAAACATCTCAATCAGAATATTCCCTTTGTAAGGGCGCAGATCCAGTTCGACGGCTTGTGCGGCACTGGAGAGATTGTTCACGACCAAGACCGTCTCCTTGCCCAATTGCCGGACATAAGCCAGCACACGGTGATTCGCCGGGTACAGAAATTCGATCGAGCCCGAGCCGAATACCGGACTGGAACGGCGGATCCGCATGATGTGCTTCATCCAGGAGAGCAGCGAATGCTCGGTGCGTTTTTGGGATAACACGTTTACCGCCTGGTAGCCGTAAACGGGGTTGAGAATCGGCGGCGAGTAGAGACTTTCCGGATCGGCCGCGGAAAAGCCTCCATTCCAGCCGCCATTCCACTGCATCGGAGTTCTTACGCCGTTGCGATCCCCCAGATAAATGTTGTCGCCCATGCCGATCTCGTCCCCGTAATAAATGATAGGAGTGCCGGGCAACGACATCAGCATTCCATTCATCAATTCGATTCGCCGCCGATCGTTGTCAAGCAGCGGAGCCAGGCGTCGCCGGATGCCCAGATTCAGCCGCATCGACTTGTTGCTGGCGTAGATGTCATACATGTAATCGCGTTCAATATCGGTAACCATTTCCAGCGTCAATTCGTCGTGGTTACGTAAAAAGAGGCACCACTGACAGGAGGCGGGGATCTCTGGCGTCTGCTGCAGAATTTCCGTGATCGGCTTGCGGTCTTCCAACCGCAAACCCATAAACATCCGCGGCATCAAGGGAAAGTGAAAGGCCATGTGGAATTCATCCCCATTGCCAAAGTACGGACGAAGATCGGCCGGCCACTGATTGGCTTCCGCCAGCAGCATCGCGCCCGGGAATTGATCGTCGACTTTCTTGCGCAGTTCCCGGATCACCTCGTGGGTTTCCGGCAGGTTCTCGCAAGACGTCCCCTCCCGCTCAATCAGGTAGGGGACAGCATCCAGCCGGAAACCATCGACTCCGAGTTCCAGCCAGAACGTCATAACCTTCCACATCTCTTCGCGCACCGCGGGGTTGTCGTAATTCAGATCCGGCTGATGATTGAAGAAGCGATGCCAATAATAGGATTTGGAAATTGGATCCCAAGCCCAGTTCGACATCTCGGTATCGAGGAAGATGATTCGGGTTCCACGATACTTCGTATCGGTGTCGCTCCACACATACCAGTCACGTTTTGGATTGTCCTGAGAACTGCGGGATTCCTGGAACCAGGGGTGTTGATCGGAAGTATGGTTCGCCACCAGCTCGATAATCACCCTGATCCCACGGTCGTGAGCGCCCGACAGGAACGTCTTGAAGTCTTCCAAGTTTCCGTAGTTGGGATGAACCGATCGGTAATCGGAAATGTCATAACCGTCGTCCCGCAAGGGCGAGGGGAAGAACGGCATCAGCCAGATTGCGTTCACCCCAAGTTCCTGCACATAATCCAGCTTCTGGGCGAGACCCTGAAAATCGCCGATGCCATCAGCGTTGCTGTCAAAGAAAGTGCGGACATGGATCTGGTAGATGATCGCCTCTTTGTACCAACCGGCCTCGCGCTTCAATGGCAACCTATTCCTCCCGAACCATAGCCAGCCCGCCTGGCGTCGGCGTCAATAGAATCTTAATTCACGAGCGCACCTTGCGGACGGAACGGACTTTCAGCCCCCAACTTCCGTGCTGCGGTAAGGAAGGCCTTCAGCGTGGGCATGCTTGCGATTGCTACCCCCTGGACCTGTCTTATTTCCCTCTGAGCGGAATTCGAGCGGCGAACACAGGCACGACCGTTCTCCCCAGAGCCGGGAAGCGTCTCATGCCTGTTGGTTCGGGGGCTGGCGTAGCTGTCCTAACAGTCTCCGAATAACAGCTCAAGCCTGGATTTGCAATGCCGGCGACGTCTTACGGATTATGTCCAAAAGAAGTACCCGGTCAGGCTTCAGCAGTTCGGCGACGCGTTCTTTGTTGACTTGCGCGACGATGATTTGGCCAATCTCGGTATGCACATCGGAGAAGACCCCCACACTCTTCATTCTTTGTGTCTGAAACTCGTTGTCTTCGGTCGGGGTGACGTAGTGCACTGAGCTAGCATTGTAGCGGTGGATCAGGAACAGTTGGGCGATCGTCATCAGTCGCTTCTTGCGTACCGGCGCAAGGGTATTCTGGTCGCGAATCGAGAGGATGCTGCGGCCGCGACGATCCTGGATGTAGGCGAAGACCACGTTGGCGAGCTTCTCCGCGCTGGGCTCGTCCAGCACACTCAGCTCCAACAGCTCCGAACCAGCCGTGTGCGGACGTAGCCGGACGCGAATTTTGGCCGCATAGTCGTTGTGCTTGCTCCAATCTGCGAGCCACTCTTCCAGCAGTTTCGTCGGGACCTCGGTCTGAACCAGATGCTGAAACTGCGTCGACCCCTTGCCCATCGCCTTGGTCGCCGCGGTGCGTCCCGACGAAGCCATCAAGGCGGCGTCCAGGCGTGGCCCTCCGACCAGGGTCTGCGGCGTGCGGTACGGTGACTCCAGCAGTCTGAACTTGCGCTGCAAGCGCGCCAAGGCCAGCATCCCGTCCTGCTTCAATGCAGTCGCGAACTCCTCGGCCGCCAAACCGTCGATCTGGTGGCCACCGTAGGTGATGAAGTTGAAGACGAAGCCGAGTTTGCCGAGTTCCTCGGGGAAGCGTTTCATCTGCTCGTCGTTCATTCCCGTGGTGTCCCAGCTGAACGAGGGCGAGAGGTTGTAGGCCAGCATCTTGTCGGGGAACTGCGCATGAATGGCCTGCGCGAATTTCTCGGCGTCCTCGAGATCCGCCGTCTTGGTCTCCATCCATAGAATGTCGGCGAAGGGCGCCACAGCCAGCGACTTGGCAATGGCGTAATCGATTCCGGATTGGATGTGATAGAAACCCTCGGGAGTCTTGGGCAGCTCGCAATCCCAGATCACGTGGATGCCCATCGACTTCGCTCGCTCGCGTGCCTCGTAGAAAGAAGCCCGTTTGGAGAAGGCCAGCCATTCCTCGAGGGTCATGTCGAAACGCTCGCCCTCGGCCGCGCGGAACTCCAGCACCTCGGCGACCGCCAAACCATAGGTCTTCATCCCCGCTTCCGCCTGCCAGGTTTCGACGTAGCGCGTGTCTATCTTATCGAGTGCCGCATCGAGCTCGGTTGCCGGCATATCCCTGAGCGCGGCGGCGCGCTCGGTGATCGTTGACATGAGCCCAACCCGTTCGAGCCAATCGAAGGCCGCTGAGTACTCGGCATCGGACACGGCAAAAAGCAGGTGACCGCGGACCTCTTCAACGCCCAGTTCGAAGAGCTTCCGCAAGATGGCGAGATAACCGGCCTTGTAGCTGGGTAGATCGATGTTGGTGGCGCCGAGGATGAAGGGTTGGTCGCGCTCGTCGCTCCGGCTCTCGATGAAGGTCGCGGACTCGGCATCGGTTCGGGCTACGATGATGCCCGGGACTCGCATGATGTCGAGCTGCAGGCGGGCAGCATTGAGGCGCTTGTTCTGCTCGTCCACGGCCACCAGCACCTTACCGCCCTGGTGGCCGCACTTCTTCGCTCCCGGCTTCTGATCTTCGATGTGGTAGCCCGCTACCCCGACCTCGACAAAGCGGCGGATGAGATTGCGTACATGCGCGTCCCCACCGTGACCGGTGTCGGCGTCGGCGATGATGAAAGGCCGAAAGTCGACGACCGGCGTCCCCTTGCGCTGTTCTTCGGTCATACGCATGCGCGCGAAGTGTTGGTTCTTGTCGGCGGTGAGAAGTGCCCGCACCAGTCCGGCGGCCTCGTCTGGCACCTGGCTGAGCGGATAGCTGGCCAAGTCCGGCCCCGGATCCTCTGCCAGCGATCCGCGGGCGGACGTCGCCCAGCCGCCCAGGTAAATGCCTTCCATCCCAATGCGCTTCATCATCACTGCCTGGCCCGGCGAATAGGGACCGAAGGTAGTCATCTGCTGCCGCTCCTCGAAGAGCTCGCGCAGCCGTGCGTAGAACTCCTCGGCCGCCTGCCGCGCTACGGTGTAGTCGCCGGAAAGCGTGCCCTGCTGTTCGGCCACCTGGCGCGGGGAGTAGAGACGGACGATCCCGGCAAACCGGGGGCTCGCGAACCATTCCTTCGCGGCCGCGACCTGTTGATCGAAGATCGTCATTGTGGTTTCCTGGTTCTCAGCGCTGATAAACATTTTCCGCCTCCATGGATAATCGTGGCCTTCGCTCCATCGGTGATGTGCGGTGATGCCTTTAACTCCAGCATGGCCAGGTTGCCTCTATGTAGCCAGCCGTTGTGCCAATCGCAACCGCGCGGCTTTAGGGTCTATGGTGGGATTATTTCTGACTTCGAAAACCACAAACATTCTATACCCATCTCGCCTTCCCGTGATCGACGCCGCTGGCGACAAAATCGTAGGCGCGGTCTGCGCGCTCGAGCGATCGCCTTCGGGCAGAGAGTCAGGATCGGTCTACCGTTGAGAAAACTGGTTGAGCTAGAATGCGCGGTGATCTCCTCTGGCCAGGCGCTTCTTCTAATTTGCTGGGGGCCTTCCCGACAAAGTACGATACAGCATGGATGGCGTCAGCCCGAACTCCTTAGCTGTCCGCACCGAGAACGTTTGCCGTCATTTCCAGATGGGTGAGGCGTTGGTGCGCGCCGTGGACGGGATCTCGGTCGACATCCGTGCCGGAGAATTTGTGGCTCTGCTGGGCCCCTCGGGGTCCGGCAAGTCGTCATTACTTAACCTGGTTGCCGGGCTTGACCGCCCCACCTCGGGCGCGGTGATCGTCCAGGGAAACAACTTAGCCACACTCTCACGCGAGGAACTGGCCAAGTACCGCCTTCATACCGTCGGAATGGTCTTCCAGTCGTTCAATCTGATACCTAGCATGACTTTGTTGGAAAATGTGGAGCTTCCCATGCGCTTTGCCGAAGTCGATCGCCGCCAGCGCGCCGCACTTGCGCGCCAATCGCTCGAACGCGTGGGTTTGAGCGGACGGCTTGCTCATCGGCCTATGGAACTCTCGGGTGGTGAACAGCAGCGCGCTTCCTTGGCGCGTGCTCTCATTAACCAGCCCCAGCTTCTTTTGGCGGACGAACCAACCGGCAATCTGGACAGCCGCACCGGCGCCGAAATCATGGAGCTCATTCGTAGCTTCAATCAGTCGCTGGGCATGACCGTGCTGATGGTTACGCACGAACTGGCTCTCGCCGAGAAACATGCCGGGCGGATGGTGCATTTGGCGGACGGAAAGCTCGTCCATGACGTACCCAACCATGACCTGCCCAACGATGACCTGCCCAACGTCTCGGCAACATCGAGTGAACAGCAGGGAGAGACGCAGTGAAGTCCTACGACGTCATCGACCTTGCTGTCCGCAATCTGCGTGAGTCCGTCTTCCGCAATTCGCTGACGACGATCGGCATCTCCGTCGGTGTAGCCTCCCTGGTCGCCATGCTCTCGCTCGGCATCGGCCTGCAGCAGTTGGCTTCGCGCCGGCTGCAGAAGTCCGGCCTGTTTGACACTGTCGTGGCTACGTCCAGGCGGGACTTCCGCAACTTCCGGGAGCAAAGAGAAGAGGGCCCACCACCGGCCGAGAGCCCGGCGCTGGATGAACCGGCGCGACAGAAAATCGAGCACCTCCCCGGCGTTGTCGAGGCCTATCCTGATATTCGGTTCGTTACAGAGTTGCGCTTCGATGATAAACCCCACCTGACCATGGTGGCTGGAATACCATTTTCCGCCAAGAACAACAACGACGCTTTCGAGGACATGCAGGGCAGTTTCTTCTCGTCCGAAGCAGTTCCGGAAGTCATTCTGCAGAAGTCGTTCGCCGAAGAGTTGCTGGGCAAGACGCCCAAGCCGGGCACGGATAACACAAATATCGCGGACTTGGCCAAGCCTCTGCTCAGGAAAGAGGTGACGATGCGCTATGCCGAGCGCACCGTACTTCCCTCATCGTCTACTGACGGTGCGGGGCCTGCTGACGGGGCCGCGTACTCGGTCGTCCCACGCCAGCAAGTGCTGAAAATCGTGGGGGTGACGGACCTCGATCCGGATAGCATGCGCGGAACTGCCCGGGCACGCGTCTTTCTGCCGCTCAAGCTTGTGCAAAATCTCCACGTCCAGTCCGAACTGCGCGATACCTCAGCCAGTGGCCCGCCCACCTATACTTCACTCAGCGTGCGGGTAGGGAATCCCAATCAGGTCCCGGTCGTCGAAGATGCCATAAAGAAGCTGGGATTCAGCGCTTTTTCTATCGTCGATGCTACCCGCAGTATGCGCCAGTTCTTTGCCGTGCTCGATGTGTTCCTTGGGATTTTCGGTAGCCTGGCCCTCGCCGTAGCTTCCATCGGCATCGTGAACACGCTGGTGATGGCCATCCTCGAACGCCGGCGCGAAATCGGAATCATGAAGGCCCTAGGTGCCAGTGACACTGACGTACGGGGCCTGTTTTTCGCCGAAGCGGGCGCCATGGGTCTCGTCGGCGGTGCAGTCGGAGTCGCGCTTGGTTGGACCATCGGGCGACTCATCAATCTCGGAACCAACATTTATCTCGTGCGCCAGCATTTTCCGCCGGCGCAGATCTGGTCGGTGCCGCTGTGGCTCGTGCTCAGCGCGATCGCTTTTTCCATCGTTGTTAGTCTGTTGTCGGGCCTCTATCCGGCGGCCCGAGCCGCCAGGCTCGATCCTGTGCAGGCACTGCGCTACGAGTAGACTGGTCGCAATGCGCTGGCTGACACTGTTTCTTGTCGCGCTGCTTTTCTCCCGCGCCCAAGCTCAGGGCCGCATCGACTGCAACGCGCTGGAAAGCCGCGTTCTCGGTCAAACGGTCCACTACTGCGTTATGTTGCCACCTGACTATGACACTGCGACTACCGGCGCTTCTCCGCTGCGTTATCACGTGCTCTATTTTTTGCACGGACTCGGCGACAACGAACAGACCTTAGTCAAGAGCGGTGCATGGAACGTGATCGAAGATCTCCGCCAGCAGGGTCAGATCACCCATTTTTTGGTGGTCGCGCCCGAGGGCAGGAGCAGTTTCTATATCAACTCCGCCGATGGCCGCGTGCGCTACAGCGATTTCTTTATTCGCGAGTTCATTCCCTACATCGAGGCACATTACTCGATTCGGCGGGAGCGCTCCGCACGGGCAATCAGCGGTGTCTCCATGGGCGGATACGGCGCCCTTCGGTTTGCCTTTGCCTATCCGGAACTATTTTCCTCGGTCAGTGCGCAGAGTGCCGCGATCATCATCGCATCGCCGCAGGAGACAACTGCAGCAATGCATGCAGGGACACAGCTAAGTGGGATGCTTGGCGCCGTGTTCGGCAATCCCATCGACGTTGCTCATTGGGACCAGAACAGTCTTTTTGTTCTTGCGAAACAAAATCGAGTGCGCATGAAAGGGCTGTCTATCTATTTCAACTGCGGTCGCGAGGATGAATTCGGATTTGAGAAAGGGGCCGCGGAACTCGACCGGCAACTTCAAGCAGAAAGCATCAAACATGAGTTTCACCTCTATCCTGGCAACCATAGCGCCGCATATTTTCTGGCGCACTTCGGTGAGACATTGAAGTTTCATTCGCGTGTGTTTGCGCCAGGGAAGCAGTAGTTCGAAAGCCCTCATGCGGTATGCTGGAGCGGTTCGGCTGTTCTCCGATAGCAAATGCAAAACATTCATCGAGGATGCGGGAATGAAGGCTACGTCGTTGAAGGCTACGCCAAAGATCGCGGTATTTGATACCACTCTAAGAGATGGCGAACAGGCAGCGGGAACCCGCCTGGGGAGTCGCGACAAGATAAGGCTGGCGCGCCAGCTCGCCCGGCTGAGGGTGGATATTATCGAGGCCGGCTTCCCGGCATCGTCTCCGGAAGACTTTGATGCTGTCCGGAAGATTGCGCAGGAGATCGAGGGGCCTACGATCTGCGCGCTGTCGCGCGCGGTTCCCGCCGACATCGAGTCTTGCGGAGAGGCGCTCGCCAAGGCCAAGCGCCCGCGCATTCACACCGGCATCGGCGTTTCCGACATTCACATTATGGGCAAGTTCCGCGACGAGCGCTATGGCAAGACGCTCGAAAGTAAGAGGGCAAGACTGGTGGCCATGGCCGTGGATGCCGTAAAGCGTGCGCGCAACTGCGTTGGCGACGTTCAGTTCTACGCTGAAGATGCGGGCCGCGCCGCGCCCTTGTACCTCTTCGAGATGTTGGAGGCCGTCATCGATGCGGGCGCAACCGTCGTCAACATTCCCGATACCACGGGCTACACCGTTCCCGAGCAGTACGGTGAACTGATTCGCGGCATTCGCGACAACGTTCCGAACATTGCACGCGCAACCATCAGCGTCCACTGCCACGACGACCTTGGACTGGCGGTGGCCAACTCCCTGGCAGGCATTCGTAATGGTGCACGCCAGGTTGAGGGGACGATCAACGGAATCGGCGAAAGGGCGGGCAACGCGGCGCTGGAAGAAATCGTCATGGGCATCCACACCCGCGCCGACTACTACGGAGTGAGCACCGGAGTCGAGCCGCGCGAGTTCTTCCGCACCAGCCGCATGGTTGCCGAATTGCTCGGAATGCCGGTCCCGGCCAATAAAGCCGTCGTCGGCTCGAACGCGTTTGCGCATAGTTCCGGCATCCACGTGGACGGATTCCTGAAAGACCGGCAGACGTATGAAATCATGCGTCCCGCAGACGTCGGATTTACCGGGAGCCGGGTTGTCCTGACGGCGCGCACGGGCCGGGCCGGGCTGCGCTCACGGCTGGAGAAACTCGGCTACGAACTCTCCCGGCAGGAGCTTGACACCCTGTATCAGCGCTTCCTTGCCGTGGCCGACAAGAAACAGGAAGTGCTCGACGAAGACTTGGCCGCACTGGTTCACGATGCCTTGCCTCCAGTCGAGCAGAACCTGAAGCTGGAGTACCTGCACAGTTACAGCGGAACGACCGCGATTCCGACCGCGACTGTGCGTCTGCTGATAAACGGGAAGGCAAAGGAAGGAGCTGCGATTGGCGACGGACCGGTCGATGCCGTGTACAAGGCGATTGCGGCACTCACCTCCACCCATGTGAAACTCTTGCGCTATGACATTCGAGCCGTGACGGAGGGCACCGAAGCCATGGGAGAGGTCACCGTACACCTGGAAATCGGCAACCGCCGCGTCATGGGTCGCGGCGCTTCCACTGACATCATCGAGGCCAGCGCAAAAGCCTACGTGGACGGCCTGAACCGGCTGGTCTGATTCGGGGAGCCGTCATTGAGTTTTTTCCATCGCAACCGCGCGCGGAAACAGAATGTTGTTTTCGAGATGAATGTGCTGGTGAAGGTCGGTCTCAAAGGCAGCTAGGGCCTTGTAGAGTGTCTGATAGCTCACGCAGGCATCGGCCGGAGCGGCGTAGCCGTCACTCGCCTCGCGCATGGCACGCAGTGCGTTCCCGGCGGAATCGTGCTCGTGCTCCATCATTGCAACCGGATTCTGGACCGTGCCAAACGGCGCTGGCACGATTGGTTCCTTCGCGATCGTAGCTTCCTCCATCCTTACGATATACGGAAACAGGACCATCTCTTCCTTCATCAGGTGGGTCGTCAACTCCTGGGCGAGGCCTTGGAAGGTTCCGCGGATCTGCAGCAGTTCGGGGTGATTCTTCCCGTGTACTGAGCAAACTTTATCGAAAAGAGGACCGAGACGGGCGATCTCCTCGCGAGTGTACTTGTGGTGAGTGTTCTTGATGTGCGCAATCAAATCAGCCAGAGCTTCGGTCTGCCAGTTGTGCTCCTCTTGCACGGCACGCGCCGACTGCTCGGCCGTCTCCAGGGAATCCAGTACCTGCTTCGTATTAAGATTCGCAGCGCGGCAGGCCTCATCGAGCGACGTATTGCCGCCGCAGCAATAGTCGATGCCCAGCTTTTCAAACACTCTGGTTGCTGCCGGATTTTCGAGGGCCAATTCCCGTACAGTCTTTTCGGTGGTAACACTCGTTGTCACTGTCATCGCATCCTCCTGCGAGCCGGCTCCACGCTCCGACTACGCTCGATGGTTTGATATTGGCGGACTAAAACCAGGCTGCCGATGACTTTTGTCACACTCATGCACAACGCGAAACAGCCTTAGAAGAGAGGCGGGGGCCAATTACTCCGCAGTGTGCAGTTCAGCTTCGAGAGCTTTCAGGTCGCAGATCGTCAAGCTGCGTCCATCTATCTTCAGCATCCCTTCCGCCTGGAGGCGGGAAAGATTACGGGAAACGAGTTCGCGCACGGTGCCAATTTGTGAGGCAAGTTCCTGGTTGCTGACAGGAAGGGTGATTTCTATGCCCTCGCTCGTGCGCTTGCCTTCCTTTCCAGCCAGGCGGAGCAGGAAGGACGTAAGCCGGTGTCGAACCGTGGTGAAGGAAAGTTCTTCGATGATCCCAACCAGGCGCCGGAGGCGCGCTCCAACTACCCGCAGGACCTTGAGCGCAACTTGTGGGTGTGCCAGACACAAAGCCTCAAAGTCCTGTTTCCTGACGAACAGCAGAGTTGCCTCGTCAATCGCTGCCACCGACGCCGGATAATTCCCGCCGTCGAATACGGGGAGTTCGGCGATGGAACTTCCGGGTCCATCAATGCTGAGCA
Organism: Terriglobales bacterium; assembly: GCA_049520095.1. Lineage (GTDB taxonomy): Bacteria > Acidobacteriota > Terriglobia > Terriglobales > Acidobacteriaceae > Acidiflorens. Next base: position 64,334 of record JBEKQC010000022.1, read on the forward strand.
CCTGTTCCCGGCCGTTGGCGGAGCTCTTGAAGATGCGGACATGGCCAGTCTCAACCACATAGAGCCCGGAGCAGGGCTCGCCTTCACTGAAGACGATTTCACCCGCCGTGTAGCGACGCGGAACTGCACGCTGCGTTAGGAAGGCCAGTTCGCCTTCCGCTAACCCTGAAAAAATGGTTGCCTTCGCGAGCGTCTGCCCTGATGTGAACTTAGCTTCCGGCATGGGCGCTATTGTATCGGACCACGGCGCTGGAACGGTTGAAGGACCGCATCGAGCCGCCGACCTTCCAGCCAGTGGTGCCTTAGGCTTTTCTCCTGGCTCGCGAAGCTGCCCGGCTGGGATTCCCTTTGCCGCTTTTGCTCGTGTGCATCACATGCCTCAACGCCGCGATGAGAGCGGGGCCGCGCAGGCGAAGTTCTGTCCGATGGTGTAAGGAGAGCTCCTGCAACACCTTTTCACCTTTCGGAGTCAAACAAAGCAATACTTCGCGGCCGTCTTCACCCCCGCGATGCCGGCGCACGTAGCCGCCGGCAGAGAGCCGGTTTACCAACTCAACCGCACTGTGATGTCGAATCTGCAGCCGCTCGGCCAGCTCTCCGATTCGTGGGCGAATCCCCGTGGGCAGCCCTTTCAAGGCAAGCATGAGTTGATGCTGGTGAGGTTCAAGACCAGCCATCCGGGAAGCTTGCTCACTGAAGTGAAGAAAACGGCGAATCTGATAACGCAATTCCGCCAGTGATTCATAGTCAGCCAAGGTGAGCGCCCTCTCCATGCGGCAAAGTATATCGCTTCAAGACTATTGCCGCGGTGAAGGTTGGAACGTCGTATCGTGCAACGATGTACAGTTTCGAGGGGGTCAAACGGCATCGGCAAACGGCTAATTACCAGGTACCGAGTGAGTGAACAAAAGCCCTGCGCTCATGGCCTTGTCCCACGATGCCTCGCAACTTGTCGACAACTTCGTCGGCCGATAGGGGCTTGCTGAAATAATATCCTTGAATCTCGTCACAATGGTGTGCCCGCAGGAATGACATTTGCGCTTCATTTTCGACGCCTTCCGCAATTACCTTGAGATTCAAGCTTTTTGCCATGCTGATGATTGCGCTTGTGATCGCTGCGTCATCGGGATTCACCGCGACATCGCGAACAAACGAACGGTCGATTTTGAGCTTGCTAACCGGAAAGTGTTTCAGGTAGCTGAAGCTGGAATAGCCGGTCCCAAAGTCGTCGATCGCCAACTTCAGCCCCATGGCCTTGAGTTCTTGAAGAACTAGGAACCTCACGTCTGCATTCGATAGCAGGAGGCTTTCCGTGAGCTCCAGTTCCAGGTATTGGGGAGCGAGGCCGGTCTCGTGGAGCACTCTTCTGATGAGTTCGCGGAAGCCCCCTTGGCGGAACTGTACCGCTGACACATTGACTGCCACTGGCACTGCGGGAAGCCCCTCTTCTTGCCATTTCCGCGCTTGAGAACAGGCAGTCCTGAGCACCCATTCACCGATGGACATGATCAAGCCGCTGTTCTCAGCAATCCGTATGAACTTATCGGGCGGCACGAGGCCCAATTCCGGGTGTTGCCAGCGGAGGAGAGCTTCCAACCCGGTGATTCTTCCAGTACCAATATCCATCTGCGGTTGATACACCAAGAAAAGTTCTTTTTTGTCGAGTGCGAGCCGCAAGCTGCTCTCCAAGGTCAATCGCTCCACCGACTGAGCGTTCATGTCATCGGTAAAGAACCGGAAATTGTCACGTCCATAATCTTTGGCGCAATACATGGCCGCATCGGCATTCTTAATCAGGGTTTCGCCGTCCGCACCGTGTTCCGGGAAAATGCTGATGCCTAGACTGCAGCTAACACTTAGCGGGTGACCTTGCACGACGAATTCAGCGGTCATGGCGTCCATGAACCGCTCAGCAGCAACGGCTGCGTCGGGAATGTCCTTTACATCAGTCAACACGATGAGAAATTCGTCTCCGGCTAGCCGAGCCACCGTGTCTTGTTCACGCGCCGATTTCTTAAGGCGTTCTGCAACGTCCTGCAGGAGAAGGTCGCCGACCGAGTGTCCGAGCGAGTCGTTGATGTTTTTGAACCGGTCGAGGTCGAGGAACAGAAGCGCAACCTTGTCCTTCTGCCGCCGAGCGCTGGCCAGTGCCTTTGACAATCGATCCTGCAGAAGGGTCCGATTAGGCAGCCCGGTAAGAGCATCGTAGTAGGCTAGGTATTGGACCCGTTCTTCGGCCACTCTGCGGTCGGTGATGTCCTCAACTGTGCCTTCGTGCAGAACGATCTTGCCGTTGGTGTCACGTACTGCTCGCAGGTTCACCAACAACCACTTTTTCGTGCGGTCTCTGCGGTAGACTTCCACTTCGGCGCCGCGCACCACGCCATGCTCGTCTAGCGTGCGCGCCAGTTCACCCATCCGACCGGGATCGACAAACAGCTGGTGTGCCACGTTCGAAATCTCCGCCAGCAGTTGTTCCGGAGAATCGTAGCCGTGCATTTGTGCCAACGCGCGATTGATGCTTAGAGGGCGGCCTTCAGGAGTGATCTGAAAAATTCCAACAACAGCATCTTCGAAGATAGCCCGGTACTTCTCTTCCGCCTGCCGAAGCGCGTGCTGCTCCGCCAGTTGGTGCCGAATGCGCTGGAGTTGCAGGTGTTGGTAGATCGCGTATAAATCGAAAAGCAATACCAGCGCTGCCAGCCCACGTACCCATTCCCTTAGATCAAACCAATAAGAAACGTCCTCTTGCCGATTAAACCAGGGAAAAGTGAATGAAATGATCCCCAGGGTCAATGCGAGTGTCACCACAACGGCGACCCCCCACAGCCACCATTCACGACTTTCGATCCGACTCATCTCAGTCGGAACCGCCGAGGGGCTGTTCTGGCTCATCTGTCGGAATGCTTGCTGATTCATGCCATGCTCCGGCTATGCTCCCGCAACCTTCACGTATTCTAACCTGCGGAGTAACTTGGGAAGAGTTACGAAAGTAAGTCCGGAGGTTCATCGATTTTCATTTCGTCTGCGTGCGGATCACACGTCAGGGGAGCTAGCAGGCGCAGAACAAGCCCCATGGGAACCAGCGAATCAGGCAAGGCAACAGTTCGGCTTAATCTTCCTGGACGCGGGAACCGCAGACCCTCTATTTCTCGGACCAGATTTCCGATTAGCTAGTGACTTGGCCATCGGCCCAAGAACATTATCAAAGCGACGGCAGGTGGTGGGCACACGCAGGAGTTTCAGTGGCGCGGCCCGGACCCAATCTAATTCGGGTGCAGACTCTTTATCTAACGGGCTCCCGTCACTGGTTCCGCATACCTTCGTAATGTGGTATGGATGCTGCCGCTGGTTTAGAGTGCTTGCACGCGATGAGCAAGGAAGGACAGTTGCCGGATGCCTTCTCTGCGGTCACCCAGCAGCTCGCCTCGATCGAGAGGCGCGACTGGGAACTGTGGATCATTGTGTCGCTAGCGGGCTTTTTGGTCTCCGTGGGGCTGCTCGCGCTGATTATTCCAGCTGCCTTTCTCAAACAAGAGGACATCCATTTTCAGATCACAGTCTCACGGCAATTAGTCGTTGGCCTGTTTGTGCTGCTCGGACTGCTTAATGGCTACTTGGCCACCCGCCGTTTGGATCTGCGGCGGGCACGACAGAGACTCATCTCGACAACCATACAGAACGAATTAGTGCGTCTTCAATCTTTCACGGATCCGCTAACTGAGGTGTACAACCGTCGTTCCCTCGAAGATATGGCTGGACGATTCATCAGCCATGCGCGTCGTTTGCAAAGCCCGCTGACCTTCATGATGATCGACGTGGACCGGTTCAAAGAGGTCAACTCACGGTTCGGGCACCTGACAGGAGATTTAGTCCTTTCAGAAGTTGCTACGATACTTAAGAGTTCCGTACGCGGTTCGGACGCGGTGGTGCGTTACGGAGGCGACGAATTTCTGGTGATTCTCGCCGACACGTCAACTTTAGATGCTCGTACAGTGGTTGACCGAATCAAGGCTCACGTGAAGGACTGGAATGACCAAGGGCACCTGGAGTCTTTTGATTTGACTCTCTCTATCGGTCGCTGCGAGTGGACAGACGGGATGACCCTCGATGAGGCGCTAGACAAATCGGACCGCGCTATGTACGCGGAAAAGGACATGCCTGCAAAAAACTCCGACGCACGCAACTTGGATGTTGCAACCCTCGTTCCCAGTACCCCTCGTTCCCACTAGGACAGCCCTGCGTTCGGTGCCAAAATACCCCATCGCTTGACGGATTTGAGCTTGCGCCCACAAAAGAAGCTACCAACAAAAAAAGGACACCGCCCAAAGGCGGTGCCCCACCTACCAGCAACTTGACTTACTTATTCTCGTTCTGTGATCCGGCGCCAAACTCCTTGCGTTGTGCCACCGGACGCGCCGCTCTGGCTGCCGCTACTGCCGGCATGGCTGCCGCCACCCCGTAACGTTCGAGCAGCACAGGCACCATCGCGCCTTCCGCTTCCTTTACAAAGGTGAGCCTGCTTTCGCCCAGCAGATCGATGCGGATGAAATCTCCCAGCTTGACCTGTCCAGTCGCCACCAGATTTGCGAGCGGAAACACCAGATGCCGTTCAATCGCCCGTTTCAGATGCCGCGCCCCGTATTTCGGATCAGTGCCCTCCGCCAGCAAGAAATTCTTTACTTGTGGCGTGCAGTTGAACACGAACTGATGCGCGCCCGCTGCCATCAGAACCCGCTGCTGTACCATCCCCAATTCGATTTCCAGGATCTGCTGCAGGTGCTCGGAACGCAGCGTCTTGAACACCACTACTTTATCGATACGGTTCATGAACTCGGGCGCAAACTTGCGCCGCGCTGCGTCCACCGCCGAGCGGGTAATCTTGTCGTCGAGCGAGTTATCCACCTGCACCGCTTTCGGAGCGAAGCCCAAGCCGCCATCCACCAAACCGTTCATCTCTGCGGCGCCCAGGTTCGAGGTCATGATGATGATGCAGTTCGAAAGATCCACACGCCGGTTATCGCCCAGCGTCAGCGTCGCTTTGTCCAGAATTCCAAGCAGCAGTTGCCACAGCGAGTCGGAAGCCTTCTCGATTTCGTCGAACAGCAGAATCGACAGCTTCAGCTTTTCCGTGTGCCACTGGTTGAGCGCTTCCTGCGTCAGCAGCGGATGGGTCTCGCGGTGTCCCAGGTATCCCGGAGGCGAGCCGATCAACTTCGCAATCTCGTGCGAGTGCTGGAACTCTGCGCAATCGATCTTGATGCAGGCACGCGCGTCACCGAACAAAGACTCAGCGACCGCTTCCACCACCCGCGTCTTGCCGGAGCCAGTCGGCCCCAGGAACAGCAGATTCCCCACCGGGCGACCCGGCGCATTCAGCCCGGCCAGAAACATCTGATAGATTTCCGCGACCTTCTCGATCGCCTGATCCTGCCCCACAATTTTCCGGCGCAAAGCACCCTCAAAGTCACGGGCGTCGTTGCTGCGGCGGTTCGGATCCAGCACGGTTGCAAGGTTCGTTCTCATCGTTTCGGGCCCCTGTTTCCTTTCCGGGATCTTGTTTTCTGCTACGTTGCTCATTTTTGTCACTCGGGAGGAATGTCCAATTTCCCCGCCCCGCTCACTCCTTGTGCAAGCCGCTAGCCATCCTGCGGACGCGCTATACTCCCCCATTTTTCATCGGTTTAGATGCGGCTAGCCCACCCGATGTCAAGCTAGCCATGTTCCACAGGGTTTCCCCAAGAGCAATACTTTGCAGACTGCTGGAACTTTACCGCAGCGTCCCGACTAACCCTAAGCTCATGTCTGGTAAGCCATAACCCGCTTGGCCGGACGTAACTGGCAGCCAAGTTACTGCCGGCGCACACTAGAAACAGACTTCCTCTTCGGAGAACATCCTTGTCCCGATTTCCAGCCGCCAGACTCTCGATCACCCGCGTCGCTTCCTTAACGTTCCAGCTGGCGCTTATCGCCTTCGTTCTCTTTTCTTTGGAAGCTGCCGCCGTTCAAAACCCTCACGCCGTGCAGTTGATGCAGGTGAAAGCCGATACCACCAAGAAGCCCGAACCCCCGGCGCCATTGATTGCGCCCCCCGGTTCCGATCTTTACCAGGCCCAGCGCGGCGATAGCATCACGTCCGTCGCCCGCAAATATCTGAAGCGGACCAAATACCTCACCTCAACCGAACTGGCCGAAGCCATCCGCGAAGCCAACCACAACCGGCAGGGAGTCTTCCTCAAATCCGGAGAGCAGATAATAATCCCCGGAATTCTCGAATCGCCAATTGTAGAGAAACCGGTGCTAGTTGCAAGAGATTTCGAAGTCCGCGCCATTTATCTGACTGGGGTAATGGCGGGCAGCGATCATGGCGAGCGCATCATCCGCCATTGGCGCGAAGTTGGCGGCAACGCGGTTGTGTTCGATATCAAGGATAGCGATGGCATCGTCAACGTCGCCTTCGACCACCCGCTAGCCGCCGGACAGCGCCACTATATTTCCGACCTGCCCAAGTTCATTCACTTCTTGCACTCCGAAAACATGCACGCCATCGCTCGCATCGCCATCTTCCGCGACGAGCATCTCGTTACCACCCATCCTGAACTCGCCGTGAAGTCACGCAGCACCGGCCAGCCTTGGCGCGAAAACGGCAAACTCGTCTGGACCGACCCCTCGAATCCCAAGGTGCAGGACTATGACATCGCCTTGGCCAAGTTCGTAGCCCAGGCCGGAGTCGACGAAGTGCAGTTCGACTACGTCCGCTTTCCCGCCGAAGGCGACCAGAAGGATGCCGCCTTCAACTTCCAGACCGACAATCCAAAACAGCAGCGCTCCGAAGTGGTCGCCGATTTCCTGCAGCGCGCCTATGCCCAGATCCATCCCACCGGCGTCCTGTTTTCACTCGATGTCTTTGGAGTCATGGCGTGGCAGCGCCCCGTCGATCTTGCCCACACCGGGCAAGACATTGTAGCCATGGCGAAGCACTGTGACGTACTCTCGCCCATGATATATCCCTCCCACTTCTTCGGCATGGACGGCATCGCCCATCCCGGCGACGCACCCGAGCATTTCATCGGCGAGTCCATGGAGCGGTTCAAGCTCATCACCAATTCCGGCGCTAGCAGCGTGGTAATTCGTCCCTGGCTGCAAGCCTTCGCCTGGCGTACCAAGACTTACTCGCCGAAGTATGTTGAAGTTCAGATCGAAGTAGCGAAACAGAAAGGTGGAATCGGATTTCTTTTCTGGAACGCGAATAATGATTACTCGAAACCGTATACGGCCATGCCAGAAATGCGCGCCGCTAAAGGTCGCTACTTCCGCGGAGATGAAATAGGCGCCAAGTCCGAATCAGTCGCAGCCATGCCGGCGGTCTCAACTGCGGCGCCCGTAGCCGTACCCAATAATAATGTAGAGACGGGGCTTGCCCCGTCTTCCACCGACAGCGCCCACCCCGAGCAGAAAATCTGGCGTCACTGAGCGGGTGACACGACCCTCTTGACTTTGTTCGACAGAAGCATGTTACTCGTGTCTCAGCGCCTCGACGGGCTCCATGTGCGCTGCCTTCCACGCCGGCCACAAGCCCGCTGTAATTCCAACAAAAGTCAGAATCAGAAACGCGGTCAGCATCACGCTGCTTGACGTCTTCAGAAAGATATCGCCCTCGTGATTGGCCGTCTTATACATGGCGGAGTACAACGGCATGGGCGGAATGGCGTGCGCCAGCACGACCGACACCAGCATCCCCACGGCGCCGGCGGCGAAGGTTAGCACCAGGGCTTCCACCAGAAACTGCCAGGCAATGTCGCGATTGCGGGCGCCGAGAGCTTTGCGCAATCCTACTTCTTTGGTGCGCTCGGTCACGCTTACCAGCATGATGTTCATTACGCCCACGCCTCCAACTCCGAGCGTCAGCATGCCGATAAAGCCGAGGATGAGCTGGAGGGCAAGTCCGAATTGTTGAATTTCTTTCGAGTCGTCGACCGTGTCCCACTCGGGAGTTGACTTGTCGTCCTTGGGATTGAAATTGTGACGGCGAGCCAACACCTCCCGCACCTGGGCCAGCGCGGCTTTGTGCAGTATGGGCAGGACCGACTGGAACACGATCAGCTCGGGATCGCGCTTGTCGTTAATGTCGCCCATGCTTTCGAAGGGCATGAAAAAGTTCTCATTGTCAGGCCCGTTGTTGGACGAGTCTTGGATCTTCAGCCGCAGGAGACCGATTACTTCCCAGCTTCCTCCGTTGACGGTCACGTACTCGCCGACGGGATCGCGGTTGCCAAATACTTTCTTGGACGCATTCGGACCCACAATAAGAACGTGGCGGTGCTCGGTGAAATCGCTTTCCTCGAAGTAGCGCCCCTCGGCAATGTTCAGCTTGCGCATTTCGCCATAGGGATATTGCACCGCTTTGGTCGACACAGTCACCACCCGGTCGCCGTATTTGTAGCCGAAGTTGTCGTCCCACTCCCCACTGACCAGGCGCACCAGCGGAGCTTCCTCGCGAATGGCCTCGACATCGTCGTACTTGAAGTGAATGCGTTTGCCGGCGCGTTGTCCGCCGGCCTGCATGCTGGTCTGACCTTCCCACACCAAGATCACGTTGTTGCCAATGCCGAGGAAAGCGTTGAGCACGCCCGCGCTGACGCTTTGTCCGTAGCCGAGCAGGAGCACCACTGTAGTCAGACCCCACACGATGCCCATCATGGTGAGGATGGAGCGCAGGCGGTTGCGCGTGAGCGCGTCCCAGCTTTGCTGGATCAGTTCCTTGACCTGCACCTGATCTCCTTTCTCGTTTTACTCTTGCCGCAGACATTCGATCGGACTGAGTGCTGCGGCGCGCTGTGCCGGATACATTCCCGCGGCGATGGTGATGAGTCCAAGCGTTAATAGCGACGCGATAATCGCCAGCGGGGAAATGATGGGATGGGGCACGATATCGGGCAGCTCAACATTGGCTACCGCTAGACAAATACCTACGCCGATGCCGAGACCGATTGCGCCGCTGATGGTCATCAGGGCGGCCGATTCGGCGAAAAACTGGTTGCGGATATCGGCTGCCGTCGCGCCCAAAGACTTCCGGACGCCAATTTCGCGAGTTCGCTCGGTGACTGCGACCAGCATGATGTTCATCACCCCGATGCCGCCCAGCGAGAGCGTCATCAGCGCGACCGCACCGAAGAAGATGGTCATGATGTCGAAGATGCGCTCCACCAGCTGCGAGCCTTCGAGCGTGTCCCATATCTGGAGAGCGTCCTTGTCGGCAGGATCAAAATGATGTTCGCGGCCGAGAATCCGATACACCTGCCGCAGCGCCTCCTCGTGCTGCGCGGGATCGCCAACTTCGACTACCAGGTTGTTGATCCATCCTTTGAATACGCCTGGACGCTCTGGCGGTGGATAATCGCGCGCCATCGATGCGTAGGGAACGAAGAGTTGCGTGTTGTCGGGTCCGCTGCCGTAGCTGCCGTTCTGCTTTTTCTTTTCGAGCACACCGATGACCGTGTAGGGCGAGCCATTCATCATCAGCGTTTCGCCAATGGCGGCTTTGCCGGGAAACAACTGGTCGCGGCTCTCCACTCCGAGCACGACCACGCGGCGGCCTTCGCTCTCGTCGTCATCAGTCATCAGCCGCCCTTCCTGCACCTTGAGCGACCGGAATCTCTGATATTCGGGCCAGACTCCGCGCACCGGGCGCGAGGCAGCGTTGTAGCGGCTAACCTCGGACACATTGCGACGCAGTTCCGGGCTGACGGTTTTGATCAAGTAGGCCTCCTGCCTGATCAAGTCGGCATCGCGAATCGAGAGGCGGACTACGCGTCCGGCGGCATATCCGCCAGCTTGTTCGCTGGTTCGCCCACCCCAGATAATGGCCAGATCGACGCCGATGGTTTTCAGCCGCTCTTTCTGATCGCGGCTGAAACCTTTGCCCAGGCCTACCAGCAGAATGACCGATGTGATGCCCCAGATGATCCCGAACATGGTGAGGAAGCTGCGCAGTTTATGAGCCGCAATGGAACTGGCCGTCTGCCGCAACACCTCCCGGATGTTCAAATTCCCACACTCTCCCGATATTTAGACATGCGCGAGGCAAAAGAGTTAGCTGCCGTCTCAAGGCTTTTGCCTACATCCCACAAGTGGGGAAATACTGTAAAGCAAGGCGTGGGTCCAACGGTCGCGCCTTTCCCAGGACAAGCTGTCTATGTGCGTATACGGCGTGATCGACGGGAGAGTTCCGTAACCAGAACAAGCGTCAAGAGCAGGCTTACCGAAAACCATGAAAAGCTCTGTGATCGGGAACGCGGGACCTGGCGGTTGGCCAAGACAAACTTGGACGAATTAAACCTTGTGAGATTAGGATGAGATGCGAAAGCGACTTTTGGGTAAGCTTCATGGCAATGGAAGTTCTCGAACCGCTCGACATTACGTCCTGGCAAGGCCCGTTCTCCCCCGAGATTGTAGCCAAAGCTGCAGATGCCCTCGAAACTGGAAAGCTCCTCTACGCGCCGCAGCTGCTTTTCGAACTGTCCGAGAGCGAGCGAAAGTTTCTCTCTCCGGATTGTCTGGGCGGGAAATCGAAAAACGTGAGCTTCCGTCCCGACTCCGGCGTTTTGAATGGCACTCGCTGCGGGGGATCCGAGCGCAACGAGTTACTCGGAATGTTACAGCGCTACTACAATCGGGCTTCCGACTTGCTGCAGGCGCTCTGTCCCGGGTATAGCAATCACCTGACGTCCGGATTCACTAGCTTCCGTCCCGCCGAGATCGCCGGCCGAACTACATCCTGGCGGCACGACGACACCCGGCTCCACGTGGACGCCTTTCCGTCCCGGCCAATGCAAGGCCTGCGAATTGTACGCGTGTTCACGAATGTCAATCCGCAGATGCCCCGCGTTTGGCGGGTGGGAGAAAAGTTCGAACAGGCTGCGGCTAACTTCCTTCCAGGGATCAAGCCGCCTCGGCCTGGGACGGCGGCACTGCTCTTTTGGCTGCGGATCGTAAAGGGACGGCGAACCGAATATGACCACTACATGCTCGGCATTCACGACCGGATGAAGGCGGATGAAGGCTATCAGTCTCAGGTTTCGCAAATGCAACTCGCCATTCCGCCCGGCACAACCTGGATCTGTTACACGGACTCGGTGTCTCACGCCGCCATGTCTGGCCAGTTTGCGTTTGAGCAGACATTCTATTTACCGGTCAGCGCCATGAACAACCCGGAGCGCTCGCCGTTGCGCGTGTTGGAACG